>CAYPBL010000018.1:22761-40834 GCA_964408965.1 uncultured Phycisphaeraceae bacterium | reverse complement strand
GGGTTGGGGGGCGGCGCAGGCTGTGGGTCGGGGCGTGGGTCAGGCTGCGGTGAAGGCTCGGGCGCTGGATCGGCCTGTGGCTCGGGCTGCGGCGCGGGAGGCTGCGTTTGCTGCGGCGGCTGCGGCTCCGCTGGCGGGGGAGCCTCTGAAGGCAGCGGCGTCTCCACGGGCTTCGTGACGGTTGTGGGGTCTGCCTGCTCCTGCTGCAGCGCCTGCGTCCATGTCTTGCTGACAGAAGGGGGCAGCGCCTGGGTGAGCTGTGTCAGGGCTTCTGGCTGCGCATCGACACCCAACGGCGCGTCGCCCGGGACGGGATCGATCAGCAGCCACGGTGCGCCTGCGCCACGGCGTTTGCGTTTTCGCAACAGCCACGCAGCGGTCTGGGCGGAGAGGGCTTCGGGGGACAGCCCCTTGCGGGCCCACGTGCGCCGCTTGCGCGCCAAGGCGCGCTGGAGCGAGGGAGGCGCCTTCTCGACGCGGAAGTCCAGCTGGTCCGCCAGCGCCGCGGTCAGGTCGGGTGACGCGGCGCCCAGCAGCGCGTCTGCGCCGACGACGCTGAGCCTGGCCTGGGGGCGGCGCAGCCGAATGCGGGCCAGCAGGTCCGCGAAGGTGAAGCTCAGGCAGTCGGCCCAGCCCTGCTGCAGGGCCCTGCGGAGATCGCGGTCGAGCACGAAGACCCCGCCTTGGCTGTCGCGGAGCGTTCCCGAGCGCCGCCTCGCTTGTTTGAGCGTCTTCCACGCTTCCTTCCAGGAGCTGGGCAGGCGCGGAAAACGCAGGGCGTAGAAGGCCTGCGGATCGTCCATCGCCGCCAGCGCCTGTCGCAGCAGTTCCAGTCTGCTTGGCTCCGCGTGGTCGCTGAGGCACAGATCGAAGGCAGGGGCGTCGCTGTTGGGCAGGTCCAGGGCGATCTCGACGTAGGGCTGCTCCACGGTGCGGGCGACCTGGCCCTGCGCAGCTGCTCCGCAGAGCATCGCCGCTGCGGCCCAGGCGACGTGTCCGCCCCAGCGGAACGCGGCGCAGCGCGCCTGCGTGATCGACCGTGCGTGTCCGTCCACTCCCACGCTCGAGCCATCGGCTGGTCGAGGCGGGCGTCGCGGCGTCGCGATCGACAGTCAGGCTCGAAGCGGCGCAGCAGGCTGCGCGCCGCGTGCAGACGGCGTCTGCGCCGCAGCCCATACACAGCGAACGGGCCTGCGCGCTGTTCGTGGATGGCTGCTTGACAGCAGCCCGGACCCCCTGTCAGCTCAGCGGCAGGCCCTTGCGCCGCCACAGGGCCTTGAGGGCCTCGAGCGTGATGGGCTCCATCACCGAGCCGTCAGGCAGGACGCGCCGGAGGGGTGAGCCGTCCTCTCGCAGCGTCATGCGGGTCAAGCCTGCGTCCTCGCTCGTGCGCGTCTCCAGCAGCCAGTGCGCCTCAGCGTCGTCCGTGAGTCGCGTGAGCGTGTCGCGGCGCAGGGCGATGTCGTTCAGGGCGGAGACGTAGCGGTAGAAGCCAAAGGACGCTTCGACGCCCTTGCTGGCCAGGATGCGGGGCAGCAGATAGACCTCCACCTGCGAGAGGTACGCCTGGGGGGGCTTCTTCCAGTGCTTCAGGAGAGGCGTCGAGCCAGGCTGGTCCGCGGTGACCTTGATGTCGTCCCCCTCGCGCACGCCTGTTTCGGTCCAGTTGGCCCGCCTGTCGCCCTGCCTGACCGTCATGCGGACGACCCATGCCTCTCTACTGCGGTCGAAGGAGAGGAAGAAGAGCGATTGGCTGTCGACGATCCGCTCACCGTCCAGAAAGCGGCCGATCGCTGAGGCCAGGAAGCCGTACTCGCGGTCCTCGACGCTCCATCGGGCCTTGGGCCTGCGGGGATCGAGCTCGCCCCGCTGGCCGATGCGGACCTCGATGCGCTGGTACCCTCGCTCGCGCTCCGGCGCGTCGCCAGCGGCGGGAACGTAATGGCGCCACCAGAGCGGGGCCTTGGGCAGCAAGGCCTTCAGGGCCTCCTGATCCAGCGACGCCAGCAACTGCTCTCCCGCCAGCACCACAGCGGCGCGGGCGGCTTCAGCCTCTGCGGGGTCGTCGACAACGAGGGTGTCGAGCACCTGTTCGTAGACAGGTCGCACCCGGTCGTAGTCGGCCAGCAGACAGTCCAGCTCCGCCACGATGAATCGACCGGGCGCCGACTGGACGAGCGTGTATCCGGAGACGACGGGGGCCTCGTTGAGCTTGGGAACCGCAGCATAGAACCTCGCTGCGGGAAGCCCCGCGAGCTCCATCGCCTGCGGCTCAGCGAGGGTTTGCACGCTGCTGCCTCGAATCTGGTTGGTGCGGGCGTCCCTCACCGCCCGGGCGGCCTGCAGCTGCTTGAGGAGCTCCTGCGCCGCTTTGAGCGGGGTCAGCGCAGCGTCGCTGGTGCGGGCTTCCCGGATCAACAGTCTCCAAGAGCCGTCGGGAGCGAAGACGACCAGACTCGCTTCAGCCTGGCCCAGCTGCTGCGCCTGAACGCGGGCTCCCACGGGAGGGCGGATCGACAGTCCCAGACTCGCCACGCGATGGGGCGTGGGGGCGAGTTCGACTGTCCTGTCGCTGGGATCGGGTTGCTGCGCCGCTGCTGGGCTGCTGAAGAGCCCCACGGCGAGGCTGAGCCCCAGAAGCAGGCGCGGCGGGGCGGGGCGGGATCGTGTTCTCCCCAACATGGCGATGGTCCTGTCTGGTCGGGCTGATCCGTTCCTGGCCCGGTTCTGGCCCAGTTTTGGCCCGGTGCTGGCCTGGTCTGCACGCTGGCAGGCTCGGGGGCCAACCGCAGCGACGGGCGTTGCTGCATGGCGCACACGGGGGGCCTGCAGGAGATGATCGGCTGGGCAGGCCTCCGAGGCAAGCCGCTCGTTCGCTGGACCACCCCCGGCGAGGGACAGGAAATGCGCTCGGAAGGGGGCATGGCGCTTGACAATGGAGCGCAGGGCTGTATCTTTCGCCGTTCAGCTCCGCTGGCGACAGTGGAGCGCGGGTTGTCAGGCTGCGTGGGCCTGACAGCTCAGCGCGTCAATCAGCGCACAAGCGAGCAGCGGTCTGACGCGGCCAGCTGTGGGCGACGCATCGCGTCGAGCTTGAGGCGGGCACGCTGGGAGACGCCGCACAGCAGCGGAGACGTGCAGACGAGCCAGGCATGCGGGTGGAGCAGCGATGACAGCGGGCAAGATTCGAATCCGAATGGAGGCCTACGACCATCAGGCGCTGGACGCCTCGGCCAAGGAGATCGTCGAGCACGCCAAGCGCACCAATGCGAAGGTGGCTGGTCCGGTGCCTCTGCCTACGCGAATCGAGCGGTACACCGTTCTGCGCGGCCCGCACATCGACAAGAAGTCCCGCGAGCAGTTCGAGATCCGCACGCACAAGCGCATCATCGACATCATCGAGCCCAACGCCCGCACTGTCGAGGCCCTCAACCGCCTCGTCGTCCCTGCGGGCGTCTTTGTCAAGATCAAGGCGTAAGCGCCCTTTCGGAGACCGCAGCGATGCCTCCCACAGTGCTCGGCGTGAAGATCGGCATGACCCGTCGCTTCGACGACCAGGGCCGCAGCCATCCTGTGACCGTGGTGGCGGTGGGGCCCTGCTACGTCACGCAGCTGCGCACGCCCGAGCGGGACGGCTACGCTGCGGTGCAGATCGGCTTCGACGAGGTCAAGCCCCGCCGATCCACGATGCCCCTCATCGCCCACGACGCCAAGGCCGGCGCCCCGCCGCTGCGGGTGCACCGCGAGTTCCGTGTCGAGGAGGAGGAGCTGGAGCAGTATCAGCTGGGCTCGACGCTGGGCGTCGAGGCGCTGGAGGGGGTGCTCTTCGTCGACGTCTCGGGCGTCAGCAAGGGCAAGGGCTACCAGGGGGGAATGAAGCGGCACAACTTCAAGGGGCAGCTGGCCAGCCACGGCGTGGAGCGCAAGCACCGCTCGCCGGGTTCGATCGCTGGCCACTCGAGCAACGCTGGCACCGGCCCCAAGCCCAAGAAGGGCAAGCGCATGGCTGGGCACATGGGGGCTGAGCGCGTCACGGTCCGCTCGCTGGAGATTCTGGAGCGCAAGCCTGAGGAGGGGCTCGTGCTCGTCCGCGGGGCGCTGCCGGGCGCCAACGGCTCGGTCGTCGAGCTGCGGCCGGCCAGGCGGCTGTACAAGAGCAAGGCCAGCAGGGCCAAGGCGTTTTCCGCGGCCTAAGGTTGGGGCCCCGTCGCAGCGGCGGGGGTGGGAGGAGCTGTGGAAGGGAGAGGACGAGGAGCGTGACGGAGCAGCGATGATCAGCGGCGGGCCGCGTCGAAGCGGCCCGTCGGCCCAGCAGGTCCTGAGGGATACCGCTGGGCGAGCACAAGCCTGAGGTGGATCGCCGAGTCAACGCTGGCGCCCGCGGACGCGGGAGCGTCAGCCAGGGCGAAACAGCAGCGGCCGACGCCGGTCCGCTGCCCAAGGCGAGGAAGAAGCGAGGCTCGCATGGAGACGCCGGTCTACAACAAAAAGGGCGAGCAGGTGGGGAGCCTGTCCATCGACGAGCGGTCGCTGGGGGGCGAGGTCAATCCCGCTCTCATCAAGCAGGCGTACGTGCGCTACCACGCCAACCTCAGGCAGGGCTCGGCCCGCACGCGCAACCGCAGCCGGGTCGAGGGCTCGACGCGCAAGCTCTACAGGCAGAAGGGCACCGGTCGGGCGCGCATGGGGGCGATCCGCACGCCCATCCGTCGCGGCGGCGGCGTGACCTTCGCCAAGACCCGCACGCGCGAGCACTACCGCCTGGACATGCCCGTGAAGATGCGGCGCAAGGCCAACCGCAACGCGCTGCTGGCCAAGCTCGTGGACAACGAGGTCGTGGTGGTCGACGACCTGACCTTCGAGCAGCCGCGCACGAAGGACTTTCTGCAGACGCTCAAGGCGCTTGGGATCGAGCGCTCGTGCCTGGCGGCGCTGGCGCCGGCCAACCGCAACGCCAGGCTCGCGGCGCGGAACATCGACTTCGTCGACACCTGCGCCGCCCACGAGCTGACCTGCTTCAACATGCTCAACCACCGCACGCTGCTCATCAGCCGCGAGGACCTGGAGGCCTGGCTCGCGGGCCCGAGCTCGAAGACCGACAAGTCGGCCAGGAAGGCCAGGGCGGAGGCGTCGGCGTCATGAAGAACCCCCTGCACATCATCAAGAAGCCGCTGGTGACGGAGAAGGCCACGAACGAGGCGGCGGAGCACAACCGCCACGCCTTTCTCGTGGACCGCAGAGCGACCAAGCCGCAGATCAAGCAGGCGGTGGAGGAGCTCTACGGCGTGCGCGTCGTGGGCGTCTCGACGATGGTCCGCAAGGGCAAGCTCCGCCGCTATCGCTACGGCTACGTGCAGGAGACGCCCACGAAGAAGGCCGTCGTCAAGGTGCACCCGGAGGACACGATCGAGCTCTTCTGACGAGCCCAGGCGCCCAGGAGCCAAGCGAGCACGACCATGGCGATCCGCAAGTACAAGCCGACGAGCCCCGGAAGGCGCAACGCCTCGGTCAACCTGCACAGCGAGGTGACCAAGCGCAGGCCGGAGAAGAGCCTGACGACGCCGCTGCCGAAGAAGGGCGGGCGCAACCACCACGGCGTCATCACCTGTCGCGGTCGCGGCGGCGGCCACAAGCGGCTGTACCGCCGAATCGACTTCAAGCGCATCGACCGGGTGGGGATTCCCGCGACGGTGGCCGCGATCGAGTACGACCCCAACCGCACCTGCCACATCGCGCTGCTGGAGTACGCCGACGGCGTGAAGCGTTACATCCCGGCGCCGCTTGGCCTGCAGGTGGGCGACGAGGTGCTCTCGTCCAACGAGGCCATCGAGCCGCGGGTCGGCGCCAACATGCCGCTGAAGTTCATCCCCACGGGCTTGGACGTGCACTGTGTGGAGCTGCAGCCGGGCAAGGGCGGGCAGCTGTGTCGCTCGGCCGGCTCCTCCGCCAGGCTGAGCAACCGTGAGGGCGGACTGGCCACGCTGGTGCTGCCCTCGGGCGAGATCAGGCAGGTCTCGGTGGAGTGTCGGGCGACGGTGGGGCAGGTGGGCAATCCGGACCACCAGCTGCAGAAGCTGGGCAAGGCTGGGCGCAATCGGCACAAGGGCCGCAGGCCCATCACGCGGGGCGTGGCCCGCGACCACGCGTCGCACCCGCTGGGGGGCGGCGAGGGGAGAAGCAAGGGCAACCGCGCGCCGGTGAGCCCCACGGGCGTTCCCGCCAAGGGCGGCTCGACGCGCGACCGCAAGAAGTCCTCGTCCAAGCTCATCATCCGCCGGCGCAAGAGCAAGCGCTACGGGCAGCTGAAGTGATCGGAAAAGCGAGCAGCAGGGAGCGACAAGCGTCATGTCCAGATCGCTGAAGAAAGGCCCATACGTCGACGAGAAGCTCTACCGCAAGGTGGAGAAGCTCAACCAGCAGAACCGCAAGGCGCCGATCCGCACGTGGGCCCGGGCCTGCACGATCGTGCCGGAGTTCGTCGGCCACACGTTTCAGGTGCACAACGGCAGGGCGTTTCTGGACGTCTTTGTGACCGAGGACATGGTCGGGCACAAGCTGGGCGAGTTCAGCTTCACCCGCACGTTCCGCGGCCACACGAACAAGAAGGAAGGCATCACCCGCGGCAGGTGATCGTCGGAGGCGCAGCAGGTGCGGATCCACAGCGGAAAACTCAAGGCGATGATGCAGCGGGCGGGCGTGGACGAGCGGACGCTCGCTGAGGCGCTGGACAGGCCCGGCCTCGACGCGGCCTCGGCGCTGCGGAACTGGCTGGCCGGCAGGGGCGAGCCGCGCGCCAGGCGCTCGGACATCGAGCAGCTGGCCTCGGCGCTGTCGTGCGCCCCCAAGGACATCGCCATCTTCGTCAGCGAGTCGCGCTACGTCCCCACCAGCGCCCGCAAGGCCAGGCTGGTGGTGGACCTGATCCGCGGCAAGCGCGTGGACGAGGCGTACAACGCGCTGTCGTTCTGCAACAAGCGGGCGGCGAAGATGGCGCTGCGCACGCTGCGGACGGCCATCGCCGACGCGGAGCAGGCCGACGCGGACGTGACCAAACTGCGCGTCGCCTGCGCCTGGGCGGACAAGGCGCCGGGACTGCGGCGCTTTCGCCCCAAGGACCGCGGCAGGGCGCACCCCTACCGCAAGCACAAGAGCCACATCGTCGTGGGCGTCGAGGAGGTTGCCTGATGGGACAGAAGACGCACCCGCTGGGGTTCCGCCTCGGCGTCACCGAGACGCACCGCAGCCGCTGGTACGCGCCCAAGGCGCTCTACGGCGAGCTGCTCGTCGAGGACTGCCGCATCCGCGAGTTTCTCGACCAGCGGCTCAACCGCACGCCGCCCTTCGCGGCCGTCTCGGACATCATCATCGAGCGGACGCGCGAGGAGCTCAAGATCATCATCCGCACCGCGCGGCCCGGCCTGGTCATCGGGCCCAAGGGCGCCGAGGTGGAGCGGCTCACCGAAGAGCTGCAGTACATGACCGGCCGCAAGGTCGCCATCGAGATCCTCGAGATCAAGAACCCCGACACCGAGGCGCAGCTGATCGCCGAGGGCGTGGCTGAGCAGCTGGGCAAGCGCTCGAGCTTTCGTCGGGTCGTCAAGCAGCGGGCCGAGGGGGCCCTGGCCGCCGGCGCCGAGGGCGTGCGCATCCAGATCAGCGGCCGTCTGGGCGGCGCCGAGATGAGCCGTCGCATGCACGTGCGGCTGGGCAGGCTGCCGCTCTCGACGCTGCAGGCCAACATCGACTACGGCTTTGCGGAGGCCCGCACGACCTACGGCAGAATCGGCGTGAAGGTGTGGGTCTTCAAGGGAATGTACGGACAGGACCAGGAGAAGGAGGGCGAGAGCGCCGCCGCCGGCGCCCGCGCCCGGGCCCGGGGTCGCCGCTGATCGCTGTGCAGGCCGTCTGAGACGAGGAAACGGAGCGACACGCCATGCCTTTGATGCCCAAGCGAGTCAAGCACCGCAAGGAGTTCCGCCGCGTGCGCAACCGCAAGGCCACGCGCGGCAACTACGTCGCCTTCGGCGATTACGGTCTGCAGGCGCTGGAGGGCTGCTGGCTGACGGCCAGGCAGCTGGAGGCTGGCCGCATCGCGGCGCAGCACTTTCTCAAGAGGCAGGGCAAGCTCTACATCCGCGTCTTTCCCGACAAGCCCGTCTCCAAGAAGCCGCTGGAGACGCGCATGGGCAAGGGCAAGGCGGACGTGGACTACTGGGCTGCGCGGGTCAGGCCCGGCACGATGCTCTACGAGCTGGGCGGCGTTCCGGAGGACGTGGCCAAGCGCACGCTCGTGCGCGTGGCGATGAAGATGCCGGTTCGCTGCCGATTCGTCGGCAGAAGGACGGCGGTGTGAGGCGTCGCTGCGCAGGAGGATCGCTGTCATGAAGGCTGCGGAAGTGCATCGGATGAAGGACGAGGAGATCGCCGTCGAGCTGCGCAGACTCTGGCGCAAGCTCTTCGATCTGCGCACGCAGTCGGTGACGGAGAAGATCGAGGACACCAGCCAGTTCCGCAAGATCAGACGGGACATCGCCAGGCTCAAGACCGAGCGCCGCGCTCGGCAGCTGGCCCAGGAGGCGTCGTCGTGAGCGAGCAGCAGGTCCAGCAGGGCGCCGAGCAGGCGACGGTCAAGGGGGCGCGCATCGGCGTGGTCGAGTCGGACAGGCGCGACAAGACGCGCAAGGTCGTCGTCACCTACGTCGCCAAGCACCCCAAGTACGGCAAGTACGTGCGCAAGCGCACCGTGCTGCACGTGCACGACCCGGAGAACGTCTCGGGCGCCGGCGACCGGGTCGAGGTGGCGCCGTGCCGGCCGATCAGCAAGACCAAGAGCTGGCGGCTGGTCCGCGTCGTCGAGAAGGCGGTTTCCTAAGGACGCAGAAGGAGCGCTGCGGTGATTCAGCAGGAATCCAGGTGTGAGGTCGCGGACAACTCGGGCGCCAAGGTCGTCCAGGTGATCCGCGTCCTGGGCGGCTCGACGGCCCGGGGCAAGTTCACCCGCCGCACCGCAGGTGTGGGCGACCGCGTCGTGTGCACGGTCAAGAAGGCCCTTCCCGGCGCTGACATCAAGGCTGGGGACAAGGTCAAGGCGGTGGTCGTCCGGACCGCGTTTCCGACGCGCAGGCCCGACGGCTCGAACGTCCGTTTCGACTCCAACGCGGTGGTGCTGATCAACGAGGACGGCAACCCTCGGGGGACGCGCATCTTCGGCGCCGTCGCCCGCGAGCTGCGGGCCAGGAACTACATGAAGATCATCTCGCTGGCTTCGGAGGTGCTCTGACCATGCCCAGGCACATTCGCGCAGGCGACACGGTCATCGTCACCGCGGGCGAGCACCGCGGCAGGACGGGCGTGGTGCGCCGCATTCTCACGAAGAAGGACCGCGTGATCGTCGAGGGCGTCAATCTGCGCAAGAAGCACGTCAAGCCCACGCAGCGCAACCCGCAGGGGGGCGTCATCGAGGTCGAGGCGCCCATTCACATCAGCAACGTCAGTCCGCTCGTCGACGGCAAGCCCACGCGGGTCCGCTTCGTCGTCAAGCCCGACGGCTCGAAGGTCCGCGTCGCGGCGCGCAACGGCAAGGAGCTGCACAGGCTGCGCGGCCCGCGGGCCAAGGCCGGCGGCAAGGGAGGCAAGGCATGAGCGAAGCGGTCGCGCAGCAGGAGGCGCCGACGAAGGTTGTGCCCAGGCTCAAGGCCCTCTACGAGCAGGAGGTGGGCCCCGCGGTGGCCCGCGCCCACAACATCAAGAACCCCATGGCCTGGCCCAGGCTCGAGAAGATCGTGCTCAACGTCAACATGGGAAGGCACCTGGACGGCGCCAAGCTTCCTGCGCACGTCAAGGACACCGTGCTCGACACGCTGGCCACGGTCAGCGGTCAGAAGCCCGTCGTCATCCGGGCCAAGCGCTCCGTCTCGAACTTCAAGGTCAGTCAGGGCTACGAGACCGCCGCGATGGTCACGATGCGGCGCGAGCGGATGTGGTTCTTCCTGGAGCGGCTGATCCATCTGGTCACGCCGCGCATCCGCGACTTCCGCGGCCTGTCCGACACGGCCTTCGACCAGGCCGGCAACTACTCCATGGGGCTGACCGAGCAGGCGGTCTTCCCCGAGATCGACATGGCCAAGGCCCAGTTCACGCACGGCATGCACATCACGATCGTGCTGCGCAACTCCAATCCGCAGCTGAGCAGAGAGGTGCTGGCGGGGCTCGGCATGCCCTTCCGCAAACGCGAGGAGCGTCGCTGACCATGGCGAGCAAAGCGAAGATCGTCAAGGCCAAGAAGCCCCCCAAGTACAGCACGCGCAAGGTCAACCGCTGCGAGCTGACGGGCCGGGCCCGAGGCGTGTACCGGAAGTTCCGCATCAGCAGGATCATGCTTCGCAAGCTGGCGCTGGAGGGGAAGATCCCCGGCATGCGCAAGGCGAGCTGGTGAGCGCCGCAGTCGCGGGCCGGGCGCGCCCGCAGCGGCCAATCGAGGAGGCGACATGCCTGTAAACGACACCATCGCGGACATGCTCACCCGCATCCGCAACGCTGCGCGCAGCGGAGCCAAGACGGTCAACTGCCTCAACAGCAAGGTCTGCCGCGGCGTCGCCCAGGTGCTGACCGACGAGGGCTACATCGAAGGCTTCGACGTGATCGACGACGGCAGACAGGGCCTCATCCGCGTCAAGCTGCGCTACGCGCAGGGGGGCAAGCCCGTCTTCCGCTCCATCCGCAGAGCCTCCAAGCCCGGCAGACGCATCTACACGCGTGTGGCGGACCTGCCCCGGCCGAGGCAGGGGCTGGGCGTCTGCGTCGTCTCCACCTCCAAGGGCGTGCTCTCCGACCGCCGCTGCCGCGAGGAGCGCGTGGGCGGAGAGCTGCTGGCCATCGTCGAATGAACGGAACCGCGAGCCTCTGCGCTGAGGAACGGACCACCGAGGAAGCGTCATGTCCCGCATAGGCAAGAAACCCATCCAGGTGCCCAAGCAGGTGAGCGTCTCCATCGCGGACAGAGCGGTGCGCGTGGAGGCTGGCGGCAAGAGCCTGCAGTACGAGCACAGGCCCGAAGTCCGCGTGCGCTGGGACGAGGGCGAGCGGCTGCTGCGCGTGGAGGTGGACGAGGCCCTTGCCGGCGACAGGCAGGCCCGCGCCTACTGGGGGCTGACGCGTTCGCTGCTGAGCAACATGGTCGAGGGCGTCGTCAAGGGCTACGAGAAGACGCTGGAAATCGTCGGCGTGGGCTGGGGGGCGGAGGTCAAGGGCCAGACGCTCGAGCTGAAGGTGGGCTACGCCAACCCTGTCGTTGTTCCCATTCCCCAGGGGCTCGAGGTCGTCGTCGATCGCCAGTTCGTCAGGGTGCGCGGCGCGGACAAGCAGCTGGTGGGGCAGTTCGCGGCGCAGGTGCGGGCGGTCCGCAAGCCCGAGCCGTACAACGGCAAAGGCATCAAGTACACCGACGAGATCATCCGCAGGAAGCAGGGGAAGGCCTTTGGCTGAAGTCTTGGCCAAGAGGTTCAGGCTGGAGCGCACACGATGAACACCGCAGAGCTCCGAGCGCAGCGACGCAACCGCCGACGCAAGGGCATCCGCAAGCGCGTGCGCGGCACGCCTGCGCGGCCGCGGTTGGCCGTCCGTCGTTCGCTCAAGCACATCTACGCGCAGATCATCGACGACCTCTCGGGGCGCACCATCGTCGCGGCGTCGTCGCGCGAGCCGGGGCTGGGGCTGGCCAGCACGGGCAACGTCGAGGCGGCGGCGGCTGTGGGACGGACGCTGGCCAAACGGGCCAAGGAAAAGGGCGTCGAGCGCGTGGCCTTCGACCGGGGCGGCGTCCAGTACCACGGCAGAGTCAAGGCGCTGGCCGACGCGGCGCGCGAGGAAGGACTGCAGTTCTGAGCGGCGCCGCTGTCGCGGCGTCTGGCTGAAAGCAACACAGGAACGAGCACATGCCTGAGATTCTCGACGAAGAACGCCATCTGGAGAGCACGACCGTCCTTGTGTCGCGCACCGCAGCGACGGTCAAGGGCGGCAGACGCTTCTCCTTCAACTCGCTGGTCGTGGTGGGCGACCGCCGCGGTCAGGTGGGCATGGGCTACGGCAAGGCCAACGAGGTCCCGCCCGCGATCGAGAAGGCCCAGAAGGAGGCCCGCAGGAGCATGCTCCGCGTGCCGCTGCAGGGGGGGACCATCCCCCACGAGACGCTGGGGCGTTTTGGCGCCTCGAGCGTCAAGCTCGTGCCGGCCTCGCCGGGTACGGGCGTCGTCGCCGGCGCCGCGGTGCGGGCTGTGCTGGAGATGGCGGGCGTGACGGACTGCCTGACCAAGTGTTACGGCTCGACCAACAAGCAGAACGTCGTCAAGGCCGTCTTCGACGGCCTGCGCAAGCTCGAGACGCGCGAGGAGGTCGCGCAGCGGCGGGGCGTCGAGATCGCCTCGACCCAGGTGGACGAGATGATCGAGCGGGGCAGCGTCTTCGCTGCGCCCGTGGCGGGCGGCGAAAAGGCCCAGGCGCCCGTCAACACGGTCGGGCAGGGACGGGGAGGAAGCCGAGGAGGCGGTCGCGGCGGCAGGGGCGGTCGCGGCGGCAGGGGACGCGGGCCGAGACCCGAGTCGACGACTCCCGCTCCAGCGGCGACCACAGCGCCCGCGGCGTCCACAGCGGACGCTGCGGGGGACGCTGCGGAGCAGCAGCGGAGCGAGTCCCCAGCGTCGGAGACCCCAAAGGACGATTCCTGAGCGAACGCGGCGCATCCAGCGCTGAGCACAAGGGCGGCGACGAGCCATGATGATTCACGACATCACCAAGCTGGCGGGTCAGTACCGCAAACGCAAGCGCGTCGGCAGAGGCCGCGCAAGCGGTGTGGGCAAGACCTCGGGGCGAGGCCACAAGGGGCACAGCAGCCGCTCGGGGTTCGCGTCGCGCGCCGCCTTCGAAGGCGGGCAGATGCCCTACTTCCGCAGGATCCCCAAGCGGGGCTTCACCAACGCCCGCTTCCGCACCCGCTTCTGGACGGTCAATCTGGGCGACATTCTCGCCCATCCCGCCTTCGCCAAGGGGGGCGAGGTCGACGCGGCGCGGCTCATCGACGCGGGCCTCATCCGCGACCAGAAGCGTCCCCTCAAGATTCTGGGCGACCTGAAGGACCGGACGCTCGACGTCAAGCTCACCGTGACGGCGCATCGAGTCTCAGCGGCGGCGCGCAAGCGCATCGAGGAGGCGGGGGGAGCCGTCGTCGAGCTGGGCTCGCGCCGCGACCGCGTGCGGGGCGTCGACAGGGCCTCGGGCGATCCGACGCCTCGCAACCTGACGAAGAAGCTCAAGCGGCGGCTGCGCAACGAGAAGCAGGAGGCGGCGTCCGCTGCGTCCACGAAGCAGGACTGACCGCGCGCGAACGGGGCGCAGAGGGCCCGACGAACGGACGGAACCATGCTGCAGGCGATCATCAACATCTTCAAGATCGGCGAGCTGCGGGCCAAGGTGCTCTTCACCCTGGGCATGCTCGTGGTGTACCGCATCGGCTTCTGGATTCCGGTTCCCGGCGTCAACCAGGGCGAGCTCAAGCGTTTCTTCGAGCAGCAGGTCTCCAACGAAACCGGAGCGGGCCGCCTGGTCAGCTTCGTGGCGATCTTCTCGGGAGGGCAGCTGGGGCGCTCCACGATCTTCGGCCTGGGGATCATGCCCTACATTTCCGCTTCGATCATCCTGATGATCCTGGCCCAGGTGTACGAGCCGTTGAAGAAGCTGCGCGAAGAGGGGCCGACCGGACAGCAGAAGATCACCGAGTGGACGCGGTACCTGACCATCGGCCTGTGCGTGCTGCAGGCGCTGGGCTGGCTGGTGTACATCAACCGCAGCGGGCTGATCTACCCGCAGTGGGCTGGCAATCCGCTGTGGTGGGTGATGGCGGTCGCCGCCATGACTGCGGGGACCACGTTCCTGATGTGGCTGGGGGAGCAGATCGACCGTTTCGGCATCGGCAACGGCGTCTCGCTGCTCATCACTGCGGGGATTCTCGCCCGCATGCCCCAGGCCTTCATGTGGGTGGTGCAGAACAGCCCCATCGGACAGTTTGGCTGGGTTCGCTCGCTGCTGCACATCGAGGCGCAGAGCGAGCCTGCGCTGTCGTGGATGGGCGTGATCCTGCTGGCGGGATCGTTCGTCTTCGTCGTCGCGGGGTCGGTGATCATGACGGTGGCGCAGCGGCGGATCCCGATCCAGCAGGCCAAACACACCCGCGGCAGAAGGGTCTACGGCGGGCAGCGCTCGTACTTGCCGTTGCGCGTCAACCACGGCGGCGTGATGCCCATCATCTTCGCCTCGTCCCTGATGATCTTCCCCAGCGCCATCTTCGGGTGGATGGCCAACGCCACGCAGAGTTCGACGGGCTGGTGGGCGGCGACGACGCGCTTCCTCAGCGACAGCTTCGCCATGGGGCAGTATCCCTACATCTTCTTCTACATCCTCATGATCTACCTGTTCTCCTATTTCTGGACGACGATCCAGTTCAACCCGGAGGACATGGCCAAGCAGCTGCGCGACCATGGCTCGTTCATTCCGGGCCTCAGGCCAGGCCCTCGCACCGCCCAGTACCTGGAGACGGTGCTCGAGCGGCTGACCTTCGTCGGGGCGGGCTTCCTGTCGGTCATCGCGGTCATCCCCATGGCTGTCAACCGCTGGATGAACGTGGACTTCTCGGTGGCCCAGTTTCTCGGCGGCACGGGTCTGCTGATCGTCGTGGCGGTGGGGCTGGACTTCATTCAGCGGATCGAGGCGCATCTGCTGATGCGCAACTACGCGGGCTTTCTCGGCGCCGACGACAAGGGCAGGCCTGCCCGCGTGCGGGGGAGGATGGGATGATCCTGGTGGAAACGACGCTGACGGCGGCTAGAATCGCTGGATCGCTCAGGCGAAGCTGCGGAGCGGCTTTGCGGGCGTTCCCGCAGGACGGAGACGATCGCAGAGACTGAGGCTGGAGAGGACGCGGGCTCGTCGGTCAGCCCCCCTCGAAGGCGTCGTGGTGGAGCGCATGCCCAAGCAGGACGACAAGCTCACTCTGGAGGCGGAAGTGGTCGAGGCCTTGCCCAACGCCATGTTCCGCGTCAAGCTTCCCAACGATCACGTCGTGCTGGGCTACGTCTCGGGGAGGATGCGCAAGCACTACATCCGCATTCTGCCCGGGGACAAGGTGACGGTGGAGCTGAGCCCCTACGACCTGACCAAGGCCCGCATCGTCTACAGGCACTGAGCCCAGCGGGAAGAGGCAGCGACGAGACGGAAAGGCGGCGAAGAGGCCATGAAGGTTCGATCGAGCGTCAAACGCATCTGCAGCAGTTGCAAGATCGTGCGCAGGAAGGGCAAGGTCCGTGTGATCTGCAAGGCGGATCCCAAGCACAAGCAGGTGCAGGGCTGAGTGAGTCGGCGGGCCCGAGGCGGCAGGTCCGGGTCTGCACAGGCAGGAGTGAACAGGCATGCCTCGCATTGCAGGCGTCGACATTCCGGACAACAAGCCCATCCGCTATGCGTTGCGCTATGTCTACGGGATCGGGCCCAAGATCGCTGACGACATCCTCAAGCAGGCGGAGATCGACCCGACCATCCGGGCCCGCGAGCTGACGGACCAGCAGGTCTCCACGATCAACGGCTTGATCGACGCCAACTACGTCGTCGAGGGCGCGTTGCGGCGGCAGGTGGCGCAGAACATCGCCCGTTTGCGGGAGATCCGCTGCTACCGCGGCGACCGTCACCGCAAGGGGCTGCCCGTGCGGGGCCAGCGCACCCGCTGCAACGCCCGCACGCGCAAGGGCAAGAAGAAGACCGTCGCAGGCAAGAAGGGCGTGCGCAAGTGAAGGCAGCGGCGTCTCCGGCGAGCCGGGGCGGCGCCGTGCGGAGGTGAAGACGAATCGCCATGGCGAAGAAATCGAAGAAAACCCGCAAGAACGTCGTCAAGGGGGTGGTCAACGTCAAGGCGACCTTCAACAACACCATCGTGTCGATCGCGGATCCCAACGGCGAGGTGATCGCGTGGGACTCCGCGGGGACGATGGGCTTCAAGGGCGCCCGCAAAGCTACGCCCTTCGCCGCCACGCGCGCAGCGGAGTCCGCAGCGAGCAAGGCCCGCAAGATGGGCATGATCGAGGTCGAGGTGAAGATCAAGGGCATCGGCCCGGGGCGCGAAGCGGCGATCAACGGTCTGGCTGGCGCTGGTCTGCGCGTCACGGCGCTGGAGGACCACACGCCTGTGCCGCACAACGGCTGCAGGCCCCGCAAGCGACGGAGGGTGTAAGGAAGGCGGATCCGGGCGGCGGCGAGCGCTGCCTGAGCACGAACGGTGCAGCGCCGGGACAGCAGGCGCAGCGGGCGGCGCCAGCAACGCCCGTCTGTCGCTGATTCCCCCGGCGCAGCGTGTCGAACACACGAACCTGCTGGCGAACACGAACTTGGAGCGATCCCATGAAGCGCGTTCGATGGCGCGGGCTGGAGCTGCCCAGCCGCATCACCACCGATCCTCGCGACCGCAGCGAGACCTTCGCGCGGTTCTTCATCGAACCCTTCGAGCGGGGGTTCGGCGTGACGGTCGGCAACAGTCTGCGGCGGGTGCTGCTCTCGAGCATCGAGGGGGCGGCGGTGACGGCTGTGAAGATCCACGGCGCCCAGCACGAGTTCGACTCGCTGCCCGGCGTGCAGGAGGACGTGGCCGACATCGTGCTCAACATCAAGAACCTCGTGGTGCAGCTGGAGGGCGACGAGCCCCGCACCATGCGGCTGGCGGCGACGGGGCCGGGCGAGGTGACGGCGGACCTCATCGAGGCTGACACCAACATCACCATCGTCAACAAGGACCTCGTGCTCTGCAGGCTCACCGACGCGGTGGACTTCGACGCGGAGTTTCGTGTGGAGAAGGGGCGGGGGTACGTCCCAGCGACGGAGCGGCTGCACGACAGTCAGGAGGAGCGCGAGATCGGCGTCATCCCCATCGACGCCATCTTCTCGCCGGTGCTGCGCGTGCGCTATCGCACGGAGGACACCCGCGTCGGTCAGAAGACCAACTACGACCGGTTGACGATGGAGATCTGGACGGACGGCTCGGTCACGCCTGAAATGGCGCTGATCGAAGCGGCCAAGATCCTGCGCAAGCATCTCAACCCCTTCGTGCAGCTGCAGGAAGTGGGCGTCGAGACGGTCTCGGACGAGGCGGCGCAGGCGGCGGCGGTGGACGAGGAGCTCATCCGCAAGCTGCAGATGCCCATTGGCGATCTGGAGCTCTCGGTGCGGGCGAGCAACTGTCTGGAGTCGGCCAACATCCTCACCGTGGCGGATCTGGTCTCGCGCGACGAAGCGTCGCTGCTCAAGGTGCGGTCCTTCGGCAAGACGTCGCTGCGCGAGGTGAAGCGCAAGCTGGCGGAGCTGGGGCTGAGTCTGGGCATGCCGCTTCCCGAGGGCGTGCAGACGACGCAGCCTGCCCCTGCGGTCGACACGGACGCTGTGGAGACGGGAGGCGGCGAATTCGAGATCACCATAGGGTGAGCAGAGCGAGCAGCTTCGAGAAGCAACGCTCAAGGAGCAGGCGATGAGACATCGCAAGGCAGGCTACAAGCTGGGCAGGACCACCGCGCATCGAACCGCCACGCTGCGCAACCTCGCTGCGGGGCTCCTCGAGCACGGCCAGATCACCACCACCGTGACCAAGGCCAAGGCGGTGCAGCCCTTCGTCGAGCGGCTCATCACCCTCGCCAAGCGAGGCGACGTCCACGCGCGAAGGCTCGCTGCGGCTCGGCTCGGCGGCGACCGCATCATGGCTGACGACGAGGACCGCGTGGAGCGCAATCGCTATGGCGATCTGAAGAAGGGGCCCAAGCTCGTCAAGCATCTCTTCGACGAGGTGGCGCCTCGCTTCGCCGACAGGCCCGGCGGCTACACCCGCATCATCAAGCTGGGCAAGCGCCGGGTCGGCGACGCTGCGGAGCTCGCCGTGATCCAGCTCGTCGGCGAAGAAGAGGGCCCGGAGCTCGGCGGCAGGGTCAGCGGCAGGCGCAGGCAGGCTGACCGCAGAACCGCCTTCGCTGCCAAGCTCCGCAAGGCCCGCGCA
>CAYPBL010000018.1:14877-22661 GCA_964408965.1 uncultured Phycisphaeraceae bacterium | reverse complement strand
GCTGCTGCGGAAGAGGAGGCGGCGGCTGAGGCGCAGCAGGACGCTGGCGCCGCGGCTGACTCGGCTCAGGGCGACGAGCAGGCGTGAGGCTGCGGGGCGCCGTGCGGGCGGCCTTCGCTACAGTGCGGGCATGAGCACCCTTGAGCGAATAGACGCCCAGGAGCGCGAGGCGCTGGAGGCGCTGCGCGCGGTGGAGCATCCCCAGCAGCTCGAAGCGTGGCGGGCGGCGCATCTGGGCGGCAAGGGCCTGGTCAAGAGGCTCATGGCGACGCTCAAGGAGGCGCCTGCAGCGGAAAGACCGGCGCTGGGAAAGCGCCTCAACGAGTTCAAACGCACACTCGAGAGCGCCTACGAGCAGGCCAGGGGCCGACTGGGCGACGCTGGCGGATCCGCCCCGCGGCGCATCGACATGACCGAGCCCGGCCTTGCGCCGCCGCTCGGCCGCGAGCACGTGCTGACGCGCGTGCGCGACGACCTGGTCGAGATCTTCGCCCGCATGGGCTTCGCTGTCGCGTCGGGCCCGGAGCTCGAGGACGACGAGCACAACTTCATCAAGCTCAACATTCCGCCCGAGCACCCTGCGCGCGATCCCATCGACAACTTCTACGTGGACGACCCCTTCACGACGCAGCGGCCCCGCATGCTCCGCTCGCAGACGAGCACAGTGCAGATCCGGGTCATGGAGCGGACGCAGCCGCCCATCCGCGTCATTGCGCCGGGGCGGGTGTACCGGCCCGACACCGTCGACGCGACCCACTCCTTCATGTTCCATCAGCTGGAGGGGCTGTACGTCGACCGGGGCGTCTCGATGGCGGACCTCAAGACGACGCTCTTCCACTTCGCCCGCGCCTACTTCGGCGAGGACGCGGAAGTGCGGCTGATCCCCAGCTACTTCCCCTTCACCGAGCCCAGCGCCGAGTTCTACATGAAGATCCGCCTGCGGCCTGACGAGCCCGCGCGCTGGATCGAGCTGGGCGGCTGCGGCATGGTCGACCCGGCGGTCTTCGAAGCGGTCGGCTACGACCCGGAGCAGTGGACGGGCTTCGCCTTCGGCTTCGGCATCGACCGCATCGCCATGGGCAAATACCGCATTCCCGACATCCGCCTGCTCTTCGAGAACGACGTGCGCTTCCTGGCGCAGGTGTAGCGCAGCGTCAGAGCCCGAGCGGGCTGGGTTGAATCTTCGGCTGGCTGAGCGTGCCCGTCACCCTGTAGCCCAGCAGCGAGTCTGTGATCAAGCCGAGAATGTCGCCTATCCCGCCCAGCTCCTTCTGCAGCCGTTCGACCACGCCCGCGCTGACGCGCAGGTCCAGGGCGCCGTCGTAGCCCACGAGCCCCTTGCCCCGCGCAAGGGCCACGGGCGTGACGAGCTCGAAGGCGTCGATGCGCAGGCCCCGCGGCGTCAGCGCAAAGGCGACGTCCAGTTTGTCCTTGCGCCGCAGCTCCGACTGGGCGACGCGACCGCCCTGCAGGACCGACAGCGCGCCCTCCAGGGCCTGGGCAAGGTCGCTGAGCACGGGAAGCGACAGCAGTCTGCCCTGACGGATTCGCGCCCAGCCCTTGCCCTGCAGCGAGTCGGGAAGACGTCGCGCGTCGGCGCGCAGCTCCACTTCGCTGCTGACGAGGCCCGCAAAGCGCGGCGGCGAGGCGCTGGCGTCTGTGCGCGAGGCGAGAAACTGCTCCAGCTCGAGTGCGTCGATCTGCAGCGTCGCTGTGACTGGAAGGGAGCTGCCTGGGCTGCGCAGATCGACGAGGCCCTGCGTCAGCTGGGCAGCGCCCCCCAGCGTCCTGACCAGGGCCTTCTCGACGCGCAGCTGCCGCTTCGACAGCGCAAGCTCGATCTCGCCAAGCTCGAGCGGAATCTGGTAGCCCGCAGCGGCGACGTAGAAGTCGCGAAGCTCGACGTGGGCGCGGGCGTCGGCGTCGTTGGGGGAGCGCAGCGGTACGGCGCCCTCGACCTCGACCTGCAGCGCGCCCCGGGCCTGCGCAGCGCGCAGCAGCTGCTGCAGGGCGGGAGGCAGCGAGGCGTAGGCGTCGTCGCTGTTGAGATCCAGCTGCGCGTTGAGCTGCTCGAGCTCGAGGTCGAGCGTGTCCAGGCTCAGGGCGCCGCGGGCCTGCATGCGGGCGAGCGGGCCTGCGCCGGAGCTGAAGGCGAAGCTGTACCAGCCCGGCTCGGCCCGGCTGACTGCGGGTTCCACGTCCAGCGTCAGCGAAAGCCCCGAGAGCGTCATGGGGGGTTGGCCTTCGCCTGCGTCGTAGACCAGCTCGCCGTCGACCAGCGCAAGGTCGCGCAGGGCGAAGACTTCGCTGAGGCGGCGCTGCGGCTCGAGCGAACGTTGTTCAGCCACGGCGTCGGTCTTGACGAAGGGGAGCAGCCCCTTGAACCCTCCCGTCGCTGCGTCGCGGGCCAGGAGCAGGCGGGGCTGGATCAGCTTGACGTCGCGGATGCGGATCGGCTCGCCTTTGCGGGGCATTTCCGCAAGGGCCAGCTCGATGCGGGAGACGCGCAGGACCTCGATTCCCTCGGGCGACGTGAAGCGCACGTCCTCCAGCGTCGCCTTGGCAGGCAGGTCGAAGTCGAAGCGCCCAAAGCGCATCGTCGGGACGACGTAGGTCTGGGCCAGCGCGACGATCTGCCGCAGCGTCCAGTCGTCCACGCCGAAGACGCCCCGCACGAAGAGCGCAGCGAAGAGCACAACGCCCAGCGCCGTCGCGCCGACCACAGCGAGCGTGATGCGTCGCAGTCTCTTCAACGCGTCTTTCTCCGAGCCCTGCCTCGGGCCTGCCTGCCGTCAGCGCGGCGTCCGCTGACGCGCCGCCTCCTCCAGCGCAGCGCAGAACGCGCGCAGGTGCGATGCGGAAAAGAGCACAAAGCGCACCAGCTGCACGCTGCGCAGTCGAGGCGCCTCCTCGCGCACGGCGCCGATCGCCACGGGGGCGGCCTCTTCGACGGGATAGCCAAAGACGCCTGTGGAGATGGCGGGAAAGGCGATCGAGCGGGCGCCCAGCTCCTCCGCTGTGCGCAGCGCATTGCGGTGGCAGCTGGCCAACAGTTCCGCAGCGGGTTCGTCCGAGCCATAGACTGGGCCCAGACAGTGGACGACCCAGCGGTTGGGAAGGTCGAAGGCGTCCGTCGCGACAGCCTGGCCCGGCGCGATCGGCGCAAGCGGCCTGCAGGCTGCATGGAGCGCTGGGCCTGCGGCGCGGTGGATCGCCCCTGCGACGCCTCCTCCGGGGGCCAGCTGCGCGTTGGCGGCGTTGACGACCGCGTCGACGTCCTCCTGGCGGGTGATGTCGCCCTGCACGCACTGCACGGTCAGGGCGCCGAAACGGGCGCAGCAGGCGGGTTCGACCGGGGCAGCCATGACGCGCAAGTGTAGAGCCGCTGCGGACACGACCTACGCTGGTTCGCCATGCGCCACAGCTGTTCGCTGCAGGATCAGCGTGACGGGGCCGTCGTTGACCAGGGAGACGCGCATCATGGCGCCGAACCGGCCTCGGGCGACGAAGAGGCCGTGCTCCTGCTCCAGGCGCCTGGCGTACGACTCGACCAGCGGCTGGGCGACGTGGGGGGGCGCAGCTGCCGTAAAGCTGGGACGGGTCCCCTTGCGGCAGTCGCCGGCGAGGGTGAACTGGCTGACGACCAGAACGCCAAGCCCCTGCTGCGGCGCCTGGCGGGCGAGGTCCAGCAGCGAGCGGTTCATTTTGTCCTGCTCGTCGGGAAAGATGCGCAGTCTGGCGGTCTTGTCGGCGCACCAGCGGGCCTGGACGTCGCCGTCGCCCCGCTCGACGCCCACCAGCGCGACCAGCCCCCTCGTGATCCCTTCGCGCGCCCCCGCGTCAAGGCCGTCGAGCATCTCCACGGAGGCCTCGAGCGAGCGCTGCAGCAGAACGATCATGCTGGCGGCTCTTTCGGCGGTGGATGTCGCGGGGCGTCGTCGGCGCTGCGCAGGCCTCTGGCTTCGAGCCAGTCGGTCAGCAGGGAGAGGGCCGCAGCTCCTGCCGCGACGCCCAGGACCCACGGCAGTGGCGCCGCCATGTGCGTCCTGCCCAAGGCATGCGCGATGAGGTGGTAGCCCACAGCGAGCAGCGCCAGAGCCAGCACCGCCCACGTCATCGGGCTGACCAGGGGCAGGTCCTCCGGCGCCGGAGGGTCGTCCGCCAACGCTGCGCGGCGCCTGCCTGCGCTGGAGCGGACGCGCAACAGCAGCACGGCGCCTGTCAGACCAGCCACTGCGCCCAGCGCGGTCCAGAGCGGCGGCGGGCCCGGCAGCGCCTGCGCGATGGCGAATGTCTGCAGGGCAGGCATCAGAAGATCGCTGCGGCGCAGCTGGTCACCATGCACGAGCCAGCCTGGTCGATGGCGCCGCCGTAGTTGAGCATCCGCACGCGGGGCGCCTCCAGGGCGAGCAGCGTCGCGACCATGGCGCCTGTGCTGCACCAGCGGGTGGGGTTCTGCATCCAGGCCATGCTGGAGACGATGGCCTGGGCGTCGCCTTGCGCAAAGAGCTGCAGCATTTCGCGGTCGTGCTGAATGGCCTTGTTGCGCAGTGAGTCAGGCTTGTCGGCCTCTTCGCCCGTCACGGGGGCCTGGTCGCCGAACATCGGGCCGACGTGGCTCAGGTCCGCGGAACAGACGATCAGCGTGCGACCGTCGGAGGCGGCGATGGCCTGCTTGAGGGCCTCGACGAAGGGCTCGAGCCCCAGGCCCTGGCCGTCGTAGGACTCGCCGGCGTTGACGCTCGGGTCGTGCACCAGGGCTGCGAAGACGGGAAGCGGCGCCGCCTCGTCGCCCGGCCCTCCCAGCGTGTGCTGCGCCCAAGGGATCTGCAGCTCGATCGAGTGCTCGCGCTCGTGGTCGTAGCGGTGGGCGAAGAGTTTGTTGGTGTTCTCGGGGCCCAGGGCCTCGGCCAAGGCAGCGGCGAAGGCCTCGTCGTAGGGGCACAGACCCAGCGGCGAGGCGAAGCCCTTGTCGCAGGCGCAGACGCCCGTGGCCTGGCCGTAGTGGTTCGTTCCCAGGACGACCAGCCTGTCGGGCCTGTCCACGACGCGCATGCGGCCCCAGGCGTGGGCGTAGTTCATCCAGCCCCGGCTGTAGTCGATGTGCGGCGCCACGAGGGCGCGGGGGGGCTCGTCGAAGCTGGGGTCGGGGGCGTCCTTGAGCGCCTGGTCGATCCAGCGGTCCAGCTGTTGTCGCAGGGCTTGGGGGGCGCGCTGGTGTTTCTCTTCGTCGCTCAACGCGGTCTCGCCCGCCTCGGCCTGGGCCAGGGCTTCAGCGAAGTCCGCGGTGAAGGAGGGGGGCAGGTGGTCCGCAGCGTCGAAGCGCTCCTCCAGCTCGCGGCGCATGGCGTCGAAGGCGGGGCCCTCCAGCAGGCCCGCAGCGTCCAGCTGGGCCACCAGCTGTTCGAGCATGGGGCGTTCGAGCCCCTGGCCCACCTCCTGCACCACCTGCTCCACGGTGCGCGAACCGTCGAGCAGGGGGAGGACCATCTGAAACGCAGGGTGCACCAGGACGACGCGCTGCGAGATCTGTCTGGCGTCGGCGAGCCCCAGGAAGAGGTTCTCGCCTTGCTGTGCGCTGAACGCCCGCACCTGTCGCAGTTTGGGTCGCTGGTGGTGGGGTTGATCAGGATCGAAGGGGGGCACGGGGTACTCGCCGCCTGGCAGTCCGCCTGGTGGACCAGAGGGCGAAGGAGGCATGGGGGGAGGAGGCGTGGCCATGGCCGAGAGTGTATGGCCGTCGCTGGCCGCGGGGCGCCGTCGCTCCTACACTGGCTGCCTGCTGAAGGCTCAAGGCGTGGTGCAGTGCGCCTTGGCTGGCGGTTCCGCCTCTCGGGAGCGAGCGATATGGAAGGTCTCGTGGAAGCGATGTTGACGCCCGGCGCCACGCTTCGGTGCACCGTCGAGCGCGTGCCTGTGCGGGAAGATCACCGGCAGACGATCGCCCGGCTCATGCGGCAGGATCCTGCTGTGCAGCGGGCGCTTCGCCGGGCGCAGCGGCGTCGCAGCAAGGATCTGGTGGTGCGCACCAGAGGCGGACGCCCCTGGGCCAACCGCAAGCGGGCGGCACGGGTGGCGCAGGTGGTCGAAGGGGCCAGCTGGTCGATGCCTGCGCTGCCTGCCTTGGCCAAGGACGCGGCGAGCGTGGCGCGGTTCGTGCGCGTCGAGCAGGTGTGAAGGCTTCACAGCCCATCGTGACGCTGGCTGCAGCGCTGCTGACGGGGGTGGTGTGGGCGCAGGGGTGTGGTCCAGCGGGGAGCGGCGAGCACACAGACGCTGTTGACCCCGCAGTGGACGCGCACGAGGAGAGGGTCTTGTACACCGTGCGGGGCAGGATTGTGAGTCTTCCCGATCCTGACAATCCCGCCAGCGAGCTGATGGTGCACCACGAGCCGATCCCCGCCTTTCGCAGAGGCGACGGGGGCTTCGGCATGGACGCGATGACGATGCCGTTTCCCCTGGCGCCGCAGGCTTCGGTTCCTGCGGATCTCAAGGTGGGCGACGCTGTGGAGATGACCTTCTCGGTCCTCTACGACCGCGACACAGGGCGGATTCAGGGGTACGCGGTGGAGAAGCTCGTCAAGCTGCCCCCTGCGACCACGCTTGTCTTCGAGGCGTCCGACCCTGAGGCGAAGACCGGCGCGCCACGCTAAGCAGGCGTGCCGAGTGTGCGTGCGGACGCTGATCGGGAAGGGCGGGCTCGCTGTCTCGTTGACGCAAGGTCCAAAAAAATGCGAGGCCCGACGCCAGCTCGGGGCAGAGCGTCAGGCCTCGTGGGGGGGGTCTGGCTCGATCGGACGTTTCCGTCCAGCAGGAAAGGGCGAACCTGCCCAGCTCGGGGGATATTCCCGCTGGCGAAAAAATTTCTCTCAAGAGGACAGCACAGCGACGGCGGGAGGACGGCGATCAGGATCGTCTGTGGCGGGGATCTTCCAGCCCCAGCCTGTCCATGACCTGCTTGAGGTCGGACCAGACCTTCTCGCGGTTCTCCCGTGTGCCTTGGCGGAGCAGGAAGGCGGGGTGGAAGGTGGGCATGACGGGGACGCCTTCGTACTCTCGCCACACGCCCCGCAGCCTGCCCATGGGCTCCTTCGTCTTCAGGAGCAGCTGAGCGGCGGGCCTTCCCAGCGTGACGATCACCTCGGGCTCGATGATGCGGATCTGTTCGAGCAGGTAGGGGCCGCACTTGGCGGCTTCCTCAGCTGTGGGGGTGGCGTTGTTGGGGGGACGGCTCTTGAGCACGTTGGCGATGTAGACCTGGTCCCGGGTGAGCCCCATGGCCTGGATCATCTTGTCGAGCAGCTGACCGGCTCTTCCCACGAAGGGCCGACCGGTGCGGTCCTCCTCCGCCCCCGGAGCTTCGCCCACGAACATGAGTCTGGCGTCGGGGTCGCCTTCGCCGAAGACGGTTCGGTTGTGGTAGGTGGCCTGGGTGCAGTGGGGGCACTCCCGGTCATGCCTGTGGCGGAGCGCCTCGAGGGCGGCGGCTTTGGCGTGGCGACGCTGGGATGCGTCGTCGCGAGGCGGTGAGGATTCGGCAGGCGTGTGCGGCGTCATGGTGGAGGTGGAGGAGGGCTCTGCTGCGGCGCGCGGACGCGACGGCCTGGCGCAACGCGGGGAAAGGGGCGCAAAGTCGATCCCCAGCAACTGGGTGGCTTCCACCTCGAGCCAGGCGCGCGCTTCGCGAGTCTCGGTGCGCTCCATGGGCGCAAGCGTACCCGCAACGGCGCGATCGGGAAGAGACGGGGACTGGGGCGCGCTGCAGCGTCAGCGGAGCGGGGCGC
>CAYPBL010000018.1:0-14777 GCA_964408965.1 uncultured Phycisphaeraceae bacterium | reverse complement strand
CGATCGGGAAGAGACGGGGACTGGGGCGCGCTGCAGCGTCAGCGGAGCGGGGCGCCGAGTGCCTTGGCGACAAGGGCTGCTCTGTTGCAGGCGCCCAGCTTGCGATGCAGCGATTTGACGTGGTCGTGCACTGTGTGCGGGCTGCGTTTCAGTTGCAGGGCGATGTCCTTGACCGTCAGGCCCTGCGAAAGCAAACGCAGCACTTCCTCTTCCCGGCGAGTCAGCGACCCGCTCAGCCAGCAGTGGCTGAAGGCGGCGTCGGCTCGTCGGGCCAGCGACGAGACAAAGGCGTCGAATGTGACGGCCAGGCTGCGACGCAGCTCTGCGGCCCCAGGGCTCTGGGCATGGAGCTCGATCAGAAGAAACAGCCCCTCATCGTTGATTGCACTGCATCTGCGCCACAGGCAGCGTTCCACGGGGCCGCCGTTGAACAGAGGATTGCTGGGCTCCTCGGGAAAGCCTGTCAACGGCGAATGCGTGGTCTCAACGACTCCTTCCGCGTCAAGACGTCGCACATCGACGGCGGAGGCGGTCAACGCCGCGACCAGCTGGCGGGCGGCTGCCTCTCCTCCGCTGCCTGCGCCGCCTGCTTGGATGACGCGAAGCGCGCCAGCGTCGTTGTGGAGCAGCGCTGTCACGACGCAGGCGCACAGAGGCTGCTCCCCTTCACGCCCGCTGGGCGTCAGCAGCGGCAAGGCCGCCTTCGCTGCGCAGGAGCACCAACTCTGCGTCGGCGCCGCTGGGAGCGAGCAGACGCGCTCGACGGCGAGCGCCAAACGCGCAGCTCCATGACGTTCGACGCGGGAGACCGCTCGCTCACGGTTCATCTGCATGGCTCAGCTCCATTCGCTCGTTTTCATCGAAAAATGGATATGGAAATCCATTGTGGTGATTTCTGCACAGGCTTCCCTATCGTCTTGCAAGCGGAGCGGGGCGCAGTGGTGGCGCACAATCCCCCAATGCGAGGGTGTGTGAAACACAAGGCTGTGGCTGGTCAGCGAGGGTCGCCACGAAGCTGTGACACAGCGAGCCAGGCTAGGAGCCAAGGCGCTTTCGCACCGCGCGGGAGATCGCCCGTTCGAGGTGTTCGTCCCTTTCAGGCAGCGAAGAAGGGAACGGCGCGCGTGGTGCAGCAGGCGGCGCAGCGTCCGAGGAACGGGTCACGCTCGCCAGTCTGGGGGAGATTGGACTGACGCGCAGCCCTGGTCTGTCGACAGGCTCGACGAGCGCCTCGACAACGACTCGGGCGCCCTTGTCGAAACGGCGGATGTCGAACTCGCTGGCGCCCTCTGCGTCAACGGGGGCAAAGCGCACGCGCACCCGCACGCGCTCGTAGCGCAGCGTGCGGCGGAAGGCGTCGGCCAGCGACGGGTCGAGACGGGACCACGGGGTGAAGAGCCCGCCTGAGGAGGCAGGCACGGTGGTGATCACGCCCGAACGGGCGTCGACGCGATCCAGCGCCAGGCCCAGGTCGCGCAGGACGTCCCGCACAGCGTCGAAGGTCTGGGCGTATCGGCCGGGGGGGGCGACCAGCGATCGGTCGGCCCGGTCGGTTGCTGGGGAAGGGGCAGCGGCGCAGGCTTCGAGGAGGGCCACAGCGAGGCCCGCAGCCAAGAGAGCGGCGCAGCGGCGTCCCTGGCGGTAAGCTCGTCGCGGCTGCGGCGCAGGCGTCATGCGGGGCAGTGTATCGCTGCCTGGGCCGCTGTGGATATGGCCAGTCGCGCCATGACGCCAGCGCGTCCGGGACGTGTGGAGACGCCAAATGTCGATCGACCTCATTCAGGGAGCTGCGGTGATTGGTCAGTCGGGCGGGCCCACCGCGGTCATCAACCAGTCGCTCGTGGGCGTCGTCGAGGCGCTGCGCGGGGCGGGGGCGGTGACGAAGATTCTCGGCGCCCGCCACGGCGTGCGCGGCATGGTCGAGGAGCGCTTCATCGACCTGACCGATCTGTCCCAGCGCCAGCTCGACGCCATCGCCGACACCCCCGGAGCGGCTCTGGGCTCGACCCGTGACAAGCCCGACCACACCTACTGCGAGCGCATCTTCGAGGCCCTGGCCAAACACGACGTGCGCTACTTCTTCTACATTGGCGGCAACGACTCCTCCGACACCTGCAGGATCGTCAACGAGCTCTCCAACGAGGCGGGCTACGAACTGCGCTGCTTCCACATTCCCAAGACCATCGACAACGACCTGATGGAGAACGACCACACGCCTGGCTATCCCTCCGCGGCGCGTTTCGTGGCCAAGGCCTTCATGGGGGACAACTTGGACAACCGAGCCCTGCCTGGCGTGAAGATCAACGTGGTGATGGGCAGACACGCGGGCTTTCTCACCGCAGCGTCGGCCTTGGCCCGCAGGCACGAGGACGACGGGCCGCACCTGATCTACCTGCCCGAGCGGCCGTTCGACCCCGAGGCCTTCGTTGCGTCGATCGACCGCGTGCTCGGCGAGCACGGTAGATGTCTGGTCGCGGTGAGCGAGGGCGTGCGCGACCGGGCGGGCAACTACATCAGCACGTTGCTCTCGGCCTTCGACGAGAAGGACCCGCACGGCAACGTGCAGCTGTCGGGGACGGGGGCGCTGGGCGACTGGCTGGCCAACCTCGTGCGGACCAAGCTCAAGCCGCTGGGGGGCAAGCCGCCGCGGGTGCGGGCGGACACCTTCGGCTACCTGCAGCGGTCGTTTCCGGACCCCAGCCCCGTCGACCAGCGCGAGGCCAGGCTCGCGGGCGAGAAGGCAGGCCTGGTGGCGATGGCTGGAGACTACGACGGCTCCGTCGCGCTGCGGAGAACGAGCACGATTCCGTACGAGATCGAGTTCAAGGTGGTGGACTTGAAGGATGTGGCTGCCAAGACGCGGACCATGCCCGACGAGTTCATCGCGCCCTCGGGGGAGGATGTGACGGAGGCCTTCATCGAGTATCTTCGCCCCCTGACGGGCGAGCTGCCCAAGCCAGAGCGGCTCTGAGCGAGCGCGCGTGAACCGCAGACGTCGCCTTGCGTCCAAAGCCCGGACGCTGTGCGGGCAGCGAGCCAGATTCAGACCAGCATCGAGGAGACGACGCCATGCGCCAAGGACTCGACCGGAGAGACTTTCTCGCTTCCGCAGCTGCTGCAGCGGCCGCCGCTGCTGCCTCTGTGCCGAGACAGGCAGCGGCGCTGCAGCCGAAAGCTGCTCCCGACGACGGGTTCTACCGCTCCGAGGGCGGACGCACACCCGTGGCGGTCAGCTCAGCCAATGGCGCCCGGGCGGTGGACAAGGCGGTCGAGCAGATGCTGACGGGGGTCGATCCGCTCGATGCGATCGTCAGCGGCGTCAACATCGTCGAGAGCGACCCGGACGACATGAGCGTCGGCTACGGAGGGCTTCCCAACGAGGACGGCGTGGTCGAGCTCGACTCGTCGGTGATGCACGGGCCGACGCATCGGGCGGGCGCCGTCGCGGCGCTGCGCAACATCAAGAACCCGTCGCTCGTGGCGCTGGAAGTGGCCCGCAGAACGGACCACTGCCTGCTCGTCGGCGAAGGCGCTCTGCGCTTCGCCCGCAGGCTCGGCTTCAAGGAGGAGAACCTGCTGACGGACAAGGCGCGCGAAGCGTGGCTGCGCTGGAAGAGTCAGCTCAACCGCAGCGACGACTGGCTGCAGAAGGACGAATGGGATCTTCCCACGCCGACGATCGAGTTCGAGGAGGACGACGACGAAGAAGCGAAGGGCCCGCAGGCTGTTCCCTTCACCTATGGCACGATCCATGTCTCCGCGGTCGACGAGAACAGCAACCTGGCGGGGTGCACCTCCACGAGCGGGCTGTCGTGGAAGATTCCGGGCAGGGTGGGAGATTCGCCCATCATCGGCGCGGGGCTCTACACCGACAACGAGGTGGGCTCCGCAGGCGCCACAGGCAGGGGCGAAGCGGTGATCCAGATCTGCGGCGCCCGCACCGTCGTGGAGCGCATGGCTGCGGGAGACCACCCCGTGGACGCCTGTCTCTACGCGTGCAAGCTCATCGTGGACAAGAACAAGCTCAAGCGGCTCCAGCGCGAGGACGGCGCTCCCAACTTCAATGTCACCTTCTACGCGGTGCGCAAGGACGGGGCCTTCGGCTCAGCGGCGTTGCATCAGGGCGCCCGTTACGCGGTCAACGATCTGCGCTCCCAGGCGAGGGTGATTCCCAGCGCCTTCCTGTACGAGCGCAAGCGTCGTTGAGACGCAGCGTCACCGCAGCCTGCGCTGCACGGGTCGGAAGCGGTCCTCCGCGGTTCCCACCTCCGGCTCGCGGGTGAAGATGCGCGTGCGGCGGGCGGGGCCGAGCCCTGCGGGACGAATGACGAAGCTCAGGGCAACATCCTCGCGGATGTCGTCCAGGTCCACGCCCACTTCCAGCGTCCACTGCGCGAAGCGGCGTACGAATGTGGCCCGGGTGGACTGCACCGAGCCCTTGTCTGCGTTGTAGACCGCTGACCACGACAGGGCGTAGCGGGGCGTGAGCTCGTAGGCGGCGCCAAAGCGCAGGAAGAGCGAGTCCACCACGTCGATCGCCCGGGCTTCGATGAAGGAGGAGAAGCCTTGGCCGTGGTCGAAGAGCGCGCCTCCCGAGGCGGTGGCGACGCGGTCGGTCTCCAGGTCGTAGAGCACGTCGCTGACGAGCGTCGTCGCGTTGGTCAGCCGCCACGCGAGCGAGGCGCTGGCGTGCTCGCCCAGGCTCGACAGCTCGGGCTCGTGTTCGAAGAAGCGGGGGATGGGAGTGCGCTTGTCCGCGTCGCTGCTGGCGGCGACGTAGTCGGTGCGGAGCGTGAGCCAATCGACGCTGCGCAGCGTGCCCGAGGCGTCGGGCCGTTGCGTCTGCCAGGTGTTCGTCACGCCGAGGCGCAGAGCGGTTCCCTCAGCGAGGGATTCGACAGTCTGGTCGATGGGAGGGAGGCTTGTTGAGGAGGCGGACTCCACGGCGCTCCAGAGCGTGAGGCTGGGTTCGATGATGTGGCGGATGCGGTGGAGGTCGAAGAGCCGCGACTCGACGCTGTCGTCCACGCGCACGACGCTGGTCGCCGCCCGCACGCCCGCGGTCGCTCGCAGACGCACACTGTCGTTCTCGCTTGATCCTGCGCGCCGGCGGAAGCGGTCGAAGTCGGTGTCGTAGGCGGTGATTCTGCCCGAGACGAAGGGGGCGACATTGATCGGGCCAACTTGCAACGGCAGGGTGAGCTGTTCTTTCGCGTCGGCTCGGAGGACGACGTCCTCGGTGAAGCCTGCGCGGCGCAGCCGTTGGGCCAGCGACTGTGGAGGCAGCAGGCCGAAAGCCGCCAAGGCCCGCGCGCGCGTGTCGAAGCCGAACTCCCGGACGTCGGGTTCAAAGAGGCTGGTGCGGATCGCGCCGAGTCTGACCTCCGAGCTGGCCAACAGAAAACCGCCCAGCAGCGCGTCAGCAGGGCGGGCGTAGCGGATTTCGGGCAGCCTGTCCACGAGAAAGCCCTGGCTCTGCAGCAGGTAGCCGTTGGGGGCGAAGTCGTCGAAGGAGCCTCGGGCCTCGAGGCTGAAGAGCGAGGACTCGTCCAGGCGGCGGATGTAGATGGAGCTGGTGAACTCGCGGCGGGTGTCGACCATCTGGGGGAAGAACGCGTCGACGAAGGCTTCGTCCGAGAGTTTGCTGAGCTCGAGGAAGAGCGACCAGCGATCGTTCAACCGCCAGCGGTGCTCCGCCAGGAGCAGGCCCCGCAGTTCGCTGTCGCGGTTGATCTCTGCGCCGCTGCTGAGGCGGTCCTCGCCGTCGTCGAAGATGGTGTAGCCGAGGAGGGCGCCTTCCGCGTCGGCGGTTTTCCAGCGGAGGTCGACGCCCGCAGCGGGGCCTCGTGTGAAATAGCCGTCCAGCAGCAGCTCTGCGTCGAGCCCCTGTGGGGGCGAGACGCCCAGCAGGGAGGCGATGTTCCAGCGGGTGCGGACCACAGGTCGTCCTGCGCGGGTCTCCACGGAGGCTTCGGTGATGGGCAGTTCGCCTGCACGGCCCTTGTAGTCGGGAAGCGGGAGGATGGGCGTGTTGCGGTAGCGGAGCGAGACGCCCTTGGCTTCCACGTACGATTGGCTGGGGCCGCCGCCCTCGGGCTCCTGCCTGACGAGGGTGACGCTGGTGGCGCCGATGGTGAACTGCGGCTGGAAGAAGGCTGCGTTGGCCAGCTGCACGTCGCCTGCGGTCCACTGGCTGGTCGATTCCTGCCTGATGGCCTTGGCCCGAGCGTAGAGAGGCACGCCCGCGGTTTCGTCGAAGGTGTAGAAGACGCCGTCGAGCACCACGGCGCGGTTGCTTCGGATGTCGTAGTACATGCGTGGGCCGCGCAGCGTGTAGCGGCCGTCGGAGGCGACGACGCCTCCCTCCAGATACACGCCTCGGAGGTCCTCCAAGCCGAAACGCAGGGTCTCAGCGATGGCGCCCGGCGTGGTGAAGACGACTGCGCGCGGGGCGGTGATCGTCAACGAGCGCTGGCGCGCTGGCGCTGCGTACTGCACCGATACGCCGCCTGTGAGCACGATCGCGTTCTGCTGCTCTCCTCGAATGAGCGTGCGGTGGGGCGCAGCGAAACTGACGACGCCCTGGCGTTCGAAGAGAGGCTCCCCTGCGGGCGTTTGGGCAAGACGGGCAGCTGGCGGAAGGGGTTCGGGCGTCACCGGGGGAGGGCGCTGTTTCTCGAACGGCTGGACGCGGACGGGCGAGCGCGTCAGCGGCGGCGTTCGCTGCGGGGTCATGGCCGCCAGCAGTCGTTGCTCCGCCTCGTTTCGGAGCGTGGCGGGAGGCGTCGCCTGCGCTCGAAGAGCGGTGTGCAGCACAATCCGGCCCCGAAGGGCGGCGGTCACAAGCAGCCTGTCCGCCCGCTGGGCGATGGCGGCGTCGGCTTCGGGCGTCTCGACGTCCTCCAGGTACACAGCGACGCGTTGCACGGGTTGGCCCGAGCCGCTCAGACGCGGCGCGATCCAGACATGGGCGCGCGAGGCGGCGAAGTGGTGGCCGTCGATGCGCACACGCACGTCCCGCTCCAGCAGCAGTCGCTGCACGCCGTTGCTGGTCCAGGTCCACGCCCGCTGCGCTGCGAAGGAGGCGTCGGCGTCGATGGTCGGCGCGTCGAGGGGTGTGTCGCGAAAGGCGGCGTCCACGTCGCGCAACGACGGCGACGACGGCGGGGCGGTGTGGCCGTGAGCGTTGCCGACAGCGGGCAAGGCAGGAGCGGCGAGGAGGTGGCTGCACAGCGCAGCGGCGCAGGCAGTGAGCCGTCCGGCTCGTGCGCGCCTCCTGCGCGCGGGCGCTTCGCTCATCCTGGCGCAGGCCATGAAGGCGATGCTACGAACCGCGGCGCAGCCCCACAAGAGCGGCCGCTGCGCAGCAGGGACGGCGGCGCCGGGCGCGCCGACGGCTCAGGTCCAGGTGTCGGCGGAGGCCTGCTCGGTGGAAGGGGCGGAGGCCTGACCGTTGGGCAGCGCCCCCTTGCGCAGCCCCGGGAAATGCTCCCCCTGCCACGAGGCGGGATAGTCCGGATCGTCCAGCTCCAGCGCAGCCTTCGTCGGGTACAGTGGACGGAAGGTGTCGCACATCACAGCCAGCTCCTCGGTGCGCGTCGCCCGCAGGCTCGCCTCGATGGTGCCGGGGTGCGGGCCGTGCGGAATGCCCTGCGGGTGCGCGGTGATCGAGCCGACCTCAATGCCCTTGCGCGAGCCGAAGTTGCCCTCGACGTAGTAGAGCACCTCGTCCGAGTCGATGTTCGAGTGGTTGTAGGGCACCTTGATCGCCTCGGGGTGCCAGTCGAGCAGCCGTGGACAGAAGGAGCAGATGACGAAGTTGTGCGCCTCGAAGGTCTGGTGGATGGGGGGCGGCATGTGCAGCTTGCCCGTGATGGGCGCAAAGTCGTCGATGTTGAAGATGTAGGGGTAGTAGCAGCCGTCCCAGCCGACCACGTCCAGCGGGTGGTGGTCGTAGGTGTAGGTGTGCATCTCGTCCAGCGCCTTGACGCGCACCTCGAACCGGCCGCGCTCGTCGAAGGTCAGCGGCTCCTCGGGGATGCGCAGGTCGCGCTCACAGTAGGGGGCGTGCTCGAGAAACTGCCCCGTCTCCTTGCACAGATACCGCGGCGGAGGCATGATGTGCGAGGCGTTGACCGTCTCGATCACCAGAAAACGCGGGTTGGGCTCGCCCGGCTTTGGCTCGTCGAAGACCATCTGGTAGATCACCCCCTTGGGGATGATGATGTAGTCCTTGGGGCCGAAGCGCAGACGCCCGAACATCGTCTGGCAGACGCCCGAGCCGAAGTGGATGAAGACGCACTCGTCGCCCATGGCGTTCTTGTAGTGGTAGTTCATGGGCTCCGCCGGGGCGCAGAGGCTGATGCGGCAGTCGGCGTTGCCGAAGAGGACGACACGGCCGCTGACGGGATCGCCCTTGGCGGGCATCGGCGCCGTCTTCAGGTGCCGCATCCGCATGATGTCCGTCTCGACGTACTCCGGACGCGTCGAATACAACGGCTTCCAGCCCGTCACCTGCGTGGGGGGGTGAATGTGGTAGAGCGTGCTCGTGGGGCCCACGAAGCCCTTGGTGCCGAAGACCTCCTCGGAGTAGAAGGCCCCGTCGGGCCTGCGGAACTGCACGTGCCGCTTCTTCGGAATCGTCCCGAGCTTCGTGTAGTAGGGCATGGCGAGCCTCCTCGAATCGATGAACGCGTCGCTGTCCAGACCGCTGGATTCTACGCGGTGCGCGCTTCGCGCAGCGGGACAGCGAGAAGCTGACCGTCGCTGACCTGCAGCAGAGCGCGCTCCACGACGATCGCAGGACGCGCAGCGACGATGCGCCTGGCGACCTGCTCCAGATCGCGCCGCTGTCTGCTCCGCAGCGACGCTGCGGTCGCCCCCAGCGCCTGCAGGTAGTACGCGCAGCGGTCGTGGGCCATCAGCAGCGCGCGCTTGGGCGCCAGGGCCTCGAGCACGAACCGGAACGACCGCCACAGCGCCTCGTCCGCCTCTGGCGTCAGCGCCGCGGGGCCGCCGGGGACCATGAACCAGGCGGCGGGCTGTTCGCCCAGCGTCCGGCGAGCGTGCTCCTGATGGGCCTGCACGAACCGGTGGTCCACACAGCAGACGACGACCGCCTCGCAGGGCGCATCGGGCAGCGGGCCGAGGGCTGTGCGCTGCGACGCAGCGGAGGCGGCGGACGAGACAGCGTCGCTCTTGGGGCGCATGGCGCGGGCTCCTTCCTGCTCCGCAGGGGCGGCTGCAACACTACAGCAGCCCCGCTCGGCTTGGAGCAGGGCTGCTGTTGCGGTGTCGTCGTCACTCGCCCTGATCGGGCGTCGGGGTCTCAGTTGAGCTTGTAGCCCGGAAGGCCCGCGTGCAGTTTGCCCTCCACGTTCTGGGCAGGATCGAGCCGTTCAGCGGCGGGGGCGCCGTCGTCCTCTTCCTGGCGTTCGTCGCCCAGATAGCTCGCTTCGAGCTGCTCGCGGATCTTGGCCAGCGCCTTGTTCTGGATCTGGCGGACCCGCTCCTTGGTCACGCCGATGATCTGCCCGATCTGCTCGAGCGTCATGGGCTTCTCGACGCCTCCCTGCTCGACGCCGAAGCGGTGCTCGATCACCTGGCGCTCGATCTCGGAGAGCTCGGCCCGGTTCTCCAGCACGATGCGCTTGACCTCCTCGGCGGCGTCCTTCTCCAGCTCCTCCCGCTTGCGCTCCAGGTAGTCGGACTTCTCGAGCTTGGGGTCGAAGTCGGTGGGGAAGCGCTGGCGGTGCTTGCTGAGCTTCATGCCCTGCCTGCTGAAGGCCTTGAGGATGGCCCTGCAGGCGTAGGTGGAGAACTTGAAGCCCCGCTCGCAGTCGAACTTGTCCACCGCGCGCATCAGGGCCATGTTGCCCTCGCTGACCAGGTCGGCGAAGTCGACCTCGCTCATGCGGGCGCGCTTGGCCATGGCCAAGACCAGAGCGAGGTTGATCTCCGCGATCTGCTCGCGGTAGGCCTCAGCCTTCTTCTTCCAGCGCAGCAGCTCGCGGGCCTGCTCCTCCGTGGGGGTCTTGTCGGGCGAAGCCCAGATCTCGCGCTGCAGCTGCCTGACGCGGTGACGGGCGTAGTTGTACTGCCTGAAGATCACCCGTTCCTCAGCTGCGGTGAGCAGGATCTGGGTTCCGGGCTTGTCGTTGCGGGGCCGCGACGAGCCACCCGTGGCGTCGTCCATCACCGGGTGGTACCAGCTGGTGTCGGCCCGGGCGATCTGCGGCGCGTCCTCGTAGATGATCTTCTCGCTGTCGGGCTCGTAGAAGACGGGGTTGTCGATCACGTCCTGCTCGTGCGTGAGCAGATGCTCGAGCAGCTTCTGATCCTCCGCGCTCAGCCCCTTGTAGACGCGGCGCAGCGACGCCTTGCCCGAAGGGGTCTGGCGGACCGTCGCAGCTCGCTTGCGGCGGATCTGCTCCAGAGGGGATTCCGATCTGGCTTGCTGTTCAATCTTCATGGCTCTCCACCGCCTTTCCTGGCGGCGCTGTTGCGGGATGGGGCCCGCAACGGTTCCCGATGTTCCTTCTCCACCAACCTTCCACCGTCCGTTTCGCGGGTTCTTGGGATTGGACGCTCTGCTCTTGTCTGCAGTTCGCCCACTGCCCCAAGCCCAACGTGTCGGGTTGTCGCCTCCCTCGAGGGGGTGAGGCAGCATCGCTTCGGCGGGCGACGACCCGCCTTGGCGTCTATCGGCAACCCCGACGCCAGCCGAGGACAACCAGCTGGACGCCTGGGTTGTTCTCTCTCGCCTGGGTGACGCTCCTGCAAGACGCACGCCAGCGGGAAGTCAGCTGGCGCCGCCCTGAGAACAACGCACGACGACCACGCCCGTCGGCCTCTCCTTGTACGCACTACAAGCCCGGAAGTTCACCGCAAGGGGCCCAGCATACACATTTTTTCGACTCTGGCAACCCGATGAGGCCACTTTTTGGCGATTTCGCAGCCTGGGGCGCCTGGATCGCCATGCTGTCTCGGCGGGCTGCGGGGGGAACGCCCCGAAGCGGGGCGGCGTTGACGCAGCAGGTGGCGGGGAGTACCTTGGTCTGCGCATCCGGACAGTCGCCCAAGGGGGGAAGATGTCCCCCTGTGCGAGGCGATTGGTCATGCTTTGTGAGGGTCCTGGGGTCGGGGGCAGCGTCGGCGCGACGCTGCGCCTGATCCGCTGCAGCCTGTTCAGCCACCTGCCACGAGGAGGTCGCCATGCCTTTCACCTTGCCAGAACTGCCGTATCCGCATGACGCGCTCGAGCCGCACATCGACGCCCGCACCATGGAGCTGCACCACGGCAAGCACCACGCGGGCTACGTCGCCAAGGCCAACGCCGCCCTGGAGGGGACCAATCTTGCTCAGGCCAGCGTCGACGAGGTCGTCCGCAGGCTCGCGGAGATCGACGCGTCCAAGCGCACCGCGGTGCGCAACAACGCGGGCGGGCACTGGAACCACTCGCTCTTCTGGGAGATCATGGCCCCGCCTGGCAAGGGCGGAGGCGGCGAGCCCACAGGCGAGCTGGCCGACGCCATCGCCTCAGCCTTCGGCTCCTTCGACAGCTTCAAGGAGCGGTTCTCGGCGGAGGCGGCCAATCGGTTCGGCTCGGGATGGGCCTGGCTGTGCGTCAAGGACGGCTCGCTGGCTGTGTGCTCCACCGCCAACCAGGACAACCCGCTGATGGTCGAGGCGATCGGCGAAGCGGCGGGCTGCGGCGGCGTTCCCATCCTGGGCCTGGACGTCTGGGAGCACGCCTACTACCTGCACTATCAGAACCGCAGGCCCGACTACATCGCTGCGTGGTGGAACGTGGTCAACTGGGCGGCGGTCGCGGAGCGCTTCGCGAGGGCCAGGGGCTGAGCGGGCTCTCCAGGTCTTTCCGGAGGACGTGGGCGGCGCTGCTCGTGGCGACGGCGGTGGTCGTCGCTGCGCCGATCGAAGGGCGCCAGGCGGCGGCGCAGAGCAACCCGCTGCAGCAGCTGCTGCAGCCCAAGCCTGCGCCGCAGGCAGGCGCGGACCAGGGGGCGCAGCAGACCGCGGAGAACGCCGAGAGCCTCACCAAGGAGTCCGTCGCCAAGCGGCGCGAGCAGGTCGCCCAGGATCTGGCCCAGGCCCAGGCGGCGCTGGAGTCTGCAGCGCCCGCCCAGAGCGGAGGCAAGCCCGAGCCGCTGCAGCGCCAGGTCGCGCTGCTGCAGCGGATCGACCTGACGCTGGCCCAGATCGAGGCGGCGCTGGACAGACAGGTCGCGCTGCAGGAGAACCTTGCCAAGGCCAAGGAGACGCTGGAGGCCCTGCAGCAGGGCGTCGTCGACGAGCCCGGCCCCTACACCTTCAGCCAGCTCGAAGGGCTGCGCGACCAGCTCCAGGCCCTGCAGGCGCAGACGGAGCAGACCCAGAAGGCGGTCCAGACGGCCCGCGAGGCCCTGCAGCAGGCCAGACGGACCTTCGAGGAGAAGGAGCGCGCCCGCAGGCAGGCGCGCGAAGCGCTGGAGTCCAACGCTGACCCGGCGCGCGCCGTTGAGCTGCGGTCCAGGCTGCGGCTTGCGCAGCTGGAGAGCGAAGCGGCCAAGACGTCGGTCCAGCTGCGCGAGCTCGAGCTGCGCAACCAGGAGCTGGCGGAGGAGCTGCAGCAGGTTCGGCTCCAGTCGCTTGGGCTCAAACGCGATCTGCTCGAGCAGCGGGTCCGCTTGACCGAGCAGGACCTCGACGACGCCTTTGCGGCGCTGCGGCTTGCGCGGGACAACCTGCAGGACCAGCTGCGTCTGGCGGAGCAGAACATCGAGTTCCGCAAGGCGGAGTGGTCCAGGCTCAAGGCGCAGCTGGAGTCGGAGGGGCAGGGCGACGCGACGCTGGCGGCGCGCGTCGAGGCCCAGCGGCGCTGGCTCGCTGCGCGGACCAAACAGCGCGAACTGCTGGCCAGACAGATCGACAGGCTCAGCCAGGCGGAGGAGGTCTGGCGCAGACGCTTCGCCCTTTCCCAGGAGCAGGTCGACAAGGCGACGCTGCTGGGATGGGCGCAGGACGCCCGCCAGGCCCTGGACGACCTCGAGCAGGAGGAGCGCTTCGTGCGCCTGCAGCTGGAGGCGGCGCGAGGCGAGATCGAGGCGCTGAAGAAGCGCGTGGACGCGGCGCAGAGTCAGCCCGAGGCGCGGGCGCTGGCTGAGCAGCGACGCGCCGTCGAGGCGCTGGCGGCGGCGCTGGAGCAGGAGCTGGACAGCGTCGAAGCCCTGCGGACGCTCCAGGCGAGACTGCTCGAGGAGATCGAGACCCGGACCAGACGGTTCGACCTCTCCCAGGCGCTTGCGCGCCTTTGGCAGGACGTGCGTCGGGTCTGGTCGTACGAACTGGCCGTGGTGGACGACCGGTCCATCACGCCCGGCAAGATCTTCACGGGGCTGCTGCTCATCTTCGGCGGCGTGTGGGTCTCGCGGCGCATCACACGGGCGCTTGGCCGACGAATCATGCCCAGGCTGGGCGTGGACAGCGGCGCCGCGACGGCGATACAGACGCTGCTCTTCTACCTCCTCGTCGTCACCTTCACGCTCTTTGCGCTGCGCCTGGTGAACGTGCCTCTGACGGTCTTCACGCTCCTGGGCGGGGCGCTGGCCATCGGCGTCGGCTTTGGCAGCCAGAACATCGTCAACAACTTCATCAGCGGGCTCATTCTGCTGGCTGAGCGCCCCATCCGCGTGGGCGATCTGGTGCAGATGGGCGATCTCTTCGGTGTGGTCGAGCGCATCGGCGCCCGCAGCACCCGCATCCGCACTTCACAGAACTACGAGATCGTCGTCCCAAACTCGACCTTCCTCGAGTCCAACGTCATCAACTGGACGCTCTCGGACAACATCGTCTGGGGGAGCGTGACGGTGGGCGTGGCCTACGGCTCGGACACCCGCGAGGTCGCCAAACTGCTCAAACGCGCCGCTGACGAGCACGGCAAAGTGCTCAGGCAGCCTCCGCCGCTGGTGCTCTTCAACGACTTCGGCGACAACGCCCTGGTCTTCGACCTGTGGGTCTCGACGACGGTGCGGACGTTCCGCGAGCTGCGGATCGTCCTCAGCGACCTGCGGCACCGCATCAACGCGCTCTTCCGCGAGGCGGGGATCGTCATCGCCTTTCCCCAGCGCGACCTGCACCTGGACACGCTCAAGCCGTTGGAGGTCAGGCTGCTGGCGGAGGAGCAAAGCGGCGGCGCCCAGGCTGTGGGCTCGACCAGAGAGAACGAAGGCTGAGCCCCGGCCTGCGGTCAGGGCCCCGATGAAGCGGTCGAGGCCAGGGCCGCCACGAGCAGGCCCGCAGCCAGGCAGGCGCCCAACGCCAGGCCCGACGCGGCGCAGCGCCACGCCAGCGCCCTGCGCCGCAGCGCAGCAGCGGCAAGGCCCCCAGCGACCGGCGAAAGCAGCGACACCACCAGCGACAACACCGGCAGCGGCGGCCAGCTGTAGTGCGTCGTGCTCGCTGTCGAGAGCGTCAGCAGGCCCATCCACAGCAGCAGCGCAGGGGCCTCGACGAGACGGCCTTTGCGAACGAGCGCCACGAGCAGAAAACCCGCCCCCGCAGCGGCCAGCGCGCCGGTGGTCATGGCGCCCGTGGCGTCGTGGCCCCACAGGAACTGGCCCGCGGCAAGGACCACAGGCAGCAGCGCCATGGCTGCGGCGCCCACGGGCGGCGCCAAGCGGCGAAAGAGCGCGTGCAGCGCGATGGTCGCCAGCGTGCCCGCAGCGGACCAGCCCGCAATGGCCAGCGCCAGCTCGGCGCCGCTCCAGGCGCTGCGGCTG
>CAYPBL010000017.1:35835-43137 GCA_964408965.1 uncultured Phycisphaeraceae bacterium | reverse complement strand
GCGGAGCAGCTGCAGGCGCTCGTCAGCAGGTTCAAGGTCTAGGCGCCAGCGACCGAAAAGCCGCTGTGCACAGCGACACGACGACCCCTCGCCCGCAGCGGCTTACGCACCCAGCGCCTCGATCGCCCGCGCCAGGGCTGTTTCGTGGTCCGTCAGCGACCCAGCGACGCCCACCGCCATGCGGATGTAGCCCTCGCCAACGCCCACTGCTCTGCGGGTCCGTTCGTCCACGCCGCTGGCGGTCGTCGCCCCAGCAAGGCACATGAGCGTCTCGGCGTGGCCCAGGCTGACGGCGATGCGGCCGAAGCCCTCAGCCTGGAGCGCATCGAGAAACCGCTCGGCCCGGCTGCGCTGGCCCAGGTCCACCCCCAGCATGCCGCCGAAGCCGAAGTCCGGGTGGCGCAGGCGCTCGAGCAGGGCCCTGTCGGGATGGCTCTCCAGGCCCGGATACACCACGCGCAGCCCGCGCTCCTGCATGATCGTCGCGTAGCGCAGCGCGCGGCGGGCGTGCTCCCTGAGCCGCAGGTGCAGATGCGGCAGGCGCATGCTGATCTCGTAGGCGACGCGCGGGTCCATCGCGGCTCCCAGCAGCATCAGTTCGCCGTCGTGCAGGTCCTGCATGGAGGCGATCGTCTCGCGCGAGGCGCAGACCACGCCGCCCAGCGCGTCGCTTGCGCCGTTGATGAACTTGGTCAGGCTGTGCACGACGACGTCGGCGCCCAGGCGCATGGGCGCGACGAGCATCGGCGCGAAGGTGTTGTCCACCACCAGCGGCGCCCCGGCGTCGCGCGCGATCCGCGCAAGAGCGGGGATGTCCGCCACGCGCAGCGTGGGATTCGAGATCGTCTCGACGTAGAGCATGCGCGTCCGCGGCGTGATCGCCTGCTGCACTGCGTCGAGGTCCTGCATGTCCACGAAGTCGACGGCGATCCCCGTGTGGCTGGGCAGGAACCGGGCGAAGAGCGAATACGTCCCGCCGTAGAGGGCGCGCGAGGCCAGGATGCGCTCGCCAGGCTTGACGAAGCGCAGGGCCGCTGCGCAGATGGCGGCGATCCCGCTGGCTGTGCAGGCCGCTGCGGGAGCGTCCTCCATCGCCGCCAGCTGCCGGGCCAGCGCGTGCACCGTCGGGTTCAGCGGCCTGCCGTAGAGGTAGCGGCCGTGCGCATCGGGCGTCAGCTCACCCGCGAAGACGCGGGGCAGGTCCGCTGCTCGTTCGACGCTGAAGGTGGCGCTGGTGTGGATCGCGGGAGCGAGGCTCCCCTTGGGTGGAGGCGGCGGCTGAACCCGCTCCAGCGCCCGCACAGGGTCGAACCGCTCGTCCGCAGGCGTCGTCATCACTGCAAGCGTACCAGCGGCTGCGTCGTCGTATCCTCTTGCTCCGTGCCGCTCGCCTTGCGCCGGAACCGACGCCCCAGCTGCGCGTCCATCGCCTCCGAGCGCGACGCCTGCGCCGCGGCGCCGCTGGGAAGCGTGGAAAGGAGTCAACCGCATGCGACCGGACCGTTTTCGCCTCTTCGCAGCTCCGTCGTGTCTGGCTGTGCTGACCGTCTTGCTGGCTGCGTCTTCGACGGCGCAGGCACAGCTGACGCCCGATCGGCTGTACTACGGTTTCGGCAGGACCATCCCCATGACGGTCGCTGTGCCGGCGGACGCGCAGGGGGAGGTGGAGATCGCCCTGCTTGCGCCTCCCGACGCGTCGGAGGTCGAACGAGCCAGCGCCGCTGCGGGGAAGGTGGACCTGGCGGCGCTCTTTCCCACGCTCTGGTCCACGACGGAGCCCCGCACGCTCTACGCGCAGCTGATCGTCGGCGATGTCAAGATCGGCCCTGCGGTCGTCCTGCAGCCGCTCTTGACGCCGCTGGAGCCGCAGAAGCTGGGGCAGAAGGTCGCCTTTGCGCCCAATCCCAACCGCGTCTACTCAGGCATTCGCGCCTGGACAGATCGGCACATCGTCTTCGACACCAGCGCTGGAGAGCTGGAGGTGCGACTGCGGCCTGACCAGGCGCCCAACACCTGCTGGACGATCATCGGCCTGGTCGAGGGAGGGTTCTACACCGACATCGCGGTGCACCGGATCATCCCGCGCAACCGCCTGGGCCATCCCTTCGTGGTGCAGTTCGGCGATCCGACCTCGACAGGCAGCGGCACAGCGGGGTTCTACTTCGACCTCGAGCCCAGCGAGCTGCAGCACGGCTTCGGCGTGCTGGGCGTGGCCCGCAATCCAGAAAAACCCAACAGCAACAGCTGTCAGCTCTTCTTCGGCCTCAGCCGCGAGGGCACTGCCTTCCTCGACCACGACTACATCGCTTTCGGCGAGCTGGTGCGCGGGGCCTCGGCGCTGATCACGCTCGAGCGGACGCCGCTGGCCGACTTTCAGCGGGGCAAGCCCAAGGACCCTCCCCCCCTGGTCAAGAGAGCCTGGACCGTTCCCGCTCCTCCCTACGGGGAAGGCCCGCCGCCGCTGCAACGACCTGCGCTGCCCGACCGCTGAGGCGTGGTCCGCTCAGTGCCTGCGAACGCGCAGGAACATCGCCAGGGCGAAGAGTCCGACCAGCGCCACGCCCGACCAGAGGGTGATCAGGCCCGTCGCCACGTGCTCCTCGACGGTGTTCTCTCCACCGCTGATGGCGATCACCCCCAGGAGCGAGGGCAGAAAGCTCCACAGGTAGACGATCAACGGTCCTGCCTGCGCCAGGAGCATGGCTGTCGCCGCCCCTGCCAGCGCCATGACTGCGCACGCCAGCGACAGCGCCGCCCGCTGATGCAGATTGCCCATCGCCGCTCGACGCAAGCGGCGCTCCGTGCGCTCGAGCTTGGCGAGCCTGCGGGCCAGCAGCGCTGGTCGAGCAGCGTTGCGCACTGTCTCCCGCGCCCGGGCCTGCAGCGCCGCATCGTCGAGCTGCGTCAGCTGCGCAGCGGGATCGCGCGCCAGGCGCAAGCTGTTGCGCACCAGCTCTTCCTTGCGGGCAAGAGGCTGTTGCAACCCGTCCGCTCCGCGCAGCTGCACATCCTGCATCGTCAGGCTGAGGGTCGCAGCAGGCTGATCCACGGAGGAGGCGATCGTCAGCGTCGCAGCGGAGGCCCAAGCGACGCGCAGCCCCTCCTGTGGATCGCGCCACTGCAGCTGCACGCGTCCCGACGAAGCCAGCGGCTCGAGCGCCAATGCGATCGTGTCGCCTTCCGCCTGCGGAGCCTGCTCCAGCAGCGATGCCCCGCTGGCCCGAAGCGCCAGAGGCTGTCCCGAGGCGGTCTGCAGGTCGAGCCTTCCTTGCGCCGCCAGCTGCTCCCGCACGCTTTGCAGGGCCGACTCCAGCGCCAGCGCCGAGGCCAAGGCTCGTCGTCTGGCCCGAGAGGCTGGATGCGACGCGGGATCGCGCATCAGTCGAAGCAGCCCGGGCAGGGTGAGAAACTTGGGATCGTCCGCGACAGGGCTGGGCACAATCCACGGCGCAGGCTCCATGCGGTCCATGACCGCAGCGACCTCCCCTTGCCGCTTGGCGACGACGTTGCTCAGACGCATCGCGACCAGCACGACAGGCTGACCGTCCTGCTCCGCATGCCGCAGCGCCACATCCGCCACCTGCGCCGCGATGTCCAGCTTGGGCGCCCCTGTCTCCGGATCCACCACAAGAGCCACGAACCCCGTCAGCGTCAGCCGCTCGTCTCCTGAAGGATCGCGCTGAGCCACGACGACATCGTCCGCGTGGATGCGGACGTCTCCCAGCTCCGCTGCTTCGCCCTTCTCCACCGCGTTGACGAGCAGCGACGCAGCGTCTTTCCGGACCAGCCGCTCCATCGCCAGGAGTGTGCGCGGTATGACGAAGTTGGCGGACAGAGCCAGGACCAGCGCCAACACCAGGCCGCAGAACACCGCTGGCGCAAGCAGAGCCCCTCTGCTGATTCCCGCCGCCACCGCAGCGACCAGCTCGTTGTCCGCAGCCAGGCGATGGTGGGCCAGCGTGGCGCCGAAGCCCGCAGCGAAGGGCAGGACGAACTGCGCCATGGCCGGCGCCGCCAGCGTCATGTACCGCAGCGCGTCGAAGGGGCCGATCCGCCCTTGCGCATACGGAGGCAGAGCCGCGACGAAGGCGATCACCACGGTGCACAGCAGCGCCGTCAGCAGCGTCAGCCGCAGCGTCTCTCTCGCCATCGCCAGCCACAGCGTTTTCGGACGGCGCATGGGCCAATCGTGGCGGGCTCGACCGCTCCAGGCAAGCCCGACGCGGGCGCGCTTTGCGGACGCTGTGGTGGCAAACAGCGCAGGCGGCGCCAGCTGCGCACCCCTGCTGAGGCGATCCGCCAGGCGTTCGGCGCCCCTGCGCTCGCCCAGCGGAGGGCTGAAATCGACGATGCAGAGGCAGCGCCAGCCGCGCTGCAGGAGCCTACCTCCATGCTGTCACCCGTTCCGCCAACCCGACGCCCCTTCGCCGCTGCGGGACGAGGCTTCACCCTGCTGGAGGGGCTGCTGGCCAGCGCCACGCTGGCGGCGCTGGTGCTGGGGGTCGCAGCAGCGGTCTCCGCCGCTCAGAACGCCACGATGGCTGGCCAGAAGCGCATCATGGCCACCATCGTCGCTGACGATCTGCTCTCTGAGCTGCGGGCTGAGCCGTACGCCTCCTTGGACACGTACAACGGCTTCCTCCAGCCTGTCGGCCTGCTGCGGACGCTCGACGGTCAGGATTATCCCCCCTCGCACCGCTGGCTGGGGCGACGCGCGGAGGTGACGCTGGAGACCATCACCGAACCCACGCTGGGCGTCTCCGTCGTAGGCAAGCGTGTGCGCGTCGTCGTCTTCGACGCGCAGCGCGACCTGGTGACGCTGGAGATGTTCGTGCCGGAGCCTGCTGGGCCATGACCGCTGGGCCGCGTCCAACTCGTCCGCTGCGCCGCTGCGCAGGCCTGACGCTGCTGGAGCTGACGCTCTCGCTGATCATCCTGGCGCTGGTGGGGCTGGGCGTGGCGTCGATGTTGGCGATGGTGGGGGCGAGCGCCTCGCTGGCGCGCGACAACCGCTCCGCGCTGCAGCGGACGCACGCGGCGCAGCTGCGCATCAGCGCCTACGCCAACAGCGCGCTGGCGCTGCTCCAGGAGGACCCGGCCCGCCACGCCTTCGTCCTGTGGCTCAACGACGACAGGCCCGGCGGACGCGTCAACCTCACCGAGCTCCGCGCCTTCATTCTGGACACGACGACGAACGAGCTGAACGTGGAGTGGGTCGTCTTCCCCGCTGCCTGGAGCGACAACAAGAAACAGAAAGAGGACAAGGAATACGGCCGCAACGAAGACTTCCTCACGCGCATCGAGCAGAAGCGGGCGCAGGGCTACACCCAGACCGCGACCATCAGCGACGGCGTGTTGGCCATGCAGGTGATCGCGCCGGGCGGAAAAATCTACGACGCGACGCGCTTCAGCCTGTCGCTGGATGTCGCCCGAGGGGACAACGCGCCGCTGCGCTCCATGCTCACCTTCGGCCTGCCCAATCACCAGCAGCCCCGCAAATGACCTCACACTGCATGGGATGTCCACCGCAAGGAGGCGAAGCATGACGCCTGCCCTGGCCTTTTCGACGACACGAACGCCTTCCCCGACGCCTGCGCAGGCGCTGCGCGCGTCGCAGCGGTCCCGCAGGGGCGTGGCCCTGCTGCTGGTGATGGTGGCGATGGCGACGGGCGTGACGCTCGCTGGCGCCTACCTGACCTCGCGGCGCAACAGCGTGGGGATCGCGCAGAACGTCGTCCGCGCAGCCCAGGCCCGCTGGGCGGCCAAGTCCGCAGCGGCGTACGCCATCGCTGCGCTGCAGACCTCCGTCAACTGGTTCGACGCCGACCCCACCACGTTCATCCCCAACATCGTCTTCGGGCCGGGCCAGGCGGCGGTGTACGTGACGAACCTGGCGGGAGGCACGCCCACCCCCTCCGACGCGGACCTGGTGGTCACCGCGCTGGCGGCGGTCAACGGCGTGATCGTCCGCGAGCAGACGATCGTCAACTACAAGTCGGGCTTCGCCACCCGCGACGCCTTCGACCCCAGGCTGAGCGAGTTCGCCGCGTACACGGTCAAGTCCACCACGGTGGACCTGAACTCCACGATCATGGCCTGGGGGGCCAGCCCCAACTACTTCGCCGGCAGGCCCGTCAAGATAGGCGGGGCCTACACCGCCGCCATGGACGCAGCCTTCGACCCCAACGCTTCAGTGCTCAGCGCCGGGCTCTACGTTCCCGAAAACGCCACACTGTCGCTGCAGAGCATGATCGGCGCCCAGCCCTTCGAGACGGGCGGCCTGCTGCCGACGTTCGTGAAGGTGGCGCCCGCAGCCCTGCCCGCCGCCTTCGCTGCGCTGCCCGTCGTCTCGCCCAACCCTGTGGTGATCGTCAACAAGCAGACCGTCGCGCCGGGCGCCTATTCCTCCACATTGGCGGTGATCGGCTCCTCCGCTGAAGCCACGCTCGACGGCGGCGCAGGCGGCGCGATGTACAGCTTCGACCAACTGGCCGTCGACAACCAGGGCGTGCTGAAGATCAAGGGCAACGTCAAGGTCTTCGTCAACGGCGACATCACGGTGAAGAACAACTCCGCCATCGAGCTGGACAAGAACGCTGTCGCGGAGTTCTACGTGGGAGGCGACGTCACTGTCGATAAATCTGTGGTTGGATTCAACCGCTCCGTCGCCAGGCAGCTGACCCGTCAGGTCGACGACGTGGCGGCCAACTACGCGCCCGCGGAGCAGATGCAGCTGTACCCGCTGCGGCGGGACATCCCCGGGGGGGCGGCCCCCTCGCAGGTGTTTCTCGACAACGAATCCCTGGGCCGCATGGTCGTCGTGGCGCCCACCGCGGACGTGCGGCTGGACAACGGCTCCGCGCTCTTCGGCCGGGTGACGGGCTACACGCTGAGCATGTCCAACGGCGCCTCGATCCTGTACGACACCGCCCTGGACAAGGGGGTGGGCGTGACGGAGCGCACCGGGCCGCTGTACGACGAGAACGGCCAGCTGCTGTCCGACTTGCAGACACTGCTGGCCTCGTTCGACCCGAACACGCAGTCCTACGAGGATCTGCTGGCCATGCTGCAGGCTGACCCTGCGTTGGCGGGGTTTCCCGACCTGGCGACGACGGCGCCGCTGGGCCCCACGCCTCGCGATCCCCGCCGCGCACAGGCCAAGCCCTGGCCTGCGGAGGCGCTGGCCTTCGAAGGCGTCGTCACGGGAACCGGCGCCACCTATCCCTGGTCCAGCGCCACCGACGCGCTGACGCAGCAGTTCATCGCCTCGATGACCACCGTCGCGACGTCGCCAACGGGCTC
>CAYPBL010000017.1:26400-35735 GCA_964408965.1 uncultured Phycisphaeraceae bacterium | reverse complement strand
TCCACAGGCTCCACGGGCACGACAGGGGTGATCGGCTCCACAGGCGCTGTCGGGTCCACGGGAGTGGTCGGCTCCACAGGCACGACTTCGACGACCTCCACAACCTCCACGACCACACAACCCCTGAGCACAATGCAGCCGCTGTCGGGAGGCATCCAATGAGCGCACAGCAGGTTCGGCAACGCTGCTCGCCCCGGGCAGGACAGCGCTGCAGGCTGTCGCTCCGAGGTTTCACGCTGATCGAGCTGCTCATCACGCTCGCAGCCTTGGCGATCGTGGCGGCGGTGGCGCTGCCTTCGGGCAGGCTCGACAACCGCGTGCAGCTGTCCGCGGCGGCGACGATGCTGGCCTCCGACCTCGAGTACGCCCAGTCGCTGACGCTCTCGGCGCCCGGCGATCCAGCGATTCTGCGCGTCGCTGCGAACAGCTCGGGGTACTGGGTGGCGCGCAAGAGCGCGCCGACCACCCCCATCGCCAGGCCCGACACGGGCGAGCCCTATCAGGTCGTCTTCGGAGCAGGCGCCGCCCGCAGACTGGAAGGCGTGACCATCGCCAAGCTCGCCCCTGCAGGGGACGTGGAATACGACGCCTTCGGCAGGCTGGCGGGAGGCGTCGACGCGATCTTCCAGCTCAAGGCGGGCGCCGCCACGATGGTCGTCTCCGTCAGCGCAAGCACCGGCGCGGTGACGGTGGGAGGCTGACCGCAGCCCGCGCCCTGCAGCGTGGTCCTGCGCCGACGAGGCATCGCGCACAGCGTGTCTCCGATGCGGTATGATGCGCAGCCGCTGCGTTGCGGGCGGCGCTCCGCGCGGAGCTGCTGATGCTGGGCAAAGGCCGACACTACGAGCGCGCCTTCGAGTCGCTCCTCCGCGCCTTGAATCTTCCCTACCTGAAGGTGGACGACGCCCGCCGAGCCCTGCTCCCGTCCGGCGCGTCGCTCGAGCCCTACCCCGGCCGATCGCTCAAGTCGTTCGACTACATGGTCTACAGCGAGCGCAGCCTGCTGGTGGAGGTCAAGGGGCGAAAGGGCGCCTGCGCCCGCTCGGGCCGCGCACGGCCTCTGCGGTTCGAGAACTGGACGACACGAGACGATCTGGCGTCGCTGCTGACGTGGGAGGAGCTCTTCGGCGAAGGGTTCGCCGCTGTGGTGGCCTTCGTGTACGCCTTCGAAGAGCCGCCTGCGCTGGACGGGCGTCGGGTGGTCGAGCAGGACGGCCTGTGGTTCGCCGTCCTGGCGGCTCGCGCCTGCGTCTATCAGCGACACGCCCGGACGCGCAGCCCGCGCTGGGGGACGGTGAGCGTTCCCGCGGCCCGGTTCCGGGAAATCAGCGTGGAGATCGACCAGCTGTGCGCTTTGCCTGCGCCCGCTGCTGCGGTAGGCTCCTGAGGCCATGAACACCACATTGTCCGCTTCACCGTCCTCCGCCCGCCGCGCCGCGACGATCGTCGTGTTCGTCATCCTCGCTGCAGCGACGTTGGCGATCTTCACCGCAACGGCGTTTGGGCAGGATGCCCCCAGACCTCCCCAGGCCCAGACGCCTGGCAAGACGCCGTTGATTTTCTTCTACGCAGCAGCGTTGCTGCTGACGGGCGCAGCGATCGCCGCTGCTGTCTTCCCCTCGAAACGATCGCATCTGGACTGAGCGCCGTCGTCGCTGCGCCTTGGGCGTCCGCGGGAACAGGGTCCCGTTGCGCTGCGGAAGAAAGGGCGAACGCGCCTCGGCGCCGACAGGGAGGATGCTGCATGACCGCTTTCCGCGAAACGCTGAGCACGCCCAGCCGTCGCTGGCTCCTGGGCCTCAACGCTGTCTTGGCTGCGGCGATTGTCCTGGTCGCCGCCAACCAGCTGGCTGCGGGGCAGCGACAGCAGGACCGCAAACCCGGCGAGTACACCATGGTCGCTGGCCGTGTGCAGGGGATGCCGCAGTCAGCGTTGTACATCGTCGACGCCGCCAACCAGGAGATGGTCGCGGTGGCCTGGAACCGCAACCGCAGGCAGCTCGAGCCTGTGGGCTTTCGCGACCTGGCTGAGGACGCCAAGCGCGTCCAGGAGGGCGGACGATGAACGACCGCGCACCGACCAACGCTGACCGTCGCGCCCGTCCAGGCGTCGGCGAGCGGACGCTGGGGCTGACGGCGACGGCGCTCGCTGCGACGCTGGCGGCGCTGCTGCTGGCCAGGCCCGCGCCGACCGCCCAGGCCGGCGACGTCTCCCGCGCAGGCGACTTCGTTGCGCTGACCGCTGACGACGGCGCAGGGGAAGACATCCTCGCGACCATCGACCAGCGCACCGAAACGCTGCTCCTGTACGCTGCTTCGCGCACCAGACTGGAGCTGCTGCAGGCGTACGATCTGCGTCTCATCTTCACCGCTGCGCGCAGCGCGGCGCGGCGCTGAGGCGGGTGTCGCGAAGCCTCCGTCGGCGCCGCTGCAGCGAGGACACGGAACGGACCATGAGGGAAGACGAACCCCGCGAAGCTGCTGCGGTCGCTGCTGCAGCAGGAAGCCCGTCCGCTGGCGAGCACAGCGAATCGCTGCGCGAAACGCTGATCTCCATCATCATCGCCTTTGCGCTGGCCTTCGTGTTCCGCTCCTTCGTCCTCGAGCCTTTCGTCATTCCCACGGGGTCGATGGCGCCGACGCTGCTGGGCGCGCACGTGCAGGCCCAGAGCCCCTTCACGGGCTGGACCTGGCCGGTGAACCCGCGGGATTACGCGCGAGGAGCGGATCTGCCGCTGCCCGTGCAGGGGGGACAGCGAGGACCGATCACCGTCACTGATCCCCGCACAGGCCCTCCCGCGCGCAAGCGGGGGTTGACGATCTACCCTGGGGAAGGGTCGGGTGTTCCCCTGTCGTTCAGCGCGCTGCCGCTGCGCGCAGGCGACCGCATTGTGGTGCTCAAGCACATCTACGCGCTGCGCCCCCCCCGCCGATGGGAGATCATCGTCTTCAAGAGTCCGGAGACCCCCACGGAGAACTTCATCAAAAGGCTGGTGGGGCTGCCCGGCGAGTCGCTGCGCATCGTGGACGGCGACATCTTCACCAGACCCCTCGACAGTCCCCCCGACGCCCCCTGGCGCATCGCCCGCAAGCCCTACTCCCTGCAGCGCACGCTGTGGCGGCCGCTCTTCTCCAGCGAGTACACACCCATCGCGCAGCAGGGGCACAAACCCGACTGGACGAGCCCCTGGACAGGAACAGGCTGGCAGCGAGACGGCGCCGAATACACCTTTCAAGGCCCTGCTGACGCTGAGGCTGCGCTTGCCTGGAACGAGACCGCCTGGCCCATCACCGACTGGGTTCCGTACAACGAGTTGCTGCTCCAGCGAGGCCAACCGCTGACCCGTTTTCCTGTCGGCGATGTGCGCGTGCGTTTCACAGTCGACCCTCCGGGCAGCACACTGGAGGCGACCGTCGTCATCTCGACGCGAAGCCATGTCTTCGAAGCGGTGCTCAGCGACCGACAGACGTCGCTGCGGTCCCGGCCCGTGAACGATCCCGAGGGGTGGACCACGCTGGCGCAGGGCCCCCCTGTGCGCTGGCGGCCTGGCACGCCGCTCAATGTGGAAGTGTGGCACGCGGACCAGCGCCTCAGTTTGTGGGCCGACGGCACGCGCCTCCTCAGCGCCGCCTACGACTGGTCAGCGGACGAACGGCAGCGCTTTGCGCTGGGAATCGCTGGGGAAGAGCCCGTGCAGACCGAGTGGATCATGAACCCCGCTTCCTACACGCGCACCAGCGTGGGGCTGCGCTTCCGAGGCGATGTGCAGGGGCTCTCGCTGCACCGTGTGGGGCTGGACCGCGATCTCCACTACCAGGCTGGCTGGTCGAGACGCAGAAGCGGCCCGCTCCGCGCCGTCACCAAGGAGACCGCGGTCGAACTGGGCCGGGACGAGTTTTTCGTGCTCGGCGACAACTCCCCCGCCAGTCGCGACGCCCGCATGTGGGACCATGTCAGCCCGTGGGTCGAAGCGCAGTTCGACGAGAAGCCAGGCGTCGTCCCCCGCGCGCTGATCCTGGGCAAGGCCTTCTTCGTCTACTGGCCCGCCCCCCACAGAGGCGCCTGGGGGATTCCTATCCCCGACTTCGGTCGCATGCGGTTCGTCTTCTAGCGGAGCCAATGGCGACAGCGGCTGGCGCCCGCTGCACGCCCCAGCGTCGCTGAGGACGCGTGCTCAGGAGCCCTGCTGCGGCGGGGTGGCGGCGGTTCGCGAGCCCTGGTCCGCCTTGGCCGCTGCAGCCTTGAGCCACCGAAGCAGCGCTGCGCCGCTGTAGGCGCCTTCCATCCGGGCGACGATCTCCCCCGTGGGCGTGAGCAGGTTCGAACTGGGGATCCCCATCACCGCCAGCGCCGCAGCGTCGCGGGGCGCCTTGTCGATGTCGATGTACACAGGCACTGTCCGCCGCCTGAGAAAATCCTCCACCTGCGGGTCGACCAGGGCTGTGCGCTTGAAGACCTGACAGGGGCCGCACCAGTCTGCGGTGGCGTAGGCGAAGACCAGCTTGCCCTGCTCCTTGGCCCTGGCCAGGGCGTCGCGCAACGATGCGGGCCCCCCCTCGAAGACAGGCGGCGTCGGCGCCACACCCGCTCCCAACACCCCCCGCAACACCACAAACGCCGCCACCGCAGCAGCGAGGAAGAAGAACGCGTTGTCGAACCGCCTGAGCAATCGCATGAGCGTCCTTCCACTCAGGACGAGCCCACAGGGTGGGCCCACTGTGGCACAGCATCGGCTGCAGCCTGCACGGGAACAACCTCCCAGCAGCGGACATTCTTCCCGCCCGGGCCATACGCGGACGTCACACAGGCCCATGTCGTCTCCGAGACGCAGTCCAGGCAAGGGGTTTGCAGCGTTGTGCAGGCGCAGAGCCGGGCGAGCTGCTGCTCCGAGAGCCTCGAGCAGAGCCGCCTAGGGTTGCTGCGGAGCGTCTCCTGCATGCGCATCGCCGTTGCCAATCTGTTCTGCCTCAACCCTCGACCGACCCGCGCGGTCGCCGCCGTGGCGGCCCAGCAGCCGGACGTGGCAGCGGTGATCGAGTCCACCCGCCGCTTCGACAGCAGGGCCGCCACCCGCCTGCCTCCGCGGCGCGACGTCGCGGTCACCCGCAAAGGGGGGTTGCCCATCGCGCTCTACGTCCGGGAGGATCTGCCCGTCGAGCGCGTGCGGGCCAGCGGCAGAGGCTGGGTGGAATGGCGGGTGGGCGAGGTTCACCTGTTGGTCGTCCACGCCATCGCGCCGTACCTGCCTTGGAGATGGCGCAGGCGGGAGAGACAGCTGCTGGCGCTGGCCCGCAGACTCCGCGCGCTCCACGAGCGCCGTCCCGAGACCGCAGCGCTGGCGCTGGGAGACTTCAACACCGCCCGCTTCGAGCCCACCTGGCGGCGGATGGAGCGGGAGCTGGGCCTGTGGCGCAGGCTCGAGCTCGATTGCTCCCCCTGCAAGGTGTCGCCCGGGAGGGTGGCGCCCAACGGCGTCGCCGCAGGCAAAGGAACCTGGCCGTGGAGCTGTCTGTGGGCGCCGATCGCGCTGGATCACGTGGTGGCGGCGCCTGCGATTGCCGAGCAGAGCGAAGCGCTGCGGGCCCGGGCCTTTCCCATCCCCGGCTCGGACCACCGAGGCGTCGTCGTGGACCTGCCCGTGCCCGACCGACGCAGCGTCTAGGAAGAGCGTGCAGCGCGTCTCAAGGCGCCACTGCGTCGGGGCGGTTCGAGGCCCTGCGAGGTCCAGAGGATCGACAGACTCGCGCAGAGCCTGGGCGGAAGCAGCGCCCGCGCCAGCCCCCGCGCAAGCGCCCTGCCGCTGACGAGCCCCAGCGCGAAACTTGCCCAGCAGAAAACGATCCCCACCACTCCCCAGGGAACCAGCAACCACCGCTGCACCACCTCCGAGGCGCTCCAGACCGTCGTGTGGCCCGCAGTGAAACGCTTGATCAACAGCAGCAGCGACGCAGCCCCGACCGCAGGCAGCAGGGACACAAGCAGCAACTCCCAGCGCCTGCGCGCAAGCGCAAGCACGCTGCCCAGCGCGCCTACGGGGTACAACCACACCGCCAGCCACACCAGCGACCCGCCGACGATCCACAGCCCCCTCCGCGTCCCGCCGAACTCCCGCCACAGCGCCGCCCGCCGCTCCTCCGTCAGCCAGGCAGCGTCGAAGTTTCCAGCGCTGCGCAGGACGCCTTGACGAAACGCTTGCCCTTCCTCGCTCTCATTGAAGGCCTGCTGCACCACAAGGCCGAAACGACCGCTGAGCGCCTGCGTCGCGACGCCTGCGCCGACGAGCATCAGCGACCCCACCCCCACCGTCGCCAGCGTCAGCCCCAGCAACCACAGCGCCGCCAGCAACGCCGTGAGCCTGCTCGTCCAGCGCTCGATCCGCGGATGCTCGTCCACGGGGCAGGCCCTGCCGCACTCGGGGCAGCGCAGCAGGTACAGCCCGTACACCGGCTCGCGCCGCACCGGCGAGCCGACCAGGTTGAAGCCGCACGCAGGACAGCAGCGGTCGCCTTCGATGTGCGCGACGATGGGCCCTTCGATCTCGGGGCGGTGTGCGCTGGGAGGGTGCGCGTCGCTCACGCCCGCCTCCTCGCCCGGGCGCGACGCCTGATCCGCCGCAGCAGGCGCCGCCTGGCCAAGGCTTCGAGCTTGCGCAGCGCACAGCCAAGGGGAAGACCCGCAACCACCGCCGCGACCACTGCGCCTGCGACCAGGCCCATGCGCGTCGCCCAGAGCTCGAGGCCAGGTCCGCCATACCGCGGCGTGCTTCCCAGCATGAGCAGCGCAGCAGCAGCGCGGAGCGCGAAGACAAGAGGCCCGATCGACACCGCCGCAACCAGCGCCGCCGTCCAAGCAGCCACGGCGCGCCAGCGACGCCAGTGCGCCAGACCGCAGGTGAGCCAGGCGCCCGCCGCGATCGACAGCGCCGCCAGCGCCGCCGTCAGGACGACGCGCTCCGCGCGCCAGCCTCCTGCAGCGTCGCGCAGCTGCAGCGCGCCAAGCGGCCCCTCGCCCGCCCGGTCGAGCGTGCGGGCCAAGCCCAGGATCACCCCCGCGCTCCACAGCAGCAGCAGCGCTCCAGCGAGCGCGTTGACGAGCAGGCCGCTGACCGCGTCGACGAGCCGCAGGACGCGCTTGCGCGACGCGCCCGGCAGCCGACGCACGCAGGCTGCGGCGCAGCGGGGACAGACCACGACGCGCAGGCCGTAGACCGGGTCCAGCGGCGCCCGCACCCGCGCAAGCTCAGCTCCGCAGCCCTGACAGATGTGCGACAGGGGCGCCATCAGCGGCGCAGTGTACGGCTGGACCGCGCCGCGGGATTCACCTGGAAGCGCTCGCCGCTACAGCTTGCGCAGCGCCTCGACCAGGCCGTCGAGGTGCTCGCGCTCGTGGGCTGCGGAGATCTGCACCCGCAGGCGCGCCTGGCCTTCGGGGACGACCGGGTAGCCGAAGCCGATGACGTACACCCCCAGCTCGAGCAGGCGCTTGCTCATGCGGATGGCCTTGGCGGTGTCGCCCACGATGATGGGGCAGATGGCGGTGGGGCTCTCGATGACCTCGAAGCCTGCGCCGCGGATGCCCTTGCGGGCGTATTCGACGTTGTCGCGCAGCTTCTGCACCCGCTCGGGCTCGCGCTCGAGAATCTCGACGGCCTTGGCGGCGCTGCAGGCGACGGTGACGGGCAGGGCGTTGGAGAAGAGGGTGGGCCTGCCCCGCTGCACGATCACGTCGATGGCGTGCCTGGGGCCGGCCAGGTACCCCCCCGCGGCGCCCCCCAGCGCCTTGCCCAGCGTGCCCGTGAACATGTCGATCGCCTCGCCCGGCATTTCGTAGTGCTCGTGCGTCCCCTTGCCGCGCCGCCCGAGCACGCCCACGCCGTGCGAGTCGTCCACGACGAGCAGGGCGCCGAACTCGTCGCAGAGCCTGCGCATCGCGGGCAGGTTGGCCAGCGACCCCTCCATCGAGAAGACCCCGTCCGTGACGACCCAGACCACGCCGTCGTCGTCGATGGCCGACCGCGCCTCCTCGAGCCTGGCCCGCAGGTCGTCCATGTCGTTGTTGCGGTAGACGAATCGGCGGACGCCCTTCTTGATGACGCTGGCCAGGCGGATGGAGTCGATGATGCAGGCGTGGTTGAGCTCGTCGCTGACGATGGCGTCGCTGGGCTCGGCCAGAGTGGGAAAGAGGGCCTCGGTGGCGTTCCAGCAGGAGACGAAGGTGTAGGCCGCCTCGACGCCGAGAAAGTCCGCCAGGCGCCGTTCGAGCTTCTCGTGGGGCGTGAAGGTGCCGCAGATGAAGCGCACGCTGGCCGTGCCTGCGCCGTAGTCGCGCAGGCCGCGGATGCCCGCGTCGACCACCTCGGGGTGGTTGGCCAGGCCCAGGTAGTTGTTGGAGCAGAAGCAGAGGCACTCGCCATGGCCCTTGACCTTCACCGTCGGCCCCATGGGGCTGTCGATGGTCAGCAGCTGCTTGAGCTGCCCCGTGGACTCCAGCTCGCTGAGCAGGGCGCGGTTGCGGCTGGCGAACTGGGCTGCGGCGCGGTTCTCGGTCATGGAAGAGGCCTCCTGCTGCTGTCGCTGCGCGCTCGTCGCTGCGTGCGCAGAGAAGTGTACGACCCGCGTCGAGGCCGCTGCGCGAAAGGCGCCGCCACGGAGGCCCAAGAACCGCTCGTACCGCAGCGGCGGCGCAGAGGAAATGCAGCCGCTCCGCGGACGGATGGAGCATGACTATGGACGCGCTGATCGCGCTTGCTGTGGGAGCGGCTCTCGGGGCTGGGGGGCTGTGGCTGCTGCGGCGCCGCGGGGCTGCTTCGGAGGGTCGGGGTCGAAACGTCTCCGTCGCCGCTGCGGTGGAGCGCGTCGCCACGGCGGGAAGGCTTGTGGGGCTGGAGGTCTGCGCGCGGGAGATCGCGACCTCGACGCGGGGGCTGTCCTTTCTGCCGCCGCTGCTGCTCTCGCAGGCCAGGCTGGCGATGATCTTCCAGTTCGAGAAGCAGTACTCGGTGGACCTGACGACCCTCGGGCCAGAGGACGCGCAGCCGCTCAAGGGCGGTGGCTTTCGTCTGACGCTGCCGCCCGTGGAGGGGTCGCTGCGGCTGGTGGACGTGACGCCGTACGACATCGCTGCGGGAAAGGCGCTGGGGCTGATCGACGTGATCCCCATGGACGCCAGGGCGCAGCAGGCCCTGATGCGCGAGGCGCAGGAACAGGCTGCGAGCCTCTTCGAGAAGAACGAAGCCCGTTACGAGGCCCTGGCCAGGGCCAGCGTCGAGAAGCAGGCGCGGGCGCTGCTGGCCATGCTGGGCGTGCGCGTCGAGATCGCCTGGCGCGACGAGGCC
>CAYPBL010000017.1:0-26300 GCA_964408965.1 uncultured Phycisphaeraceae bacterium | reverse complement strand
CTGCAGGCTGTGGCGTAGGCGCTGTCGCAGCCCACAGGAACGGGCAGAAGGAACCCTACGCCGCCTGCTCGTCGCCCACGTTGCCCTGCGCGCCGCCGACGCCGCCGTGCGGCTCGTGCGCGCCGTGGTAGATGCGCCAATCGAAGGTCTCGATGAGGGCGTCGATCACCTCGTGGGTGGGAACAGCGGCGCCGAGCGTGCGGGCGTGCAGGACGATCTGCCGGTTGAGCTGCCCCACTTCGCTCTCGCGGCCACGTCGTATGTCCTCGACCATGCTGGGCAGATGCGCCCTGCCTCGCTCGAAGACGCCCATGGCCCGCTCCTTGAAGTCCTCGCCGAGCGTGATGCCCTCGAGCCTGGCCGCTTCGACAGCCTCGTCGAGCAGCCTGTCCACGACGAGCCTGGCGGGCGAGTCGAGCACCTCCCCGATCGTCGAGTTGACCAATGCGCAGACGGGGCTCATCGCAGCGTTGAGGATCGCCTTGGCCCAGACGCGGGCCTCGATGTTGGGCTCGTATTTCGTGGGAAATCCTGCCTGGGTCAGGAGGGAGGCGAGCGTCTCGCAGTCGCCCACGTGCTCCTCGTCCAGGCAGCCCACGCAGTGCGGCGGCTCGTGCATGTGCACCTCGACCACACCTGACTCGTCGTCCAACACAGCCCCGTAGTGCAGCACCATGCGCAGCACATGCGGCGTGTCCAGCAGCTGCATGATCTCCCTGCCAGGCTCGATGCCGTTCTGGTAGGAAATGATCCGCGCAGGGTGGTCGTGCGCAGCGATCGCGCCGAGCACGGGCTTGAGGTCCGCGCAGACCTGCGGAATCGACGTGGTCTTCGTGGCGATGAAGAGATGGTCCACACCCCCCACCGCAGGCAGGTCCGCCACCGAGCGGACGACGATCGGCTGCGCCTCAGCCTCGATGAGCCCCCGCACCACCAGGCCTCGCTCGAAGATCTGCGCCGCGCGCCTGGGGTTGCGCACGACCATGACGGTCGGGGCGACCCTGGAGGCGATGGCGGCGAGGCTCGAGCCCATGGCCCCCGCCCCCACCACGCCGATGCGCAGCGGACTGTCGTTGGCTGCCTCGCCCATGTCCAGCCTCCTGCGCGATCGTACGGACTGGGCGCGCAGCGGCCACTTCGCAGCGGCGAAATAGGGTCGCTTTCCGAGACGTCTCCGCCAGGCCCCTCCGTCCCGGCCTCAGGCCTGCTCGAACTCGCCGTGGTAGGCCACCTGCAGGCAGTTGTTGAAGAGGTTGAGCATGTTGATGTAGCCGATGAGGAAGGTCAGCTCGACGATCTCCTCGTCGCCAAAGGCCTGACGAAGCCTGTCGAAGAGCTCGTCAGGGACGCGGTTGGCGTCGGTCATGGCTGCGGCGGTGTACTCGACGGCCAGCGCTTCGCGATCGGTCATGCGCTCGGGACTGTCGAGCAGGGCCAGCGCGTCGTCGGAGAGCCCGAGCATGCGGGCGACAGCCACGTGCACGTCGCGACAGAACTGGCAGGCGTTGCGGCGCGAGGCCTCGATGATGACCAGCTCCTTGAGCCTGCGCTCCAGCAACCCGCCCGGGTAGACGCAACTGGAGAAGCCCGCGAAGGCCTTGAGAATCTCCGGCCGAAGCGACAGCGCCTGGAGCATTTCCGCAGGAGCGCCCGTCTTCTCGAAGCGGGCCCTGCTCTCAGCGAAGGATGGGTCGTCCTTGACCTGCTCGAAGGCCTCGCGGACACGATCAGCAGGGACAGCGACGCGCATGCTGCGCTCCTCTTGGCTGCGTCAGCCTCAATGGCCGACGACGACGTCCTCCTCGACGCAGCGCTCGGGGTGCGTCTCGTCAGCGTACTCGAACTCGAGCGTGGAGTGGGCGATGTTGAAGCGCTCGCGAAGCAGACGCTTGGCGTCGCGCTTGATGCGCTCCAGCTGCGGAGCGTCGGTTCGGTCGATCACCACGTGCGCCTCCAGCGCCGCCTGCTTCTCGTCGAGCAGCCGGGCGTGCACGTGATGGGCGCCGAGCACCCCGGGAGCCTCCTGCAGCGCCTTGGCCACCGCGTGGGGGTCCACCCCCGGCGGGGCGCCATCCAGCAGCAGGTGCACCGTGAAGCGCACGATGCCTGCGCTTTGCCAGAGGATGTACGCCGCTATCAGCAGCGTGGCGATCAGGTCCGCCACGCGCCAGTCGTACTTCCAGATCACGAATCCCACGACGAGCGTGGCCACGGACCCTGCAGCGTCGGCCAGGTTGTGCAGAAAGGCCGCCCGAATGTTCACGCTGCTGCGCGACATCGCGTACGTCAGCGCCGCCGTCGCTGCGTCGATGGCCAGCGCGATGAGCGAGACGACGACCATGATGGGCCCGGAGATGGGCGGCTGGCCCGCGAGCAGTCTGCCCACCGCCTCGACGACCAGATACCCCGCCATGACCAGCAGCGCCGTGACGCTCACGAGGGCTCCTATCACTTCCGCCCTTCGGTAGCCAAAGGTGCGGGCGGCGTCAGCGGGTCTGCGGGCCACGCGGCGGGCGAAGAGCGCCAGCGCCAGCGACGCAGCGTCGCTGAGGTTGTGCAGCGCGTCGGCGATGAGAGCGAGGCTTCCCGCGAGGATCCCCCCCGCCACCTCCGCTGCGGTCAGCAGAGCGTTGACGACGACGGCCACGAGCAGCGCCCGATCGCCCGCGACGTCAACAGCGTCATGGCGCCCATGGTCGCTGTGGTGGTCGTGGTGGTGGTGATGGCGCATGCTCAGAGGCCCGCACAGCGTCCTCCCCTCCGCGCTCGAACTGTACACCGGGCGCAACGTCCTCTTCCAACGAAGCGCCCGCGCCGCCCTCCTCTGTGTGTCGCGCGGAGCGGCGGGCGGGCGCTGAAGCCGCGGGAGGGAAGGAGCTGCGCCGCGGCGGACCGCTGGTGGGCGCCTCGGCGCGACGCGGAGGCGCGCATCGCAACGTTCTTCACCGCAGCGCGACGCTGTGCGCCTCTGTTCCGCAAAGGCGTGTGCGCCCTTTCGGGCGAACACGCTGATCCCCTCCATCGAGAACTCAGTCGATGGCGATCTTCTTGGGCCTGGCCTCTTCGGTCTTGGGCAGACGGAGCGTGAGCACGCCGTCTTTCAGCTCCGCTCTGGCGCGGCGCTCGTCGACCATGCTCGGCAGCGCCACCCGCCTGCTGACGGCGCCGAAGCGGCGCTCCTTGCGGAAGAACTTCTCGTTCTTGAACTCCTCCTCCTCGGAGCGCTCCGCCTTGATGGTGAGCACGCCGTCGTGGATCTCCACATCGATGTCGTCACGCTTGAACCCCGGAAGCGAGGCGCGGACGATCACGTTCTCGTCGTCCTCGGAAATATCCAGCGCCAGCGTGCCCTCTTCGAGAATCGGCGCCGTCCACTCCGTCGGCAGGCCCATGTTGAAGAAGGGCTCGCTGAAGAGTCTGTCGAACAACCTCAGACCATTGGTCGCCACCGGTTCACGTCGAGTCATGATCGCTGCCATGGCTCCACCTCCTTGGCCCGAAACGTCGGGCATTGTTGCGGCTTCGTTCGTCGGCGCCCCTTGGCGCTCGACCCACCCAAGCGTGTGCAACAGGCGCGCCAGCGCAGGGAGCGTGCGATTCGTCCGAAACGCTCGGGGCGCGCGGCGCAGGACGCGCAGAGAGGCGCCCTGTGTCGGCCTGACCTGTCAGCCTGGCGCCCTACTCGGCGGGGAGTTGCGGGCTTGCGTCGCACAGCGGAACTCGCCACCCTTGCTGCATGCAGCGCACTGCAGCGAGCGCGACGACGCTGGGACTGGCGGGGCTCGTCGCTGGCCCCGCAGCGGGGTGGCTCTTTGCGTCGCTGCGCGCTCCCGACGGCGGCTTGCACGCCACGGCCCTCACATCGACCTCGCCCGTCTGGGGCCTGCTTGTGGGGCTGGGGGTCGTCCTGCTCGCTTCCGCTTCGGGGCTGCTGGCCGCCTTCCTCGTCGGGCCAGGGAGGGGGCTCTTCGCGATGGGGCTCGTGCTGCTCTGGCCCGCTGCACGCAGCGCCGAAGTCGAGCAGCTCTTTCGAGCCGTCGAGCCTGCGACCGCCCTGCGCCGCCTGGCGGTGGAAGGGCTTGTGCTGGGCCTGGCCACCGCAGCTGGCGCATGGCTGGTCGTGCGCGTGGGAGAGCGAAACCTCGAACGGACCTGGCGGCTCGACCGCCGCGGCGCGATCGACCTTGCAGTGGGTTCGCTGACAGCGGCCGTGGCCATGGCCTTCGTCGCCTGGATCGTGGCCGTCGAGGGGCTCAAGGGCCAGACGATCGCTGCAGGCGTCTTGGCGGGAGTGGCGGCAGGGCTGATGGGTCGCTTCACGGGCGGCGCTGCCCTCCGCTGGCTGATTCCGCTCGCAGCGACGCTGGCGGCGGTCTGGGCGCCGTTGTGGGCGCTGCGGCTGCACGGCGCCGCCGCCCTGCAGCAGGCAGCGTACGCGGGAGTCCTCTTTCCCCCCGCCAGGCTGGCGCCGCTGGACTGGCTGTGCGGGGCCTTGGCTGGAGGAGCAGCGGGGTGGAGCTGGGCCAGCGCCGCCCTCTTGCGGGAGGAGCGAAGCGCCGCTGCTGCCTCGCCCGGCGCCTAGGGTTGCTCGGGCCGCCTCGCCTGTCGCTGGCCACGGCCCAGGAAGGGCGATCCGTGAACACCACCCGCTGCAGAACCGTCGAGCAGGAGCCCCTCGCCGTCGATCCAGCCGCCATGCCCGACGTGCAGGCCCAGGCGGACGGGCGGCGCATCGCCATCGACAAGGTCGGCGTCAAGGACGTCACCTACCCCATCACGCTGCGCACGCCCGACGGCGGCGAGCAGACGACCGTCGCCTCGATCGACATGTACGTCTCGCTGCCCCACCACCAGAAGGGCACGCACATGAGCCGCTTTCTGGAGGTGCTCAACGCCTACGACCGGGCGCTGACGCCCGAGTGCGTCCCGAAGATCGCCCGGCAGATCCGTCAGCGCCTCGACGCAGCTGAGGCGCACCTGTCGCTGGCCTTCACGTACTTCATCTCCAAGAAGGCGCCGGTCACGGGGGCCCCTGGCCTGATGGACTACAAGGTGTGGTTCGAGTGCGTCAGCAACGACCACGAGGACTTCATCATGAAGGTGCAGGCGCCGGCGACGAGTCTGTGCCCCTGCTCCAAGGAGATCAGCGCCTTTGGCGCCCACAACCAGCGCTGCCACATCACCGCGGCGGTGCGGTTCCAGGGGATGCTTTGGATCGAGGACCTCGTGCAGCATTTGGAGAACGCCGCCTCGGCGCCGGTCTACGCGGTGCTCAAGCGGCCCGACGAGAAGTTCGTCACCGAGCAGGCGTACGAACAGCCCAAGTTCGTCGAGGACATCGTCCGCGACCTGGCCCAGGCGCTGGAGCGGGACGAGCGCATCCTCTGGTGCGAGGTCAGCAGCGAGAACTTCGAGTCGATCCACAACCACAGCGCCTACGCCCAGATCACGCGCGACAAGCGGACAGCCCGCTGAGGTGACAGCTGCAGCTGACCCGTGGGTAGGCTGCAGGGATGTTCCTGCGCCCGTGGCGACAGACTGCGCTCATCGTTCTGGCGGAGCTGCTGGCGATGGCGCCCTGGTTCGCGGCCACCGCTGTCGCGCCGCAGCTGCGTGAAGCCCTGGGCGCCGGATCGGGCGCCTTCGACGCCTGGCTGACCATGAGCGTGCAGTTGGGCTTTGCGCTGGGGGCGCTGACGCTGGCCGTCACGAGCCTTGCTGACCGCATCGCGGCCCACAGACTCTTCGCCTGCTGCGCTCTGGCCGCGGCTGTGTGCACCGCAGCCATTCCCCTGGCGGCGGCGCAGGAGGCATTGGCGGGGCCTGCTGTGCTGGGGCTGCGTCTGCTGACGGGCGCCTTCCTGGCGGGGGTGTATCCGCCGGGCATGAAGCTGGCGGCGTCGTGGGTCAGCAGCAGGCGCCGGGGCCTTGCGCTGGGTCTGCTCGTCGGGGCCCTGACGGTGGGCAGCGCCCTGCCCCATCTGTTGACAGCTCTGGCGCCCGCTGAAGCAGGAGGCGGGGTGGACTGGCGGACGACGCTGCTGCTGGCGGCGCTGCTGGCCGCAGCCGGAGGCGCGCTGTGCGCCCTTGCGGTCAGGCCGGGGCCTGCGTTTCCGCCAGCGAGCCCCTTCAACCCCGCCATGGTCCTGGCGGTTCTGCGTCAGCGGCCGCTGCGCCTGGCGACGGTGGGCTACCTGGGGCATATGTGGGAGCTCTACGCCATGTGGGCCTGGACGCCTGCGCTGCTGCTGGCGTCGTTCACGGAGGCGGAGCTGCCGCAGCGGGCTGCGCGGCTCGCGGGCTTTGCGGTCATCGCCGTCGGCGCGCTGGGCTGTGTGGCTGGAGGCCTGCTGGCCGATCGCGCGGGACGGACGCGCGCAGCTGCGCTGAGCCTGGCGGGCTCGGGCGCCTGCGCGCTTCTGGCCGGGGCCCTCTTCGACCATCCGCTGCCGCTGCTTCTGCTGTGTCTTGTCTGGGGCGTTCTGGTGATCGCCGACAGCGCCCAGTTCTCCGCTGCGGTGAGCGAGCTGGCCGACGAGCGCTACGTCGGCACAGCGTTGACGACGCAGACGCTGGCTGGCTTTCTGTTGACGATGCTGACGATCCGGCTCACGCCTGCGCTCGTCGAGGCGCAGGGCTGGGCGACGGCCACGGCCAGCCTGGCCCTCGGCCCAGCTGTCGGCCTCGTCGCCATGCGCAGGCTCGCGGCGCTTCCCGAGGCTGCGCGCCTCGCTGGCGGAAAGGGCTGAGCTGCCACGCATCAGTCGCTGCGGCGCTTGCGGACCATGGCGCGGACCTTCTCCAACGGCAGGGCCTCCACGACCACGCCGTCGCGGCCCGTCGTCGTCGTCGCCATGCACAGGGCGTTGTAGACCGCTTCCTCGACCGACTCGACCGCCGCCAGGAAGAGCGGGCTCAGGCGGTCGTCGCGCAGCAGCTCGACAGTCTCCACGGACGCGTCGCTGTGGTGGGCGACGCGGCGGGCCGTGGAAAAGGCGATGACGAAATCGCCCGAACCGTTGCTCATGAACGAGCCCGTGCGGGCAAGGCCGAGCACCGCCCGTCGCGCAAGCCGCTGCAGCTGCCTGGCGCTCAGCGGCGCGTCGGTCGCCAGCACGATCATGCACGAGCCGTCGGGGCTCTCCTGGGGCGGGCCCGCCTGACTGCTCTTCTGACGCTCCAGCGCCTGGCGAAAGGCGTAGCGGCCCAGGGCCTCGCCCACGCGCAGCCCGTCCATGGTCAGCGCGCCGCCGAAGTTGGCCTGCACCAGAGCGCCCACCGTCCAGCCGCCCAGCGACGGCGGCAGCGCCCGCGAGGCGGTCCCGACACCGCCCTTGAAACCGAAACAGACGGCGCCTGTGCCGCCGCCGACGCAGCCCTCCTCGACCGGCCCGCTGCGGGCGCTCTCGATCGCCGCGACGACATCCTCGCCCGTCACGGCCTGGGCGCGGATGTCGCTGAGCAGGCCGTCGTTGACCTCGCCCACGACGGCGTTGACCGAGCGGACGGCTTGGTTGCCCTGCTGCTTGAGCGTCCAGCGGACGACGGCCTCGACGGCGGTCCCCACGCTCAGCGTGTTGGTCAGCACGATGGGCGTCTCGAGAAGCCCCAGCTCCTGCACCTGCAGAAAGCCCGCCGCCTTGCCAAAGCCGTTGCCCACGTAGACCGCAGCGGGGACCTTCTCTTGGAAGAGATTCCCCTCATGGGGCAGGATGGCTGTGACGCCCGTGCGCAGGGCGTGGGGCCCGTCGCCGCGAACGATCGTCGTGTGCCCCACCCGCACGCCTGCGACGTCGGTGATGGCGTTGAGGGGACCGGTCGGCAGCATCCCCGGCGCAAGACCCAGCGCGCGGACCCGCACGCGTCCCTCCGCCTGCGCCCCCGCGCCCAGACTCAGCGCGCCCAGCGCCGCTGTCAGCAGCGTCGCCCACAGTGTCACGATGTCCATGGGGCGAGTCTGCCCACGGACTGCGCCGACTGCAAGAGCGCTCAGAAGGCCCGCCGCCTGCTGCGACCCAGCGACAGAGCCGAGAGCCCCAGCGCCGCCAAGCCCACAGGCGTCGGCAGCGGAATCATCGGCAGGCTCGAAGCGCTGTCGAACCGCAGCGTCACGCCGCCCTGGCCCAGCGTGCCGAAGGCCAGCGAGCTGGTCGAATACAGCGTGAAGGTCCACTCGAACTGGTACACATGCCCCGCCAGGAGCGTGCCCGTCGTCGAGCCCGTCATGTCGCTGCGCAGATCGCCGCTGGGAGTGCCCACGACCAGCGAGGCGCCGGGCGTGGCCAGACTCTCCATCGTCGTCGAGAAGAGCGACGTCGGGGTCGACCCCAGCTCGGTCAGCGCCGTCGAGAGCTTGAGGCCCGCTGTCTGCTGATCCAGCAGGCTGAAGAGTCCGCTGACGTCGTAGGTCGTGTCAGCGTCGGGCGTGAAGACGAGGGCGCCGTAGCCCATCACCGCTTCGCTGGTGGAGGCCCCCTGCGCAAGGCCCGCGGCGAAGTCCACCTGCAGTCGCTGCGCGCTGAAGTCGTAGACGCTCCTGCCCGTGGCCAACCCGGTCTGTGCCAGTTGGTCGCTGCCGTACGGCAACGCACCGACGCTGTTGTCCGCAGCCCGCTCATCGATGAGGCCGCCGCTGGCCGCCAGCGTGTGCAGCCCGCTGAAGTGCACCTGCACCGTCGCAGCGGAAACAGCCTGCGCCGCCGCTGCATGCACAGCCATCGCTGCGACAACGACAACACCGCTCCGTCCGAGCGGAAGTCCCCTCCGGAACGTCATGGTCTTTTTCTCCCCTTCCTGTGCAGCTGCGCTGCACGTATCCTCTCTCGACACCCGCACGAACTTCCTTCCCTACGCCCCATGGGGCATTCCCACCTTCACCACAATCCTAACACTCGGCAGAGGGTTGTCAACCCGCCCGTCATCAATAGACGCCAAAGCCTTCTCTGAGGTCAGGAAAGAGCGGCCCCATAAGCGCTGCGCCGCCTTCACCAAGGACAGTTCCAGCTCAGCGGGCGCTGGCGGCGTCGCTGGAAGGCCCCAGACGGCGTTGCAACAGCCAGTCGACCGCCTCGTCGAGCACCCTGCCCACGAAGAGGGTGTGGCCTGCAGCGGGGAGCATCGTCCATTCGACAGGGAGCCCCCGCTTGTGGGCATCCTGCGCCGCTGCGAGTGTGCCCCGAGCGGGGATGATGGGGTCCAAGGCGCCTGCGAAGACTCTGGTCGGGGCGATCGACCCAGGCGCAGCGGTCAGGCCTGCCCAACCTCCCCCTCCAGCGAAACACACGCACGCCGCCACTTTGTCGCTGGCTGTGCGGGCCAGCGTCGCCGCCACGCCCGCCCCCAGCGAATGCCCCATCACGTACACCCGCTGGCGATCAACCGCGTACAGCTGCTCGAGCGCGTCGAGCATGTCGTCCAGCGCCTGTCTGCTGCCTTCCAGGAAAGGGTTGGTTCGCGGCGTGAGCAACAGGAACCCTTTTTCCCGAGCCAGATCGCGAAGTCTGCCTGCGCCGTATCCCTCCATGAAGAGGCTTTCGTCGCCGCCTGCGCCGTGCAACGCGATGATCAGCGGCGCAGGATGCGTGTGAACGGCTTTCGGCGAGGCGTACAGCCTGGCGGGGATGACGGCGCCGCGAACAGGCAGCTCCAGCCACAGGTCCCCTTCACGCAGGCGGTAGGGATTCCGCCCCGCCTCGACCGCCTGCGCTTCCTGTTCCACCTCCCGAGCCAGCTGCGCAAGGTCGAGCAGAAAGTGGGCTGTCACATCGGGAGAGGGCGTGTCCGTCAGCAGGCGGGCGCGTGACCGACAGATCGACGCCGCCAGGGAAAGTCCCTTGGGCAGAGGACGACCGCTCGTCCGCTGTCGAGCAGCCACAGCAGCGAGCGTGGCGAGCGTCCGCTGCTGCACCTGCTCGAGGGAGCGGCGGGAGGCCTGCAGCACACCTATCTCGACGGGCTCGCGAAGCGCGCCTCCTGTCAGCAGGATCCTGGCTCGACCAGCAAAGGGCGTCAGGCCCTGCAGCGAAACGACCGCAGGCTCGACTCGATCGCTGCGCACGACACAGGGCTGCTGCAGGAGAACGCGTCCCTGCATTTGGATGCGCAGCTGCACGGGCACAGCAGCGTCGGCGTTGTCGGTCCAAGGCCGCAGCAGCCTCAGCCGCAGCTGCGGGGTGGGGCCACGGGAGGCGCCCGCGCGGTCGAAGCGGAGCAGGAAAGGCTCGGGCTCTGCGCGGACCGCAACAGCGGCGCGCAGCGTCTGCAGGTATTGCTGCTGATCCCCTGGCCTCTCGCCCGCGGCGCCCGGACTGTTGGCCGTCACCAGCAGCCACGCCTGGTCGATCAGCTCGACGGCCCTGCTCTTCCACCTGCCGTACAGGGACATCGAGGCCCTGTCGAAGAGTCTGTTGACGCGGCTGCGAAGCGCAGCGGGGAGCCCCCTCGCCTGGGCCAGCGCTCTCTCCAGCCGCAGGTACGAGCGCCCCAGGTCCTCTCGAAAGATGGGCGCTGACGCCGCGCCGTCTGGGGGAAGCTGCGCGCAGAGGGCGGAGCTCCCCAGCGCGATCACAGCAGCGACGAGCGACGCCCGCTGCACAAGACCAAGACGAACGCAGGGCGCACAGGGGGGCATGCAGGCATTGTTGGAGCGCGAAGGCTGTTTCGCCAGCGGTCAGGCGCTGCGACGCTGCACAGCCTGTCGACAGGTTGTCAACGCCCCTCCGCTGGGCGGTACACTGCCTCCGGAGCTGCCCGCGCGCAGCAGAACACCACGCGCCGCTGACGCGGAGGCGTCAGCCAGCCACACTGGAAGGAGTCCACCCGCATGGCCAGCGACACCACGATGACCGTCATCGGCCCGGACACGAAGATCAAGGGCGAGATGAGCTTTGGCGCAGGCGCCAAGATCCTTGGACACTTCGAGGGGACGATCGACGCCAAGGGAGAAATCTTCATCGGCGAAGGCGCCACGTGCAAAGCCTCGCTCGACGCCAGCAAGGTCGTCATCGACGGCGTGCTCGAAGGGGACGTGGTCGCCCGCGAGCGGGCGGAGCTCAACAGCAACGCGAAAATGCACGGCGACATGGTGGCGACGACGCTGGTCATCGCGGAAGGGGCGGCGTTCGTCGGCCACTGCCGCGTCGGCCCGGAGGCGACGAAGACCTCGGGAACGGACAGCGACGCCCGCTCGGTCGCGGAGCCCAAGGTGACGGTCCCCGCGCAGGCAAAGGCGTCGGCGCGCAAGTGATCTGACGTCCTGCGCCGGGCGAGCAGTTGCGCCCTGCGCCGCGTCGCAGGGCGCAGCGGAGGTCGTTGCGCCCTGCGAGCGCCCGCTGTTCTCAACGGATCCGCGACGAAGCATGGCCAAGCAGAGGCAGGCTGAGCAGCGAAGCGTTCAGTGCTATCTGTGCGGGCATCGCTTCGGCGTCAGCGCAAAGGCGATGAGCACCTCCTGCCCCGCGTGCTTCCGCAAGCTGGTGCTCGACGATCTGGTCATCAAGGTGACACAGTCGCTCAAGACGCTGCAGACGTGCGGCAAAATTGTCGTGGAAAAGCGCGGCCGCGTCATCGCGGACCTCGTGCGGGCGATCGAAGGCGTCGATGTGCGGGGCAAGGTGGAGATCAAGGCCTATCGCGGCGGGGCGGTGCTCATCCGCGAGCAGGGGCGATGGAAGGGGGACTGCGCCGCCCCCACCGTGACGGTGCGCAAAGGCGGCGTCATCGAAGGCGGGCTCTTCGAGATAGGCGTGGGCGCGGAAGAGCGACGGGAAGCTGCGCCGACGCGGCCTGCCTCCGCCGCTGCGACGCCCGCCAGAGCCAGCGACAAAGCCGCTGTCGCTGTCGAGGCCAAGCCCGCAACGGCCCCGTCCGCGCGACGCAGCCGAACCAGAAAGAAGAAAACCGCCGTCAAGAAGACCGCGACGTCGACAGCCACAACGGCCCCGCAGGCTGAGAAACCGACAGCAGCAGCGAAGCCGTCCAGCGCAGCGGCGCAGGCGCCCCCTCCCGCCAGCGGCGAGGCGCCCCCTGCAGCGGCTGCGCCCAGGACCGCCAAAACGACGCGCAAGGTCTCGCCCCGCAGACGCCGCGCAACCGCCTCCGCCGGCGCGCAGTCCGCCAAGACCGCGACGCCGAACGACACAGCGACGCCGCCCGCCTCCACGGCGAAGGCGTCCGAGAAGCCAGCGGCGAAGCAGCCCCCCGGCGCCGCCGTCCAGGGCCGAGAGAAAAAGACGACGCCCGCAGCGGCGAAGACGCCTTCCGCCAAGCCTGAAAACGACGCAACAGGCGACAACGCCGCCCCGAAGCAGGCGCAGCCGAAAAAGAAGGCCGCCAGAAGGACCACGCCTCGTCGACGCAGAGCCTCGGGCTGACGCCGCTGTGCGGTGCAACCCCCTGCCCAGGCCGCTGGTACAGCCAGCGACGGCTGCGCGAGCCGCAGACGCGCAGCGCGTCGTGCAGTGCGAAGGCGCAGTTCCGCCCCGCGTGCTGTGCGCCCCGGGCGGATCCGACCTGCAGCGGCCATTCGATTCGATGACGACCAGACGGAGTGCGTTGGTGATGCTCAGAAAGACAGCGAACCTGTGGTGCGCGCTGGGCGCGCTGACCCTGTGCTCGATCGCGACGGCCCAGCCCCGCGCAGGCGGCGGAGAGCAGCGCCGCCAGGCCAAGGCTGACGCGGGCGTGGCGCTCAAGCAGGCCTGGGCCGACGAGATCCACTGGCGCTCCATCGGCCCCGCCGCCATGGGGGGCAGGATCACCGACATCGCCGTCGCCCCCAGCGACCACAACGTGATCTACGTCGCCACCGCCTCGGGCGGCCTGCTCAAGACGACCAACCGCGGCGCGACCTGGGAGCACCTCTTCACCGACCAGTCGCTGGCCTCGATCGGCGACGTCGAAGTGGCGCCAGACGATCCCGACGTCGTCTGGGTCGGCACCGGCGAGGAGAACCCGCGCAACAGCGTCTCCTTCGGCGACGGCGTCTACAAGAGCGAGGACGGCGGCCGAACCTGGACGCACATGGGGCTCGAGAGGTCGTTCCAGATCGGCGACATCGTCATCCACCCCAGGAACCACGACGTGGTTTACGTCGCGGCGCTGGGCAGGCTCTATGGGCCCAACGAGGAGCGTGGCCTCTACCGCACGAAGGACGGCGGAAAGACCTGGGAGAAGATCCTGTACATCGACGACAGGACGGGCGTGATCGACATCGCCCTCAAGCCTGACGATCCGGACGTCATCCTCGCAGCGACATACGAGCGGCAGCGCGACGGCTTCGACACCAACGAGCCCTTCAAGAAGTGGGGGCCCGGCGGCGGGCTGTGGCGCTCGACAGACGGCGGCGACAACTGGACGCGCATCGAGGACGGCCTGCCCACCGTGCAGCTGGGCAGAATCGGCATCGACTGGCACGTCAAGGACCCCAACATCGTCTACGCGATCGTCGAGTCCGAGCTGATCGGCTCGGGGCCCGCGGAGGCGGAGCCCCCCACAGCCTCCCTCGGACTCGAAAGCGTCGACGCCGACGCTGGGGCGCGAATCACCAAGGTCGTCAAGGACGGCCCCGCGGACAAGGCGGGACTCAGGGAGGGCGACATCGTCATCGCCATAGGCGGCCGGCGCATCGTCACGCAGCGGGGCCTGCACAAGGCGCTCTACGACTATGAGCCGGGCCAGCGGGTGAAGCTCGACATCGTCCGCGACCGCAAGATCACCACAGTCGAACTGACGCTGGGCAAACGGCCTGCGGAAGAAGCGAAGGAGGAACAGGCCGAAGAAACGAAGGAGGAGGAAGAAGAGGCGCCGCGGCCGGGCAGCGACGCTGACATCGCCTCGCGGCCCTACGGCACGCGGCTGGGCGGACAGCGCATGAACATTCAGGACGAGCAGGGCGAGGAGGGTTTCCAGTACGGCGGCGTCTACCGCTCCGACGACGCTGGCCTCACCTGGCGCCGGGTCAACTCCAACAACCCGCGGCCCATGTACTTCAGCCTCATCCGCGTCGACCCCAACGACCCGAACTACGTCTTCGTCGGCGGCGTCTCGCTCTACTGGTCCGACGACGGCGGCAAGACGTTCCACGACGACGGCGTGCAGAGCGAAGACGGCGGCTCGACGCACGTCGACCACCACGCCATGTGGGTCGACCCCGACGACGGCAGACACATCCTGCTGGGCAACGACGGCGGGTTGTACGAGACCTTCGACCGCATGAAGACGTGGATCCACCACAACAAGTTCGCCATCGGCCAGTACTACCACGTCGGCGTGGACACGCAGCCCGTCTACAACGTCTACGGCGGCCTGCAGGACAACGGCTCGTGGGGCGGGCCCTCGCGGGTGCGCAACGACCGCGGGCCGATCAACGAGGACTGGTTCCGCGTCGGCGGCGGCGACGGCTTCATCGTCTTCGTCGACCCGGAGGACCCCAACCTGGTCTACTACGAGAGCCAGAACGGCTTCATCGCCCGCAGGGACCTGCGCACGGGCGAGAGCGCGTTCCTGCGGCCGAGCCCCCCCAAGGAGAAGAAGTACCGCTGGAACTGGAAGACGCCCTTCCTCCTCTCCCACCACAACCCCAAGATCTACTACGCCGCGGGCAACTACGTCTTCAAGTCGCTCTACAAGGGCGACAACCTCGAGCCCATCAGCGACGAGATCACCCTCACCGACCGGGGCAGCGCCACCGCGCTGGCTGAGTCGCCGCTGGACCCCGACGTGCTGTACGTGGGAACCGACGACGGCGCCCTCTGGGCGACGCGCGACGGCGGCGACACGTGGACCGACCTGCTCAAGGTCACGCGCGAGGACATCCGCAAGGCCCGCGCCAAGGAGCGCAAGAAGGCGCCCAAGGCGACCAGCCCGGACGACCCTGTCACCGGCCGCTGGGAGGCGCGCATGCGGTCGGAGCAGCTCCCCGGCTCGCCCCGCTTCGACCTCGTGCTGACGATGGACAAGGAAGGCGCCGTCACGGGAACCGCTGAGGCGCGCATCTTCTCGGGCGAGATCACCAGCGGCTCGTTCGACAAGGACTCAGGCGAGCTCTCCCTCAAGGCCCGCTCCGACCAGGGCGAGTTCGAGATCAATGCGACCATCGAAGGCCAGAGCATGTCGGGGGAGATCGTCGCGGGAGAGGCAGGCTTCGTCATGCCCTTCGAGGCGACCAAGGCGGCGGCGGAGGACGCGGAGGAAGAAGAGGCCGCGGGCGGCCCCAAGCCGCTCTCCGAGCTCATCCCCGGGCCGCGGTGGGTCTCCTCCATCGAGGCGTCGCGCTACGAGAAGGGCCGCGTCTATCTCACGCTCGACGGCCACCGCAGCGACGACGACGCTGCCTACGTCTTCGTCTCCGAGGATTATGGCCTGTCCTGGACGCCGATCAGCGAGGGACTGGGCACGGTCTGGGCGCGGGTGATCCGCGAGGACATCGAGAACCCCAACGTGCTCTACCTCGGCCTCGAGTCCGGCGCCATGGTCTCGGCTGACCGCGGCAAGACCTGGGTGAGCATGGGGGATCTCCCCACCGTTCCCGTGCACGACTTCGCCCAGCATCCGACAGCGGGGGAGATCGTCGCGGCGACCCACGGCAGGAGCCTGTGGATCGCGGACGTCTCGGCGTTGCGGCAGCTGACGGGCGAGAAGGCCAGGGCGAAAGCGGCGCTCCTTGCGCCACGGCCCTTCTACAGACTGGCCCGCGAGCCGTCGCGCGGCTCGGGCTCGCTGTCGCGTTTCTTCGGCGACAACGGCGACACGCTGTCCATCTTCTACTTCCTCGGCAAGGACGCGCGCAGCGTCAGCCTGCGCATCACCGACCTCGACGGCGAGCTCGTCCGCGAGCTGGCTGTGGCGACCGACGCGGGGCTGCACCGCGTGGACTGGGACGTCCGCGGTCAGGCCCGGCAGGTGACGCGCCGCGGCAGGACGTTCACGATTCCGGGCCAGCCCGTGGCGCCCGGCCGCTATCGGCTCACGCTCACCGTCGACGGCGAGACCTACAGGCAGGACCTCGTCGTCCGCGCAGACCCGAAGCATCCCGACGCCTTCGGCGCCTCACAGGAGGAGGCGCTGGAGGCGCTCGAAGCGGACCCGGACGGCTGAGCGGTCAGGCGCCCGGGGCCTCGTCGGCCGGCGCCTGGCAGCAGGCGTCAGGCTGCGCTGCGTCGTCAGCGTGCTCGAAGGCGTGCAGAGCCTTGACGGCCCAGGTCTCGCCCACGCAGCCGCCCATCGTCGCGGCGACGTCGAGGAACACCGCCAGCTCTTCGAGCGAGGCGCCGCGCCTGCGCGCCTCCCTGGCGTAGAACTTCACGCAGGGCTCGCAGCGCACGGCCATGGACCAGAGCAGCGCCGCCAGGACCTTGTGCCTGGCCGGCAGCGTGCGGTCGTTGAAGATCGCCTCGGCGCGCATGCGGCCGACAGCGGCGCTGGTGGCGGGGCACAGCCTGTGCAACTGCTGCATCGAGGCGAGGGCGGGATCGAGCGAAGCAAGGTCGTTGGCGGCCGTCATGGGACAGTCCTTTCTGCGGGGCGCTTCGGCGCCGTGAGCGTTCTCGACATCAACGCGCGCCGTCGGGCGCGTCGCCGCCATCGACGGGCCTGGCGGTGTAGCCCATGGCGGTGATCGTGTGGATCGCCTGCTCCAACGCCTGCGGCGAGGCGACGAGCAGCGAGGCGGCGCCCTGCTCGTAGTCGACGCGGGCGTCGCGCACGCCGGGAATCGTCCGCAGCTGCGCCTGTATACCTGCGGCGCAGGCGGCGCAGGTCATGCCTTCGATGCGCAGCGTCGCTGTCCTGACTGTTTTTCCCGAAACGGGCGCGAGCGCCTTACCGCCGCTGCTGACGCCAGCGGCCGCCTGCTGCGCTGCGGGCGCTTCCGCTGCGGTCGCCTGCTGCGACGACGCGCGCTCCAGCAGCGCAGGCGCCCAGCGGGGAAAGCTCAGGGACGCCGCCACGACAGCTGCGGAGGTCCAGAACAGGACCTGGGCCAGGACGCCCGGCCGGTCGCAGGCGGCGCAGGTCTCGTCGCAGGCGCCGCCCTCCGAGGCTGCTTCGCGCCGGCGCAGTCGGGGCGCGACGTAGAGGGCGAAGAACCCCGCAGCCAGCGCCGCCAACGCCACGCCGCCCAGCAGCGGCCTGTAGCGCTCGAAGACCGCAGCGGCGCCACCGAAGGACGCGCCCGTGGCCAAGGCGACCAACGGCAGCCAGCAGCAGGCGCTGGCGGCAAGCCCCGCAGCAGCGGCGCCCGCAGCGGAGAGCAGGCCCCGTGCGGCGCCTCGGGTCCGTGGCGAGCGGGTGTCGTCATGCAGCGTCATGGTCGTCCTCCGTACGGGGTGCGTGAACGTGGTCGCTGACGGGAGCCACCTTGAGCGTCTCGATGAGCTGACAGGCGTCGCCCTGTTCCTGGCAGCGACGCCGCCACGCGGTCAGGGCTGCTTCGATCGCCTCCAGCCTTCTGCGCTCTTGCGCGACGCGCTCGAGCCTGGCGTCGATCAGCCTCTTGACCTGCGCGCAGGCGCCGGGCCTGGCGTCGAGGTCCAGCAGCGCGCGGATGTCCTCCAGAGCGAAGCCCGCCTCCTTGGCGGCGAGGATGAAGCGAACCCGGGCCAGGGCCTGGGCGTCGAAGAGGCGATAGCCGCTGGTCGAGCGCGAAGCGGGCGCCAGCAGACCCCGCCGCTCGTAGTAGCGGATCGTCGAGGCCGGCACGCCTGCGCGACGGGCCAGGGCGGAGACCGTCAGCGGCGGGGCTGATCGCTGGGGACGCTCAGGCTCCATGAGGGCTCCTTGCCAAGACACACCACAGGAAACGACCTTGCACCACGGTTGCATGTTCCCAGCCTTGGCGTCGAAACGCCAAAAAACGCTGCGAAGCGCTACCATGCCCGCCTGCGGCCGCCTGACTGCTGCTGATCAACCCTTTGCGGACCTGAGCCGATGCTGACGGACGACCCCGCAGAGACCACGCCGGAGGAGCGGACGACATGACCACACGCTGCACACCTGCCGCCCGCCTGGGGGCGATCGCCCTGACCCTGCTGACGCTGGCCCTGCCCGCCATGGCCCAGCACGGCAGGCTGCCGTACATCGGGGGCCCGGCGCCGGAGCTGTCGCTCGACCTGCTCGTGCAGGCGCCCAAGGGCGCCCAGGCCCGGCTCGAGTCGCTCAAGAACAAGGTCGTCACGCTCCTGTTCTGGTCGCCCACGTGCGAGAACTGCCAGGCGGAGTTCCCGCACATGATCGACCTCATCAACGCCATGCCCGACAACCGCTTCGTCTTCATCGGCGTGGTCAACGCCCCTGCGTCCGAGGTGCGGGCGTTTCTGCAGGAGACGCCGATTCCGGGCTGGGTGGGGATCGACCGCGACTGGTCGATGGTGCGGGACTACGGGGCGCCCGGGACGCCCTTTGCCGTGGTGATCAACCGTCGGGGGCTGGTGGCGGCCTTCACGCACCCCTCGAAGCTGACGCCCGAGGCGCTGGAGGAGGTGTGGCGGGGTGAAGTGCCTGACATTCCCATAGGCACGCCGCTGGGCTGGCAGCCCCGCATCTGGCGCGACGCGCCGCCGATCTACGAGATGTCCATCTCCCCCGCATCGCCGACGCGCGAGCCGATCTTCCAGAACGGCCCGATGCTCGGCGCCCGGGGCGTGCCGTTGCGCGACCTGCTGGCCTACGCCTACAGCGTGCCGCCCTCGCGGATCGTCTCGCACACCTTCCTGCTCGACGCCAAGTACGACGTGACCATCGCGCCCAAGCCGGGGCTGACGACGCAGCAGGCCATCGACGCCAACACCGCCGCCCTGCAGCAGCTGCTCGAGTCGGTCTTCCCCATCCGCAAACGGCCGGGGGTCGAGGAGCTGGACGTGTACCTGATGACCACGCCCGACGGAGGACCTCCCTCAGGGCTCAAGCCTTCCGAGCAAAGCGGTGGGGCGTCGTTGCTCAAGCGCGACGACGGCTTCGTCGCCCAGGGCGCGACCATGTTGCAGATCGCTGAGCAGCTCACCCGCGAGCTCGACAGGCCCGTCGTCGACGACACCAACATCGAGGGCCGCTGGGACGGAGCCTTCACCTTCAAGCGGGGCGACGTGGCGTCGGTGCTCTCCGCGGCACAGCGGGCGGGGTTGATCCTGGCGCCCTCCAAGGCGCCCGTGGAGGTGCTGATCATCGAGCGGGGGGACATGGCCCCGACGCCCCTTCCCGAGCCTGAGGAGAAGGACGACCAGGGTCGTTGAACGCCTTGGCGGCGCGGCGCTCAGCGGCGCTGCGTCTCCTGCTCCTGCGGGCCGCAGGTCTTCCACAGGGCGATCGTCGCGTCGTGCCCGCCCAGATACTCGTGGCGAAAGGCGACGCAGGGCGTCAGTCCTAGCGCCCAGCGCAGGACCTTGAGCGTGTCGAACCGCTTCGCGGGCGCCGCTGCGGACCTGCCCGCAGGGCCGCGGTCGCTGAGGAAGTTGAAGACCACCGCCTGCGACGCTGCTGCGTAGGCCCGCTCGAGCACGCGCAGGGCGCGGCTCTGGGAGAGCGTGTTGAGCGAGCCCGAAAAGACGATGATCTCTGGGGCCAGCCGCGCAAAGACCCCCTCGTCGCGGACGAAGTCCACGCGCTGGACCTCGACGTCGGGCAGCTGCAGGGCCTCGATGGCCCGGGCCATGGGCTCGACAGCCTCCAGCGCGATGTAGCGCCGCCAGCGGACGCCCCGTTCCTGCAGATGCGCCGCCAGGTCGCCGCGGCCGGCCCCTGCGTCGAGGACGACGGCGCCGTGGAAGTCCACCAGCTGCGTCATCACCTCGAAGCGGATCCGCTGGTAGGCCCTGCTCGCCCAGAGCGTGCTCTCGAACGAGCCGCCGTGCTCGCGGGCTGCGCGGGCGTAGGGGGCCAGGTAGGCGGGAGGGTCGCTCACGCGCCCTCTCCTGCGCGCAGCGGCAGCTGCTCGACGATCTCCAGGCCGAAGGCCTCCAGGGCCGGCAGCGTCTTGGGATGGTTCGTCAGCAGCCTGAGCTTCGAGAGCCCCAGATCGCGGAGGATCTGTCCGCCGACGCCGAAGGTCCGCAGCTCCATGGGGGTGTTGACGCCCGTGGCCTCGCTCGGCGCGGAGAAGTCGATGGCGTCGGCGCCCCGCTCGACGACCCTGCGCACCCGCTGCAGACGCGAGGCGAGCTCGTCCGCCGCCTCCTCGGTGCGCAGGTACACGACGGCGCCTGCGCCGGCCTGCTGGATCCGCTGCATCGCCTGGCGCAGCTGCGCGCAGGTGGGGCCGTCCTCCGAGCTGTCCACGGCGCCGAAGACGTCGCCCAGCACGTGCCTGCGGTGCACCCGCACCAGGACGGGCTCGTCGTGGCGGCGCACGGCGCCCGTCTCGTCCAGCGCGCCCACGCCGCCCGTCGTCAGCGCGATGTGCGGCTGCGGATCGACCAGGCTCTCGTAGGCGAAGAGCGTGAACTGGCCCTGCTCGGTCCGCAGCGGCTGACCCTCGCGGGGCTCGAGCCTGCGGACGATGGGCTCGGTGGCGAGCCTGCGCTCGATGATCTGGGCGACGGAGCACATCTTGAGGTTGTGCTGGGCGCAGAACCGCTCCAGGTCGGGAAGACGGGCCATCCGGCCGTCCTCGCGCATGATCTCGATGATGACCGCAGCGGGAGCGAGCCCGGCCATGCGGCACAGATCCACACTCCCCTCGGTCTGCCCCGCCCGGACGAGCACGCCGCCGTCGCGCGCCCGCAGCGGGTTGACGTGCCCGGGGCGGACGAAGTCGGCGGGGGTCGAGCTCGGGTCGATGGCCAGCTGAATCGTCCTGGCCCGCTCCTCAGCCGAGACGCCCGTCGTCACGCCGTGCCGAGGCGCCGCGTCGATGGTGACGGTGAAGGCGGTCTGCCGCAGGCTCGTGTTGGCCTCGGCCTGGGGGCGCAGGTCGAGCCTGTCGCAGTCGGCCCCGGTCAGGGCCAGGCACAGGTACCCCCGGGCCTGGGCGAGCATGAAGTTCACCGCCTCGGGCGTGACGTGCTGGGCAGCCAGGACCAGATCGCCCTCGTTCTCGCGACGCTCGTCGTCGACGAGAACGACCATGCGGCCCTGGCGCAGCTCCTCGAGAATCTCGTCGATGGGGCTCAGCACGCTGGCATCCTACGCCCCACCGTGCGCGCCCTGAGAGCAGCGGCTGCTATCCTCGGCGCATGCGAAACGAGGCGATGCACCATACACCGCGACACGCTAAACCAGCGCTGTTGCTGCGCCTGCTCGGAGCCCTGGCGCTGGCGGCGCTGGGGGGATGCGCCGCTGGTCCCGTCGTCACCGTGCGCAACCGGACCGCGGCGCCCGTAGCGGTCGCATTCTGGGTCAGCGAGCGCGTCGGAGGCTACGAGCAGACCTGGAAGAACATGCAGGGCCAGAGCGACCGCGTCGATCCGGGCAGAAGCGCGAACTTTCGCCTGAGCGCCTACCGCGACGCCGCGGACCCGGTGCTGCGGATGCAGGTGGTGACGCGAGGCCCGTCGTGGGAGCCTGCGTACAACTACTGGTTCGAGGTCGTCACCAGCCCGCCGCTGACGATCACGCTGACGGGCCCGCTGGACAAGATCGAAGCCAGCGCATCCCGCGGGCTGGTCGCGCCCATCCCCTGGGCCAGGGTGCCTGCAGAACGCCGAGCCGCCACGCTGACTCCCTCGCCCCCGCCTCCCGCCGCCGACGCCAAGACTCCGCGAACACCGAAAGGCTCGCGGTAGAATCGCTCCCGCACGACCGCATCGCTCTGGCAAGGGGCCCCCATGACCGCCTGGACGCCCAAGACCGACTTCCCCGTCCTGACCAAGCGCATCCCCACGCCGCCCTTTGGCGACCCGAAGGACCGCAGGACGGTCTTCTTCGACGACTACAAGCGCACAGGAGGGTTGGCGGGGCTGGAGAAGGCCCTGGCGCTACCTCCCGAGGAGGTCGTCAGCGTCGTCAAGGAGGCCCAGCTGCGGGGCAGAGGCGGCGCCGGCTTTCCAACAGGGCTCAAATGGTCCTTCCTCCCCAAGGTCGAGGACGTCAACGACCCCGGCCCGCGCTACCTGGCCGTCAACGCGGACGAGTCCGAGCCAGGCACCTTCAAGGACCGTCTGCTCATCGACTTCGACCCGCATCTGCTGCTCGAGGGGATCGCCATCTGCTGCTACGCCTGCAGGATCCAGCGGGCGTACATCTACATCCGCGGCGAGTACCACCACCAGGCCCGCGTGCTGGAGAAGGCCATCGCCGAGGCCTACGAGCGCGGCGTCTTCGGCGGCAAGGGCCTGCTCGACGGCGCCGCGACGGCGACGGGGGCGCCTTGGCGGGTCGACTGCTTCGTCCACCGCGGCGCAGGCGCCTACATCTGCGGCGAGGAGACGGCGCTGCTCGAGTCGCTCGAGGGCAAGCGAGGCTGGCCGCGCAACAAGCCGCCCTTTCCCGCCATCGAGGGCCTCTTCGCCAAGCCCACGATCATCAACAACGTCGAGACGCTGTGCCATCTGCCCAGCATTCTCGAGCACGGCGCCGAGTGGTTCCACAGGCAGGGCTGCGAGTCGAGCATCGGCGGGCCGCCCTCCTACGGCACCAAGCTCATGGGGGTTTCCGGCCACGTCAACAAGCCCGGCGTCTACGAGTTCGACCTGGGCATTCCCCTGCGCACGCTCGTCGAGGACTACTGCGGCGGCATGCGCAGCGGCAAGAAGTTCAAGGCGGCCATCCCCGGCGGCGTCTCCATGGGGATCCTCTCCACGGACCAGTACGAAGCGGAGCTCGACTTCGACATCGGCCGCAAGTACAACGTGCTGGGCCTGGGCACCGCCTGCCCGACCGTCTTCGACGAGGACACCGACATGGTGGCCGTCTGCCGCAACATCGTGCGCTTCTTCACGCACGAGTCGTGCGGACAGTGCACCCCCTGCCGTGAGGGCTCACGCTGGCTCTACAAGCTCATGCTCCGCATCGAGGCGGGCGACGCGACGACCAAGGACCTGGACATGGCCCTGGAGATCGCCACGAGCATGGGCGCCATGCCCGGCACGACCATCTGCGGCCTGGCCGACGGGACCAACTGGGCGGTGCGGACGATCCTCAACAAGTTCCGCAGCGAGTTCGAGGCCCGCGTCAAACCGGCGTACGTGCCCGTCACCGTCGGCGCCGGCGCCTGAGAGGCGCCAAGGGCCTACGGCCACCAGGCGCGCAGGTCCACCGCGATCGAGCCGGGCGCCTGCGCCCAGGGAAAGGCAGGGCCGGGCGCGCTGGCTCGGTCCGCCCCGACGATCCGCTCGACAGCCAGCAGCAGCGCACCGTCGTCGTCGATCGCCTGCGCAGGCACAGGCGCCAGCGCCCACCAGCGCTCGTCGTCTGCGCCTGCGCCCAGCAGTCGGGGCGCGTCGGGCGGACCCGCTGCGTCGTTGTCGTCCGGCCCAGCCAGCTCGTCGACGAGGACGCCCTGGGGCGTGATCGTCCACAGCGCGATAGGCTCATCCACAGGCCCGAAGCGGACGCGCACGCGGTCCTCGGCGCCCGCTGGCGCCCGCACAGCGTCGATGTAGAGCGACCAGCCCGCGTTCCTGCCGGCGTTGCGTTGCAGCAGCGCGCCGGTGCGCGACGCGGGCCCCGGCGCAGGCGGGACGCCCCCGAGCCAGCTGGCGAGCGTCAGCGCAGGCGCCAAGCCCACGATGCGCAGCCCAGGCGGCCTGGCCTGCGCGGGCTTCGTCTGAACCGCAAGCGTCGCGCTCCACGAGCCCGAGCGCGCAGACAACCTGCTGCGGGCGGCGCCTGTGGGCGGCGCAGGCGCTTGGATCGTGCGCATCGACCGCGGCGCGATCGTCGCCTGCGCAGCCTCTGCGCCGCCTTCCCAGGCAAGCGTCACGACGCGGGGCTCGTCCGTCAGGTTCGCCACACGCACCGTCGGCGCAAGGCCCGTCGCGGTCCGCTGCGCCGCAGCGTCCGCCAGTTGCGCGACCAGCGCAGGCCCCGCTGCGAGATAGGCTCGCGCCCGAGCGATTTTGTCCTCATGCTTCATGGATGGATCGAGCAGCGCCCGCAGCAGCGCCGCCTCCGCTGACGGGTCGATCCTCCAGGCTGCGGCGACCCGCCCCGCCTCGTCGCGCACCGTCCGCACGAGCGCAGCCCGCAGCGTGCGGGCAAGGGGCTGGTCGAAGAGCGCCAGAGACCGCAGCGCAGCTCCCCAGCGCCGCTGCGTCTGCAGCGCAAGGGCCCGCAGCGCAGGCTCGCCCAGCGCGCGAGGCGGCGGCGCCCGCAGCAGCAGCGCCCCCGGCGCCATGCCCCGCTGCTCCTCGACGAGCGCGACGATCCGCCAGGCGCGCAGCGGATCCTCCGCCAGCGGCGCCGCCTGCGAAGCCAACGGCTCGGGCAGATCCTCCACGCGCGCCGCCTGCGCAGCGTCGACCGCGGGGGCCGACCAGCGGACCAGCTCGAGTCCGCTCCCCGCCCCCGACGCGCCTCCCTCGATCCACAGCGACGTCGCTCCCGCAGGCAGCTGCTCGACAGCCTTCGCGTCAAGCACGATGGCGGTAAAAGACGCCGCCAGCGCCCCGTCGCTGCCCGTGAAAGACGCGTCGACGGGCGCCGCCTGCCAGCGGAGCAGCGGCGCAAGCCAGGCCCGCTCGTCAGCCAGCGCTGCGGTGAAGCGCACAAGACGCCCTGCAACACGCTGGCCTTTCTCGGTCCGCAGCTGCACACGCGCTGGAGCCGCCCCGCCTGCCACGACCACAGGCGCCACCAGCGGCGTGTGGTCGAGCGCGTGCGCCCGGGTTTCGACGAAGGCTGCGGGCGCCTGCGCGATCGACGGCTTGGCTGCAGAAAGCCCCAGCGTCAAGGCAAGAACCGTCGTCGCTGCAGTGATCCGCTGCACGGCCCATCGTAGCGGCGCTCCTCGGGACGGTACCCTGCGCGCATGCTCCCTGCGACGAGAACGCTTCGCTGGATGCGCTGTGTGGTCGTGGTCGGATGCTGCGGGCTGGGGGCCTGCGCCGCTGCGCCCGCGACGGCGCCGCGCAGCGAAGCAGCCGCTGCGCCGCTGACGGCTGCGGAGCGCGCCCTCGTGGCGCTGCTCGACGAGGACCTCGACGCCCGCGCCCGGGCCAATCCCGTCGAGGCCAGCGTCCGGGGCGACCGCCGCTACGACGACCGTCTGCCCGACGTCTCACCCGAGGCTCTGGCGGCCCAGCGCCAGGCTGCAGCGGACCGCCTTCGGCGGCTGCGCGCCCTGGACCGCTCGCAGCTGTCGGACGAAGCGGTCCTCAACGCCCAGCTGCTGGAGCGCACGCTGACGACGCAGCTGGACCTGGCCCGGTTCCACCCCGAATGGACACCCATCACGCAGCAGCAGGGCCCGCACATCGACCTGCCGCAGCTGCCCGACCGCCTCAGCTTCCCCACGCGCGCCCAGCTCGAGGCGTATCTGCGCAGGCTCGAGGCGATTCCCCGTTATCTCGATCAGGTGATCGCCAACATGCGCGCAGGGCTCGCTGCGGGGATCACGCCGCCTCGCGTGGTCATGCGGGCGGTCCCCGAGCAGGCGAAGGCCCCCGCCCAGGCGCGCTACCGCACGGCGCCGCGGGAGCATCCGCTCTTTGCGCCCTTTGCGGACCTTCCTCCTGACGACGCGCTTGCGCAGCGCGCTGCGCGCGTGATCGCCAGCGAGGTCGTTCCAGCCTTCTCCCGCCTGGCGACGTTTCTGGAGCGCGAGTACGTCCCCAACTGCCGCGAGACGATAGGCCTTTCTGCGCTTCCCGACGGCGCCGAGCGCTACCGCGCAGCCCTGCGCGCCCACACGACGACGAGGCTGTCGCCCCGCGAGATCCACGAGATCGGCCTGGCCGAGGTCGCCCGCATCCGGGCGGAGATGTTCAAGGTCATCGCCCGCACGGACTTTCCGCGCACCAACGGGCTGGCGGGCGAGGCGCTCTTCCGCGCCTTCGTCGAGCGCCTGCGGACGGATCCGCGCTTCTACTACGACACGCCGCAGGAGCTGCTGCGGGGCTACCGCGACATCTGCAAGCGCGTGGACGCGGAGCTGCCCAGGCTCTTTGGCGTCCTTCCCCGCCTGCCCTACGGGGTGCGTCCGATGCCGGCGTTCATGGCCCAGTCCGCCCCCACGGCGTACTACTACCCGGGCTCGATGAAGACGGGCGTGGCGGGCTACTTCGTGGCCAACACGACCCATCTCGACCAGCGGCCCATGTACGAGATGACGGCTCTTGCGCTGCACGAGTCGGTCCCGGGGCACCACCTGCAGATTGCGCTCAAGCAGGAGCTGGAGGAGCGGGGGCTGCACCCGTGGCGCAGCGTGGTCA
>CAYPBL010000016.1:38407-45276 GCA_964408965.1 uncultured Phycisphaeraceae bacterium | reverse complement strand
GGCCGTACAGTACCACACGGATCGGTGGAGTCAAGCCGGCTGTGCGGTGCTGCGGCCCAGGCGACGAGCGGGTCATCCACGACCTGGACGCTGCGAAGAACCTGCGGACCACGTTCCATGAAGATCGTCGCCAGAGCGGCGCACACCTGGGCGCAAACGGCGCGCAGAACGCGGCGTTGCACACGACTGGCGGCAGCTGCGCCGGCTCGCACGAATCGCAGGATTCATCGCACAACAGCGAGTGTGCGCAACCTCGTGCAGGGTCGTGCAACCCCCTGCAAAATAAGAGGATGGGCGGTGAGGGATTCGAACCCCCGAAGGCTTTCGCCAGCGGGTTTACAGCCCGCCCCGTTTGACCACTCCGGCAACCGCCCGCTCGTGTTCGGATTGTGCCCGCTGCGCAGCTGCTGGTGTCGCACCTTGCTGGCTGCGCGACGCAGGGCTGGGCTGTAGCCTAGGCTGCGCTGTGGAGGCGATCAATCCGCCCCCAAAGGGGCCCTGCGGGGGCTATGCTCCCGTGGCAGCAGGCTGATCAGCGGCCTGCCCTCGACGCCAACCATGACCAGCACGCTTCACAGACCCACGACGGAGTTCCAGAAACAGGATCGCTGTGCGGACCTGCCCCACAGGCCCCGTGTGCTGCTGGGCAAGATGGGCCTGGACGGCCACGACCGCGGCGTCAAGGTCATCGCCCGGGCGCTGCGCGACTCGGGGGTGCACGTGGTCTATTCGGGGCTGTGGCAGACCCCACGGTCGCTGGCCATCAGCGCCCGCGACGAGGACGCAGACGTGCTGGCAGCGTCGATGATGAGCAACTCGCATCTGGTCCTCGGCCCGCAGCTCATCGAGGCGCTGGACAAGGCAGGCAGGCCCGACATGCCTGTGCACATGGGGGGCATCCTCCCGCAGGAGGACATCCCTGCTCTGCGCGACGCGGGGATCAAGCGCCTCTTCACCACAGGCGTCGGGTTGCTGCAGATCGTCGAGGCGGTCAAGCAGGATGTGCAGCCCCGCGCTGCGCGTGTGGAGTCGGGCCATCCGACAGCCCAGCTGGCTCGGGACATCTCGCTGCTCCATGAACAGGGCGAGCTTCGGTCCGACGCGCCTCGGCGCAGACCGACGCGGGTCATCGGCGTAACGGGCTCGCCCGGGGCAGGCAAGTCCACGCTGCTGGCGCAGCTGGTCCGCGAATACTGCGAAAGGGCGAAGAGCGATCCGTCGCTGGGAAGGCCGGCCATCGTCGCCTTCGACCCCATGAGCCCCATCACCAGCGGCGCCCTGCTGGGCGATCGACTGCGGGTGGACTTCAACAGCCTGGGCGAGCAGGTGTACTACCGCTCGCTGGCCATCTCGGGCGAGGACTATGCGGGGCTGGACGCGATCGTGGAGCTCATCGGCGGCTGCGAACCCGTCGAGGGGTTGGGGCGCTTCGAGACGGTCTTCGTCGAGACCGTCGGGGCGGGGCAGAACGAGACGAAGATCCGCAACCACGTGGACCGCACGCTGGTCGTCCTCACGCCGGGCATGGGCGACGCGGTGCAGATGGACAAGGCGGGCATTCTCGAGATCGCGGACGTCTTCGTCTGCAACAAGGCGGATCAGCCCGGCGAGAACGAGCTGGTGCGGAACCTGCGCGACGTGGCGGGCAGAACGCCCATCGTGGAGACGGTGGCGACGCGGGCGGAAGGCGTGGCGGAGCTGCTCGACGCTGTGCTGGCAGCCTGACGACGGCGGCGGGCCAGACGCCGCTGCGCGCCGAGGCTGCGGAGAGAGGCAGGGGGCGGGTGGAGGCTGGCCCATGGGTATGGAGCCCGAGGCGCAGCGACGCAAGACGTTCACGGGCAATGTCGAGCATGAGGCTCGCTGCGACGCAGGAGCCCGCTCGCCGCTGCGAATCCGTCCGCTGCAATGCATGGAGATTGTGGGTGGGTCGGAGCGCGTGGATGCAGCGTTCTCGGCGCCTGGAGTGGATGTCTTCCTCCGTTCCCGTCCGCACGGCGGGGAACACAGCGGAGGCGACGTGCATTACGTCTCGCTCTGCGGCCGTGGGTGCGTCTCCAGGCTCCTCGTGGCTGACGTCTCGGGACACGGCGAAGAGGTGGCGGCGATCGCTCATCGGCTGCGCAGGCTCATGCGGAAGACCATCGGCACGCCCGACCAGCGCAAACTTGCGCGGGCGCTCAACCGCGAATTCAACTCCGCCAGGGGAGAGGGACGGATCGTCACCGCGATCATCGCGACATACTTCGCCCCAACGGACCAGCTGATCCTCTGCAACGCCGGCCATCCGCCGCCGTTGTGGTGGAGCGCCCAAACGGAGCGGTGGAGCCTGCTTCGGGCTGATGCGCACGAGGTGCAGTCACAGGGCGTCGGGCCGCGCAATCTGCCGTTCGGCGTCATCGAGCCTACAGAGTATGTGCAATTCGCGGTGCGACTGACTCCCGACGACCTGGTGGTGGTCTTCACGGACGGCGTCACCGAGGCGCGACTTCCGGAGGGAGGTCGTCTGGGGCAGGAGGGTCTGCTGCGACTGGTGGAACGGGTCGACCCTCGCGCTCCCGAGCGTTTTCTGGACGCGTTGGAGGAGCAGCTTGATCAGCTGGGGGCGCATCCTCCTGAGGACGACGACGCGACCTTGCTGCTGCTGCACCACAACGCTGCGGATCCTCCGGAGCAGACGCTGCTGGACAGAATCCGTGTGACGGCCCGCATGTTGGGTTTGGGCGGCTGAGGGGCCCTGGACGCTTCGCTGCTGTCTTCCTGCGCGGTACAGTTGCGCACCCGCACACAAGCGTGCTGCGTTGCAGGAGCATCCCATGTCGATCAACCCCCTTGCTGCGCACTGGCGAGAGCGTTTTCCCACCGTGCAGGAAAAGACGTATCTGGTGAGCCATTCGCTCGGCGCCGTTCCCGCCAGCGCCGCTGCGGCGCTGCGTGAGATGTACGACGCCTGGGCGACGCTGGGGGTGGCGGCGTGGGAAGGGCCGTGGTGGGAGGCGGTGCTCGAGTTCTGCGCCAACATGGAGGCGATCCTGCACGCAGAGCCTGGCAGCGTCGTCCCCATGCTCAACGCCACGCGGGCGATGGCCGGCGTCGCCTCCTGCTACACGTGGGAGGCGCCACGCAACCGCATCGTCATGACGGACATCGAATTTCCCACCAACTACGCCCTGTGGCGGGGCTGTGAGAAGCTCGGCGCCGAGGTGGTCGTCGTCGAGTCGGAGGACGGCGTGAGCGTTCCCGCGGAGAAGATCATCGAGGCCATCGACGAGCGCACGCGGGTTGCGCCGCTGAGCCACGTCTACTTCCGCTCCGCTGCGATTCAAGACATCAAGGCCATCGCTGCCCATGCGCGGAGCGTGGGAGCCCACACCCTCTGCGACGGCTACCAGGCTGTGGGCAGCGTGCCCGTGGACGTGCAGGACCTGGGGGTGGACTTCTACTGCGGCGGCGGACACAAGTGGCTGTGCGCAGGCCCCGGCGCGGGATATCTGTACGTGCGTCCGCAGACACTTCCAGAGCTGGAACCACGATTGACCGGATGGTTCGGCTACGAGGACCCCTTCTCGTTTCCCGCCCGCGCCTCCCGGGGCGAGATGGCCTCGGGCGTCTTTCGCTTTCTCGACGGCACGCCCAACCTCCCCGCGATGTACAGCGGCAGAGAAGGCCTGCGCATCGTTCGGGAGATCGGCGTGGAGGCCATCAACCAGGCGCAGCGGGCGCTGTCGCAGCGGATCGTCGAAGGGGCTCTGGCGCGCGGGTTCACGGTGCGTTCGCCGCAGGACCCTGCGCAGCGCAGCGGCATGGTCTGCCTGGACTTTCCAGGCGCGGAGCAGGCTGCGGCTTCGCTGATCGAGCAGGGCGTGCTCGTGGACTGGAGGCCCCAGTGCGGCGTGCGCGTCTCGCCGCACTTCTACAACGACGAAACGGACATCGAGCGCTTTTTCCATGTGCTCGACGGCGCCGTGGCGACCACTGCTGTTCGTTGAGCTGCGCCGTCACGCGCCCCAGTTGCCCAGCAGCGCAAAGAGATCGCTCGGGCCCACTGCGCCGTCGTTGTCAAAATCCGCAGTGCAAGGCGAGCCGTCCGTTGGACACAGTCCCCATTCGCTCAGCAGCAGAAAGAGATCGCTTGGGCCCACAGAGCCGTCGCGCGTCGCGTCGCCCGGCATGCCGATGCGCTGGGCCAGCTGCACCGCAGACAGCGCGTCGATCATGCCGAAGCCTCGGTCGTTGTCTGGGGTCGCTGCTGTCCCTGCGGTGGAGGTCAGCGCGTTGTAGACCTCGCTCGGCGAGAGCGTGGGATTCGCCTGGAGCATGAGCGCGATCGTTCCCGCCACGACGGGCGCCGCCATGCTCGTTCCTGCGCGGGCGAAATACTGTGCGGGGCCCGAGCCGTTGAGGTTGAGGCCGTCGTTGTCGATCACATTCTCGGGTTTGTCAGCCAAGCCTGGCGTGGAGTCGCGGGCGGCAATGGTGTAGCACCCCGGCGCAGTCACGTCGGGCTTGAGCAGGCCGTCGATGCGAGGCCCTCTGCTCGAATACCCCGCCAGCGCCCCCGCAGGCCACATCGAGGACACATCGATCAGCTGGCCCGACGCGTTGATCCAGTTGTCGCGGTGCACCCACGCCCCCACCGCGATGGCGCTGTCGGCCAGCGCCGGGGAGAGCACGGTCGTGGAGGGATCAGGATTGCTGAACGTCGCGGCGCCCTTCAACGCGTACACATGGGCTGTGGGAGTCTGCCCAGTCGCAGCGGCGTTCGTCAGGCGAAGGGTGAAAAACCCTCCCCCGGGAGGAACGGTCAGCAACAGGGTCATTTGTCTGGTCTCTGTGCCTCGGGCGCTGACGTCGGCGACGTCCTCGAGCAGCACGGGAGAGGCTGAGGAAGGCACGTTCACCAGCTCCATGTGCAGATTGAGATCGCCCGGGACGTCGTCCCGCCACACGATGCGGAACGATTCGTTCTTGCGAAAGGCAAAAGGAAACGTGTTGTCGAAGAAGAACACGATGTCGCTGGATGCGCCGCCTGGCGGGACGGCCGCTGTGGTGTGGGCGTCCTTGGCGGCTTCGTTGCCCGCCGCTGCCACGACCGTCACGCCCGCCGCCACGGCTGCGTCGACGGCCTGTTCGAGAGGCTCGGAGCCGTCCATGAAGAGGCTGAAGCCCCCCAGGCTCATCGACAACACGTCGGCGCCAACGTCCTTGGCCCGGCAGATGGCTTCGATGGTGTCGGCTTCGCTGGCTGTGGCGGTGACATCATCGCCCACCTTGTAGAAGTAGAGGTCGGCTCCCGGAGCCATGCCCATGTATTTTCCGCCCGAAGCGGCGCCGCTTTCGACAGCGATGCCCGTCACATGCGTGCCGTGATCGGTGACGGTGTTGGAGACATCGAGGCCCCAGGTGGCGGGGTCGACGCCATCGGTCATGTCGAAGGCTTCGACGGGAACCGGAATGTCGGGGTGCGTCAGATCGAGCCCCGAGTCAGCGATGGCGAGCTTGACGCCCGAGCCGTCCAGAGGGGCGACGCCCATGCCCGCGTGCACCAGATCGGCGCCGATGAGCTGCGCCGTGACATCGGTGAGCGGTGTGAGCGCCCCTTCCACCGAGCAGATGCGCCGGACGAAGGGCTGGGCGGCGACAGCGTCCACCGCAGCGTACGGAATGGTGGCGAGGTAGAACCCAAGCGGGTGTTTGCCCGGAACAGGCGGGACGTAGAGATTCGCGTCGATCTCGGCGCCTGCTGCCTGCAGCAGTCCCAGACTGTTGGCGTCCAGCTGCTGATCGACATAGACGGCGCAGCGGGCGGCGGTGGGATTGACCTCCGCAACGCCGGCAGGAGCCAAGGCCTTTCGCAGCTCCTGCATGTTTCTTGCCTGGGCGAGGGCGTCTTCCTTGAGTCCCTTGCGCCAGGCGATGACAGGACTGACCTTGCGCGCAAGCCAGGCGCTGATCGCTGGGCTGTCCCGCCCGTCCAGCGCAGCGACGACAGCGGGGGGGCCCCCTTCGGCGACACCCCCACTCCATCCGCTGGCGAGGATCGCCGCGGCGAGCACGGCCCAACCACAGCGCCCCCCCCGCTGATGCGTCAGCAGCGGTCTCAACTTCAACAAACACGTCCTTCGCTGCTCTGCGTCCCCCGATATCCGCAGACGCTCGGCGCAGCGCTGCGAGTCTACCTCACAACGGCGCGCTGGCTGGGCGTTTTCGCCAAAAAAATGCAGACGGCTGACGACGCCGGCGTCCCAAAACGAGACGAAGCCCCCGCGATCAACGTGCGAACACCGGCCCTGTGTCGCCCGTGTGGGGACGGCTGGACGTCAAGGGCTGGGGCGGGTCATGGCGACCGGATCGAGCAGCCTGTCCAGCTCCTCCTCCGACAGCCCGCTGATCTCCCGGGCGACTTCCCGGACGGTCCGCCCCTGCTCGTAGGCCGCCTTGGCGATCTGGGCCGCCTTGTCGTAGCCGATCACCGGCGCAAGCGACGTGCACATGGCCAGCGAGCCCTCGATGAGCGAGGCGCAGCGCTCCTCGTCCGGCGCCAGGCCGTCGAGCAGCCTTGCCCGGAACATCCCGCAGGCGCCCGTCAGCAGGCGGATCGCGTAGAGCAGGTTGTCCGCGATCATGGGCATGGCCACGTTGAGATCGAGAATGGACCCCACGCCGCCAAAGCCCCCCAGCGTGATCGCAGCGTCGCAGCCGACGACCTGGCAGGCGACCTGCACCATCGACTCGCAGATGACCGGGTTCACCTTGCCCGGCATGATGGACGACCCCGGCTGCACCGCGGGCAGCTGCAGCTCGCCTATGCCGCAGCGCGGGCCAGAGCCGAGCAGGCGGATGTCGTTGGCGATCTTCGAGAGCGAGAC
>CAYPBL010000016.1:36765-38307 GCA_964408965.1 uncultured Phycisphaeraceae bacterium | reverse complement strand
CGGATGGGCGTCGCGTCCATCAGGTGCGTCCTGCCGATCTTGACCACGCTGTCCCAGCGACGCGCGTGCTCCTCCAAGGCCTGGGCGACCTCCGCCAGGGCCGGCCGCAGCCGCTTCTCGATCGCCAGCGCCGCCGCCACGTGCACAGCTGTGGGGAAGGTGTCGTTGGAGGACTGCCCCATGTTCACGTGGTCGTTGGGATGCGCGCCGCCCTGGGCGAGATAGTCGGGGCTCTTCGACGAGCCGATGGGCGCGCCCTTCTTCAGGCACACGAGATTGGCGATCACCTCGTTGACGTTCATGTTCGTCGAGGTGCCCGAGCCGGTCTGGAAGACGTCCACGGGAAAGTGCTGATCGTGCTTGCCCTGGGCGATCTCCTCAGCCGCCTCGACGATGAGCATCGCCCGCTCGCGGTCGAGCCTGCCCAGGTCCATGTTGACTGTGGCGCATGCAGCCTTGAGGTGGCCATAGGCATGGACGACCTCCGCGGGAACCGGTCTGCCCGAAACGGGAAAGTTCAGCACCGCCCGCTGCGTCGAGGCGCCGTAGAGCGCGTCGGCGGGAACGGCCATCTCGCCCATGGAGTCCTTCTCGATGCGGGTGGCGGCGGCGCCCGTGTCGGCGGTGGTCATGGCGTTCTCCTGTTGTCCTGCAGGACGCGACAGCTGCTGCAGCTGCATCGTACCAGCGGCGCACCTGCAACGAGGGCCTAGCATGCGCCCGAAAGGCGACAACGATGCCGGAGCACTGCGAAGCGGCTGCCAGCACGGCGCCTCGCGCCGCCACGTCCGGTCAGCAAGTGGACGGGGCGCTCGTCTTCAGTGTCGAGGGGATGCACTGCGCCTCGTGCGCTGCGCGGGTGGAGAAGGCGATCGCCGACGCGCCGGGCGTTGCGCGCGCGAGCGTCAACTTCGCTGCGGGGCTCGCCCGCGTGGAGCTGACCGAGGACGCAGAGGCTGCTGAGGCGCAGCGGGCGGTGGCGCAGGCTGTCGAGCGGGCGGGCTACGCCGCGGCGCCCCTCCCTGGCGGCGATCGCAGTGGACGGCGGGACGAGCGCGACGATCCGCTGGCCCGGGCGCTCGCCCGCAGGCGCGCCCAGGAGCAGGAAGCCACAGCATGGGCGAGGCGGGCCTTCGGCTCCCTGGCGCTGGCTGTTCCGATCCTGCTGCTCAATCTCCCCCACATGCTGGCCGCTGCGGGGCTCGACGCCTTCGCCTGGCCTGCGGGGCTGGAGCGGGCGGCGCCGTGGCTTTCCTTTGCGCTGGCGACGGTGGTGCAGGGCTGGGCGGCGCTGCCCTTCTACCGCGGCGCCCTGCAGCGCGCCCGCAGAGGCGGCGCCAACATGGACACGCTCATCGCCCTGGGCTCGACAGCAGCGTACGGCGCCAGCGTCGTGGCGCTGCTGCGCTCCGTGACGCAGGGGCAGGCGGTGGGCGGGCTCTACTTCGAGACGGCGGCGTTCATCGTCGCCTTCATCTGCCTGGGGCGGTTCCTCGAAGCCAGGAGCAAGCGCAAGGCCGGCCAGGCCATCGAGGCGCTGCT
>CAYPBL010000016.1:0-36665 GCA_964408965.1 uncultured Phycisphaeraceae bacterium | reverse complement strand
GGTTCCTCGAAGCCAGGAGCAAGCGCAAGGCCGGCCAGGCCATCGAGGCGCTGCTGGCCCTGGCGCCCCCCACCGCGATCGTGGAGCGCGACGGCCGCGAGGTGGAGCTTCCCATCGCGCAGGTGGCGCACGGCGATGTGGTGGTCGTCAAACCGGGCGCCGCGATCCCCGTCGACGGCGTCGTCGTCAGCGGCGCCTCGGACGTGGACGAGTCGACGCTCACGGGCGAGAGCGTCCCCGTCTCCAAGGGGCAGGGCGAGCGGGTCTACGCAGGGACGACGAACACCACAGGCGCCCTGCGCATCCGGGCCGAGGCGGTGGGCGCCGAGACGACGCTCGCCCGCGTCGCCCAGCTGGTCGAGCAGGCCCAGACCTCCAAGACGAAGATCCAAGGGTTGGCGGATCGGGCCAGCGGCGTCTTCGTGCCGACGATTCTGGTGATCGCTGTAGTCGCAGCGCTGGGGTGGTGGCTGTGGACGGGTCTGGCGCAGGGGGAGGTGAACGTGGCGGTGGGGGTGCGGGCGGCGGTGGCGACGCTCATCGTGGCCTGCCCCTGCGCGCTGGGCCTGGCGACGCCCACCGCGATCATGGTCGCCTCCGGCGCAGGCGCACGACAAGGGCTGCTCATCCGCCAAGCGAGCGCGATCGAGCGAGCGGCGTCGCTGGCTGCGCTGGCCATGGACAAGACGGGCACGATCACCCGGGGCGAGTTGACCGTCGTGGCGCTGCTGCCTGCGCCTGGGGTGGACGAGGCGGCGCTGCTCCGCACAGCCGCTGCTGCGGAAGCCTTGAGCGAGCACCCCATCGCCCGGGCCGTCGTCGCCCATGCGCAGGCGAAGGGTGTGGAGGTCCAGCGCCCCTTCAGCTTCCAGAGCGCGCCCGGCGCAGGCGCCATGGCCCGCATCGAGGGCGCCGAGGTTCGGGTGGGGGCCGCTTCGCTGCTGCGCGAGGCGGGCGTCGATGTCGAGCCGCTGGCTGCGCAGGCTGCGGAGCTGGAACAGCAGGGCGCGACGGTGGTGTACGTCGCGCGCGACGGCGCGCTGCTCGGCGCCATCGCCCTGCGCGACGAGCCCCGTGAAGAGGCGGCTGCGGTGGTCGCGGAGCTGCGCAGACGGGGCCTGCGCGTGGTCATGCTCACGGGCGACGCCGAGGCGACGGCCCGGGCCGTCGCCCAGCGGGTGGGCGTGGACGAGGTCGTCGCGCGCGTGCGGCCTGAGGAGAAGGCCCGCGTCGTGCAGCAGCTGCGCAACCGCGGCGCCGTGGGCATGGTGGGCGACGGCGTCAACGACGCAGCGGCCCTGGCTCAGGCGGACGTGGGCGTCGCCATCGGCGCAGGCGCCGATGTGGCGATCGAGTCGGCGGACATCGTGCTCGTCGGCAGTTCGCTGTGGGGCGTGCTCGCAGCCATCGAGCTGAGCAGACGGACGATGCGCGTGATTCGCCAGAACCTCTTCTGGGCCTTCGGTTACAACACGGCGCTCGTGCCGTTGGCGGCGCTGAACGTGGTGCATCCAGCGCTTGCTGCAGCGGCGATGGGGCTCTCGAGCGTGAGCGTGGTGAGCAACAGCCTGCGGTTGCGGCGGGCGCCACGAGGACGGACGGCTGGCTGACCGCTCCGGTCGGTTATCGCTCCACTCTGCGCTGCGCAGGCGCGCCAGAGCGTCCTCGGGGGACTCTTCCGCACAGCGGCAATGGTCTGCAGCAGCTGCGCGGGTACAGTGAAGCCTGCGGAACGGAATCGACAGCCCTTGCTGGAACCGCCTACGACGATGATGAAGCACTGGTTGTCCACGACGCTGAGCAGGCTTGGCATCGCCTTGACGCGCCAGCGGCGCCCGTCGCGCGACGCGCCGCCTCCGGTCTTCGAGCCCCTCGAGCCCAGACTGCTGCTCAACGGCGCCCTGCCCATGATCGACCGCATCGAGGCGGACAACCGCGGCCTGATCGACCTGCATGTGACGGCGTTCCTCAACCCCACGACGGTGACGGCCGACGCTGTGCGGGTCACCACCGCGGGCAAGGACCTTCTCTTCGGCACCGCTGACGACGTGCAGGCGCCGCTGACCGTCAGCTACGACGACCAGGCGCGGCGCATCCGCATCCAGGCCGACGTGCCGCTCGATGCGCGCTACCGCGTCGAGGTGGACGGGGACGCCATCCGCGACCTCTTCGCCACGCCGCTGGACGCGGAGTTCAACGGGCCCGGGCTTCCCACGGGCGACGGAACAGCAGGCGGCGACCTCGTCTTCTTCACGCGCAAGGCCAGCAGCCCCACCGCAAGACTGCTCACGACAGCAGGCGAGATCCGCGTGGAGCTCTTCCCGCAAGACGCCCCCAAGACCGTGGCCAACTTCATCGCCATCGCCAATCGCGGCGACTACGACGGCGTCGTCTTCCACCGGCTGGTCAAGGACTTCGTGGCCCAGGGGGGCGGCTTTCAGGCGGACCCGCTCCTGGCGCCTGCGCCAGCGGTGGACCCGGTCGTCAACGAGTTCAAGCGCTCCAACGTCCGCGGCACGATCGCCATGGCCAAGCGCGGCAACGACCCCAACTCCGCGACCAACCAGTGGTTCTTCAACCTGGCTGACAACAGCGCCAACCTGGACTTGCAAAACGGCGGCTTCACCGTCTTCGGGCAGGTCGACGCGGAGAGCCTGGCTGTGCTCGACACGCTCAACGGGCTGACGACGATCGACGCGTCGTCCGCCTTTGGGCCGGTCTTTCAATCGCTGCCGCTGCGCCAGGGCGCGATGGTCAGCGATCCGTCGCAGCTGACGGCGGAGGATCTGGTGGTGGTCGATCGGGCGGCGATCTTGATGGACCTGTCCGCCACGCCGCCGGATGAGTTCTCCGCTGCGTCGATCGTCTTCACGTCCAGCAAAGGCGCGCGGGTGGAGATCTTCGATCTGACGGGCGCCGGCCTGGACCAGGATGCGGTCAAGGTGGCCTTCGAGGGTCGCGAAGTGCGGTCGATCGTGCTGAGCGACGGGGCGCCGACGGAGGGACTGGGCGTGGCGGTCTCGGGCGCCCGCTTCGTTGGTTCGATCCGCGACGCCCGCAAGGCTGGTGGCGACATCGCCTTCGTCGTCAGCGACGCGCCGGTGGGCGCGATCTCGCTGCGGGGCGATCTGACAGGCGAGAATCTGGAAGGACTTGTGGTCGGCGGCGTCTTCGTGAACGACGACCTGGACGGCGACGGTCAGCTTGGCGAGACGCTCGCGCTGTATGTGCAGCCTGCGGACAAAGGATCGGCGCCCCCTCTGGAGATGCGGGTGGACGGTCGGCTGTTGGCGGACGCGGTCGTGCAGACGCCCGTGGCGACGCTTTCGATCACGGGCGAGGCGCGCGACGCTGACATCCTCATTCAGCCGACTGCAGCGGGCGCGCCTCTGCCCAGCCTACGCATCGATGCGGGTCTTTTCGAGGACGTCTCGCTCACGACCACGCAGCCCATCGCCACGCTCAAGCTGGGCGAGTGGCGCGACGGCGACCTGACCGCGGACCAGCTCCACGCGCCAAGCGTCGACAAGCTGATGGTGACCGGCAAGGGCGCAGGGGTGCGCAACGGCGACTTCGAAGCGGACGCGTCCTTCACGGGCGCAGCGACAGGCGGGCTGACGGTGGGCTCGGTGGACATCGCTGGCGTGGCCTTCAGCGCCGAGTTCGACGTCGCGGGGGCCGTCGGGAAGTTGCGTCTGCGCGAAGGGGCCACAGGGGGATCGTTCAGCGCCACCGGCGCCGTCAAGACGTTCCTGGCGGGTTCACTCAACGCCTTCGACTTCAGCGCAGGCGGCGAGGTGAGCAGGATCGTCGCGCCGGAGTGGATAGGCGGCTCCATCGCTGCGCGCAGCGTCGGCTCGATCCTCATCACCGGCAAGGGCGCCTTCATGAGTCAGGGCGACCTCAACGCGGACCTGTCGTTGAACACTGTCGACTTCACCGTGAGGGCGGCGGGAAAGATCCGAGTGGCGGGCGACGCCCCGGGCGTCAACTGGACCTTCATGGGCAGCGTCAACGCGCTCGACGTGCGAGGCGACATCCGCGACGCCACCATCGACCTGCAGGGCGGACGGTTCAAGCGCTTCACCGCTCGCCGCGTCGAGGACTCCACGGTCTTCGTCGGCATCGGCAGCAAGCTGGTGCGCTTCGCCTCCTGGGAGGGCGGCCAGCTCAGCGCAGGCGCCACCAGCAGGATCGAGATCGTCGGCGACCGCAAAGCGGGCGTCGAAGCGGCGATGCGCGACGCCCAGGTCACCATCTCCGAGGTGGGGCTCTTCCGCGTGGCTGGCGACGTGCAGGACGTCAACTTCAGCTTCACCAAGAACGCCTTCTTCACGCCTGGCGACGCGGTCAAGCAGCTGCGGCTCGAGGGCGTGGTCGAGAACACCGCAGTGCGGGCCAACGCGCCGGTGCGCGCCGTCAAGGCGGGGGCCTTCGTGGCCTCGAGCGTGCTGGTCGGCGCGCCCAACGATCTGGAGGGGTTCCCCGACGCTGCGAGCAGGATCAATCCTCTGCTTGGGTTTGTGGGCAGGATCGAGATCCTGGGAACGCCCGACGCGCCGTTCGCTGCACAGGACGCCTTCTTCGTGGCGCCTCGCATCGGCTCGATCACGCTTGGCGTCGTCGACACGACGACCGGCTCGCCCTGGGGCGTCGCCGCGGGCGAGATCAAGCGGGTCTCGTTCGTCGACGAGCAGGGACAGCCCACCGTGCTCGAAGGCAAGGCGCTGAACAGCCCGCTGGCTGCGGGCGACTTCCAGATCAGGCCGGGCTTCGCCTCGCCGTAAGGTCCCGCTGCACAGGCAGGCGGCGCAGGGCTCAGCGAACAGTGTGCGGAGGCTTGGCCTCCTGCTGCTGCTCCGCAGGCGGCTGCTTCGCAGGTTCACCCGTCTGCGCAGGCTGCGGCGTCTTCTCCTGCTCGACAGGCGCAGCGATCGGCGCAAGAGGCGGCGGCGGGGGGACCTCCTCCGCAGCGGACTCCGCAGGAAACTCCGGCGCCGGCCGCAGCGTGGGAGCGAGCAACCTGGCCTCGCGAGGCGGCACGGGAAGCTTGTTGCTCTGGGCGCCGAACAACTGCCCCGCCTTGGTGATCTCCCACGTCATGAGGTCGGGATTCTCGGGGCTCGACCCCTTGCCCTTGCGGAAGACGACCACCAGCTGCTTGCCAGGCGGCACCTCCGCGGACCAGATCGTCTCGTGGGTGCGGGTGTCGATGAGGTTGACCGTCCACGGCCGCCAAGGCGTGCTTTTGTACGTATAGCGGTCGAGGGACATGCCCATCCCCCCTGGCGAGTTGCATCCCGCCAGCGTCGCAGCCAGCCCCACGGCCAGCGTCTTCCAGCCCCATGCTCCGCCTCGACTGCCCATCAGCGGCCTCCCGTCTGTGGTCGCGTTGCGTTTCAGCGCCGGTAGGATAGCGCAGCTGCTCTGGTCATCGGCTCGCTGGGGCGGGCAGTGCAAGGGAAGGCCCGGATATGACGCCACGGTCCACACAGCCGCCTGAGGAGGCTGCACCGCCGCTGCTGCGAGTGGGGCTGGGGGACGACCGCCATCGGCTCGCCCCGTTGGCCCCTGCAGGTGACGGAAGGCCGCTGCGGCTGGGCGGTGTGGTGCTCGAATCCCCTGTGGGCCCTGTGAGCAGATCCGACGGCGACGCCCTGCTGCACGCCCTGACCGACGCGGTGCTCGGCGCTGCGGGGCTGGAGGACATCGGCCAGCTCTTTCCCGACAGCGATGCGCGCAACGAGGGCCGCGATTCAGCCGACTTTCTCCGCGAGGCCTTGCAGCGGGCGCAGGCGCGAGGCTGGCGGCTCGTCTGCGCAGACACGGTCGTCCGTCTGCAGCAGCCTCGTCTGAGCCCCCACAAGCAGCGGATCCGCCAGCGGCTGGCGGAGCTGCTGGGCCTGCCTCTGGACTGCGTCAACGTCAAGGGCAAGTCGGGCGAGGGCGTGGGGCCTGTCGGCCTGGGCCAGGCTGTCGAGGCCCAAGCTGTCGTTCTGCTGACCCGGGAGGCGCACGCGTGAGCGACGATCCCCTGGCGAAGGCGGACCTGTGGCGCCGAGCAGCTTCCTTCGCCCAGCGCAAACATCAGGGGCAGCTGCGCAAGGACGGCGCCACCCCCTACGCGGCGCACCCGTGCAGGGTCGCGCTGACCGTGGCGGCGCTTTTCGGCTGCGACGACCCCGCCACCCTGGCCATCGCCTTGCTGCACGATGTGCTCGAGGACTGCGACGCGGACTTCGACGAGCTGGCGGAGGAGTTCGGCGAGGAGGTGGCCCGATGCGTGGCGGCGCTGTCGAAGGACAAGCGGCTGCCGTACGCGCAGCGAGAGCGGGCCTACGACGAGGCGCTGGCGCAGGCGCCGTGGCGGGCGAGGCTCGTCAAGCTCGCGGATGTGCTGGACAACCTCAGCGACGTGCCGCCTGGCCACAGCGACGAGAAACCCGCTCGCATGGCCCTGCGGGCTGTGCAGGCGGCCAGGCCGCTGGCTGAGACACAACCGGTTCTCGCCAAGGCGATCCACGTGGTGGAGGAGGCGCTGGGGCAGCGCACCGGCGCAGGCGGTAAGGCTGCGGAGTGAGAGGCTGCGTCAGCCGCCGCCTCGCCTGAAGAAGCCTCGGCCCGGCCCGCTGCGGCCTGCGCCGCTGAGGCGCTTGGCCATCTCGGCCCGCAGGGCGCCTTCCTGGGCGTTGCCCGTCGCCAGCTGCTCCGCCATGCGTTGGTCCATCTGCTCGCGGAACCGCTCGCGCAGCTGCGCGAGCTCCTCAGCGGATCGCTCAGGACGATTCTGCAATCGCTCGCGCAGGCGCTGGCGCTCCTCCTCGCTGCGCCGCCTTCCAGGGAAAGGATCCTCGCCTCGGGCGAAGCGCTTGGCTGCGGCGTCGATGCGCCGCTCCATGAGCCTGCGCAGCGCCTCACGGTTCCTGGCGCCGCGGAGCAGATCGCGTCGCTGCTGCTCGTCGAGCTGACGCAGCAGCCTGGCGGCCTCAGCCAGATACGCCTCCTGCCTGACGGCGTCGAGCCTGTCGAAACGCTGCGAGGCCAGCGCCGCGACGGCTTCCTCCGCGGTGCGAGGCAGGCGCAGCGGCGTCCGCTGTCGCAGCAGCGACGCGCCCGCAACGATCGCCACGGCGGAGGCCGCCGCTGCAGCCAGCGCGACGATGGTCCTGCGACGAGGCGACCAGGAAGCGTCCAGCGGGGTCCTGCGGGGTGTGCGCGTCGCGTCCAGGTCGATTCGCTGGGGCATGGCTGGCGTCTCCGTGTCGCTGCGCCGCTTCAGCGGCGGCTGGTTCTTGGCGCAGGCTGACCCACATGACCGTCCACGAACAACACGTTGCGCTTCTCGTGGAAGAAGTCCACCTGCACCTCCTGTCCGTCCTGCGTTTCGAACGTGCCGCCGTCAAAGTCGTGCAGCACGGGCGTCTCGGTGACGGTCCAGTGAAGAAAACGGTGGTAGAACGACTGCTCGAAGGTCGAGCCCGACAGGGCCACGATGTAGGTGTAGGACATGCCCGTCGTGGCGGTGGCGCCGTCTTCAGTCGTGTAGACACGGTTGTGCACGACGCGGTCGCCCGGGCAGATGTAACTGGCTGCATCCACGGGCAGATAGGAGGCCATGGCCTGGTTGAAGGGCGGGTCGGTATCGCCCGAGAGCCATGGCGGAGGCATGTAGCGGGCCGTGGGGAAAGTTTCACCGTGATCAGCCCGGAAGAGCTCGACGGCCTTGCCGATGTCGCTCAGGTTCGCTGCGCACGCGGCTCGCTGGGCTGCGTCGCGCATGCGAGGCAGCGCCGGCATGAGCAGCGCCATCAGCGTTGCGATCACGAACAGCGCGATGAGCAGCTCGACGAGGGAGAAGCCTGCGGTGCGGGCGTCTGGATGGAAGTCGTCGCCCTCGACGGGTCGTCCAGGCATGTCGACGCTCCTTGCGGCGCAGGCCCCCGCGTCCTGTCTCCTTGCGCTACCGGACGAAGACGCCGTCGTTGCAGGCGCCTCTGGCGGCGAGCATGGCGGCGGACACCCTGTTGTGCGCGTCCGGTATGGGCGGACGGAGGGCATTGTCTGAAGGCTTTGCAGGAGGAGGCTCCCCCCTGCCGATGCTGCCAGAACGAGCCATGGATCCTGTGGGTGTGGACATCGCGTCCTCGGCCTCGAACAGTCCCGAGGCCCGTAAAGCCGCCAATCGAGCGCTTCGTCGCGCTTCTCGCGCCCAACGATCCGCCAGCCGCAGAATCCAGGACGATGCTGAGCTCAGCGCGGACGTCGAAGAGGTCGAAGCCCCTGAGGCGCTGCGAGCCTTGGAGGGCAACGACCAGGAAGAGGCCCACGAAGACCGTCTCGAGCACGGAATCTACGACGAGACAGGGCCTCATGCTGAGGGCGAGCCTCACATCGACCTCGAAGCCTGAGCGTCCCTCACCAACGCAGCGTCCGCCAGTGGAGCAGGGCGTCCCCGGCCCGTCCTCGAACGCGAACCAGCGACAACGAAGACGCCTCGCTGAGTCGTCGCGACAGCGGCGCTCCGATGCGGCGGGCGTGGCTGTCGCCCAGCGCGCGAGGGGCGACGAAGGCCATCGCCTCGTCCACCAAATCGTGCGCAAAGAAGGCTCCGAGGGTGGCGCCGCCGCCTTCGACCAGGACGTTGGTCGCGTCGTGCTCCTGCGCAAGCCAGCGGAGGGTCTGCTGCAGTCCCGCCCCCCTGTCGGAAGCGTCCAGCAGCGGCTCGACCACAGCCCCTGCGTTGCGCCACAGGCGCGCCTGCGGCGTATCCGCGCTCTGTGGGGCGCAGAGCAGCGCCACAGGAGCCTTGTGCGTTGATCGCCCCAGCGCGCTGTCCACAGGCGTGCGCAACGAAGGATCGAGCACAACGCGCAGGGCCCGTCGTCGAGGTGGCCTGTCGAGCCTGGCTGTCAGCTGCGGATCGTCCCGACAGGCTGTGTCCGCGCCGACGATCACCGCGTCCACCCTGCCCCGCAGCCTGTGCACCAACCGCCTGCTCGTGTGGCTGCTGATCCAGCGGGAGGCGCCGGCGCGGTCGGCCAGGGCGCCGTCGATCGTCTGCGCCCACTTGGCGATCACCCAGGGCAGCCCCGTCGCCAGCCGCTTGCGGTAGGGCGCCGAGACGGCGCAGGAGAGCGGCTCTCGCTCGTAGACAAGGCACGGGACGCCAGCCTGCCTCAGCTGTTCGAGACCGCCTGCGCCTGCGCCCGGATCGCGCGAGGCGATGATCACCCTGGCGAAGCCTGCCCGAAGAATCGCTTCGACACAGGGAGGCGTCCTGCCGTGATGGGCGCAGGGCTCGAGCGTGACCCACAGCCAGGCGCCCTCGGTCGGCTCGCCTCGTGCTGCACAGCGTTCGATCGCCGCTACCTCCGCATGGGGGCCTCCAAGCCGACGATGACGCGCCACTGCCGCCAGCGTGGCTGCATATGCCCCGCCCGCAAGGCGTTGCGCTCGGGCGACGACGGCGCCGACGCAGGGATTGGGCTCGACGAGGCCTTGGCTGCGCAGTGCAGCCAGCGCCGCCCGCCTGAGCATGGCCTGGTGCAGCGCCTCCTCGCTCGGGTATCGCTCGGTCATGCGCTGCGGACGATAGAGCGCAGCAGCGCCGGCTCAACGTGTGGCGCCAGGTCCTGCAGATAGCGTCCTGCGTCACGCGCATAGCCTGCCGTCGGGCGAAGGGGCGTCGCTGCCAGCTGACGAAAATGCTCGTTGAAGCGGCGCATGAGCGTCTCGCGGACCAGCTTGGCGACCATCGAGGCCAAGGCGGCGCAGAAACGCGTCTCATCCGCCTCCACCTCGAAGACGACCGTCAACGACGCTGGCTGCTCCGCCCGAGGCTGCGGCAGCGTCAGGCGGTAGAGGCTGCAGGTCGCCCCTTCCTGCGCAGTCTCGAGGCGCGCCTCCGGAAAGCAGACACGAAGAAAGGGCTCGTAGCGTTTGCGGCCGCTTTGTCTGTCGATGTGGACGCAGCCCTGCTCACCAGGCTGGAGCAGCGCAGCGGTTCGACGCAGCAGCGTCGCCACCAGGCCCAGCGCCACGTGCGCCTTGGAGGGGCGTCTGGCCAGCTCCTGATTGAAACGCAGCTCGTCCAGCACAACGCAGTGGAGCAGCGCCGGTCGCAGGCCATGCTGCGCCATCGCTGCGCGCAGCTGATTGGCTGCAATGGCGGTGCGCGCGTCGATCAACGGCGGCTCGCCGACGGCAGGGTTGCGGTACCAGGCAGGCGCCTTTTCCAGCTGCACCCCCAGGGCCGACAGCGCGCTCACCTTGTCCTGTGCTGCGGCGCTCCCCCCTGCTGCTGCGAAGGCGCCGACGGAGCGTCGGAGATCCTCCACGGCGGCGCCGCCTATCTGGCCGTCGGTGTTGGGCTTTTTGACCTTCTTCGAGTCCCCCACCACCAGCGCGCCGCGCGCCCCCCTTCCCGGCTTGCGGACGAGCGGCGTCAGCAGCGACCAGAGATCGATGTCGCTGTCGCGCAGCGGGCGCAGCTGCAGGGCCGCCGCCGCTGCGCACAACGGGCCGAGCCTGGGGCCGTAGCCTGCTTCGTCGATGCCCGCCAACAGCGACACCCTCGTTGGCATGGCCTGAGCGTACCGACTCGTTGGCAGAGGCGCACAGAAAACCGCCCTGCATCAGAGGCAGGGCGGTGAGGAATCGTAGAGACGACCGGGCTGCGTTCAGGCCTTACGGCAGGTCGCGGCCGCGAGGTCCGCCGATGGTCCACGCGAACCAGGCATAGGCGCTTTCACCCTTGACGGGTGAAGGGATGATTGTCCCGTTCCACGTGGCGCCGCTGATGGGGCCGCGGGCACGGCCCTCTGCGCGGAGCGTCTCGATCTCGCGCGCCGTCTTGGGCATCACGTTGAAGGGCGTGATGGTCTTGGCGCTGCCGTCACCCAGAGCGATCGGGATGTCAGCGCCAGGCTGGTTGTAGAAGCCGACCTTGCGGTTGTGATGTGCCCGAACAGGCCAGAATATGACCTTCTTCGTGGGGAACTGGAACTTGTCCTTGGGGACGTATTCTGCAAACTCAGCAAAGCTCTGCGCGGTTTCCCACGTCTCACCGCCGCCGCCGCCGCTGCTTTGGCCCGGAATGACGCTGAAGCCTGACTGCTTTTCGCTGAAGAAATTCTTGGAGGGGTCGATGAAGCTCGAACCATACACCGCTACGGGCGTGTAGCGGAAGTCGGGCTGAATGAGCCCCATGGCATCGGGCTTCTTTCCACCATAGAATGGATCTTTACCCCTGTGGCTTGGATCGACGTTGAAGTCGTCAGGGAACTTGAACTCCGGATCGCGCAGGGCGCGAATGGCGCCAAAATTACCTCGATTCGACCTGCCGAAACGACCTGCGGAGGTGAAGATGTCGTTCCAAAGCTGCGCCCCTTGGGCGCCGTCCACGATGAACTGCCCGAAGGCGATGTGGTACAGGTTCCACGTGTCGGTCGAGGAGATGGGCTTCGGGAAGCCCAAGCCGTTGTACTCGTAGAAGTCCCGCTGAGCGTAGTTCTGCGCGGGCCTGTTGCGCGGTCCTGTCTGAACGCTTTCGCCGTTCTGTCCGTTCTTGACGCCTTGGCCCGGTGGTCCGTTGGGCATGCGCCCCTTGTTCTCGGCAGCGTATGCCTCGGTTCCTCTGCCGTGCTCGCGCATCGAGGAGAGGTCGAGCGTGATGCGGGCGTTGCGCCGCGCCTCGCCCAGCGCAGGCAGCAGAATGCCTATCAGAATGGCGATGATGCTCACCACGATGAGCAGTTCGATGAGCGTGAACGCTCGTGTCCGTCTGGTCTGTCGCATGTCGCACATGCCTCCTTGTGTGTTCGCGGCGCCCCAAGCCTCTGCGTGGCCGCTTTCCGTCCGGATGCTCTTGCCGCCTGTCGTGACACGACGGCGCCGCGCGTTTCTCAGCGGCGGGAAGGGAACCGTCCGCCCGCTGAGGAATGCGGCTGAGAGGAGTCGAACCTCCACGGGGTGTTACCCCCACTAGGACCTGAACCTAGCGCGTCTGCCAATTCCGCCACAGCCGCTTCTGTGCGCAGAGCAAGCATATCGCACCACCGCGCCCTTGACCAGCCCGCCCACGCAGCGTCCGCATACACAGCCGCGGAAACGCTGCTCGCACGACGACCTGTCCGGCGCGGAAGGTTCATCCAACAACAAGATACGCCTGCCCCTCCCGTCGGGTTCCACCGGGGCGGTCGACGGAAAGCCCCGCCCCCTCCCGCAGCGGCGGTCAACTCCGCTTGGCCGCTGCGGCGGCGACGGGTTTGACCTCGACCTTCGGCGTCGGCGCCAGACCGCGGGCCTGCTTGACCTGCTCGCGGATCTCGGCCATCAGCGGGGGATTCTCGCGAAGGAACCGCTTGGCGTTCTCCCGGCCCTGCCCCAGGCGAACGTCCCCATAGCTGAACCAGGCGCCCGACTTGTCCACCACGCCCTCGGCCACAGCCAGATCGAGCAGATCGCCCGCGATGGAGATTCCCTCGTCGAACATGATGTCGAACTCCGCGTCGCGGAAGGGCGGCGCCACCTTGTTCTTCACCACCCGCGCCCGCACCCGGTTGCCCACGCTCACGTCCCCCTCCTTGATGGCGCCGGTGCGGCGGATGTCGATCCGCACCGAGGAGTAGAACTTCAACGCCCGACCGCCCGGGGTCGTCTCGGGCGAGCCGAACATCACGCCGATCTTCTCGCGGATCTGGTTGATGAAGACCACGCAGCAGTTGCTGCGGGCGATGGCCGCCGTCAGCTTGCGCAGCGCCTGACTCATGAGCCTGGCCTGCAGGCCCACGTGGGCGTCGCCCATCTCCCCCTCGATCTCCGCCCGGGGGATCAGCGCCGCGACGGAGTCCACCACGATCACGTCCACCGCGCCCGAGCGGACCAGCAGCTCGCAGATCTCCAGCGCCTGCTCGCCGCAGTCGGGCTGCGAGACGAGCAGCTCGTCCACCTTCACGCCGATCCTGCGGGCCCAGGTGGGGTCCAAGGCGTGCTCAGCGTCGATGAAGGCCGCCACGCCCCCCTCACGCTGGGCGTTGGCCACGACGGTCAGCGCCAGCGTGGTCTTGCCCGAGGACTCGGGCCCGTAGATCTCCACGATCCTGCCCCGCGGCACCCCCTTGCCCCCAAGGGCCAGGTCCAGCGACAGCGCCCCGGTCGAAATGCCGGGGATCGCCTGATGGGCCTCCTCGTCCAGCCGCATCACGGCGCCCTGGCCGAAGGCTCGCTCGATCTGGCTGACGGCTCGCTGCAGCGCCTCCTGTTTCTGGTCAGCCTTGGCGGGGGCGACGGTCTGGCTGCTCTTGCTGGCGGACTGCTGGGCTGATCTGCGGGCCATGGAGGGCTTCTCCCGCTTGGCGGGCGGCTTTCCCGCTGCTCTGGGGGTGCGTCTGGTGTGACCGTTGCGGTGCGCTGCGCTGACCATATCGCGTGGCTCCTTCTCTGGCGAGCGTTCGGTGTTCGATAGGATGCCCAGCCAGCATCGGCCTGTCAAGTCTGTTCGGATGATTTTTGCGTTGCGTGTCCCGCCCACGCCGCCACCAGCTCCGCGAATCGCGCGCCCCGCTCGGTGTAGTCGCGGAACTGGTCCCACGAGGCGCAGCCCGGGCTGAGCAGCAGCGTCTGGCCGGCCTGGGCCTGGGCGAGGGCGCCCTCTACCGCCTCCTCGAGCCCGCTGGAGACGACCGCCTCGCCCCCCGCCCGCTCGACGAGCCTGGCGATGGCAGGGCCTGTGGCGCCGAAGGCGTGGACGCGCACCGCCCGGCTCGCAGCGGCCCTGGCCAGCGGCGTCAGGTCCACCCCCTTGTCGTAACCGCCGCACAGCAGATGCACGACCCCTCCCCACGCCGAGACCGCCTCGAGCGCCAGCGCGACGGCCTGGGGCGTCGTGGCCTTGCTGTCGTTGACGACGCGGAGCCTGCCGCCGCCAGCGAGGACCACGTCGGGCAGGCGCTGGAGCCTGTGGGGAAGGCCCGGGCAGTCCTCGAGCAGCGACGGTCCAAGCGCCCCCCGCGCACGCCCAAGCGCCGCCTCCACAGCCCGCAGCGCAAGCGCCGCGTTGCGCCGGTTGTGCTCGCCGGGAAGCGCAATCGACCCCGCTGGCGCCAGCTCGTCCACGACGACCAACGCGCCCTGCCGCGACGCGATCGCCTTGGCGAAGGCGGGCGTCTGGAGCACGCCCGGGCCGACGAGCAGGACGTCGCCTGCGCCCTGACTGCGCGCGACGACCGCCTTGGCCCTGGCGTAGTCGTCGAAACCACTGTGCCAATCCAGGTGGTTGGGCGCCAGGTTCGTCACCACCGCGACGCGCGGCGGAAAGGCTGGCAGGTCGCTCCGCTCGCTGATCCAGCGCAGCTGGGCGCTGGAGAGCTCGAGGACGACCCAGTCCTCGGGGGCGATGCGCTCGACGATGGGCAGCAGCGAGCCGCCGATGTTGCCGCCGAGAAAGACGCGACTCCTTGCGCCTTCCGCTGACGCCTCCGAGCAGGGCCAGGGCTCGACGCCCCCCGACGTGCTGGCCCGCAGCGGCCCCTGCGCCCCCGCCGCCCGGGCCAGCGCCCAGGCCAGCAGCAGGCTCGTCGTGCTCTTGCCCGCGGTTCCCGTGACCGCGACGAGCTTCTCCCGGCAGGGCAGCAGCGCCAGCAGCAGGGCGATCTCCGTCGTCACCACGGCGCCGCGCAACCGGGCGCGCCGCAGCAGCGGGTTGTCCCAAGGCTTCGGAATCGCGGGACTGGCGACGACCAGCTCCGCCTCGTCGACGTCCCGCTCGTCATGCGGGCCGAGCCTGAGCTCAACGGCGCCTGCGTCGAGCAGGTCGCGCAGCGCCTCGAGGCTCGGCGCCAAGGCTGACTCGTCAGCCCGGTCGGCGACGACGACGCGGGCGCCGCGCTGCGCGAGAAACCGAACGGCGCCGACGCCTCCGCCAAAGCGCCCCAGGCCCAGCACGAGCGCACGGCGCCCAGCAAGCGACTCCTTCCGCAGCAGGTCGGCAAGCGGCTGCCCCGCAGCGTGGTCGTTGTGCCTCTGCACCGCTGCAGCCTACGCGCCGACGCGCAGCCGCTCCCAGAGGACGCCCGGCAGGCCTGCCCTGCGCATCTTCCGCTCGACCTCGCCCACGCAGTACGCGACGCGGCGCAGCTGGTACGTGCGGTTGGCCACGTCGAGCAGCGCCCAAGCTGCGTGCGGATTGCGGTCGCGCGGCTGGCCCACCGAGCCCGGATTGACGATGTGCCGACACCCTGGCCGCAGCGTCACGACGGCCCCCGCGGGAGGCGCCAAGGCGGTGACCCGTTCGGCGCTCTCTTCCGGAACAGGCGCTGCGAAGACCGCGGGAAGATGCGTGTGGCCCACGGCGCCCAGCTCCGCAGACAGGCCCGCAAAGGCCAGCTGGGCGGTTTGGGGCGAATGCACGTACGCAAAGCGGCGTGCGCCGAAGCAGCCATGGGCCAGCTCCACGCCGTGGGCGAAGGATCGGCTGGGCCAGGCGGCGATGCAGGCCAGTCGCTCGGCGCAGAGCCTGCGGCGGGCGTGCTCGACGCCTGCCTGGGCGTGCGGATTGAACCGCTGGGCCAAGGCGGGCTCCAGAGCCGCCTCGTCGTGGTTGCCCCGCACGACCACGTCGCAGCGCTCGCTGACGAGATCCACACAGGCGTCGGGGTCGGGCCCGTAGCCGACCACATCGCCCAAGCAGACGATGCAGTCGACGCCTGCGCGATCGATGTCCGCCAGCACAGCGCACAGCGCCTCGAGGTTCCCGTGCACGTCGGAGAGCAATGCGAGGCGCGCCATGGTCGATCGCCCTGAAGAAACGCCCTGAACAGGGCACAGGCGTATCGGCCAGGGGTCCGTCCCCACGACAGCGAAGCGAAGGCGAGGCGCCCAGCGACAACTGCACAGGCGGCGCCGTCATCATCGTCCGCGGTCAGCTGGACTCACCCTGCTTGCGCGCTGCTGGGCTGCGCGTGGTTATCGGCGGAAGTGCGCGGCCCGATCGAAGGGCTGCAGCGCTCATCCTTCGGAGTGTGAAGCGGCGGCGGTCGAGGCGGCCTGGGCGGCGGGCGAGGCGGTCTGGCCGTCCACGCTGGGCGCGGAGCGGTCGCCAGCAAGCGCATCGCGCTCGTCCGCACCCGACGCTGCCTCGGCGCCATGGTCGGAGGGTTGCTGCTCGACCTCGTCCCGCTTGTCCTGCTCCTGGTCCGCAGCGGCCCTGGTCTGCTCCTGTTCGAGCTTGCGCTTGTAGGCCTCGACACGGGCGCGGTCGGGATTGACCAGCAGCGACATGCGTCGGCCTGCAATGCGAGGGGCGCCTTCGGGCTTGCCCAGCCCGTCCAGTTGCTCGATCACACTGCGGATGATCTCCTCGCCCAGCCTGCGGTGCATCATCTCCCTGCCGCGGAACTGCTGCACGAGCAGGACCTTGTGGCCCTGCAGCAGAAACTTCTTGGCGCGCTCGACGCGAATGGCGATGTCGTGCGGATCGACCTTGATGGACCTGCCCAGGCGCACCTCCTTGAGCTCCTGCCCCTTGGCGGCGGCCTTGCCCTTGCTCTCGCGCTTGGACAGGTCGTACTTGTACTTGCCGTAGTCGGTGATCTTGCACACGGGCGGGCGCACGTCGGGCTGCACCTCGACCAGGTCCAGTCCCGCCTCGCGGGCCATGCGCAGCGCCTCGGCTGTCTCGACCACCCCCACCTGCCGACCCTCCTGATCGATGAGCCGGACGGGCGAGATGCGGATCATCTCGTTGACGCGCGTCCTGTAGACGGGTCCTGTGTCGCGGAAGTAGCGTCTGCGGGCGATGGCGGTGCCTCCTCAACAACAACTGCACAGCGACGTCGCTGTGCAGGTCCTCACACGGCGCGCAGCTACAGACGCCAGCCCCTGAGGGCCTGGCCGCTGCGCTGTCGCGTCCACACGGTGAAACGAGCCGACGTGCTCGATCATGAGCGCACGAGAGCCGTCGGCGATGGTCTGCTGGTTGTCGCGATCGCGTTGGCGATGGCGGCTGACCTCCAGCGATCACCGGGACTCACGCCCAGCGTCGCCTGCTGCGAGCGCACGCGGCCCGCACACCCCTGACCATACCTCACGTTCGGCTGCGGGGCAAGGCGAACTTGAACCCTCCCCTGCTGTTCTGTCACCCGCTGTCACCCGCTGTGCCGCTGGGCTCAGGCGCCCGCAGCGGCGCCGTCGCGGGCTGCGCCGCCCTTGCGCCCCTGCAGCAGGGCCGCCCGCACGCTCGAGGCGCCACGGGTGGCGATCTCCTGACGAACCTCCTCCACGAACCGCTCCAGCGGCACAGCCCCAAGGTCGTGCTCGACGCCGAAGGCCCGCACCGAGACCTGCCCCCCCTCCGCGTCGCGCGGGCCCACGACGAGCAGGTAGGGAATCTTCATCGCAGCCCCTGCCCGGATCTTGCCCGGCAGACGGTCGCTGGACTCGTCCACCGTCGCCCGCACGCCCGCCTCGACCAGAACCCGCCGCACCTTCTGGGCGTATTCGAGGCTCTTCCGACTCACCGGCAGCACACGGACCTGCTCCGGCGCAAGCCACGTCGGAAAGGCGCCGGCGAAGTGCTCGATGAGCACGCCCACGAACCGCTCCATCGAGCCGAAGGGCGCCCGGTGGATCATCACCGGCCTGGCCTGCTCGTTGTCGCGCGTCGTGTACGTCAGGTCGAAGCGCGCAGGCAGGTTGTAGTCCACCTGCACCGTCCCCAACTGCCACGCTCTGCCGATCACGTCACGAACGATGAAGTCGATCTTGGGGCCGTAGAAGGCGGCCTCGCCCGGCTCTTCGCTGAAGGCCACGCCCGTGCGCTCGAGCGCCTCGCGGCAGGCGCGCTCGGCCCGCTCCCACGCTGCTGGATCGCCCACGTACTTGGAGGAGTCCGGGTCGCGCAGGCCAAGCCGCACGCGGTAGTCCGTCATGTGCAGCGTGCTGAAGATGAGGTTGACCAGCGACAGGCAGCCGAGCATCTCCTCCAGCAGCTGCTCCTCGGCGCAGAAGAGGTGGGCGTCGTCCTGCGTGAAACCCCGCACGCGGGTCATGCCGCTGATCTCCCCCGACTGCTCCCAGCGGTAGACCGTGCCGAACTCGGCCAGACGCACGGGCAGGTCCCGGTAGGAGCGGGGCTCGGACTGGTAGATGCGGATGTGGTGCGGACAGTTCATGGGCTTGAGCAGGTACCCCTCGATCTCCCCCTGCTCGAGCATGTTGGCCAGCTCGGCGCAGCTGCAGCCATCGCGGGCCAGACGCTCCAGCGTCTCGCGCTCCACGATGGGCGGGTACTGCGAGTCGCGGTAGTAGGGAAAGTGCCCGCTGGTGCGGTACAGATCGAGCTTGCCGATGTGGGGCGTGTAGACGATGTCGTAGCCCTGCTTGATGAGCTCGTCGCTGATGAAGCGCTCCAGCTCGCGGCGGACGACGGCCCCGCGCGGCTTCCAGAGCACCAGCCCCTGCCCCACACGCTCGTCGATGTGAAAGAGCCCAAGCTGCCTGCCGATGACGCGGTGGTCGCGCTGCCGGGCCTCCTCCTGCTGCTTGAGAAACGCGTCCAGCTCCTGCTGGGTGAAGAAGGCTGTGCCGTAGACGCGCGTGAGGCGGTCGCTCTTCTCGTCGCCGTGCCAGTAGGACGAGGCCAGCGAGAGCACCTTGAAGGCGCCGATCCTGCCCGTGCTGGGAAGGTGCGGACCGCGACAGAGGTCCTCCCAGTCCTTTCCCGGCGTCCCCGTGACGTACCACGAGAGGCTCTGGGCCCCCTCCTCCAGCGCGCGGCGGGCGTTGTCGAGCTTGTACTTGCTCCCCTCGGCCTCGAGCTTCTTCAGCCCCTCCTCCGCGGAAAGCTCGACGCGGGTGAAGGGCCGGTCCTCCTCGACGATGCGGGCCATCTCGCGCTCGATGGCCCCGAAGTCGTCCGAGGAGAGCGGCCTGTCAGCAGGAACAGCCATGTCGTAGAAGAAGCGGTCCTCCAGCGGCGGGCCGTAGACGAGCTGCACACGGGGAAAGAGCCGCTGGATCGCCTCGGCCATGACGTGGGCGGTCGAGTGGCGCAGCAGATAGAGGGCGTCCGGATCCGGCTCGCCCAAGCGCGTGCGCGGCGTGACGAACTCGACCGAACAGTCGCTCGTGAGCGTGGTCTGCAAATCGCGCAGCTGCCCGTCGACGCGCACGCCGACCGCGTCGCGGGCGAGGCGCGGGCCGATGTCCCGAGCCACGTCCAGGGCCTGCACGGGCTGGCTGTACTCTCTGACCGAGCCGTCTGGCAGCGTGATGCGGATCATGTGCGCTCCTCGGTGCGCCCTTGGGCGCAGTCCCGCCCAGGCTGCGCCGCTGCACGATACCCTCATCGACAGGCGCACGCAGTCCTCTTCCGCTTGCAGACGCCCACGAGTCAAGGCTGTGAACTGTCCATTCTGTCAACATGCAGGCACGCGCGTCGTGGACAGCAGACCCGCAGCAGGGGGCGACGCCATCCGCAGGCGCAGGCTCTGCCCCCGCTGCCAGAGACGCTTCACCACCTACGAGCGGGCGGAGGCGAGCAATCGGCTGGTCGTCGTCAAGCGCGACGGCGCGCGCGAGCCCTTCGAACGGAGCAAGGTCCTCGCGGGCGTCCAGCTGGCCTGCGGCAAACGCCCAGTCTCCGAGGAGGACAAGGAGAGCCTGGTTGATGAGGTCGAGGCGGAGCTGCGGCGGCGGTTCGACCGGGAAGTCTCCTCGCGCGACATCGGCGAGCTCGTGGCCCGCAGACTGCGCGACTTGGACGAAATCGCCTACGTCCGCTTCGCCAGCGAGTACTACCGCTTCGAAAACGTCGGCGAGCTGCTCGAGACGCTCGAGCAGCTGACGAATCGGGTCAAGGACATGAAGGCGCAGCAACGTCTTTTCGAGGGGTGAACGCCATGCGCGACAGCTTCGCTGACACTTCGCTCGGCCGAGATCTCCTTCGCGGCGCCGCGGCGGGCCTGCTTGCGCTGACCGCAGGCTGCGCATCGCAGTCCGCGACCACCGCTCACACCGACGACCAGGCTTCCCCCGTGGCAGCGACCAACGCGCCTGCGCTGATCGACCCCGCTGTGGGGCCCAGCGCCTCGCCTCCCGAACCAGCGTCGTCTCCTGCGGAGGGGAACGATTCCCCTGCGTCTGCGCCGTCGACCCAAGCCGCCCCGCCTCAGGAGGGCGCCGCGGCGCCGCGAGGCTGGCGCCGGGACGGCAAGCCCGTCTGGTGGCTCGATGCGCCGCAGCGGCGCGAGAACGAAGTCGTCGTCTGCGCCGAGGCGCTGGGGAAAGACGTGCTCGACGCCCGCAGAGCCGCTGTGGCTGCGGGTGAAGCGGCGCTGCAGCAACTGCTCGGGGACGAGCCTGCGGAGTCCGAGCCGCTGGCGACGGCGGTCAGGCCGTTGGGCGCCGCCGAAGGCCCCCCCGGCGCCGCCCGCTTCGTGGGCTTCGTCATGATGCGGGCCGTCGTCGCGCACGCTGAGCCCGCGACGCCTCCCCCTCTGTGAGCAGGCGCCGGCGCGTCCGCGCAGACGCAGTCGTCATTTCCGCGAGCTGAGCGCCTCGCGCGTCTCTTCCTGCACGTAGAGCAGCACGCCGCAACTGACGCAGCGCGTCACATCGCCGCTGCCCAGGAGCGTGGAGATCACCTCGACGGGCATGAGCACCTGGCAGGCGCCGCAGGCGTACTCCATGCGCTTGCGGTCGTGCTCCTCCAGCGGCGCCATGACCTCCTCATCGCCGCGGCGCTCGACCTCCTGCTGGTAGAGCCTGAGGATGTCCTCGGGCACGTCGGAGGCGGCTACGGCCAACTCGCGCTCCAGCTCCTCCAGGCGCGAGGCGGCGTCGGCCTTGCGACGCTCCAGTTCCTCCAGCGCCGCCTGGCGGATCTTCATGCGCTCGTCGCGCTGGCTCTGCAGTTCGTCCAGCTGTTTGCGCAGCGCCTCCAGCGTTCCCATGCGCTCGAGCACGCGCTCCTCGATCTCGCTCTTGTCCGCCTTGAACGTGTTGAGCTCTGTCAGCAGGGCTGTGTACTGCTTGCTCGTTGTGACGGTGTTGAGCGTCTGGCGCGTGTGGTTGATCTTCTCGTCGAGCGAAGCGATCTCCGTCTCGTCGTTGTGGATGGCGGCCTCGACCTGACGGATCTGGCTTTCCAGCGCGTCGCGTCGCTCGTCGAGCTGCTTGAGCTGCGCGTCCTGTTGCCTGAGGTAGCGTTCCTGCGCCGTGATTCTGCTGCGCAGGCTGCGGAGGTTGGATTCGACTCGGTGGTAGCGGAGCAGTTTCGAGGTGACGCCCATTCGCTTCTCCGGGCGAAGCGGCAGACGGCGGCGAGCGCCCGCTCCGCCTTGAGGCAGTATAGCCCTATCGACAGCGGCTGTTGGGCTCCCCAGTCGTTTTGACGATTCCAGGCGGATGTCACACGGCGCGGACCGCCCAGACGCACCCCAGCGCCACGGGCGCCGTGAGCAGGAGGGAGTCGAGCAGGTCCAGCGCGCCGCCGAAGCCGGGCGCCAGCGCGGAGGAATCCTTCACGCGGGCTGCCCGCTTGAGGGCGCTTCCCAACAGGTCGCTCAGCTGCCCCGTCAGCGCAAGGACAGCGCCCAGCGCCGCGGTCAGGGGCGCGGGCGCCTGGCTGATCGCGCCGTCCCAGCCCGCCTCCCGAGCGATAAGCCCCAGCGCCGCCCCCAGCAGCGCCGCTGCCACGCAGGCCCCCGCCAGCCCTTCCCACGTCTTGCCCGGACTGAGCCAGGGAATCAGCTTCCGACGCCCCCAGAGCGAGCCCGCAGCAAAGGCTCCGATGTCGCTGACCTTGACCACGAACAGCCCCGCCAAGGCTGTGGGCAAGCCTTCCTCGATCCTGATCCTGACCCACAGGCCCAGCGTCCCGCCTCCCAATGTCCCCACTGCGACCACGACGCTGACCGCCAACAGAATGGCGACGGGGCTTTTGTGCCTGGCGGCGACGATTCCCGCCGCCGCCGCCAGCGTCGCAAGCAGGACCACGGTCCACGTCGCCGGCGCCGACCAGGCTGTCGCGGCGCACGTGAGCGCCGCTGCCACTGCGGCGCACAGCGGCGCTGCGCTCCTGCGGCTGTGCGGAAAAACGCACAGCGCAAGCTGTCCCGCCTCGTAGGCCGCCAAGGCCGCCGCCACGGAAGCGACGAAGGTCAACAACACCCCGCGCGGGGCCCAGGGCCTTTCCCAGGGCGACGCTGGCCAGGCGTCCGAGCCTGCAGCAGCGGCGTCCAGCCACGCCACAGCCAGCACCGCGGCGATCAGGAGCGGCCCCAGCGTCAGCCTCTTCGTCAACGTCGACACGGGCGAGCAAGGTAGCGTCCGCGCCCTCCTGGCGCCCCGTGGGAACAACGCACCAGCTGCTCAGCCCGACGCCTGCTCGGCGCCGAAGCGACGCTCGCGGGAGGCGTAATCGCGCACCGCCTCGTACAAGCTCGCTTCGTCGAAGTCGGGCCAGCGCGTGGAGGTGACGTGGAGCTCAGCGTAGCTGATCTGCCAGAGCAGGTAGTTGCTCAGCCTGCGCTCGCCCGCGGTGCGGATGAGCAGGTCCGGATCGGGAAGGCCCCGCGTGGTGAGTCGGTCAGCGATGGCTGCTTCGTCGATGCTGTCGGGATCGATCGTTCCAGCGGCTGCTTCACGCGCCAGGCGTCTGGCGGCGTCGACGAGCTCCTCCCGGGCGCCGTAGTTGATCGCGGCGCAGAGCGTCGGTCCGTCGCAGGGGGCGGTGAGGGCCTCAGCCTCGTCCAAGGCAGCCAACACGGACTCTGGAAGCCCCTGCCTTCTTCCCAGTCTGCGGAAGCGGATGTTGTGCTCCCGCAGCTTGGGCGCCTGGGTGCGCACCTGCTCCACGCACAGGGCCATGAGCCCCTGCACCTCGTCGGGCGAGCGCTTCCAGTTGTCCGTGGAGAAGGAATAGAGCGTGACGACCTCGACGCCGATGCGCCAGCAGGCCTCGCAGGCCTTCAGAGCTGCATGCACGCCCTGCTTGTGTCCCTCGAGTCTGGGCAGCCCCCGCTCCCGGGCCCAGCGGCCGTTGCCGTCCATGATGATGGCGATGTGCCGGGGGATTCTGCTGGGGGGGACGTCAGGCAGCGTCTCCAGCGGCGCCGCCTGCGGGTTGACCCGCCTGATGCGCGCAAGCGCCTCCTGGTCGCGCGGGGCGAGACCGGAACGCTTCACTGCGGACCGCGATCGCCCCTCCTGCGGACCGCTCTGCACCTGCGCCGTGGACTGCTGCAACGGACGATCCCCCTCGATCTCGTGCGCCGTGGGAACGCTGCGCGCGAACGCCTAGCCTACGCCCGCTGCGCTGCAGGGTTCAGGCGCCGACGCGCAGGCAGCGGCGCATCGACCACAGCTGCGTCTCGGGTTGAACCACAGCGGCGCTGCAGCGGCGCATGCGGCTCTAGACTGGCGCCATGGCCGCTGTCACGCAGAATGCCAACGCCCACGCTGCCAGAGAGGCTGCGGTCTCCATCGTCCGGAAACTGGCCCGGGCGGGCTTCACCGCCTACCTGGCTGGCGGGTGCGTCCGCGACGAGTTGCTCGGCCTTGTGCCCGAGGACTACGACGTCGCCACCGACGCCAGGCCCGAGCAGGTCAAGGGGCTCTTCCGCTCGGTCAGTGAGGTCGGGGCGAGCTTTGGCGTGCTGCTGGTGCGGCGGCGGGGCGCGACGATCGAGGTGGCCACCTTCCGCACCGAGGGCGCCTACAGCGACCGCAGAAGGCCCGACGAGGTCCGCTACGCCGACGCCGCTGCGGACGCGCACAGGCGCGACTACACCATCAACGCGCTGTTTCTGGATCCGCTGGCGTCCCCTGGGGTGCGCCGCAGCGATGGGGAGATGGAGGCGGTTCCGCCGCCGCTGACCGCGCCCAGAGGCTGTGTGATCGACTTCGTCGGCGGTGTGCTGGACCTTGCCCAGGGACTGCTGCGGGCGGTGGGCGACCCGGATCAGCGGCTGGCGGAGGACCACCTTCGCGGCCTTCGGGGCGTGCGCATCGCCGCCAGACATGGCTTTCGCATCGATGCCCCCACGAGCCAGGCCATCCGCAGGCACGCTTCGGCGCTGGCGGGCGTCAGCCGCGAGCGCGTGGGCGAGGAGATCCGCCGCATGCTCACGCCTGGCGCGACGCGAGTCAGGGCGGTGGAGCTGCTCGAAGACCACCTGCTGGCCCAGCCTGCGCTGACCCTGGGCCCTGTGGAGGCCGTCGACTGCCCGACTGTCCGGGCGATGCGCAAAGAAGCGGCTTTCGCGACGGCCCTGGCGGCGTGGGCGCTGGATCGGTTGGGGGCGCCGCGCGCCGCACCTCCGACGCTTGGGCTGATCGACACGATCGTCCGCACCCTCCGCCGGTCCCTGTGTCTGAGCAACCAGGAGCGCGACGCCCTGCGCAGCGCCCTCAAGGGCCTGCGCGCGATGCAGCGAGATTGGGACAACGCCGCCGTGGCCCTGCGCAAGCGCTGGGCGGCCAGCCCGTGGTTCGAGGCGGCGCTGGCGCTGCTCGAGGCCCGGGCGCCTGCGCGGGCCCGGGCGCTGCGCGAGCAGGTCGAGGCGCTGGCCCGCACGCCCAGCGGCCTTGCGCCCACGCCGCTGCTGACGGGCGACGACGTGGTCGAGATTGTGGGATCCCCCGGCCCTGCGGTGGGACGCATCCTCCGGCGCGTCTACGATGCGCAACTCGAGGACGCGGTGCAGACGAAAGCGGACGCGCGGGCCTTGGCGGTGCGCCTTGCGCAGCGGGAGGAGACGCACTGAATCCCCGCAAGACCCCCATGGCCCCTGCAGCGCCGCTCGTCGCGCTGGCCAGCTGCAGAGGACCGCTGTGAGGGAACTGCCCCGCCCTGTGCCCGTATACTTTCCAAGCAGGAAGGCCTCGCGGCCAAGGCGTCGTCTGTGCGCGCGGAGTCCAGAGACGCCGGGTGAGGCCGTCGACTTTCTGAGGAAAACCTCTCCGAGACGCCCCATGCTGCATCGAACGACTGTTGACACGAATCGTCGTCCGCTCCTGATCGCCCTGCTGGTGGCGGGGGCGGCGCTGCTGGGCGCTGCGCCGGGAGGCGCGGCGCCCTCCCCCGCGCAGGCGCAAGCGACGACGAGCGAAGCGGACAACCTCGACACCATCGTGCTCCGCAACGGGAGGGTCGTCAAAGGGCGCATCCTCGAGGAAACGGACGCCTACGTGAAGATCGTCGTCGTCGTCGCGGGGATCGAAGCGGAGACGACGTACAACCGCTCGGAGATCCTGCGCGTGGTGCGGGCCTCCAAGGAGCGTCCCTCCAAGCCCCAGCAGCCGACGACGCCGACCAGGCCTCCCTCCCCCGCTGCGCAGGAACACAAGGCGCCGCGGCAGACGAGCCCAGGCCAGCATGTGCCCGTCCTCTACATCCTTCCGCTCAAGGGCCACATCGTGGGCGATCCGGTGGGCTACGAGTACCTCGCCCAGGCGCGGCGCAACGACATCATCACGGTCACCCCCTTCAAGCAGGCCTTGGAGGACGCCCGCAAGCACGACCCGGACGTGGTGGTCATCGAGATCGATGCGGACTCCCCCGCTGGCTTCGACGGGATGTTCGTGGCCCAGCCTTTCTATGAGGTCGTCGAACAGGCGATGAAGGAAGGGGTGCGCATCGTCTTCTGGGTCAAGCGGGCGGTGGCTGGGGCGGCGTTCCTGCCCTTCATCAGCCCGGAGATCTACTTCAAGTCCGACGGCCTGCTGGGCGGTGTGGGCAATCTGAGCGACCTGGACTACGGCGACCGCTGGGTGACGGAGAAGCAGATCTCGCTGCGACTGGGCATCGCGGAGGGATACGCCATCCAGGGGGGGTACGACCCCGCGCTGGTCCGGGCCATGGCCCGGCGGGAGAACTGGCTCTTCGTCCGCTGGGAAGGCGGCAAGCCTGTCTACCTCGAGCGCGAGCCACGGCCCTCCGACGGCCCAGGCTGGACGCTCCTCTCCGACGACGGCGAGGGCGACAACGCCGACACCTCCGTCGTCGAGCAGAACGACGTGCTGCAGCTCAACGCGGACTGGGCGCAGCGGCTGCTGGTGGCCAAGGGCGTAGCGGACACGGTGGAGGACTTGGCCTTTCTGCTGGGCTTCGGCGACGGCTACCGCCTCGAACGGGGCAAGGCGCGGAAGATCCTCGAGGATTGGAGCAAGCGCGTCGCCAGCGCCGTCGAGGAAATCCAGCGACAGCAGGACGTCGTCGACGAGAACGGGTCGGGCGGCAGCGGTGAGGACGCGCGGATTGCGCTGGGCAAGCAGATCGCCGCCCTCCGCCGCATCCGCAGTCTGATGACCGTCTACGCTGAGGCGCTGGATCCCTCGGGCGACCGGCGCGCACAGACCGACCTGCAGATTCAACAGCTCCGCCGGAAGATCCGGGAGCTGCGCGACCGTTGAACCGCTTCACGGAGGACTGGAGCCGACCATGCCTGGCGCTGCGATGATCCACCGTCTGTTCGCTCCCGCGCGACGCGCGCTGCAGCTGATGCTGCTGGCCCTCGCGGCGCTGGCGCTGTGCTCGGGCGCGCTGGCGGACACACTCAAGCTCAAGGACGGCCGCGTCCTCGAAGGCGAGGTCGTCCGCGAGGGAGAGGGCTACATCTACTTCCGCTACACCGTCGCGGGCATCACGCAGACGAGCGTCTTTCTCACCTCGCAGATCCTCGAGCTGGTGCGCGACGACGACACGACGAGGCCAGCGAAGGAGACGCCCGCCCCTGCGGCGCAGACCCGGCGCGCGCCCGAGGCGCCCGCCAAGCCCTCGCCCCGAGCCGTCGACAGCGCAGCAGCGCTGCGCATCGCCTTCATCACATTGGGCGATCCGCCGCACGATGTGGTCGGCCCGTATCTGAACGCCAAGGCGCTCAAGAAGAGCGTCGAGCTGCTGGAGGACGACCAGCCCGACGTCGTGGTGCTGCGCATCAACTCGGGCGGTGGCGCCATCACCGAGATCCCCAAGCTCGTCAACGTCATCCAGCGGGACCTGAAGCCCAAGTACCGCGTGGTGGGGTGGATCGAATCCGCCATCTCCGCTGCGGCGCTGACGGCGATCAACTTGGAAGAGCTCTACTTCATGAAGAAGGGCAACCTCGGCGGCGCCGTCGCTTTCAGAACCACAGGCAACGGCAAGACGCAGAGCATGCAGGGGCCGCAGCTGGAGCGATTCCTCAAGCAGGCGGAGGGCTGGGCGCGCAACGGCGGGCACGATCCGCTGCTGCTGCGGGCCATGCAGGTCCCCACCGACCTGTCCTGCGACATCGACCAGAACGGCGTGGTCCACTGGCGCAACGATCTGCAGGGGCAGTACGTCGTCTCGACCAAGGAAGGCGACCACATTCTCACGCTCAACTCACTCGAGGCGGTCAAGTACGGCCTTGCCAACGGCGTGGCGGACACCAAGGACGAGCTGGCGAAGCTGCTCGGCGCCGTCGACGGCGAGTGGGTCGAGGTGGGACAGGACGCGGACGCGTATCAGAAGCAGTTCCGCGAGGCGGTGGCGGAAGCCTCCGTCGCTGCGGGCAAGCTCTTCGCTCAGCTGGACATGGCGCTCCAGGCGGGAGAGCTGGCCAAGGCCCGCCGATACCTCGGGCAGCTGAAGGGGTGGGCCCGCAGGGCGCCGTCGCTTGAGGAATACGGCGCCCTGGGCAAGACGCCCCCCCTCAACCGTGAGTTCTTCAAGCAGGTGGAGGAGCAGATCGAGAAGCTCCGCAAGCAGCGTCGCCGTCGAGGCCGTTGAGTGGAAGGCGACGACGCTGGAGACTGGCGCAGCGGCGCAGCGGGGCACAGCCCCATGGCGGCGCTGGCCCCCGACGAGCTGCAGCGCGAGGGCGAAGCGCTCCTCCGCTGGATCGCTGCGCACTGGAAGTCGCTTCAGGAGCGGCCTGTCGCCTCCCAGCGTGCGCCCGGCCAGACGCTCGAGCAGCTGCCGTGCGCCCCGCCCGAAAAGGGCGAGTCCTGGCGCGACATCCTGGCGGATCTCGACCGCGTCGTCGCGCCGGGGCTGACGCTGTGGCAGCACCCATCGTTCTTTGGATATTTCCCGGCCAACGCCTCGACGCCCGCTGTGCTGGCCGACCTGCTCTGCGCAGGGCTCGCTGTGCAGGGCATGCTCTGGTCCACCAGCCCCGCCTGCACCGAGCTGGAGATGCGCATGCTCGATTGGCTTGCGCACCTGCTGGGCCTTCCTGAGGCGTTCACCTTTCACAGCGACGACGGCGGCGGCGTCATCCAGGGAACAGCCAGCGAAGCGGTCCTCGTGGCGATGGTTGCGGCCAGACATCGCGCGCACGCGCAGCGCGACAGCGGCCCGGACCTCAGCAGACTGCGGGCGTACTGCTCGTCACAGGCGCATTCGTCGGTCCTCAAGGCAGCGACGATCGCAGGACTTGCGCCTGAGCAGGTCCGCCTGATCGGGGTCGATCCGCAGCTGCGAATGCAGCCCGAGGCGCTGGCGCAGGCTGTGGCGGAGGATCAGGCTGCGGGCCTGCGGCCCTTCTTCGTCTGCGCTACGCTGGGGACGACGGCATCGGGCGCCGTCGACCCGCTCGAGCCGATCGGCGCCGTGGCAAAGCGAGTCGGCGCCTGGCTGCACGTGGACGCCGCCTGGGCCGGCGCAGCCTGCGTCTGCCCCGAGCACAGGGCCATGCTCGCGGGCGTCGAGCAGGCGGACTCCTTCACCACCAATCCTCACAAGTGGCTGCTGACCAACTTCGACTGCTCCGCCCTGTGGGTGCGCAATCGTCGCGCCCTGACGGAGGCGCTGTCGATCACGCCCGAGTATCTGCGCAATCCCGCCAGCGAATCGGGCTGTGTCGTGGACTACCGCGACTGGCAGATTCCGCTGGGCCGGCGATTCCGGGCGCTCAAGCTCTGGTTCGTCATCCGCCGCTTTGGGGCAGAGGGCCTGCGGGCGCACATCCGCAGGCACACCGCCTTGGCGGAGCAGTTGGAGTCGTGGATCCGCCGCGACGCGCGCTTCGAGCTGGCGGCGCCGCGTTCGCTGGCCCTGCTCTGCCTGCGCTTGGCGGACGACGACGACGCAGGCACACGCTCGCGTCGCCTGCTCGAGCGGGTCAACGCCTCGGGCAAGGCCTTCCTCACCCACGCGGCGCTGCCGACTTTCGACGAGCAGGGCCAAGCGACGGGCCATGCGCGATTCGTCATCCGCGTGGCCATCGGAGGCTCGCTGACCCAGGCGCAGCACGTGGAGCAGCTGTGGTCGCTGCTCACGGAGCTGGCGGCGCAGGTGTAGGCGCCTGGCGGAAGGCTCGCGGGGCCAGCGGATGCTCCACCGCTGCGGACGCCCCCGGCTGCGCCAGCAGCGCGACGATCGTCCGCTCGACAGACGCATGGGCGTGGGCGGCGAGTGTGGGTCCAACGCCGAGCAGCAACGTGGCGGCGCCCAGCGCGACACGGCGTCTGTCGCGACTTCCGCTGACAGCCACGGCGCCGGGACGGTGCAACGCAGCTCCGCATTCAGGACAACGAGGCGACGTCGCCTTCTCCATCAGGATCGCGACGTCGTAACGGCAGCGTGTGCAACGCAGAGCGCGTTGGCGACGGCGCTGCAGCCCTTCGACGAGCACAACGACGCCGACGACCGCTGCACAGGCGACGGCGCCCCAGGCCAGCGCCGCCAGATGCGCAGCCCACGCCCTGGGAAGCGCCGCGATCAACACCAGCGTCGCTGGCGGCGCCGCGAAGCCCAGCAGCGCAGCGACTGCAGCGGCGAACAGCGGCGCAGACTCGACGCGGTCCGGTCGCGTCGTCGGCGACGCTTCGTGCACAGCTGCAGGCGCGCAGGGGGACGGGGCGTTCACGGCTCCGGCGCCGCGTCGCCCGGGGGAGGGGGCGCAGCTTGGGCAGGCGGACCGTTCCTGCTGCGGTTGGCGATCAGCCACAGGTTGCGGGCGTAGACGAAGGCCCCGGTGGACTGGCCCAGCACGCCCACCACGTCCTTGCGCCAAATGAAGTACGTCAGCAGCATGACGCCGCCTGCCAGCGAAAACCACCAGTAGATCGTCGGCACAACGCTGTCGCGCTTGCGCTCGCTGGCGATCCACTGCACCGCCAGACGCAGGAAGAACATCGTCTGGCCAAGCAGCCCCAGAAAGACCCAGGGCAGCATGGCGTAGCTGCTGATGTGCAACAGTCGAAGCAGCAGATCCCGCTGAGCGTCGGGATCGACGACGCCCAGCGCATGGGTCATGGATTCGAGCATGGTCAGATTCGCTCCGTCTGAGCGCTGCGCCTGGGAGCGACGACCACCTGCGGCGCCGGTTCTTCACGGCGGGCAGCGGTCAGCTCCTCGGCGCCGACGTCGCGCAGCCTGCGAAACATCCACCGAAACGCAATAAGGTCCACCAGGCCCGGTATGGCTCGGTTCAGCGCGCCGTACTTGGGCCTGCCTGCCCTGCGGTCGCGGTGGCGCACCGGCCGTTCGATCACCATGTAGCCGAGCCTGCGGGCGTAGACGGGCATGAAGCGATGGGCGCCGGCGAACTGCAACGGCAACTGCAATCCAACCTCACGCCTGAAGACGCGGCAGGAGCAGCCCGTGTCGCGGATGGTGTCGCCCAGGACGAGTCGGCGGAAGGTGCGCCCGACCCAGGAGGAGAAGGCCCGCCACCAACCGTCCTCGCGACGGACGCGTCGGCCCTGCACCCAGTCCGCGCCCGCTGCGCGCAGCTGCTCGAGCAGCAGGGGCAGGTCCGCAGGGTCGTTCTGCAAGTCCGCGTCGAGCATACCCACGAGCTCGCCTCGGGCGGCCCGCAGTCCCGCGTGGAACGCTGCGCTCTGGCCTGCGCGACGGGGCCTGTGCAGCACGCGCAGCCACGGTCGACCCTCGGCTGCAGCCAGCGCCCGCGACAGCGTCTGGTCGGTCGAACCGTCGTCGATGTACAGCAGCTCACAAGCGAAGGGCAGCTGCGCGAAGACCTGCTCCACTTCGAGCACCAGCGGCTCGACGTTGTCTTCCTCGTTGTGGGCGGGGACGACGACGGAGAGCTGGATGGCGGTGGGTGGCGGTGTGGACATGGCGAGGCTCTGCGGACTGCGGCGCCGCGACGGCTACTTTACCCTCGCTGCGCTCCGGACACGCGCCGCGGGGCGCCTGCGGGAAGACCATGACTACAGCCACACAGGAGTCGCCAGTGGCAGTGTCCGCAAGGAAAGTCCCCTCAGCTGCCTTTCCCTGGCGCTGGGCGGCGCTGTGGGTCGCAGCGGCGGGAGTTCTCGGGCTGCTGGGCGCCTGGTCGCTGCCTCCGGACTCGCACGAAGTCCGCCCAGCTCTGGCTGCCTCGCAGATGCTCCGCGAGGGGCGGTGGATCGTTCCTCAGGCCAACGGCGAGCCTCGCTTGGAGAAACCGCCGCTGGGGCCGTGGCTGATCGCCGCCTCGCACGTCCTGCTGGGAGGCGCTGCGGACGAGCCTGTCACTCCCCTTGCAGCGAGGCTCCCTTCCATCCTCGCTGGCGCGGCTCTGCCGTTGATCGCGATGGGCCTGGCGTGGCTGACCGGCGCAGCGGTGGCAGGCGCCATCACAGCGGGCGGCCTGTGCGCGACGAGCCTGGGCCTGCTCACCTACAGCCACAGCGCCAGGCCGGAGATGCTCTACGCAGCCTGCTCCGCAGCGGCGCTGCTCGCGGCGCTTGCGCTGATCCGCCCTGGAAGCGGCGCCGCAAGAACGGCTGCGCAGGTCGGCGCCATGGCGATCGCGCTGACTGGGGCGCTCCTGGCCAAGGGACCCTTTCTGCCGCTGTTTCTGTCGGTTGGGGCGTTGGCGACGCTTGTGCTGCAGCGGCGCAGCGCAGCTCTTCGTCGTGCGCTGCTGTGGCTGCCCGCCTGGTTGACCGCAGCGGGGGCGGTGGGCCTGTGGGTCGCGCTCGTGCTCAGGCAGCGGCCCGAGGCGCTGGAGTTCTGGCGCCACGAGATGTTCGACCGCACCGGAGGCGCCGGCCGATGGTGGCTTCGTCCGCTGGCGGGCTACTACCTGTACGCGACGCCTGCGCTGGTCCTGCCGTGGATCGCCCTGCTTCCAGCTGCTGTGCTCGATCCGCTGCGGCGCAGGCCCGCGCAGGGAACGCCTGCGGAGCCGACGATGGCCCGGACGTTGTGGGGGGCGATCGCTGGGACAGTGTTCTTCCTGAGCTTTTCCGAAGGAAGACACGCCTACTACATGCTCCCCGCGCTGCCTGCGCTGTGCGCCCTGATGGGCGCGTACGGCGTCGCGGCGCTGCGCAGGCTCACGCCTTCGGCGCTGCGTTCGCTGACCGTTGCGCACGCTGTTGCGTTGGCGGCGTTGACGCTGGCTGTCGCGGCGATCTCGCTCGGCTCGGCGCCAGCGGGCCAGGGCGCCGTCGCCTGGGGCTTCGCTGCAGCGGCTCTGCTGACGTGTTGGAAGGCGCTGCGGACGAGCGGGAATCTGCAGCTGGTCCAGGGAAGACTGGCCATGGCCTGTTGGCTGGCGTTTGCTGCAGCGGGCGTGGGGCATGTCGGCTGGTCAGGCGCCCGGCGGGCGCGGTGGGATTTCGCCCGCCACGCAGCGGCGATAGCCCAACGGCTGGACCTGCCGATCCTCGCCCGCGGAGCGGATCCCTGGTTGCTGGCGTACGCCGCTGACCGCGTCGTCGAGCCTGTCAGCCGCGACGAACTGGCGAAGCGCACAGCGGAACGAACGCCCTTCCTGGTCCTGCTCAAGCGCAGCGCGCGTGCGCGTCTGCCTGCGGCGTCGACGGCGACGCTGTTGCAGAGCGATTCCTTCGCTGTGGACGACGAGCCGCTGGCGCTTGTAGTGGTGAACGCGCCAGCTGCTTCTCCCTCGAAGGAGGCGACGCTGCGTGGGCGATGAGCGAGTCTGCGTTGCGCGCAGCGCAGATGCGCCCGGCAGGACTCGAACCTGCGACCTGCGGTTTAGGAAACCGCCGCTCTGTCCAGCTGAGCTACGAGCGCGCGACGCAGCGCGTCTGCGTCGGAGTGAGAAGGCCTGCGCGCCGAGGCGTTTCGGAGCGACGCCCAGGCGCACAGGCGCAGTAGTGTACCCCGCTTCGTTGCATGAGGAAGCCCGACGCGATGTTTTTCGCGCGATTGTGCGTCCGCAGCTTCAGCGCCGCTCGATCTCGATCAGGCCCGCCTTTTCGAGCGCCTCGAGGTAGGCGACGACCGCGTCCAGATCGACCATGCCATAGGTGGGAGCGTACTCAGCGTTGACCGCGTCGCGTATGGCCAGCGCGCTGCGCGAACCGTCGATGAAGTTGCGCACCTCCATCGACGTGAAGCCTGGCAGCCCTCGGGCGGGAACACGCACGAAACCAGGCCTCTCGCCCTTCCAGCGCGGGACCATGGCCGCGGCTCGCTGCATGGAATCGTCGAGCTGCACAGGCTTGAGAACCACACCGTGCGCCTGGGCGAGGCCCTCCATGAACCGCCATGCAGCCTTGCGGTCCGTCTCGACGCCGCTCTCGACCAGATTCGCCAAGGCCTCGATCCGCTTGCGGTCCGCAGCGGGATCGCTGGACGTGGAGCCTCGCGTCAGCTCGAGCACGCTGCGGACGTTGCGTCCCTCGCGCGCCCGGAAGGCGTCGACAGCAGCGAGGAAGTCGCGGGTGAAGCTGCTGAGCGCCTCGCCCGTGGGTTCGATCGTCGTGGCCAGCGTCATCCAACGGCGCATGTCGCTGGCGATGCGGGCCTGGCTCCGGGTCATGGCTTCGCCCGCGACGGTGAGCGGCTCGACCTCGGGCGCCCCCGCGACCACCAACCCCGTCGCTGCAGCGATGAAGCAGGCGCGCTTCAGCGCCGTGGCGTCCATGCGGTCCGTACGGTCGTGGCTGGTGTGGTAGACCATGTCGGGCCAGTGGTTGAAGAGCACCGCTGGCACGCCCCGGTCGTTGTAGACCTGATGGTCGCTGGAGCCGTAGAAGGGCTCGATGACATAGCGGAAGGCGTCGCGCGTGCCGTAGGGATCGATGATCGGATAGGAAAAGTAGTACGCCACGTTGCGCGTGTGCACGTGCTCGATGTTCGTCTGGGCCATCCAGTCGAAGAAGGCCTCGGCTGCATCGGCCAGGTAGTGGATGCGCGAATCGGGCATGCGGTAGAGCCGATCAGCGTTGTTGCCGCGGTTGTGGGCCTGGCCGATCATGTCGATGTTGATGTCCGCGACGGCCTTGGAAGCCTCCTCCTTGTGGTCGTCGAGGAAGGCGAAGGTGCCGCTGAACTCGTCCACCCAGATGAAGCGGATGTTGCGGGCGGGCCTGGAGACGAAGCCCCGCTCGATCGCCTCGAGCATGGCCCTTCCCGCTTCGAGGATGGCGACGGCCCCCGAGCCGTCGTCCGCAGCCCCCTGCTTGTTGATCCCTTCGAAGACATGCGCGCTGTAGTAGACCCACTCGTCCGTCGAGCCGTCGCCCGGAATGACTGCGGTGATCACCTCGTTGTCCGCGTCGCGCCAGGCCGACTCGACGACGGCGCGCAGCGTCAGCGTGCCGTGCTGACGCACGAGCCTGCGCAGGTCCTGGAGCATGGGGGCGGAGATGTTGAAGGCGAAGCCCCGCTCCTCGCCGTCGCGGGCGGGCCTGCGGGCGATGCTGCTCCAGAGAATGGCGTCGGGCGCAGCGATGGGGCGGGGGGAGTTGGCGTTGACCACCCCCAGGGCGCCGTGACGCCTGGCTTGGCGGTACGCGCCTGCGGTGCTCGCCTCGGTCAGGACGATCTTGCCTTCGACGTCGACGCCCTCGTAGGCCTCCGCTCGGTCCGCGTTCTCGAGCCAGACCATCTCGCCTTCGTACGTGCCCGAGGCGCTGCCCGGCGCCAGGGCCGTGGGAATGTCGCGGAAGTCGACGATCTTGCGCTGCACGGGATCGACGACCCACAGCTCGCCCCGGACGCCGTCCCAGACGGGACGCCCCTCGTAGCGGAGGATCTGCACATCGGAAAAGCCGTACTCACGGGCTTTTGTCGCGATGTAGTCGCTCTCGAAATAGGTCCCTGCGAACTCCTGCTCGTCGCGGTCGCGGTTGTAGCCTGCGATCTCGATGAGGTTGGCCAGCGGCCGGGCGCCGGAGACGACGTTGGCCAGGCCCACGAGCGTGCGCTTCGGCAGCGGCAGCGACGTCGGCTGGGCAAGCGACGCCAGCGGCGTCAGGGAGACCGCCAGCGCTGCGGCGCAGCGACGCGTAACAGAGCTGAACATGGATCGCCTCCTGCATGTGGAATGCAGCGCGCGGCGCAGCGACGCGCTGCTGCTCAGACTGCACCATACCGGCGGCGGCCTGGAGCGTTTCACCCCGCCACGCCCCCACAGGGCCTCAGCGCGTCAGCCAGTCGCCCTGGGCGATCCAGCGCTGGCAGGTCAGCTCCTCCAGGCCCATCGGACCGAAGGCGTGCACCTTCGAGGTGCTGATGCCGATCTCGGCGCCAAGGCCCAGCTGAAAGCCGTCGTTGAAGCGCGTCGAGGCGTTGACGAGGACGCACGAGCTGTGCACCCGCGCGACGAAGTCCCGCGCCCGCTCTTCGTTCTGCGTGAGGATGGCCTCGGTGTGGCGCGAGCCGTGGCGGTGGATGTGCTCGATCGCCTCGTCCATGTCGTGCACCACGCGGACGGCCAGGACGCGGTCGAGGTACTCACAGCCCCAGTCCTCCTCCGTCGCGGCGACGGCGCCCGGCGCAAGCTCGCAGACGCGCACGTCTCCCCGCAGCTCCACGTCCTCCCTCGCCAGCGCCTCAGCCAGCGCAGGCACGAAGGCCTCAGCGATGTTCTCGTGCACCAGCGCGCACTCCAGGGCGTTGCACGTCGCCGGCGCGCTGGTCTTGGCCGAGACGACCAGCGGCACAGCCCTGTCCACCGGGGCGCTGTCGTCGACGAACACGTGGCAGACGCCCTTGAAGTGCAGCACCGTCGCGATGCGCGAGCGCTCGTGCACGAAGCGGATGAGCGACTCGCCGCCCCGGGGGATCACCAGGTCGATCAGCTCGGTGAGCGTGAGCAGCTCGGCCAACGCGGCGCGGTCGCTGGTCGTGATGAGCGTGAGCGCCGCCTCGGGAAGACTGCAGGCGCGCAGCGCCTCCCGGGCCAGCTGCGCCAGAGCCTCGTTGGACCGCCTGGCCTCCTTTCCCCCCTTGAGAATGCAGGCGTTTCCCGCCTTGAAGCACAGGGCGAAGGCGTCGATGGTCACGTTCGGCCGCGCCTCGTAGATCATGGCCACCACCCCCAGCGGCGCCCGCACCTTCCTGACGCGAAGCCCGCTGGGCGCGGTCCGCTCGAGCGTGACGGCGCCGACGGGATCGGGCGCCTTGGCGATCTGCCGCAGGCCCTCGACCATCTGACCAAGCGCAGCGGGCGTCAGAGCCAGCCGCTGAAGCTTGGGCGCGCTGAGCCCCGCTGCTGCAGCGTCGCGCAGGTCAGCTGCGTTGGCGTCGAGAATCGCCCCCTGCGCCGCGTCGATCGCCTCGGCCAGCTGCAGCAGAACGCTGTTCTTGGTCTGCGCATCGAGCGAAGCGAGAACGAGGCTGGCCTCCTTGGCCCTTCTCGCCTGCTCGCGGATGGATCGCTGCGCTGCGCTCATGGCGAGGGCTCCCGGGTCGGCGCTGGGGTCGGCGCAGCCTCCGGAGGCAGCAGAACCATGTCGTCGCGGTGCACGATCTCCTCGCTGTA
>CAYPBL010000015.1:0-45970 GCA_964408965.1 uncultured Phycisphaeraceae bacterium | reverse complement strand
CGCACGATCAGCCCATCACCGCGTCCAGCTGCCTGCGCTCCGCGTCGTCGCTGGCGTCCACGGGGATCTCCTCCAGCAGCTGCGCGATCACGTCGTCCGTCGTCACGTTGTCGGCCTCGGCGTTGAAGTTCGTGATCAGCCTGTGCCGCAGCACGGGCGCCGCCACCGCCCGCACGTGCTCGGGCGCCACGCAGAAGGCCCCCTGCAGAATCGCCTCCGCCTTGGCGGCCAGAATCAGAAACTGACTCGCCCGCGGACCAGCCCCCCAAGCCAGGTAGTCCTGCACGATCTTCGGCTTGGGCGTCCGCTCGCTGTGCTCGCGCACGCGCGTCGCCCGCACCAGCCTGAGCGCGTAGCGGATCACATGGTCGGGCGCCGGCGCCTCGCGCACCAGCGCCTGCACGCGCAGCACGTCCTCCCCCGTCAGCACCGGCTCGACGCCCAGCTCAGCGGCGGCGGTCGTTCTGCGGATGATCTCCACCTCCTCCTCTTCGCTGGGATAGCCGATGCGGATGTTGAACATGAAGCGGTCCAGCTGCGCCTCGGGAAGCGGGTACGTCCCCTCCTGCTCGATGGGGTTCTGCGTGGCCAGCACGAAGAAGGGGTCGGGAAGCCCATGCTGCACGCCCCCCGCCGTCACGTGCCGCTCCTGCATCGCCTCGAGCAGGGCCGCCTGCGTCTTGGGCGGCGTGCGGTTGATCTCGTCCGCCAGCACCACGTTGGCGAAGATGGGCCCGCGCACGAAGCGCAGCTCGCGCGAGCCCGTGGCCCGGTCCTCCTCGATGACCTCGGTCCCCGTGATGTCGCTGGGCATCAGGTCCGGGGTGAACTGGATTCTGCTGAACGACAGGCTCAGCGTGCGCGAGAGCGTGGAGATGAGCAGCGTCTTGGCAAGGCCAGGCACGCCTTCGACGAGGGCGTGACCCCTGCAGAAGAGCGTCACCAGCACCTGCTCGACCACCTCGTCCTGGCCGACGATGACCTTGGCGATCTCCTGGCGCAGCTGCTCGTAGGCCCGCTGCACCTGGGCCACAGCCTGCTCGGCCTCCTCGGGGCTGATGGCGCTGGTCTGTTCGGGCGTGCGGATGGGCTCGTGGGGCATGCTGCCTCCTGGAGGGGACGTTCGCGGGCGGCTGCTCGCTGCGGACCCTGCGCGTCATGATACGAGCGGGGCCGTCGCTGGACGCACGCGGCGCCCGTCTCCCCCTTGGACGAACGCACAGGGGGCGGTGTTCCGCAGCCTCCTGCAGGATGTATCGACCCGATGCCCGAGCTTCCCGAAGTCGAGCGTCTGCAGCGAGAGCTGGAGGAGCGCCTCCGCGGCGCGCAGCTGCGCTCCTGCGCGCTGCGCCGAGCCGACTACGCCAGGCCCACAGGCGCACGGCTTCTCCCCCGCGCAGCGCGCATCGACCAGGTCCGCAGACGCGGCAAGCAGCTGGCCCTGTGCACGGACCGCGGCCCGTGCCTGCGCATCGCCCTGGGCATGACGGGATCGCTCCGCCTCGTCGCGGCCCACAGCCCCCAGGACAAGGCCCTGGCCGCTGACCCGCACGTCCACGCGCAGCTGCGCCTGCGCAGCGACAGCGGCGAGGGTCAGCTGCTGACGCTGCACGTGCGCGACCCGCGCCGCTTCGGCTGGCTCGAGCCCTTCCCCAGCGTCGAGGCCCTCGAGCAGGGCCCCTGGTCGCGCTTCGGGCCCGAGGCCCTGACCATCGATGCGCGCACGCTGACCTCGCAGCTGGCCCGCACGAACAGGTCGATCAAAGCTGCCCTGCTCGACCAGCGCGTGCTCGCGGGGGTGGGCAACATCTACGCTGACGAGGCCCTGCACCGCGCAGGCGTCGATCCCCGCAGAGCAGCCTCGAGCCTGCAGCAGGAGGAGACCGCCGCTCTGGCCAAGGCCCTGCGGGCAATCCTCCGTCAGGCGATCGCCAGGGGAGGCTCGACCATCCGCGACTACGCCGCCCTCGACGGCTCGCCAGGTCGTCAGCAGCATCGCCACCGCGTCTACGGCAGGGCGGGCCTGCCCTGCTGCCGTTGCGCACGACCGCTGACGCGCACGCTCGTGGCGGGACGAACGACGGTCTGGTGCACCGGTTGTCAACATTGAAGGACTTCGCCCCTCCGCCAGGTCCGCAACCGGTTCTTCCACCGCTCTGTGCACACGGGGGCGCACACGACGCTGCTGCATTCTCTGCGCCTCCTTCCAAGAAGAATGTTCTCGTCGTCGTAGGAACCACAGGCGTCGTCTTGTGCACGATCCAGGCGGGTGATTGCGCAACTGGAGCTCTGAACCGGAGTTGCGCACGATCGAGGCGTCGTCCCCCCAGTGGATTCGTTGGCGCAGTGGTTGTCGGGCGCGATCGGCAGGGAGGAACGAAGAACAGCCCGTCGCAGCTGTGCACCTGTTGTCCACAACACTCGCCAGAAGGGGTGCGCCGCCTTCCGCACGGTCCCTGCACGGGGTTGTGCACAGCCTGCGCACGAATACCACCTGCAGGCGGGACGCCGTCTCGCGAGCAGCTCAGCGGACCGGGCTGGAGAGTCTGCGGATCCGCAGTTGCAGGGCTTCGATCTCTCCGCGCAGGGCGGGGTCGCTGTGCAGCAGGCGGCTGATCTTCCGATGGGCGTGCAGCGCGGTGGTGTGGTCCCGCCCGCCGAAGTACCCGCCTATCTCCTCGAGCGACAGCCCTCCCCTCTCCTTGGCCAGCCACATCGCCACCTGTCTTGGCAGCACGACGCTCTTGGTCTTCCCCGGACCCTGCAGCTGCGCCAGCGACACGTTGTAGTGCTCGACCACCGCAGCGACGATGGCGTCGATGGAGCAGCGCGTCGGGGCCTGCTCGGGAAGGTCCCCCAGGGCCTCGTGAACGATCTCCGTGGTGACCACCCCGTCGTTGGTCACGTGCGCCAGGTGCTTGACGCGGTTGATGGCCCCCTCCAGGACGCGGACGCTGACGCTGTCGTCGTAGCAGGAGGCGATGCGCTTGGCCAGGTCCAGGGGCAGGTCCAGATCGTGCAGCTCAGCCTTGCGCTGGAGAATGGCCACGCGGGTGTCGAAGTCGGGAGGATCGAGCCTGGCCACGAGCCCCGCAGCGAACCTGCTGACCAGCCGCTCCTCCAGCTGCGGTATCTCCTCAGGCGAAGCGTCCGACGAGAGCACCACCTGCGAGCCCCGCTCGCGCAGCGTGTTGAAGGTGTGGAAGAACTCCTCCTGGATCTGGTTGTGCGGGGCCAGGTCGTGGATGTCGTCGATCACCAGCACGTCCGTCCTGCGGAAGGCCCTGCGGAACTCCTGCATCCGCCGGGCGCTGAGGTAGGCGAAGAAGCGATCGATGAAGGTCCTGCAGGAGACGAAGACGATGCGCAGCTCGGGGCGCAGCGTCAGGGCCTGTCGGCTCAGGGCGTGGAGCAGGTGCGTCTTGCCCAGGCCCACGCCGCCGTGCAGGAACAGGGGGTTGTACCCCTTCCCCGGCGCCTCCGCGACAGCCTCCGCAGCAGCGTGGGCGACGCGGTTGTTGGGGCCGACCACGAACGTCTCGAACGTCAGGTCGGGGTTGAGCGCCAGATCCTCCTCCTCCAGCGGATCCGACCCCTCGCTGGCTGCGGTGGAAGCGACAGCGGCGTCCTGCAGCGTCGGCCTCGCCAGCGATCGCTGCACCGCGTCGCGGCGCACCTGCACTGCGCCGTTGCGCCGCTGAGGCTCGTCGTCCACGAAGCGAAGGCTGACGAGCATGCCCGTCGCCTCCTGGGCAGCGGCGCGGAAGGGCTCAGCCAGCGCGCGTTCCACATACCGTCTGCGCGTCGCGTCCGACAGCCTCAGCGTCAGCACGCCTCGCTCCAGCGCCACAGGCTCGATTTCCTCGAACCACTTGCGGCAGAGTTCGGGACGGGCGTCGCGCAGCTTGACCAGCGCGGCGCGCCACACTTCCTGTGGTGAAGCGCTCGGCATCGCGTTCTGCTCAGATCCTCTGTTGTCGAAGCGTCACACAACCCCGCGCCGCCGCCGCCTGTTCTCGTCCGCCACCACCCGCTGAGGCGCCGCTGCGTCGCGGCCGTGCCTCCCTCAGCGGCGCTGTTCCGCTCGCCCTGCGACGGCGCGCTTCGGGCAATGCCCAAAGTAGATCACAAACGCGCGCTTGTCAACCGGATCAGCGAAACTTGGCGAGACAAGCAGCGGGTTGACACACCTCCCGCGTGCGCGCAGCGCCGTGGGACGCGCGCCGCTGCGGGGAAAATGACCCACTTTCTATCAGTCGTTGGAGGCCAGCGCCTGGTCTTCCTCAGCAGAGACCTGGGCGTGCTGGTCGCGGTCGCAGCCATCCTCGTCGCTGGCGATGACCTCCTCGCCCTCGACGACGCGGATGAGCCCCAGCTCGCGCAGGGCGTTGAGCGCGGCGCGCTGTTCCGCCTGCTTCTTGCTCTTGCCCCAGGCGGAGGGGAATCGCCTCTCCTGCACCTGCGCGCAGACCTCGAAGGCCTTGTCGTGGTCCGGCCCCTGCTCGTCGAGGAGGATGTACACGGGCGACTCCCCCAGCGTTCGTTGCGTGTGCTGCTGCAGGGCGGACTTGAAGTTGAGCTGGTGCCCGCTGCGCTCGATGCGGTCGATGATGGGCCCAAGGTGAGGCATCAGGGCCTGGCGGGCGGCGTCCAGCCCCCCGTCCAGGTACACCGCCCCCAGCACCGCCTCCAGCGCCGCTGCTGGCACCGAGTAGGGAAGCTCCTCCTGCGTCAGCATGCCCTTGCCCAGCCTGAGCACCTCGTCGAGCCCCAGCGAGCGGGCGATCTGGGCGCAGGTCCGCCTGCTGACCGCAGCGGACTTGATCTTGGTCATCTCCCCCTCGAGCATCGCAGGCCTCTTGCGGTAGAGGTGCTCGCAGACCAGCAGCGCCAGCACCGCGTCGCCCAGGAACTCCAGCCGCTCGTTGGACCTCGCCCGCGAGGAGGCGATCGAGGCGTGCGTCAGCGCATCAGCCAGCAACGAGACGTCGCGGAAACGGCGTCCCAGCAACTGTTGGACCTGTTCCAGAGCGTCAGCGTTCACGGGTCGCGCGGAAATGGCCTCGCGGCGCCCCGCTCGGCGGCGTCGAGGCGCCTGGTGGACTCAGCGTTTCCCCCTTCCCTCGCCTGCAGCGAGGCGAACAAGGCCTGCAGCGAGTCGCGCGCGCTCGCCGGTCGCCCTGCAGGGAGACGTCGCTTGGCAGCGGCGATCCCAGCGGCCAGCGAGCCCGCGCGGCTGGCGCCGATCGGGCCGACAGCATCCTATCGGCTTGGGAAGGGGCGGGCTTGCCCGCTGGCCTTGGGCCCGCATCGGGCTATCATCGCAGCCCCGCGACGCCCAGCGACCAGCCGCTGCGCGTCGCCACCGGCCACGGGAGCCCCGCCATGCACTACCCCAAACGCAACAGCAGGATCAAGCGCAAGCGGGCCATCGGCTTTCGCGCCCGCATGCGCACGCGCAACGGCAGGAAGATCATCAACCGCAAACGCAGGCTCGGCAGGTTCGTCAACCAGGCGGACAAGCGCTGAGGGCGACTGCCCCAGCGGGTTCGGGCTGCAGCCCTTCCCTTCCCTGCCCTCCATCCAGGATCGAGTCCAAAGCGGAGCAGGGCATGTGTCGATGATGCGGAGCGGGGCGCCTTCGCAGCGGCCAGCAGCGTCCGCGCGCCCCGACACCACTCCAGACAAGGTAGAGGCGACATGAAAATCCACGAGCACCAGGCCAGGGACCTTCTCGCCTCCTACAGCGTCCCCGTCCCTGCAGGCGAGGTCGTCGAGCGCATCGAGGACGCCCCTGCCGCCTTCAAACGCGTCGTGCAGGAGGCGGGCGTCGACTTCGCCGTCGTCAAGGCCCAGGTCCACGCGGGCGGCCGAGGCAAGGCGGGTTTCGTCAAACTCGTCCGCTCCCCCGACGAGGCCCTCGAAGCAGCCCGCTTCATGCTCACCCACCGCATGGTCTCGGTCCAGACCGGGCCCGAGGGGCTCGAGGTCCGCAAGCTCCTGATCGCTGCTGGCGCACACATCGAACGCGAGCTGTACCTGGCCCTCACCACCGACCGAACCAACCGCTGCAACACGCTCATCGCCTCAGCCCGCGGGGGGGTGGACATCGAGCAGGTCGCGCGCGAGGAGCCCGAGGCCATCCTCCGCGAGCCCATCCATCCTCTGCTGGGCCTCCAGCCCCACCAGGCCCGCAGGGTCGCGTTCGACCTCGGGCTGGTCGGCAAGCAGGTGGGCCAGGCGGTGAAGATCATGCTCGCCCTGGCCAGACTCTACGACGAGAAGGATTGCTCGCTGGCGGAGATCAACCCCCTCGTGGTCACCCCCCCAAGCGACGCCCATCCGGACGGCCAGGTCCTGGCCATCGACGCCAAGATCAACTTCGACGACAACGCGCTCTTTCGCCACAAGGACGTTGCGGAGCTCTTCGACCCAAGCGAGGAGAACCCGCTGGAGCTGCGGGCCAAGCGCGTCGGCCTCAACTACATCGCCATGGAGGGCGACATCGGCTGCCTGGTCAACGGGGCGGGCCTGGCCATGGCGACGATGGACATCATCAAGCACTGCGGCGGCGAGCCCGCCAACTTCCTCGACGTCGGCGGCAGCGCCACCCAGGAGGCCGTCACCGAGGGCTTCCGCATCATCCTCTCCGACGAGCACGTCCAGGGCGTGCTGGTGAACATCTTCGGGGGGATCATGCGCTGCGACGTGATCGCCCAGGCCATCGTCGCCGCGGCCAAGGAGGTCGGCTTCAAGGTGCCTCTGGTCGTGCGCCTGGAGGGGACCAATGTCGACGAGGGCAGGCGCATCCTCGACAGCGCCAGGCAGGACATCCCCACGATGGAGTCAGCCAGCGACCTGGCCGACGCAGCCCGCAAGGTCTGCCAGAAGGTCGCCGCCTAGCCTGTACGGTCCCTGCGGGAGATCGCCAGCATGAGCCAGCAGCAGCTCCGCTCCATCCTCGGCTCGGGCGCCTCGATCAGCCAGATCGGCCGCGCCCTGGTGGACCTGCTGGCGCAGGCGGGCAGCGACGAGGAGCGCGTCGAGCTCCTGACCGTGGCGGTCAGCGAGCGCGACGACATCGAGAAGCAGCCGACCGAGCTTGCCGCCAAGGCGGTTCCCAAGCAGCGCTGGGAGGAGCTTGCGCTGCGCGAGCAGCCCGAGATCGTCCGCTTCCTCAAGCAGGCCCTCTTCGAGGCCCGCAGCGCCCGCGAGTTCGCCCAGATGCTGCTGGAGTTCCTGGCCAAGTACCCAGCCAAGGACGCGCGGGCCTTCGTCCTGGCCAACGTGCTCTACTCGTGGTACCTGCCCTTCCGCCCCCTGCCTGGAAAGCCCGAGGCTCTGGCTGACGAAGCCCGCAAGCGTGCTGTCGAGGAGCACCGCGACGCCTTCGCCACCATGCACCAGATCGCCATTCTGCCTTTCAACAAGACAACCGAACAGGCGGGGCTGGCGCTCAAGGTGCTCGATTCGGTCGAGGACCGCGACGCGAAGGTGGCGCTGCTGGCGCTGCTGATCCACCGCGTACAGAGCGTCGCGGACATGCAGGCGCAGCGCAGGGCGCAGGCTTTGGCCCAGGTGGGGTCGCAGCCTCTTGGCGCCGACGTCCGCTGAGACGCCTCGACACGGGGCGCCGGGCAGACAGGCTCACCGGAGATCGGGCGGGTCGCGCAGCCAGCACCGCTCGTACTGGTGATGGTGGTGCTGGTGGTGCTTGCGCTCGTAGGCGCGCCAGTCGAACTCCTCGTCAGGCGGCGGATCGACGGCGCGGCGGTCGCGCTCGATGTAGACCACGCGCTGGCCTCCCTGGCCGGCGATGGCGGCGTTCTCGCGCGCCCGCTCGTTCTGATCGCCCAGGACTGCTCCAGCCAAAGCCCCCGTGACGGCGCCCATCGTCGCGCCAGCGACGGTTTCGCCTCGGAAGGAGCCGATGACCGCGCCGGTGGCGGCCCCCAGCGCCGCTCCCGAGAGCAGTCCCTCGCCGGCGTTTGCGCAGCCCGAGGCTCCCACAAGCGTCGTCAGCCCCAGCGCCGCAGCCATCGTCGCCGTCCACGCTCGGGTCGTCGCAGCGTTGCGCATGGCGAACCTCCTTTGCGGGCCTGTCGCGCAACCGACGCCCCGCGACAGGCGGATTCGCCTCCCACAGAACTCTACGCGCCGCCTCACCCGCGGTTCCACCAGCTTCGCTTCGGCGCCCCCGCAGGTTGTTCGCCTAGCATGGCCCGCGTGTTCGGCTCGCACCTGTCCATCGCGGGAGGGCTGGTCAACGCCTTGGACGAGGCTGCAAGGCTGGGCTTCGACACCGTCCAGATCTTCACCAAGAACCAGCGGCAGTGGCGGGTCAAACCCCTTGCTGACGACGCGGCGCAGGCCTGGCGGGCCAGACAGCGAGAGTTGGGCTGGGACGACGGCAGAACCGTCGCCCACGACGCCTACCTCATCAACCTCGCCAGCCCCGACGATGCGCAGTGGGAGCGGTCCATCGACCTGATGCGGGTGGAGTTCGAGCGCTGCGCCGCCCTTGGGATTTGTCTGCTCGTCAGCCATCCCGGCTCGCACATGGGCTCGGGCGTCGAAGCCGGGATCGAGCGCATCGCCCAGGCCTACGAGCGGATCCTCCCCGAGTTCCGCAGCGCCGAGGTCGTTCTGTGCCTGGAGAACACCGCAGGCGGCGGCGCCACGCTCGGCCGATCCTTCGAGGAGCTGGCCGCCATCCGCCGGCGCATCGTCGCCCGCGCAGGCCGCTGGGCGAAGGACCGCGTGGCCTTCTGCCTGGACACCTGCCACATGCTCGCAGCGGGCCTGGACATCCGCACCGCAGCGGGGATGCGCGCCGCCCTCGACCGCTTCGACCGCCTCTGCGGCCTCTCCAGGCTGCGCGTTTGGCACCTCAACGACTCCAAGGGCGCCCTGGGCAGCCACGTCGACCGCCACACGCACATCGGCGACGGCCAGGTGGGCAAGGAGGCCTTCGCGGTCATCGTGCAGGACGACCGTTTCGAACGGGTCCCCAAGATTCTGGAGACGCCCAAGGGCCAGACCCCCAAGGGCACGCCTTGGGACCGCGTCAACCTCCGCAGGCTCCGGAGGCTGCAGCAGGCGCGGAGCGCCAGCGGAAAGCGCCGCCTCGCCCCGTCGCCTCGCGAACCGCTCAGGGCTGTCAGCCGATAGAACCGGACGATGGCTCCGTCGAGACGAGAACGACATCCGCGCATCGCCGCAGCCGTCGTTGCGCTCGTCAGCCTCATTGCTGCTGCAGGCTGCGCCACCGGGGGCGCAAGCCGCTTCGACGCCCAGCGCGTCCAGGCGCTGCTCGACCAGGCCCGCAGCGCCCAGGAAGCCGGCCAGAGCGAGCAGGCCATCGCCCTCTTCGAGCAGATCGTCGAGGAGAACCCCACCATCGTCGAGGCCCACATGGGCCTGGCGGACCTCTTCCGTCAGGCGGGCCAGTACGACAAGGCGCACCAGGCCTACGCCAAGGCAGCCACGCTCGAGCCCGACAGCTTCAAGGCCCAGTTCGGCGACGGGTTGATGCTGCACCTGCTCGGCAGGCTCACCGAGGCGGTGCGGGCCTATCTGCGGGCCCTGGCCATCGACCCTGCGGACTTCCAGGCGAATCTGAACGTGGCCACGGCGTACCTGCAGCTGGGCGAGCCTGCCTACGCCCTGCCCTTCGCCCAGCGGGCGGTGGACGTCAGGCCCGAGGACGGTCCAGCCCGCGTCAACCTCGGCGCCGTCCATGCAGCGATGGGCCAGTGGGAGCAGGCTGTCGAGGCGTACCAGCAGGCCAAGCAGCGCATGACGCCCACGCCCGAGCTGCTGATGAACCTGGCGGACGCGCTGAACAAGCTGGGCAGGCACGAGGCGATGCGCGACGCGCTGGCCCAGCTGTTGGCCATCGAGCCCAGCGCCCAGGCGTGGGAGCGCATGGGCGCAGCCCTCTTCCACCTCGGTCGCTACGACGAGGCCCTGCAGGCCTTCCGCAACGCGCTGGAGTTCGATCAACAGCACTATCCCGCGCTCAACGGCGTGGGGGTGTGCCTGCTTAACAGGTACCTGAGCAGCGGCAGGCAGGACAAGCAGGCCCGTCGCGCCGCTGTCGAAGCCCTGCGCAAGAGCCTGCGGATCCACCCCAGGCAGCCCCGCGTCGTCGAGCTGCTGACGCGCTACAGCTGATCTTCGCGCCGCCTGGCTGTGCGCTATCCTTCCCACCGCCATGCCCGACGCGTCGCTGTTGGAAACCTTTCCCACGCCCTCGCAGGCCCCCTTGCTCATCGAGCACGCTGCGGAGGAGTTCACCAGCCTGTGCCCCAGGACGGGCCATCCGGACTTCGGCGTCGTCACGCTCCGCTACGAGCCGCGCGCAGCCGACGAAGGAGGTCTGTGCGTCGAGCTCAAGAGCCTCAAGCTCTATTACCAGTCCTTCCGCAACGAGGGGATCTTCTACGAGGCGGTCACCGACCGCATCCGCGACGACCTCGCTGCGCTGCTTGCGCCGCGCTGGCTGCAGGTGGTGACGCGGTGGAAAGGCAGGGGCGGGATCCGCTCGACCATCGCTGCTGAGGCGGGCGACGTTCCCCCTGCCTGGCGGGGTCCAGCGGCCCTGGCCTAGCCTTCCTGTTTCGCGGCGCGAACGACCCCCTTCCCGACGCGTCGAACCGACCACGCCCAGGCGAGCAGACAAGGAGCCTTTCTCATGAGCGCGATCATCACCTCGACCCGTCGGCTGGCTCTGCTGGGAGTCGCTGCCGCTGCAGCGGCGGTGGCGCCGCAGGCGCCCGCGCAGCGCGAGCAGGCGCCGATCGACCTGACGCCCCGCTTCGCTGCGCAGGCGCCCGCGTTGTACGAGCATGTCTTGCGCGTCGACACCACCCAGGGGGTCGCCCGCATCGGCGAGCAGAGCCTGCGGACGCTCGTCTTCCGGCGCTTCGAGGTCTCCACGAAGCCTCTGGAGGGCGAGCAGGAGGACGGGGCTGTCGCGGAGGCTGTCTTCTCCCTCAGGCGCGTGGCCATGCGCGTCGAGCGGTCCACCGGCGTCGCCTTCGACTTCGACAGCGACAGACCGCGCATCTCCGACCCGGGCCAACCTTCCCTCCAAGGGCAGGTCAAGGCGCTGCGGGCCCTGGCGGCGCTGGACGCCACGGTCAGGCTCGACGCTGCGGGACGGGCCATCGAGGTGCAGGGGCTCGAACCCCTCGAGGCGATCGCCAAGGAGGATCAGGGGGCGCGCATCCTCATGGGCCTGATAGGCAAGGCCTGGTTCGAGGGGATGTGCAACCAGCTCTGGGGCGTCGGCGGCGCCAAGGGACAGGCTTCCGTAGGGCAGAGCTGGGAGCACATCGAAGGCGCCCCTGTCGGGGAAAGCGGCAAGACCTCCCCTCTGGCCCTCCGCTACACCCTCAAGCGCGTCGACGGCGACATCGCCCACATCGAGGGCGAAGGCGAGGTGCGGATCGGCGACCAGACCACCATCCTTCCCGACGCCGACGCCCAGATCGTCAACAACAAAGCTGTGGCCCAATGCGACTGGTCGCTGACCGACGGCCGCGCGCACAAGTACACCTACCACTTCAAGATGGAAGTGGCCCTGAGCGCCTCGGGGTTGGACATGACCCAGATTCAGGACATCGCCCAGACGCTCGCGCTGGTCGAATGACCCATTTCGTTGTCCTGTGAACGGACTCGCAGCGGAGGGTTATGGGCCTTTCGCCGCTGTCGAGCCTGCGCCATCCGCATCCCTTGGCGCATTGCCCCCGCGGGCTTCCCCGCCTCGCTGCAGCCCCATGGTCCACGATTCGATCATTGATTTGAGGGGGGCGCTGCGCATGCGGAGCGTGGGAAGGGGTCTCCATGAGCGTCGAAGCCAAGCCTGAAACGCCTCGGCTCGAGCGGTTCATTCCCGTCAGCGTCGACACCATCAGCGACGACCTGGCCCAGCTCGATCTGTACCTCAAGCACCACTGGGAGGACGAGCCCACGCTCTACCGTCCCGCAGGGGTGAACCTGACGGACGACGACCGGGCCAGGCTCGCCCACCAGCGGATCGAGTTCCTCTACATCCCCTCGACACAGCACCAGATCTACAGGCGGGTCATGGACCGCAGGCTCGAGGAGCTCTTCGAGGACGCGGACCTGCGCGAGGCCGCCCGCGCACGGGCTGTCCGCTCCACCTGCGCCCGCATGATCGAGGAGCTGCTCCACGAGCCCGTCACCGAGGAGTCCGTCGAGCACGTCTCCTCCATGGCCGGCAGGTTCGCCAAGTGGGCCCTCGAGGACGAAGCCAAGTTCAGCTACCTGCTGGACATGTCCAAGCACGACTTCTACACCGCCACGCACATGCTCAACGTGGGGGTGGGCTGCGGCCTGCTCGCCGCCCGGGTCAGGCCCGGCGAGGAGCAGTTTCTCGCCGACGTCGTCCAGGGGGGGCTGCTCCACGACGTGGGCAAGCGCGCGATCGACCCGGAGATTCTCAACAAGGAGAAGGACCTGTCGCCCCAGGAGTGGCGTCAGCTGCAACAGCACCCCGTCGCGGGCTTCGAGCAGCTGCGCGAGGCGGGCAACGCCAGCAGGATCGCCCTGCAGATGACCCGCTGGCACCACGAGCGCCTGGACGGCAAGGGGTATCCCGACGCCCTGCCGGGGCAGAAGATCCCCTTCAGCGCCAGGCTCTGCGCCGTCGTCGACGCCTACGACGCGCTGACCTCGGGCAGGCCCTACCGCCAGGCGATCGCGCCGCTGGACGCGCTGGCGATGCTGCAGGAAGGCGTCGGCGCCCACTTCGACCCCGACCTTTTCGCCGCCTGGCGCGAGGTCGTCGAGGGGCTGATCGAGGCGGACCCGCAGCGGACCTTCCACCGTCCAGCGGACGAGCCTGCGCCCCAGCTGACGCTCGACGACATCTTTCCCGAAGTCCCCCTCGACGCTCGCCGCGAGGAGGAGGCGGGCCAGCAAGGCAGTCAGCAGAACGATCGCCGGGCGCACGTCAGGCTGCCCGTGCAGGTTCCTGTCGTTGCGACGTTTCTGCACCAGTGCAAGCCCTATCCCGTTCCGGTGGGCAAGCCCTGGGAGGCGCAAACGCTCGACTGCTCGCAGGGCGGCGCCTGTCTGCTCACACCCTGGCCGCTTGCCCGGGGCGATGTGCTCGAGGTGCAGTTGCGGGTGACGAGCAAGGACGGCCGGGAACGCGTCGTCCGCCGCTACGCCGTCGTCCGCAACGTCCACCAGCGGGGCGACGACGCCTGGACGGCGGGCGTGCGGTTCGTCGAGAATCCGCAGGACCCCTACAGGCTCTGAGCGCGTCGCAGCAGCGGGGAAGGCTCAGGCGAAGCGGGAGGCGTCCGCTGCCCGCCACATCTCCAGCCAACGGGCCGGCGCCGTCCCCTCGAGCAGGGCGCCTGGCTCGAGAAAGTCGTACAGCTCCGCATAGGAGCGCACGCGCATATCGCCTATTCTGCGATAGATCATCGACGGATCGAGCTCGCCCGGCGAGGCGACGCCCATCGCGCCCAGCAGCTCGCGGAAGCTGCGCAGCGTCTCCTTGTGGAACCGGGCCACGCGCAGGCGCTTGTCCTCCACGACCAGCCCCGCCACGAGGGAGGGGTTCTGCGTGGCCACGCCCGTGGGGCAGCGGTCGGTGTTGCAGCGCAGCGCCTGAATGCACCCCAGCGCGAGCATGAAGCCGCGGGCGCTGTTGCAGGCGTCGGCGCCCAGGGCGAGGGCGCGCAGCATGTGAAAGCCCGTGAGGATCTTGCCGCTGGCCAGCAGCCTGATCTCGTCCTTGAGGCCGGCGCCGACCAGGGCGTTGCGGGCGAAGACCCAGGCGTCGCGCGCGGGCATGCCCAGGCTGTTGGAGAACTCCAGGGGCGCAGCTCCCGTTCCGCCCTCCCCGCCGTCGACGGTGATGAAGTCGGGCGTGACGCCCGTCTCGCGGATCGCCTTGCAGAGGGCAAGCAGCTCGATCTCCCGCCCGATGCAGAGCTTGAACCCCACAGGCTTGCCCCCGCACAGTTCGCGCAGCTGCTGCAGAAACTCCAGCAGCTGCACGGGCGTGGCGAAGGCGCTGTGCCTGGCGGGGGAGATGACGGTCCTGCCTGGCTCGACGCCGCGGATGCGGGCGATCTCCCGGGTGACTTTGCAGGCCGGCAGCACCCCGCCGTGGCTGGGCTTTGCGCCCTGGGAGAGCTTGACCTCGACCATCGCCACCTGCTCGAGCGAGGCGGTCTGGGCGAAGCGCTCGGGGTCGAAGCTCCCGTCGGGGCGTCTGCAGCCGAAGTAGCCCGTGCCGATCTGCCAGACGAGCGCGCCCCCGCCTGCGAGGTGGTGATCGCTGACGCCCCCTTCGCCGGTGTTGTGCAGAAAGCCCCCCATCGCCGCCCCTTCGTTCAGCGCCCGGATCGCTGCGGAGGAAAGGGCGCCGAAACTCATCGCGCTGATGTTGAGCAGGGAGGCGTCGCAGGGCTTGGCGCACTGGCTCGAGCCCACCCGCACGCGCAGCTCGTCGGGAGGCGCCGCAGCGGAGCGCAGCGAATGCGCCGCCCACTCGTAGCCCACCTTGTACACGTCGCGCTCCGTGCCGAAGGGCTTGGTCTCCAGCTCCCCCTTGGCCCGCTGGTACACCACCGCGCGGAACTCGCGCTCGATGGGGTGCGCGTCGATGTTGGATTCGATGAAGTACTGCTGAATCTCGGGCCTGACCATCTCGAAGAGGAATCGGCCATGGCCCAGAATCGGGAAGGTGCGCAGGATCGTGTGTTTCTTCTGCAGCGCGTCGTAGAGCCCAAGCCCCGCCAGCGGCGCGACGACGACCAGCGACCACAGGCCAGCCGGCCAGAGCAGCGCACAGGCCAGCTCCGCAGCGGCGACCAGGATGAGACCGACGAAGAACGCGCGGCGCACGGAGGGCTCCTACAAGGAGCCTCAGCCTACAGCGCAGCGACGCTGCAGGGCGCCTCTCCTGCTCATCAGCCGCTCGCCCCCCACGTCCCCAGCAGCAGGAACAGGTCCGCGGGCCCCACGCTGCCGTCGCCCGTCAGGTCCGCAGGGCACAGCTGCACGGGGCCGCAGCCCGCCCAGCTGCCCAGCAGCAGGAACAGGTCCGCAGGCCCCACGCTTCCGTCCAGATCCACGTCGCCAGCGGGAAGCGTCGAGAACCAGGGTCTGCTGGCGGGCGAGCGGAGCAGGAACTCCAGCAACAGCGCAGCGACCTTGTTCCGCCCCGAAGCTGACGGGTGCGTGCCGTCCGCGGCCAGGTCGCTGCACTCCCAGACCAGCCCGTCTGCGCGCGGGGTCAAGCCGTCCGCCCAGAGGTACGGCCCCCACAGCAGCAGCGGCGCCGCGACAGCGGGCGAGAGGTCCCCCGCCAGCGGATCCACCACCCCGCTCCGCATCTGCTGCAGCTGGGCGTCGATGAGCCACTTGACCGAGAAGCCCGACTCGTAGGCGTAGGGCTCGGGGTTCAGCGTCGTCGAGGCGTACCCCGCGTAGATGCGCGACGAGAGAAAGGCGATCGCGGCGTTGGGGTAGCGCTGCTTGACGGCGCGGACGACCTGGCCCAGGTCCTGCTCGAGGGTGAAGGCGTCCGCCTGCGGATCGGGAAGGCTCAGCGTCGGGGACGGATGCGCCAGCTTGATCCACACCGCCGCCACCTGCGCCTCCGTCGCGCCCGCGGGCGCGAGCACCTGGTCGCGGACGCGGTCGTAGTTGGGGTCGGTCGGGTCGTCCCACGTCGCGGCGCTCTGCCCGCCCTTGGCGCCGTCGAGGATGAGCAGATCGCTGGACCGCACGCGCGGATCGCCCTCGACCAGCGCCTGAAAGGCGCGGAACTCCTGTGTGGTGTTGGACATCCCTATCGAGAGCAGGACCATTGTCCCAGCGGGATCGGGCTGGCCTGTCGCGTCGCGCGGCTGGATGCTCTGGACAGCGGCGCGAACAGCGTCGAGCAGGTCGGCGGGCGGGGCGACGGCGCCGCCTTCGTAGAGCCCGCCTTCGAACTGCCCAAGATACGTCGCTGTTCCCAGCTCGGTCAGGGGCGTCAGCCCCACGCTCGTGTTGGCGCAGTCCGCCGCCCGGGCTGCGTCGAAGGACAGCGGGGCCGCCGCCAGCGACAGGACCAGAGACACAGCGATCGGACGCATGGCGAGGCTCCTTGCGCTGCAGCGGCCGACGGCGCAGGGCGCCGCTGACCATTCCTGTGCACAAGTGATAGCACACGTTCGCCCTGCGCGGGGCGAGTTTTTCGCTGTTGAGGCCCAGCTGCTGGGGGGCGCAGCCTGGCGAGGTGGATCCCTCCTGCGCGTGCGGGCGTACAGTGCCCCGGAGCCCTGGCTGATGCCCTTTTCCGCCGCCCTCCGCGCCCTGCCCCTGTGCGTCGCAGCCGTCGCGCCCGCCGCCGCAGCCGACGCCCAGCCGCTGCTGCGCGTCGAGCGAACGCACGACTGGACGCTGCGCCTGCGGGCGCAGATCAACGGCGTCAGGCATAGGGATTTCCTCGGGCCAAACATCTCGCCGCCCCTCTTCGAGACCCGCTTCGCCCTGGAGGACGCGACGCTGGTCTTTCCGCTTCTGGAGCGCAGCGCCTTCTTCGAGGCAGAGCCCGACAGCCTGACCTTCAAGGCCTTCGTGGACGGCCGCCCTCGCCGGGTCGAGTTCGACACGCTCGACGGGCCCTTCGAGGGGGAGTCGCAGGGGCTGTGGCGCTTCGGCCCCTTCGAAGGCTCGCAGCTGACGCTCCAGATCGAGCGCGTGGTGACGACGAAGGAGGTCCGTCTGGACGAGGCGCAGGCGCTGCGCATCGCCTGGGCTGCGCCGGAGGAGCATCCGCCGCAGGCGCAGCGCGCCCTGGCGACGGAGCCCTTCATCGAGCCCGAGGACGAGGCAGTGCAGGCGCTGCTGCAGCGGATCACGCGGGGAAGGGCCCGCAGCGTCCCCCCTGTCCTCTTCGCCAAGGCTGTCGCGGGCGAGCTCGTCGCGGGCTTTGCGCTTCGGGACGACGAGGCGCTCTTCAACGAGCTGGGCGGGCTGGAGGGGCTGCACATCCACGGCGCCGCCTGGGCGGCGCGACGCATGGAGGGGACGGTCTTCGACCTGGCGGCGCTGACCTGCGCGCTGTACCGCGCTGCGGGGCTTCCTGCGAGGATGGTCGTGGGCTACGACGTCCTGCGCACGCAGGGGAGGCGCTCGGGCGTGGTGGGCCTTTCCTACCCTTGTGGACAGGAAGGCGCAGGAGCGACAGGGGCGCCCGTCCTCTGGGCCTGGGTCGAGTTCTTCCTGCTCACCGATCCCAAGGAGGGAGCAGGCCAGTGGATCCCCGTCGACGTCGCCAGACAGCGCCTGGAGAGCTCGACGCCTCCGCCGATCGACCAGCCGTGGACGTTCTTCGGGCAAAGTCCCTGCTCGATCGGGATGATTCCGCTGGCCCTGCATCCCCTTGCTGCGCGTGGAGCGGATCGGCCTGCGGTGGCGTCGATCTGGGGCTGGCGGCCCGCAGCCGGCGCCCCCCCTGTGCTGCAGCAGCTGACGCTCGACGCCTTCACCGCGCCGGTCGTCGGCCGCTGAGCAGCGGCGTCTAGAATGCCCGCCCGAGTCTGCGCGTCGGCGCCGCCGCTGCGCCGCCCTCCTGGTCGCTGTTGTCATGAAGCCCCGCATCCGCAACTTCTCGATCATCGCGCACATCGACCACGGCAAGAGCACCCTGGCCGATCGTCTGCTGCAGCGCACCCGGGCCGTCTCGGAGCGCGAGGCCCGCGAGCAGCTGCTCGACGCGATGGACCTGGAGCGCGAGCGGGGCATCACCATCAAGGCCTCGGCCGTCACCGTCATGCACGAGCACAAGGGCGAGCCCTACATGCTCAACTTCATCGACACGCCCGGCCATGTGGACTTCCACTACGAGGTCTCGCGGGCGCTGACGGCCTGCGAGGGGGCGCTGCTCGTCGTCGACGCCGCCCAGGGCGTCGAGGCCCAGACCGTCGCCAACGCCTACCTCGCCGTCGAGCAGGGCCTGGAGATCATCCCCGTCGTCAACAAGATCGACCTTCCCGCGGCGCGGCCCGAGGACGTGGCCATGGAGATCGAGCAGGCCCTGGGCCTTGCTGCGGAGGAGTGCGTCTTCTGCTCAGCCAAGACGGGCGAGGGAATCGACGAGCTGCTGGCCGCCATCTGCGAGCGCCTGCCCGAGCCGCGGCCGCCCGTCACCGACCGCACAAGGGCGCTCATCTTCGACTGCGAGCACAACGACTACCAGGGCGTCGTGGCCTACGTGCGGCTCTTCGACGGTCAGCTGCGCGTCGGCGACCGTGTCAGGCTGATGGGCTCGGGAAGGAGCTACACGGTCTCGGAGCTGGCCAAGTACACGCCCCGCAAGGCGCGGGTCGAGGCGCTGGGCCCGGGCGAGACGGGCTGCATGGTCGCGGCCATCAAGGCCCTGGCCGACGTGCGCGTCGGCGACACGGTCACGCTCGAGGCCCAGCCTGCCGAGGAGCCGCTGCCAGGCTACGAGGAGCCGCGGCAGATGGTCTTCTGCGACTTCTACCCCGCCTCGGGCCAGGGCGCCAAGGGGGCCGAGTTCGAGGAGCTGCGCGACGCCGTCGAGAAGCTCTCGCTCAACGACGCCTCCTTCACCTTCCAGACGGTCCACTCCGACGCGCTGGGCTTCGGCTTCCGCTGTGGTTTTCTGGGCCTGCTGCACATGGAGATCGTCCAGGAGCGTCTGGAGCGCGAGGGCGGCGTGGAGATCATCCAGACCGCCCCCACCGTCACCTACGAGATCCTCCGCACCGACGGCGCCGTCGAGCGGATCACCAACCCGGGCGACCTGCCCGACCCGTCGAAGTACACCGAGATCCGCGAGCCCTTCGTCAGGCTCGAGCTCATCGCGCCGGTGGAGTCCGTCGGCGACGTGATGACGCTGTGCGTGGCCCGCAGGGGCGTCTTCAAGTCGCAGCGGCACGTCTCGCAGAGCAGGCAGATCCTCGAGTTCGAGATTCCCCTGGCGGAGATCATCTACGACTTCTACGACAAGCTCAAGTCCATGACTCGGGGCTACGGCACGATGGACTACGAGATCATCGACTTTCGCCCAGGCGATCTGGTCAAGATGGACATCCTGGTCAACGGCAAGCCCGTCGAGGCGCTCTCGGTGATCTGCCACCGCGAGCAGGCGGCCAGGCGCGGGCGGGCGCTGTTGCAGAAGCTTCGCCAGAAGATTCCACGGCACCAGTTCGAGATCGCCCTGCAGGCGGCGGTGGGCGGCAGGATCATCGCCCGCGAGACCATCAAGGCCCTGCGCAAGAACGTCACGGCCAAGTGCTACGGCGGCGACGTGACGCGCAAGCGCAAGCTGCTCGAGAAGCAGAAGGAGGGCAAGAAGCGCATGAAGACGGTGGGCTCGGTGGAGATTCCGCAGGAGGCCTTCCTGGCGGTGCTCGAACAGGGGGACTGAGCCCTCAGCGCGCAGCGGCCAGCTGCTCCAGCGCCTCGAGCACGCGCTGGGCGTGGCCCGCGACGCGCACCCGAGTCCACCGCCGCACGACGACCCCCCTGCGGTCGAGCAGGTACGTCGTGCGGATCACCCCAAGGAAGGTCCTGCCGTAGAGCGTGCGCTCGCCGAAGGCGCCGAACATCGAGCAGACCCGCGGCGCGCCCGTCTCGTCGAGCTCGTCGGCCAGCAGGACGAAGGGCAGGTCGTGCCGTGCCGCGAAGGCCGCCTTGCTCGCGCTGTCCTGGGGGCTGACGCCGACGACCGAGGCGCCCAGCTCCACGAAGCGGTCGTGCAGATCGCGAAAGGCGCAGGCCTCCTTCGTGCAGCCCGGCGTGTCGTCCTTGGGATAGAAGTACAGGACGACGGGCCCCTTCCTGAGGAAGCTGCGCAGGGATCGGCGCCTTCCCCGCTGATCGGGAAGCTCGAAGTCGGGCGCCTGCTGGCCTTCGTCGAGCAGCGGCATGGCGTGGACAGCGTAGCGGACGCGCCGTGGCGTGCGGGGCAGCTGGTGGCGCTGGGTGGCGACAGGCAGCAGTGGCTTCGGTTCGCAGCCATGGGGCCGCAAACGGCGCGAGGCCTTCGCCCGCGCCCGGGAACAGCGGCAGAGCTGACTACACTGCCCCGATGCGGGACGTCTCGCTGACGTTCATCGACACCGGCTCGCCCGAGCTGTCGCCGCTGTGCGACACCAGGCCGGCCTGCGAGGTCCGCACGGGGGCGCTGACCACGCGGCGGCGCTTCGAGCTGCTCCTCGGCCTGCGGGCGGGCGTGGCGGCGGACGAGCCGCTGGCCAGGGCCCTGCTCGAAGCCTCCCCTGACCTGCGGGTCAACGCCCTGGACGACAGGGCTGCGGCGCATCTGCTGCTCGACGCCCGCCTGGTCAAGCTGGCGGGGGCCGACGGCGATCGGGAGCTGCTGCTCTCCCTCGACGTTGGTCAGGCCCTGCGCTGCCCGCGCACGGGAAGGGTCGTCGCCTGCTGCGCAGACAGCCGCACAGCGGCTGAGGCGATCGCCCAGCGACAGCTTCCGCCCGTGGACAAGGCCCGCGACGTCGTCGAGCGCGACGGCCGTCTGCTCGGGTCGATCTGGGACGTCCTGCGCCACCGCGACGACGCCATCGCCCTGGACCTGGCCCTGCTGACGCGGTCGAGCGGCGCGCAGCTGCTCCACGAGGCCCCCGAGGGGGCGCACCTGGTGGGCGAGCACGCGGTCGTCGCGCCCAGCTCCACAGCGGTCTACCCCACCGCGGTGCTCGACGCGTCGCGCGGGCCCATCGCGCTTGCGGAGAACGTCGTCGTCAGGCCCGGCGCCGTCCTCTGCGGGCCCTGCTTCGTCGGTCGGGGCTCGACGATCCTCGACCGCGCCCTGGTCAAGCCCAACACCGCTGTCGGCCCCGTGTGCAAGATCGCCGGCGAGATAGGCGGGACGATCGTGCAGGGCTTTTCCAACAAGGCCCACGAGGGGCACCTCGGCGACAGCTGGCTGGGCCAGTGGGTCAACCTCGGCGCCGGCACGACCAACTCGAACCTGCGCAACACCTACACGCCCGTGCGGGCGCCCGCGTCGCCCACGGCGCAGGAGCGCCTCGACACGGGGCTGCTCTTCGCCGGCTGCGTCCTGGGCGATTTCGTCAAGACCGCCATCTGCACGCGGATCATGGCGGGGACGGTCGTGGGGACGGGCGCCATGCTCGCCTCCTCGCAGCCTGCGCGCGGCGCCGTGGCGCCCTTCGCCTGGATCACCGACGACGGCCGCCAGACGTACGAGCTGCAGCGCTTCCTGGCCGCGGCCCGAACCATGCAGGCCAGACGAAGCGTCACGCTGACAAAGGCCCAGGAGGCCCTGCTGAAAAGCCTGCACGAGCGGTGGACGGGCGGGGGCGCCGGCCTCTGACGCGATGACCCCGCCTGCGCACACCAAAGCGAATCAAGACAGGGCTGCAGCGGAATCGCAGCCGCCGACGATCTACATCATCGACGGCCATTCGCAGCTCTATCGGGCCTTCCACGCGCTGCCCCCCACCATGACCAGCCCCGTCACAGGCGAGCCGACCAACGCGACCTTCGGTTTCTTCTCCATGCTGCTCAGACTGCTGCGCGAGCGCAGGCCCGACTATCTGGCCGTGGCCATCGACGTCTCGGGCGACCGCGGGACGTTCCGCTCGCAGCTCTACGAGCCCTACAAGGCGACCAGGCCGCCGTCGCCCGAGGAGCTGGGCCCGCAGATCGACCGCTGCGTGCGGACCCTGGAGGCGATGGGCGTTCCGGTCCTCGGCGCCGAGGGCTTCGAGGCTGACGACGTCATCGCCACCATCGTCGAGCAGCTGCGCAGGGAAAGGCCCGATCTGGAAATCCACATCGTCTCCAAGGACAAGGACCTGCAGCAGCTCATCGACGACGGGCGCGTGGCGCTGGACGACCCGCACTCGGGGACGCTGCTGGACGAGGAGGCGCTGCGGGAAAAGCTTGGCGTGGGGCCCGAGCAGGTGGTCGATCTGCTGGCCCTGACGGGCGACACGGTGGACAACGTGCCTGGCGTCGAGGGCGTGGGCCCCAAGACCGCCGCCCAGCTGCTGGCCCGCTACGGCTCGCTGGAGAACCTGCTCGCCCACGCCGAGGAGATCAAGGGCAAGCGCGGCCAGAAGCTCCGCCAGGCGGCGGCGACGCTGCCGTTGAGCAAACAGCTGGTGACCCTGCGCAGGGACGCCCCGATCGAGCTGGACCTGGAGCGGGCCCGCGTCGACCGCTTCGACATCCGGGCGCTGGAGGAGGTCTTCCGCGAGCTGGGCTTTACGCGCCTGCGCGACGAGCTGCGGGAGCTGGCTGCGGGCGAGCAGGCGGCGCAGGGCGCCTCGGCGGGCGGCGGCGAGGTCGACCCCGCCGGCGACTCGCTCTTCGCCCAGACCCTCAGCGACGACGAGCCCCTCAGCCCCGACACCCGGGCCCTCGCCCACAGGCTCATCACGACGACACAGCAGCTGCGGGCCTTCCTCGAGCGGGCCCGCGGCGCGGAGGTCGTGGCCGTCGACACCGAGACGACGGGGCTCTCGCCGCTGCGCGCAGAGCTCGTGGGCGTCTCGCTGGCGATCGACGAACAGGAGGGCGTGTACGTTCCGCTGCGCTCGCCGACGCCCGAGGCGCACTTGGGGGCCGAGGAGGCGCTGCCCCTGCTCGCCCAGCTGCTCGAGGACCCATCGGTCCCACAGTGCGGCCACAACCTCAAGTTCGACCTGCTGGTTCTGCGCCGGGCGGGCGTCGAGCTGCGGGGGATCGAGACCGACACGCTCATCGTCAGCAGCCTGGTCGACCCCGAGCGCTCCTCGCACAGCCTGGACAACCTGGCCCTTGCGCATCTGCAGCACCGCTGCACGTCCATCGCCTCGCTCATCGGCAAGGGCCGCTCGCAGCGGCGCTTCGACGAGGTGGAGCTGGAGCTGGCGGCGCCCTACGCAGCGGAGGACGCGGTCGTGGCGCTGCGCCTGCGCAGCGTCCTTGCGCCAAGGCTGCGCGCCCTTGGCCTGGAGAAGCTCTGCAGCGAGGTCGAGACGCCGCTGCTGGAGGTCCTGGCGGAGATGGAGTGGAACGGCGTGCTGGTCGACCCCGACGAGCTCGACCGCCAGGCGGCCAGGCTGCGCACACGTCTGGCGGAGCTCGACGAGGCCGTCGCCCGCGAGGCGCCGCGGCCCTTCAACCCCGACTCGCCCAGGCAGCTCGCCGAGATCCTCTTCAACGACCCGCAGGACGAGCAGGCGCCGGGCCTTGGCGTGCGCTCGCGCAAGCGCCGCAAGACGGGGCCCTCGACCGACGTGGAGGTGCTCGAGGCGTTGGCGGCGGACCCTGCGGTGGAGACGGCGCTGCCGCAGCTCATCCTCGAGCGCAGACAGCTGACCAAGCTCATCAGCACCTACCTCGCGGCGCTCAAGGAGGCGATCAACCCCGAGACGGGCAGAATCCACGCCTCGTTCCACCAGACCGTCGCCGCCACGGGAAGGCTCTCCTCGTCGGACCCCAACCTGCAGAACATTCCCATCCGCACCGAGCTTGGAAGGGAGATTCGCAAGGCCTTCGTGGCCCCTCCGGGGGCGCTGCTCATCGGGGCGGACTACTCGCAGATCGAGCTGCGCGTGCTTGCGCACCTGTCGGGCGACGAGGCGCTGATCGAGGCCTTCGTCAAGGGCGAGGACATCCACCGCGCAGCCGCTGCGCGCATCCACAACGTCGCCCCCGAAGACGTCACCGACGAGCAGCGCAGCGGCGCCAAGATGGTCAACTTCGGCGTCATCTATGGGGTGACGCCCTTCGGCCTTGCCCGCAGGCTCGGCGTGGACGTCGAGGAGGCCGCGGCCATCATCGACAGCTACAAGGAGCGCTTCCCCGGCGTCACGGCGTTCTTCGAGCGCTGCGTCGAGCAGGCCCAGCGGACGGGCTACGCGCAGACGATGCTCGGGAGGCGCAGGCCCGTTCGCGGCCTCGACTCGCGCAACCCCTCCCGGCGCGCCCAGGCCCGGCGCATCGCCGTCAACACCGTCGTGCAGGGCTCGGCCGCGGACCTCATCAAGCTGGCCATGCTCGAGCTGCACCGCCTCTTCAGCCCCCATGCAGCCCACTGGCGGCGGGCTGCGGGCATGGACGAAACGCCCGTCATCGAAGGGGTGAAGATGATCCTGCAGATCCACGACGAGCTGCTCTTCGAGGCGCCCGAGGAGCGCGCCGAGGAGGCCAGGCGGATCATCGTCGAGCGCATGGAGAAGGCTGCGCCCCTCAGGGCGCCGCTGGTCGTCGACAGCGCGATCGGCAAGAGCTGGTGGGAGGCCAAGTAGGCGTCGCCCAAAGGCTTCAGCGCCGCCTGGCCAGCAGCAGACCCTGACGCAGCGGCGCGCAGGCGACGTCGAAGCGCCCGTCCGCAGCCACAGCCCGGTTGAACGCGTCCACCGCGTCGCGCAGCGGACTGCTCCCAGGCGGGTCGTCGATGCGCCAGGACCCCCCGGCCAGGGCGTTGTCGGCGACGAGCATCCCCCCCGGCGCCATCGCGCCGGCAAGCAGCTCGAAATACACGAGGTATTCGGTCTTGTCCGCGTCGAGGAAGGCGAAGTCGACGCCCTGGCCCAGCGGCTCGCGGAGCAGGGAGCGCAGCGCCTCCTGCGCCGCTGCGCAGCGGACCTCGACGCGGCGCGCAAGATCAGCCCGGGCGAGCTCCGTGCGGGCGAAGGCTGCGCGCGCAGGGTCGCGCTCGATGGTGACGAGCCTGCCCTGTGGCGCAAGGGCCTGGGCGATCCACATCGCGGAGCCGCCCCCCAGCGTCCCCACCTCGACCGCCAGGCGAGCGCCTCGGCCGGCGTTCACCAGCCCGGTCAGCAGCTGCAGCAGCGCCCCGACGCCCGCGTCCACGCCGATGTCGGGCAGGCCCGCTTCGAGCAGCCGACGGCGGTGATCGGCAAAGGCCGCTGGGGCGCGGGGGAGGGCGAAGACGTCCTGGATGTATTGGGCGATGGGCTCAGCGAGCAGCGACATGGTCGCCTCCTCAGGGCGCGCAGGCCCCGCTGCGGGTAAGGCGGACGATCGCCGCGACGAAGCGCGCAAGCGCCTCGGGGCCCTGGGCGAAAAAGAGCGACGGCTCGACGCACTCGAGCTCCGACAGCGCGGGCGCCCCCCGCTCGTCGCGCATCAGGTCCACGCGCAGGTACAGCGCCTTGCGCGCCTGTGGGCAGCTGCGCCGGAACGCCTCGAGCACGCGCTCGGCCGCGGCCCGCTCGTCGGGCTCGATGGGGACGGCCTTCTCGGCCACCTCCTCGTTTTGTCCGGCGAAGCGCGGCGCCTTGCGCACCGCGTGGGTGAAACAGCCTGCGACCCAGACGAGCGAGCGCTCGCCCGGGCCTTCCACGCTCGAAAGGTAGGGCTGCGCCAGCGCGTCGCGCTCCTGCGTCAGCTCGTCCAGAAACGCCTGGGCGGCCGCCAGCTCGCCTGGGCCGAAGCGCTGTGTGCGGAAGGAGGCGGCCGAGACGGCGGGCTTGACGACGACGCCGTGGCGCCAGCTGCGCAGCGTCGCCTCGCGGGCAAGATCGACGCAGCCGCCCTGTTCGACGAGCAGCGTGCCGACGACGGGCGCCCCTTCCTGCGCAAGGTCGAGCAGGTAGCGCTTGTGCAGGTTCCACCGGACGATCGCTGGGTGGTTCACGACGGTCGTGCGCTGCGCAGCCTTGCCGAGCCAATCGAGAAAGGCCTCAGGCGCCTGGGGGTAGTTCCACGTCGAGCGCAGGACGCACAGGGCGCAGCTGTCCAGGGGCTCGAGCGGATCGGGCCCGTCCCAGGCGACGGCGAGGGGCGCAAGGCCCGCCTCCTCGAGCGCTGCGCGCAGCGGAGCGTCGTCCGGGTCGGGCTCGGGCAGGACCGCGCACGTGGCCAGGGCGACGCGGGGGCGGGTCACGGCTGCGGCCCCTGCTGCGCCTCCTCGAGGATCGCCAGCGAGGCGCTTGCGCCGAGGCGGTCGGCGCCGGCCTCGAGCAGGGCCCGGGCCTGCGCAAGCGTGCGGACGCCGCCCGAGGCCTTGATCCGCAGGCTTCCTGCGCAGCGGCGCAGCAGGCGCACCGCCCGCACGCTGGCCCCACCCGCTTCGTGCAGACCCGTGCTCGTCTTGACGAAGTCGACGCCGACCTCCCGCAGACCCTGACAGATCCAGCTGAGGCGCGCCGCCAGCGCCTCGTCGTCCTCCCCCGAAGCCCGCTCGAGGGCGGCTGTCTCGACGATGGCCTTGACCACGACGCCTGCGCGTCGGCGCCTGGCGTGGGCGGTCAGCGGCGCGAGGTCAGCCTCGACGGCCTGGGCGTCGCCGGCAAGGCACGCGGGCGGATGGACGACGACGTCGAGCTCCTCCGCCCCCTCCTCCAGCGCAGCCAGCGCCTGGGCGGCCTTCGCCGCAGGCCCTGCGCAGCCCAGCGGAAAGTCCACCACCACGCACAGCTTCGTCGCGCTGTTGGCCTCGTCGAGCAGACGGCGCGCAAGCGGCGCCCACACGCCGTGCACGCACAGCGCAGCGAAGGGCTGCGCCAGAGCCTCCTCGACGAAGCGCCGCACTCGGGCCGCATCCGCCTCGGGGCGCAGCAGCGTGTGGTCGATCCGCCCCGCGAGGTCAGCTGCGCTGGACGGCGGCGCAGCGCTCACGGCGACCAGGGCTGCGTGTGGGCCGTCGCGTCGGCGTAGAAGGCGCGCAGCGCCGCCTTGAGCTTCATACGCGAGGGCTTGTGGATGTACATCATGTGGCCCGCCTCGTAGTGGCTCAGCGTCACGTTGCCGCGAAGCTCGGGCTCGAGGCCCAGATGCTTGATGGTGTACTCCGCTGCGAAGAAGGGCGTGGCCAGGTCGTAGTAGCCCGCAGCGACGTGCACCTTGAGAAAGGGGTTCTGGACCATCGCCCGCCGCAGCCGCTCAGCCACGTTGACGTAGCTGTTCTCGAACTGGCTGTAGGACCACCTGCCCACGCGGCCCCCCAGCACTTCGTAGGGGATGTCGTTCTCGTAGCCAAGCTCGGTCCGCAGGTAGTGGTTGATCGCCGTGGTGTAGGGCTCGCTGATCGCGGCCATGGAGGGGTCGAAGTCGGGCGTCTCGCCCGCAGCGTCGGCGTCCATCCCCAGAAAGCGGCTGTCGAGCCTGCCGACGGTGCGGCGGCGGTCGCGCAGCAGCTCCTTGGTGAAGCGGCGGATCGAGACCCGCAGGTTCGCCTCCTCGATGTACTTACTGGAAAGGCCGGTGAAGCGGGCCAGCTGCTCGACGATCCGCTGGCGGTCCTCTGCGCGCAGGTCGTCGCCCTCGAGCAGGGCCTTGGCGTAGGGGCCCAGAGCGAAGCGCCGGGCCAGCTCCAGCACATCCTCGAGGTCGCGCCGCTGCAGGTCCTCGGGAAGGGCCTTGTGATACCACGCGGTGGCGGTGTACGTGGGCAGGTAGAGGATGTAGGGCAGGTCGTTTCCCGTGTCGAAGCGGGCGGTCTGGAAGTTGAGGATGGCGCTGATGAGGACGACGCCGTTGAGGTCGAGCCGGTGGCGCCGCTGCAGATAGTCGACCAGGCCCGCCGCCCGCGTCGTGCCGTAGGACTCGCCCGCGAGGAACTTGGGGCTCGCCCATCGCTTGTGCCTGGTCACGTACAGGCGGATGAAGTCCCCCACGCTGTGCAGGTCTTCCTCCAGGCCTGAGAACTCCCGCTGCTCGTGGCCCTTGGCGGGGCGCGAGTAGCCTGTGCCCACCGGGTCGATGAAGACCAGGTCCGTCAGGTCGAGCCAGCTGTAGTCGTTGTCGACGAGCCTTCCCGGCGGCGGCAGCGCCTCGCCTTCGTCGGTCATCAGCGCGCGGCGCGGCCCTGCGGTCCCCAGGTGCAGCCAGACGCTCGACGAGCCCGGCCCGCCGTTGAAGACGAAGGTGATGGGCCGGGTCGAAACGTCCTCCACGCCGTCGAGTGTGTAGGCGACGTAGAAGATGTCCGCCAAGGCTTCGCCCTCTTCGCTGCGGAGCGTTTCGTAGCCGACCTGGGCGGTGTAGTCGTAGGGTTTGCCTTCGATGACGACGCTGTGGCGGGTCGTGGCGACCGTGTGCGCCGCAGCGTTCCACGAGGCGTCGACGTCGTGTTTCAGCGGTTGCTGCGCTGGGGCCTCCTGCGTCTGGGCGGCAAGGGACTGCGCAGCCAAGAGGGCGCAGAGGGCGGTTGCGCGAAGCGCAGCAGCAGGGACGAATCGCAATCGGCGCACAGCGAGCCTCCTTCGGGCCGATCGCAGCGGGCCCGGCGCTGCTCCGCAGCTTCGCCCCTCCGGGCGCGTCCAGCGTAGCAGGAGCCTTGCACAGCCGTCTACGATCGCCCAATCCCGCAGCAGCGAGGCGCAGCAGCGTCTCGACGGAGACAGCAATGCGTACAGCGAAAACAGCAGGACGCGCAGCGGCGGTCGCTGCGCTGGCGTCGCTCGCCCAGGCGGCGCAGACGGCGCAGACGGGCCTTGCGCCCGGCGAGGAGCGCTCCTTCACCGACCCCGTGCAGCTGACGAGCGAAGCGGACTTCGCCAAGGCCGGCGAGGCGTACTTCAGCCCCGACGGCCGATGGATCGTCTTCCAGGCCGTTCCCGCAGGCGCCGTGGAGGCGGACCGCTACAGCATGTTCGTCGCGCCGCTTGTGCGCGACGAGCGCAGCCGGGTCGTCGGCCTGGGAAGACCCGTGCGCGTCGGGGTCGAGGGCGCCGCCGAGACCTGCGGATGGTTCCACCCCACAGAGCCAGGCAGGATCATCTTCGGTTCAACGCTCAAGGCGCCGACGAAGCTGCACTCGCCCGGCTACCAGCGCGACAGTGGACGCTACCGCTGGGCCTTTCCGCGGGAGATGGAGGTGGTCCAGGCCCGCTTCGACCCCGTCTCGGGGCGCGTGCTCGAGGGCCCGGCGCCGCTGTGGGAAAGGCCCGGCTACGACGCGGAGTGCTCCTTCTCGCCCAACGGCAGGTTCGTCCTGCACACGCGCGTGGACGAGGCCACGGGCGACGCGGACATCTGGGTCTTCGACACGCGCGACGGCTCCTCCACCCCGCTTGTGCAGGAGAAGGGCTACGACGGCGGGCCCTTCTTCTCGCCCGACGGCAAGCGCATCTGCTACCGCTCGGACAGAAAGGGCGACAACCTGCTGCAGGTGTACGTGGCTGACCTCGTCTTCGACGAGAAGACGGGCGCCGTCACGGGAATCGAGAACGAACAGCGGCTGACGAGCGGAAGGGACGTCGACTGGGCGCCGTACTGGGACCCCTCGGGGCGTTTTCTCGTCTACACCTCGAGCGCCGTGAGCCACGCGAACTACGAGCTGTTCTCCGTGGAGGTCCCGCCGCCCGGCGCAGCGCCCGTCGAGCCCGCGTCGCTGGCCCGCAGGCGCATCACCTTCGCAGCGGGCTTCGACGGCCTTCCCGCCATCTCGCCCGACGGCTCGCTGCTGCTGTGGACGAGCCAGCGCAGGCCCGGCGCCGCGGGCGGCAGAGGCTCGAGCCAGATCTGGATCGCGCGCGTCGTGGACCTTGCGCCCTGGTGAGCAGCCCGCTGAACGCGACGCGCCCCTACTGCTCCTCGACGACGCGCACGCCAAGGCCGGCGAGCGTGCGCTCCAGCGCAGCCCAGCCGCGGGCGTCGTCCGCAAGCAGCTTCACTGCAGCTTCGCTGTCGCTGCGGAGCAGCAGGGCGAAGCGGGCGCCTGCAGCGTTCGCCTCCCGCAGCAGTTTGCCCACGTTGCGCGTGGCGCGGTCGGAGCGGCGCGCAGCGACGCCTTGCGCCCGAAGCGCGAAGACCAGCCTGCGCACGGCCCGCTCGTCGACCGCCTCGCCTGCAGGAAGGATGAAGACGTCGGGCGCGGCGCCGAGCGCCCTGCGCAGTGCGCCGTCGTCGGGAAACAGCCCCAGATCGTCCAGGACGTTGGCCAGGACGACGTCGCCCATGGCGAAACCCACAGCGGGGGTGGGCGGCCCCCCCATGAGCTCGATGAGGCTGTCGTAGCGCCCGCCGCCTGCGATGGCCCGCTCCCTGCCGCTGGTTTCGTGGACCTCGAAGACGGCGCCGGTGTAGTAGGCCAGGCCCCGCACGATCGACAGGTCCACGTCGACCCAGTCGCCGGCGCCGGCGTCGCTGACCGCCTCGAGCAGCTGGCGCAGCTGCGGCGCCTCGGCGCTGCGGGAAAGGGCGGCGTCGAAGCGGTCGAGGTCGAGCTGCAGCTCGCCTGCGCGCCGGGCGAGCTCGTCGGGCGGCAGGCGGTCGCGGCGGTCGAGCAGGGCCAGCGCCTCCTCGACGCGCTCCTCCGCGACGCCGGCCTCCACGAGCGCCTGCGAGACGACGGCCCGGTGGCTCAGGCGGATGCGCGCCTGACTGGGCGACAGGCCTGCGCTGCACAGCAGATCGGCGCAGCAGGCGATCACCTCAGCGTCAGCCAGGGGCGAGGCGTCGCCGACAACGTCCACGTTCCACTGGAGAAACTCGCGGAGCCTGCCCCGTTGGGGGCGCTCAGCTCGGAAGTACGGCCCGACGGAAAACCATCGCGCAGGTTTGGGCAGCGAGGCGGCCTTGGCGGCATAGAGCCTGGCCAGTGTGGGCGTGAACTCCGGCCGCAGCGCGTAGCGCTCCTGGCCCCCCTGCCGGGTGAAGGAGAAGAGCTCGGAGACGATGCCCTGACCGCTCTTGATGGTGTAGAGCTCGAGCTTCTCGAAGCGCGGGCCGTCGATCTCCTCGAAGCTGTGCCGCTGCGCGACGCTGCGCCACAGCTGCTCGATCCAGCGGCGGCGGAGCATGTCGGCGGGGTAGAAGTCGCGCGTCCCCCGCGGGCCCTGCAGCGGTGTGCGTGGCGTGGCGTCGGCCATGGGGACTACCCTACAGCGTCGGAGGGAGCGGGAGGGCGCTGTGCTCCGGGACGCGGGCAGAGTCTGGACGATCGCTGCGATCGCGGGGGCGCTGGCCTTTGGCGTCTCGATCGTGGCCCAGGGACTGCGTTTCGACGAGCGCGAAGGACTACTCCTCGAGACGACGGCCCAGCTCGCCCAACGCCCCGACGACATCCTCCTGTGGAACAGACTGGCGGATCTGGTCGTCCGCAGCCGCGACGCCTCAGCGATCGATCAGGCGGTGCAGCGCTGGGTGAACCGAGCGCCGTCGTCGCTGGTGACGGACCAGCCGGGCGAGGCGATGCTGCTCTACCGCGTGGGCTCGCGCCTGGAGCGCCGGGACGAAGCCGCCGCCCTGCGGGCCTTCGCCCAGACGGTGGAGGACCTCGAGGCGTTCACACGCAGACCTGGCGGCGACGTCCGCTGCGCCCACTGGCACACGCTCGCCCACGCGCTGCAGCGGCTCGACCGCGACGAGGAGGCCCTGGCGGTCTCGCAGCGGACGGCTGATTGCCTTGCGGAGCAGCTGGACAGGGGCGACGTCGACGCGAACCTGGCCCTGGTGGCGTACTGGCTGGGCGAGATCCGCGCAAGGCTCGACGACCGCAGCGGCGCCCAGGAAGCATGGCGGCTGCTGCTGGGCTGTCTGGAGCGCGTGGGGCAGCTTCCCCAGCAGGGCGAGGCGTACACGTGGCAGGGCTTGGCCAAGCTTGCGCTGCGCGACGGCGCCCGCGACGTGGCCCGTCGGGCGCTGCAGCTGGAGGAGGAGAGGTTGGGACGGGTGGAGTCCACCCGGGCGCCGCTGGAGCAGTGGTACGAGCTGGGCTGGCGGTACGAGGAAGCGGGCTTGGCGGAGGACGCCCGCAGGGTCTGGGGGAAGCTGGCAGCTGCGCAGCGACGCGTCGTCCAGGCCCAGCAGCGGAGCGCCTCGCCGCGGACGCGGGCTGTCGGGCTGTACAACCTGGCCTGCTACGAGGCCCTCGCGGGCGAGCGCGACGGGGCGCTCCAGGCCCTTTCCCAGGCGTTCGAGGCAGGGTTCGCCAATCACCAGTTGCTCGACGAGGATCGGGACTTCCGATCGCTCCGCAACGATCCGCGTTTTGCGCAGGTGACAGCAGCAGCGTTGCTCGAACGCGCTCGAACGCTGGCGGGGCAGCCTGGGGAGGCGGAGCTCCGCTATCTGGCGTGCAGGGCCCTGGCTCGGGCGGGGCTCGTGGAGCAGGCCCTGGACGCCCTGGAGGGGGCTGTGGAGGCGGGATTCAGCCAAGCGGGCAGAATGGAGCACGACGCAGCGCTGACGCTGCTGCGAAAGGAGGATCGCTTCGAGGACCTGCTTGAAAGGGCGCGAGCGGCGGCGGAGAAGGCGCCTGCAGGGAGGTGATCCAGCTTCTTCGCCTTCTTCCTGTATGCTTGCGCCCGTTGCTCAGCGGTCCCCTTGACACGGGGCGCGCAAGGCTGAGGCGGAGTGTGCGGTGCAGTTTCTCCCGCTCAACGAGCTGCTCGACGAACTGCGCGACGCGGGGGTGCGCTCGCGCATCTCGGAGGAGGAAGGCCTGCGGTTCGCCCTCACGGGTGAGCATGCAGCGAAGGTCTGCCTCGGAACGGACGAGGAGGAGGCCAGGCGGCTGGACGCCCGGTTCGTGCGCGTCGACCGTGAGCAGGTCGCGGCGCTGCCCGAACGGCTGTTCCACAAGGCCCACGTCTCGGACGTGGCGGTGGCGCCCTGTGCGTCCTGGAGACCCATCCTCGACGCGGCGCTCTACGAGCTGGCCCAGGACGAAGCCTGGCTCGAGATCGACGCGGAGGCCTCGCTGCACCAGAACGGGCGCGATCCGCTGCTGCTTGGGCCCGACGAGCGGCGTCTGCTGACGGTCCTGGCCAGGGGGGCGCTGGATGCGGGCGACGCCCACGCGGGGTTCACCGCGGTGGGGCTGGGCTCGCCGCTGCTCATCGAGCTCCGCTGCGACGGCTCGCTGCTGGTGTGGTGCGAAAGCCAGGCGCTGGCGGATGAACTTGCGGGCGCCGTCGAGGGCTTGACGGACAGAAAGGCGTGACGACCCTACTTTCCCGAGAGGGGGCGCGCCGGCGTCAGGGCTCCACAGCGGCAGGAGGCGCGTCGACCACCGTGCGGTCCAGCGGGATGGGATCGGTCGTCAGCGAGCCCAGGTCGATGACTGCGCCCTGTTCCTCCATGGCCCCCACCACTCCCACGAGGCGCAGCCTGACGGTGTTGTCAACGGTGTCGACGAGGATTTCGCCTCGATCAGCGGCGAAGAGGCCGCCCTTGCCTTCGATGCGCACATGGATCAGGTCGTGCGTGCGGGGGTCGACGCGGTCGGCTTCGATGTAGGTCATGCCCACCTGCAGTCCCCGCGCCAGACGCTGGGCGTAGCGGGCCTTGATCTGGTCGAGGGTCAGGGGCGCCTTGCGGGCGCAGCCCGCGGCGCCGAGGCAGACCCATGCAGCCAGGACCGTCGCGATCAACGGACGCTGTGTTCGGAGGCGGGCGCGACCCATGGACGGCGCTATCGGCTGGGGGGGCGCGCTGGATCAGTCGGGATGGGAAGCGCGATCCCGCGGGACGGCTGGGCGAAGCGTGGCGGGGCGGACCTCGCACAGCGGGGCGCTGACGCCCTCCGGAGCGTTGACGATGTCCGCCAACGTGACGCCTTCGAAGACCGCGATGACCGCAGCGATGGCTTCGTCCATCTTGCGGTGCAGCGGGCAGAGGTTGGCCCCGTGCTCGCGCAGCCCCAGCGGACAGCGCTCGATCCGCTGCAGGGGAGCCACGGCGTTGAGCGCATCGAGCAGACGGATCGCCGCTGCGGGCCTGGCCAGGCGATACCCCCCGCCCACCCCTCGCTTGCCCTGGATCAGCTCCGCTGAGGCCAGCTGCTGCAGCACCTTGGCCAGGTAGTCCACGGGGGCCTGCGTCCGTTCAGCCAGCTGCGCCGCGGACAGCAGCGCAGGCTCCTCCAGCGCAAGGCACGCCAAGGCCCGCAGGGCGTACTCCGCAGTCTGCGACAACAACACAATGCTCTCCTTCTCCCGGCGGGAGAGGGCGCAGCCCCCCAGTGTCTGTGAGCGACGGAAGTGTATCGACCGTGTGTCCTGGAGGGAGCAGCCGCGATTGCGTGCAGCCCGTGCGCAAAACGCCGATAGGGTGGAGGAGAGAGCGAACGTCCCGCTGCGCCTGCGAAGGCGGTCGCGCTCCACATCGCTGCAAGGAGTCAGCCATGTCCCCAGCGGTCACACGCATAGGCGTGCTCACGGGCGGAGGCGACTGCCCGGGCCTCAACGCGGTCCTCCGCGCGGTCGTCAAGACCGCGATCTATCAGCACGGCATGGAGGTGGTGGGGATCGAGGACGGCTACCAGGGGCTGGTGGAGAACCGCATGCGTCCGCTCGGCGCGCTGGACGTCTCGGGGATCCTCACGCAGGGGGGGACGATCCTGGGGACGTCCAACAAATGCGATCCCTCGCGCGTGCCTGTCGGCTACGACGCCTCGGGCGAGCCCGTCTTCGAGAACCGCGTCGGCCAGTGCCTCGAGCACATCCGCGAGCGCGGCATCGAAGCGCTGGTGCTCATCGGCGGCGACGGCACGATGGCGGGGGCCAAGCCCTTCCTCGAAGCAGGCGTCCCCTGCGTGGGCGTCCCCAAGACGATCGACAACGACCTGGCCGGGACCGAGCTGACCTTCGGCTTCATGACCGCGGTGCAGACGGCGACCGAGGCCATCGACAGGCTGCACACGACGGCGATGAGCCATCACCGCGTCATGGTCGTGGAGGTGATGGGGCGCAACGCCGGCTGGATCGCTCTGCACGCAGGCGTCGCCTCGGGCTCGGACGTGATTCTGCTGCCCGAAATCCCCTACGCGCTCGAGGCGGTCTGCTCGTTCATTCAGGAGCGCACGCGCGCGGGCAAGCGCTTCAGCATCGTCTGCGTCGCGGAGGGCGCACGGCCCGCAGGCGGTCGGCCCGTCGTCGCCCGCATCGACCCGACGAGCCCCGACCCCATCCGCCTTGGCGGCGTCGGGGCCATGCTCGCTGGCGACATCGAGCGCTGCCTCGACCAGGAGACGCGGGCGACGACGCTCGGCCACGTCATCCGCGGCGGAACGCCCGTCGCGGCTGACCGCGTCCTGGGGACGCGCTACGGCCATCGCGCCCTCGAGCTCGTCGCCCAGGGCAGGTTCAACCGCATGGTCGCGCTGCGCGACGGCAGGATCAGCGACATCGACATCTTCGAGACCGTCGGCAGACAGCGGCTGGTCAGCCTCGACGACGACCTGCTGCAGGCGGCGCGGGCCGTGGGGACCTGTTTCGGCGATCAGGCCTGAGGGGCGGGCTGGCCCTGTCCAGCTGATCCAGCCTGCGCCTCCAACGGCCTGACGAAGGGGAAGAGAATCACGTCGCGGATGGTCCTGCTGTCGGTCAGCAGCATGACCAGGCGGTCGACGCCAAGGCCCAGGCCCCCTGCGGGGGGCATGCCCACCTTGAGGGCCTCGATGAAGTCGGCGTCGAAGGTGCGGAAGGCCCGCTCCTCCTCGTCGGCGCCGGCCAGCTGCTGCAGGAACTTCTCCGCCTGCACGTCGGGGTCGTTGAGCTCGGTGTAGGCGGGGCCGATCTCCATGCCGCCGATGAACAGGTCCCAGCGCTGGGCCAGACGCGGATCCTCCGGATCGGGCCGGGCCAGCGGCGACAGGGCCGAGGGATAGTGCGTGACGAAGGTGGGCCGTTCCGGATCGAGCGTCTTCTCCGCGACCTGCTCGAAGAGCTCGTTGGCGACGAGGATCGGGTCGAGCCCCTCATGGGCAAGGCCCCGCCTGCGCGCCTCAGCGACGACGCGGTCAGCGTCGAAGGGCGAACAGCCCAGGGTCCGCTCGAAGAGCTCGCTGTAGCGCACGCGGGCGAAGGAGGAGCCGTAGTCGATCGTCAGCTCGCCGAAGGGCAGCTGCACGCTGGCGGGATCGACGTCCTCGGGCTCGACCTCCGCGGGCGCAGCCTCGACCGCCACGAAGTGCGCCAGGGCGCGGATCAGCTCCTCGGTCAGCTCTAGCATCGACCAGCAGTCGCCGAAGGCCTCGTACACCTCGACGCTGGTGAACTCGGGGTTGTGCTGCCGATCGACGCCCTCGTTGCGGAAGATCCTGCCCAGCTCGTAGACGCGGGGAATCCCCCCCACCAGCAGCCGCTTGAGGTGCAGCTCCGTGGCGATGCGCAGATACACCGGCATGTCCAGGGCGTTGAGCCTGCTGACGAAGGGCCTGGCGGCGGCGCCGCCCGGAAGGGCCTGCAGCACGGGCGTCTCCATCTCCACGAAGCCCCGCTCGTCGAGGAACCGCCTGATTCTGCGGACGATCTGCGGCCGAAGCAGCGCCACGCGCATGGCCTGGGGGTTGGCGTAGAGGTCGATGTAGCGCTTGCGCACGCGGACCTCGACGTCCTGCAGCCCCGCCCACTTCTCCGGCGGCGGCGCCAGGCTCTTGCTGGCCATCGACAGCCTCGAGCACCAGATGGTGATCTCGCCCGTGCGCGTCTTGGTCAGCGGGCCCTGGGCGACGACGATGTCGCCAAGGTCCACGAGCTTGGCGAGCTGGAAGCCCCGCTCGTCGCAGTCGCGTCTGCTGACGGCGATCTGCAGGTCGTGGACGCGGCGGCCCTGCTCCTCGTCCGACGGCTCCGCGGCGGCTTCGAGCTCGACGCTCGCGTCGCGCAGCTGCATCCACACGAGCGAGCCGTTGTCGCGGTGCAGCATGACCCTGCCCGCGACCGTGACCACGGGCCTGCGGTCGACGAAGCCCTCCTCCTGGCTGTGGGCCTTGTGCGCCTCGTCGGCGGCGGGGTCGTAGAGGCGCCTGGCCTGGGCGAGGCTGACCAGCCCCTCGACGCGCTGGCCATAGGGGTCGAAGCCCAGCTCGCGCGCCTTGCGCAGTTTGTCCCGACGGACCGCCTCGAGCCTGTGCATCTCGCTGCGCTCCTGCGGCGCGTCCTGCGAAGGGTTCCGGGAAGGCGGAGGGGCGGTCATGGCTGGGCCGATGGTACGCTCCCGCGGGCGGGGCGTCGGGCTACACTGCTCGGCGCACGCGAGAGTCGCAGGAGCCCCTTCCCATGAGCGTTCTTTCCGATCATGTCGCCGTCGTCACCGGCGCAAGCAGCGGCATCGGCTGGGCGACGGCCCTGGCCCTGGCCAAGCGCAACGTCAAGGTCGTCTGCGCAGCCCGCAGGATGGAGCGGCTCAAGCAGCTGGAGAAGGCCATCCTCAGCGAGGGAGGCCACGCGCTGGGCGTCGAATGCGACGTGCGCGACCGCGGGCAGGTCTTCAGCATGGTCGAGAAGGCCCGCGCCACCTTCGGCGCCGTCGACATCCTCGTCAACAACGCCGGCGTCATGCCGCTGTCCTACATGGACCGCGTGGCGGTGGACGACTGGGAAGCGATGATCGACGTCAACGTCAAGGGCGTGCTCTACGGTGTGGCGGCGGTGCTGCCGGAGATGCTCGAGCGCCGCTCGGGCCACATCGTCAATGTCTCGTCGATCGCGGGCCGACGCGTCTTCCCCGGCGGGACCGTCTACTGCGCCTCGAAGTTCGCGGTGCACGCCCTTTCCGAAGGGCTCCGGGCGGAGCTTGCTGACAAGGACATCCGCGTCACCTGCATCGCCCCGGGATGGGTCGAGACGGAGCTGCAGCAGCACGTGACGGACGAGCGCATCCTCGAGCGCTGGCGGGCGGCGCAGGAGCAGACGCAGGTCAAGCCTCTGGAGCCCGAGGACGTGGCCCATTCGATCCTCTACGCCCTCGAATCCCCTGCCCATGTGGGGGTGAACGAGGTCGTCATTCGGCCCACTCGCCAGCAGACCTGAGACGCGCCGCTGCGCCCCCCGGCCCCATGCGCATCCTCGATCGCCACATCGCCTCGCGCACCGTGGTCAACACAGCGGTGGTCTTGACGATCCTGGCGGTGTTCATTGTGGTGGTGGACGTGTTTCTGAGCCTGGAGGGGTACCTGCGCGCCGCTCGGCGTGTGGCGGGGGAGGACGCGGGCGGTCTGCGCCTGACGGTGTTCGCGGCGCTGGCGGTGGTGGACCTGTGGGGGCCCAGGCTGTTGCAGCTCGCGCCGCAGCTGATGGGGGCGGCTCTGGTCGCGGGCGTCGGCTTCACCTGCGCCCAGTTCAGCCGCAACCGCGAGTTCGTCGCGGTGCTGGCCAGCGGGGTCAGCCTGCACCGCCTGGCGGCGCCCATCGCGGCGACGGCCCTGGGGGCGGTCTTCCTTGTGGCGCTGGCGCAGGAGTTTCTGCTGCCCCCGATGGCGCCGCTGCTCGCCCGAGGCCACACCGAAGCGCTCAGACGCAGCGTGGGAGCGTTCGCGGCGCCGATGCTCGTCGACGGCCAGAACCGTCTCTTCTACGCAGCGTCGTTCGATCCGCAGACGCAGGTCATGCGCGACGTGCGCATCTGGGAGCGCGACCGGACGGGCGTCGTGCGCACTCGCATCGCAGCGAAGGAGGCGCGGTGGGAGGGCGATCGATGGCGCCTGGTCGAGGGCCTGGCTGAGCCCGCAGCTGACCCAGGACGCGAAGAGCCCGTCGACACCGTGCGCACCGACCTGACGCCCACCGTGGTCACGGCCCTGCGCGTCCGCGGGTATGCGGAAGGGCTGAGCGTCAGACAGGTCCGCAGGGCCCTGCGGGCGGCGCGCAGCGAGGACTCCCACGTGCGGCGGCGGCTCGAGACCATTCTCTGGGGCAGGCTTGCAGTGCTGGCGGGGGTCTTTCTTTCGACCATCGTGGCCCTGCCCTTCTTCCTGCAGCGCATGCCCATGAACATGGCGGCCCAGTCGATCAAGGCGGCGCCCGTGAGCATGGCGGTGCTGGTGGGCTCGTCGATCGGCGCCGCCCAGCCTGCGCCGGGCCTTCCCGTCTGGCTTGGCGTCTCGATCGCTCCGCTGATCGCGACGCCTGTGGCGCTGTGGGCCTTGGCGAGCATCCGCACCTGAGGGCGCCCGACGGTTGCCAAGCGGGCTCCGCGTCGCCACCATCGCGCGCATGAGCGCGACGACAACGACGTACAGACAGCAGGGCCCCTTCCTCGCCGAGCGCATCGCCCAGTGGGCGGCGTCGCTGACGCCCGAGGCGCTCAGTGACGAGGCCGTCGACGCAGCCAAGCGCTTTCTCCTCGATGCCCTCGGCTGCGCGCTGGGGGGGAGCCAGCAGGAGGACGTCCAGCAGGCAATCGCGCTGGCCCGCGAGCTCGGCGGCGCCCCCCTGTGCACCTGCTTCGTCAGCGGCCTGCAAACCGACCCCATCCAGGCGGCCTTTCTCAACAGTCTGATGATCCGGGCGATGGACTTCAACGACATCTACTGGAAGCAGGACCCTTCGCACCCCTCGGACCTCATCCCCGCGGCGCTGTCGCTGTGCGAGCTGCGGGGCCGCAGCGGACGCGACCTGCTGCTGGGGATCTGCGTCGCCTACGAGCTGGAGATGCGGCTGTGCGAGGCGGCCCGGCCGGGCGTGCGCGAGTACGGCTGGCACCACGCGACGCTCACCGCCTTTGCGGCGCCTGTCGCGGCGGGCCTGGCCCTTGGGCTCGACGCGGAGCGCATCGCAAGGGCGGTCGGCGTCAGCGCCTCGCGCTGCTGCACGCTCGGCTGCGTCACCGCGGGCGAGCTGACGAACATGAAGAACACCGTCGACCCCATGGCTGTGCGCGCAGGGGTCGAGTCGGCCCTGCTCGCGGAGAAGGGCTACACCGGACCGCTGCACGTCTTCGACGGCAAGGAGGGGCTCTTTCACGTCTTTGGCCACGAATGGGACGAGCAGGTCCTGGTCGAGGGCCTGCCCACGTGCAGCGGCTGCCGCTGGCGCATCCTCGAGTGCGGCATGAAGTCGTTTCCCATCGAGGCCCTCAGCCACGCGCCCCTCAGCGCCATGATGAAGATCGTCCGCGAGCGCGCGATCGACCCCGACGAGGTGGTGGAGATCCGCGTGGAGGTGATCGCCCGGGCGGCGGACATCCTGGGCGACCCCGCCAAGTACCGGCCCACGAGCAGGGAGACGGCCGACCATTCGCTGCCTTATTCGCTGGCGGTGGGGCTGGTGGACGGCAAGGTCACGCCCGCACAGTTCCGTGAAGAGCGCGTCAAGGACCCGGCGCTGATCCCCATCATGGACAAGGTCAAGGTCGTGGCCAACGAGGAGTTCGAGGCGCTCTTTCCGGAAAAGCAGCCCAGCAGGGTGACCATCACGCTCCGCGACGGCTCGTCCCACACGCAGCGGGTGGACGTCCCCAAGGGCGACCCGCGCGACCCCATGACCTTCGAGGAGATCGCGGAGAAGTTCCACGCCCTGGGTGAGGGCGTCCTTCCCGAGGCCCGGCGCCGCGAGCTCATCGACCGGGTCATGGAGATCGACCGGGCGCCGAGCGTGGCGCCGCTGCTCGAGGCCTCGATCGCACGGGCCTGACCAGCGTCGCTGCGGGGGCAGGGCTGCGCGGGGCGCCTGCACCACGGGGCAGCAGCGCCTCCAGAGCCCAGGCGATCGCGGGGACGCACACCGCGTCGCCCAGGGCGAAGTACAGGTCGGTTGCGCTGAAGCCCTCGGGCAGCGCGTCGAGCCCCTGCAGACGGGCGCACTCGATGGGCGCGAGCCTGCGCAGCTGCAGGGCGCCTGTGCGGCAGTCGACCAGGACCTGCACGGCCGACCCCCCCTTGGGCGTGCGCAGACAGCCCGCCCGGTCGTCGGCGCGGAGCTCCCACACAGGCTGCTTCGCGCCCTGCACGGTCCGCACGCGGCGGAAGGCGGTGGCGGCGCCTCGTGTGGCCTGCAGGGCTGCGAGCCTTGCGTGGTGCTGCGGGTGCAGCTGCGCGCAGAAGCGCTCGATGCGCTCCGCTTGCCACCAGGGCGCGTGCGGATCCTCCACCTCAGGCTCGAGCAGGATGTCGCTGAGTCTGGACGCACGGCCTGCAGGCGGCGCAGGCAGCGGCTGAACAGCCCATGGAACATCAGGAAGCGCGCGCATCGCAGCCAGCAGCCTCGCAGGCCTTGCCCTCGAGGGCGCAAGCTGGCGCGGGTCCATGGGCGCAGGCGCCTGCGGATCGTCCAGCCTTCTCGCCAAAAGCAGCAGCCGCTGCCTCGACTGCGGGGTGAACCATGCCGCGTCGACCAGCAGCGGATCGAGGCTGTAGCCAGCCTGCGACAGCGCCCGCGCAAGGGCGGCGAAGTCCGCCCCCCTATGGCTCGTCAGCAGCGCAGGGACGTTCTCGAAGAGGACCCAGCGGGGCGGACGCAGCGATTGCCGCAGCAGCTCGAGCAGCTGCCACACCGCAGCGGACTGGCCCGCGTGGATGCCCCGGCCTTTGCCCGCAAGCGACAGGTCCGTGCAGGGAAACGAGGCCGACCACAGCGCAGCTGCGGGAACGTCCGCGGGGGTCAGCTCGTGGATGTCGCGGCTGTCGAGGGGAAAGGCGCCGTCGCGCCCCTGCAGGGCCAGCAGGGCGCGGTGCAGCTTGTTCTTGACGGGGTCGAAGTCGCTGGCCCAGACGACGCGCCCCCCCACGCGCTCCACCGCCAGGCCCATCAGGCCCATGCCCGCGAAGAACTCGCAGCAGGTGAGCGGTGGATCAGGAGCGTCGTCGGCGGGCACAGCGGACGTGTTGTAGCAGCTGCGACGGCGGAAGGCGCAGCGACCTCCTTGGCTCCCAGCCCCTTTCAGCCGATACCATCGCCCGTGCAGCGCGCAGCGAAAGCGAATCAGCACGCCACGCAGACGCAGCTTCCGCTGCGGGTCGATCGGACGCTGCGCGTCGCGGGCGCCGGGTTGGGCGTCGTCACCGTTGCAGCGGGTGTCTTGGGGGCTGTGGTCACAGCCAGGCATGGGGCGTGGTTCGCCTTGGCCTTCGAGGTCGTCGTTGCGCTGGCGGGGCTGACAGCGACGCTGCCCCTGGTGCGGAGGCGGACGGCCAGCGGGCAGCACCCCGTGATGACGCTGCTCGTGGCTGCGGGGACGCTCCTGGTCGCAGCGACGCTCTCGTGGATCGGCTCTGGCAGGCAGCTGGGCGGCGTGAGCCTGACGCCCGTGCTGCTGGCCAGGCTGACAGCGGCGGCGGCGCTGGCGGCGCTGGCGGGAGGCTTTGTCGTCGCGCTGCGCCCCCGATGGGCCCTGGGAAGGCTGGCTCTCGGGACGCTGCTGCTGGCGCTGGCTGCAGCGCCTGTCGCTGTGGGCGTCGCATTCCCAGCTGTGCAGCAGACGCTGGCGGCGATGCACCCCGTCCTGCTCGCCGCAGCGGCCACGCTCGGATTCCTCGCGTGGGTGGCGACGGCCTCAGCAGGGGTCGAGCTGGTGGCGACAGCCCTGGATCCCGACAGCTGGTCGACGTCGAAACCGTCGCAACAGCCGTCGTAGGCGTATCCTCGCTTCGTCATGGTCCACCCGCCCGAAAGCAGCGACCAGCCCCTGACGCTCCAAGAGCTGCAGCGGATCATCCGCGACCGCTACTACGCGACGGACAAGGCCCGCGGGCCGCAGGGCACGTTCGTGCTCTTCATCGAGGAAGTGGGCGAGCTGGCCACGGCCCTGCACACCTGCGCAGGATCCGAGCCCGCCGACGCCGCTGCCCGGGCCAACCTCGAGGAGGAGTTCGCCGACGTCTTGGCTTGGCTGGCTACGCTGGCCAACGTCATGGGCGTCGATCTCGACCAGGCCCTCAGGGCCAAGTACACCGGCCCTGGCGCTGTCGAGGGCGTCAAGCCGTGAGCGCCAGCCGCATCAAGCGCATCTTCGCGCAGCTGCGCGACGAGAAGGCTCGCGGGCTCATGCCCTTCCTCTGCGCAGGAAGACCAACCCTCGACGCCCTGCCCGAGCAGCTGCTGGCCGTGGAGGAGGCGGGGGCGCACGTCGTCGAGGTGGGCTTTCCCTTCTCCGACCCCATCGCTGACGGCCCCGTCATCGCCCAGGCCATGCACCGGGCCCTGGAGCAGGGCGTCACGCCCGCGGGGGTCTTCGAGGCTGTGGCCAAGGCCCGCAGCCAGGGGCTGCGCCTGGGGCTGGTGGCGATGGTCAGCGTCTCGATCGTCCACCGCATGGGCACTGCGCGCTTCGCCAGCGAAGCCGCCCAGGCGGGCTTCGACGGGCTCATCGTGCCCGATTGTCCGGTGGAGGAGTCCGACGCGCCGGCCCAGGCGGCGCAGGAGGCGGACCTGACGCTGTCGCTGCTGGCGGCGCCGACCTCCAGCGACGAGCGGCTGGCCCGCATCGCTGACCGCTCGAGTGGCTTCGTGTACCTGCTGGCCAGGCTCGGCGTGACGGGGGCGCGCGACCAGGCGCCCTCGGTCGAAGAGCACGTGGCCAGGCTGCGGCGCGTCACGGACCTGCCCATCGCCTGCGGCTTTGGCGTCGCCTCGGCGGAGCACGTGGCCCGCGTCGTCGCCCACGCCGACGCGGCCATCGTCGGCTCGGCCCTGGTGGGGCGGATCGAGCGGGCGGGCTCAGCTGCTGAAGCGGTCGAGCAGGCCCGGCGCTTCGTCCACGAGCTGGCACAGGGGCTGCCGCAGGGCTGTGTGGAGCGCAGCTGAGCAGCGCCCAGCTGAGCAGCATTGGAGTTGGGGGAGTTGGGTGGGGTTGCCTTGACGCAGCGCGGGAGCACACAATAGAGACATGACCCCACGCTTGGCTGCCCAGCGGACGTCTGCGCAGCGCCCCGCACGCACCAGCGCCTTGCACGGCGCCAACGGAAGGCCCGCCATGACCGCCATCCTCGCTGACCGTGTCGAGTCGCAGACGCCGACGCAAACGCCTTCGATCGAGTCGATCTTCGCCCGCGACGTCTTCTCCGAGCGGGTGATGCGGCAGCGGCTTCCCAAGGACGTCTTCCTGGCGGTGCAACGGACGATCCGCAAGGGCGAGCCGCTGGACCCAGCTGTGGCCGACACGGTGGCCAACGCCATGAAGGACTGGGCCATCGAGCGCGGCGCCACGCACTACACCCACTGGTTCCAGCCGTTGACGGGCCTGACGGCGGAGAAGCACGACTCGTTCCTGGTCCCAGACGGCGGAGGCGGCGCCATCGTCGAGTTCTCCGGCGACCAGCTCGTCCAGGGCGAGCCCGACGCGTCGAGCTTTCCCTCGGGAGGGCTGCGGGCGACGTTCGAGGCGCGCGGCTACACCGCGTGGGACCCGACCAGTCCGGTCTTTCTGCGGCGAAGCCCCGAGGGGGCCGTCACACTCTGCATTCCCACAGCCTTCGTCTCCTACACAGGCGAGGCGCTGGACAAGAAGACCCCCCTGCTGCGCTCGATGGACGCGCTGTCGGAGCAGGCGATCCGGATGCTGCGCCTCCTGGGCGAGGCGGAGGGCGTCAGCCGCGTCTTCACGACGCTCGGCGCCGAGCAGGAGTTCTTCCTCATCGACGAGGAGCTCGTGCGGCGCAGGCCCGATCTGCTGGTGACAGGGAGGACGCTCTTTGGGGCGCGGCCGCCAAAGGACCAGCAGATGGAGGACCATTACTTCGGCGTCATCCCCGAGCGGGTCATCGCCTTTCTCGACGAGCTGGACCGCGAGCTCTACGCGCTGGGGGTTCCCGTCAAGACCAGGCACAACGAGGTGGCGCCGCGGCAGTACGAGGTCGCCGTCACCTTCGAGAACGCCAACGTCGCCTCGGACCACCAGATGCTGGTGATGGACCGCGTCGAGGGCGTGGCCCAGCGTTTCGGCATGCGGGCCCTGCTGCACGAGAAGCCCTTTGCGGGGGTCAACGGCTCGGGCAAGCACAACAACTGGTCCATGGCCACGGACACCGGCGTCAACCTGCTCGACCCGCGCGACGACGCGCACTCGAACCTGACGTTCCTGACGTTCGTGACCGCGGTGGTGCGGGCGGTGGACAGGCACGCGCGGCTGCTGCGGGCCTCGATCGCCACTCCGGGCAACGACCACCGCCTGGGGGCCAACGAGGCGCCGCCGGCCATCATCTCCATCTACATGGGCCAGACGCTGACGCGCATTCTCGAGCAGGTCGCCGCCAGCGCCTCCGACGCCGCCACCACAGGCGGCGCCCTCGACCTCGGCGCCCGCACCCTGCCGCAGATCCCACGGCACGTGGGCGACCGCAACCGCACCTCGCCCTTCGCCTTCACCGGAAACAAGTTCGAGTTCCGCGCCGTCGGCGCCTCGCAGGCCGTCGCCTGGCCCAACACCGTGCTCAATGTCATCGTCGCCGACTCCATCAGGCACATCGCCGACGCGATCGAGCGCGAGCTGGGGGACGAGGCGAGCGATCCCGCCAAGGTCCGTCAGGCGATCAGGCCGCTGCTGGCCCGCGAGATCGAACAGCACAAGCGGGTCATCTTCAACGGCGACAACTACAGCCAGGAGTGGGTCGACGAGGCCAAGAAACGCGGGCTTCCCAACATCCCCACCTGCGTCGAGGCGCTTCCTGCGCTGGGCGAGGGGGAGACGGTCGAGCTCTTCAGCTCGCTGGGGGTGCTCAACGAGGCGGAGCTCGCCAGCAGGGTCAACATCTACCTCGAGCGCTGGTCCAAGCAGACGCTCATCGAGGCGGACACCATGCTGCAGATGGCCCGGACGATGATTCTCCCCGCGGCGCAGCGCTGGCGGCGCGAGATGGCGGAGTCCATCGCAGCGACCGAGGCCCTGGAGGCGCCGTGCGAAGCCTGCAGGGCTGGGCTCGAGGGATTGTGCAACACGATCGAGGCGTTGGCCCGCGCCGTGCAGTCGCTGGCCGACGCTCGCGAGGCAGCCTGCGACGAAGAGCCGCTGGCCCAGGCGCAGCGGATCATGCGGACGATCCGCCCTGCGATGCAGGACGTGCGCGACGCTGCGGACGCCCTGGAGACGATGCTGCCTGCGGACCTGTGGCCCATGCCCACGTATCGGGACCTGCTCTTTCGGTAAGGTGCAGCGAGCGCGCAGGACGCAGCGCCTGCGACGTCAGCGTCGAGGCCCCGTAGCTCAGCGGTAGAGCGCCCGACTCATAATCGGTGCGGTCGAAGGTTCGAATCCTTCCGGGGCCAGTCCGCTCTTTCCTGTCGTTTTCTGTCCATTGCTGTGTGGAGCCTGGTTTTTCCGATGGTTCTGCGCGTCGTCGCGATCGAATCGC
>CAYPBL010000014.1:9589-47211 GCA_964408965.1 uncultured Phycisphaeraceae bacterium | reverse complement strand
CGACGCCACATCGGCCCCGTGGTGTCAGAGAACAGCCCGTCGCGCCGCCGAAGGCTGCAGCCCCGACCGCAGGACGCACAGGCGATCATAGACCGCTGCTTCCGCTGAACGGCTGCTTCCGCGGCCCCGCAGCGTCGATACAGTGGTGCAGGGCGCACGAACGCCCCGACGCCCCGACAGCACAGGAGACGCGACAATGGCTGCGAACAACCCCTTCGGCGCCCGACGCCCCCTCGACACCCCCGCGGGAACGGTGGACTGCTTCAGCCTCGAGGCCCTCGAGCAGGAGGGGCTGGGGACGGTGGGCCGATTGCCCTACTCGCTGCGCGTGCTGCTCGAGGCCATGCTCCGCAACGTCGACGGCTTCGTCGTCACCAACGACGACGTGGCGGGGCTGGCGGGCTGGAAGGCTGCGGCGCCGGCCCAGTTGGAGCTCCCCTTCATGCCCGGCAGGGTCGTCCTGCAGGACTTCACCGGCGTCCCGGCGGTGGTCGACCTGGCGGCGATGCGCGACGCCATGGCCAGGCTCGGCGGCGACCCGGCCAGCGTCAACCCCCAGATCCGCTGCGATCTGGTCATCGACCACAGCGTTCAGGTCGACGAGTACGGCAAGAAGGTCGCCCTGACCGTCAACGCCCAGAAGGAGTTCGAGCGCAACCGCGAGCGCTACGAGTTCCTCAAGTGGGGCCAGCAGGCCTTCGACAACTTCTCCGTCGTCCCGCCCGCGACGGGCATCGTCCACCAGGTGAACCTCGAATACCTGGCCAGGGTGGTCCTCACCAGCGAGCGCGACGGACGGCCCGTGGCCTTTCCCGACTCGCTCGTCGGCACCGACAGCCACACGACGATGATCAACGGCCTTGGCGTCGTGGGCTGGGGCGTCGGGGGCATCGAGGCTGAGGCCTGCATGCTCGGCCAGCCCATCTACATGCTCACGCCCGAGGTGGTGGGCTTCCGCCTCACGGGCGAGCTCCCCGAGGGGGCCACCGCCACGGACCTGGTCCTGACCATCACCCAGCAGCTGCGGGCCCACGGCGTCGTGGGCAAGTTTGTCGAGTTCTTCGGGCCGGGCGTGGCGACGATGAGCGTCCCCGACCGCGCGACCATCGCGAACATGGCCCCCGAGTACGGCGCCACCATGGGGTTCTTCCCCGTCGACCAGCGCACCCTCGAGTACCTGCGGCTGACCAACCGCAGCGAGGAGCAGATCGGCCTGGTCGAGGCGTACTGCAAGGCCAACGCCCTCTTCTGGACGCCCGATGCGCCCGAGCCGCAGTTCACCGAGACGCTCGAGCTGGACATGTCCACCGTCGAGCCCTCGCTGGCGGGGCCCAAGCGGCCGCAGGACCGCATCGCCCTGCGCAGCGCCAAGGCCCAGTGGCGCAAGGAGCTGGTGGACACCTTCGCCAAGCCCGCCCCCGGCGAGTGCGTGCGCGTGGACCAGTGGCTCGACGAGGGGGGCGCCCCCGACGGCGAGGAGGACGCCCAGGCGGCTGAGGCGGCAAGGCTCTGCCCCGACTCGGACGCCCTGGTCGAGATGCGCGGCAGACGCTTCTCGCTGCGCCACGGCGACGTGGTCATCGCGGCCATCACCAGCTGCACCAACACGAGCAATCCGGACGTCATGATCGCGGCGGGGCTTGTCGCCAGGAAGGCCCACGAGCTGGGGCTCTCGGCCAGGCCCTGGGTCAAGACGTCGCTGGCGCCCGGCTCGAAGGTCGTGACCGAGTACCTCGACAAGGCGGGCCTGACGGAGCACCTGGAGGCGGTGGGCTTCTACACCGTCGGCTACGGCTGCACGACGTGCATCGGCAACTCCGGCCCGCTGCCCGAGCCCATCGTCAAGGCGATCCGGGAGAAGGACCTGGTCGTCTGCGCGACGCTGTCGGGCAACCGCAACTTCGAGGGGCGGATCAGCCCGCATGTGCGGGCGAACTTCCTGGCCAGCCCCCCCCTGGTGGTGGTCTACGCCCTTGCCGGGACGATGGACATCGACCTGGCGACGGAGCCCGTGGCGACGACGCCCAAGGGCGAGCCTGTCTATCTGCGCGACCTGTGGCCCAGCCACGAGGAGGTCGTGCGCGTCCGCGAGGCGTGCCTTGGCCGCGAGCAGTTCGAGCGCGAGTACGCCCAGGTCTACAGCGGCAACGAGACGTGGAACGCCATCCCCGTCAGCGGCGGGGCGACGTACCAGTGGAAGGCGGAGTCGACGTACATCCAGAACCCGCCCTTCTTCGAGGGCATGACGCTCGATCCGCCGGGTCTTGCGTCGATCCACGGCGCCCGCTGCCTGGCGCTGCTGGGCGATTCGGTGACGACGGACCACATCTCCCCCGCAGGGGCGATCGATCCGGAGAGCCCCGCGGGGAAGTACCTGCTCGAGCGGGGCGTGCCCGTGTCGCAGTTCAACTCCTACGGCTCGCGCAGAGGCAACCACGAGGTGATGATGCGCGGGACCTTCGCCAACGTGCGCGTGCGCAACGCCCTTGCCCCGGGGACCGAGGGCGGCTGGACGACGGACTTCCTCGACGGACAGGTCAAGTCCATCTACGACGCGGCGATGCACTACAAGGAGGAAGGCGTGCCGCTGGTGGTGATCGCGGGGGCGGACTACGGCATGGGCTCGTCGCGCGACTGGGCGGCCAAGGGGACGCAGCTGCTGGGCGTGCGGGCGGTGCTCGCCCGCTCCTTCGAGCGCATCCACCGCTCGAACCTGATCGGCATGGGCGTGCTGCCGTTGCAGTTCGAGGAGGGGCAGTCGAGCCAGTCGCTGGGCCTTGATGGCGCGGAGGTCTTCGACATCGACGTTCCCGAACAGCTCGAGCCGCGGGCGAAGCTGACCGTGCGGGCCAGGCATCCAGAAAGCGGCCGGGAGACGAGCTTCAGCGTCCTGTGCAGGGCCGACACGCCTGTGGAGGTGGAGTACCTCAGGCAGGGCGGCATCCTGCAGACAGTGCTGCGCGCCATGGCCAGCAGGGCCAAGGAGCACGCGAACGCCACCTAACAAACCGCGAATATGAAGCCTGTCGAGTGTATTTTTTGATGAGTCAATGATTTCAAAGCGATTGACGGCTATACTTGAAATTGGAGCCCCGGGGAGTCGAACCCCGTCGATAAAGTGTCTGAATCTTTTCGAGTACCACTACGGGCCCCTACTATCATGATCCCGTGCTGCGGCAACAGCGCGGGATCATTTTTTTTCTGCCTTGGAGGCAACAGATTTCGTGTCTGCATCGGTTGGTGAATAATCAACAGCCAGCGTCTTTATGAATGCAGCCATGCGGATTGCCTCCGCCGTCTTGAGGTTCTTGGGGAGCCCAGAAATCTTAACGATGATATTGTCCCGGAGTGGAAAGTACGTGGCGAATCCCTCCGCAGGAGACGCAGAGCGCGTAGACATGGATTCGGACGCATCCTGAGGCGTCTCATTGTACGGACGTGCGTCTCGAGATCGCGTGGTGGCTTTCTTTGCAGTCGGTGTGCGTTTTGGTTGCCTCGTCGGGGGCTTCCATTGTGGATCAGCCTTGTAACTTTTGTAGTACTCTAGGGCGGTGACCAATCGCTTCTTGTATGTTTCTGCAGTCTGTGCGCTAACGTTCTTCGTCTTGTTTTTGAACCTCTCAGTCAAGTCGTCCGGGTCGATCGTGGAGAGGTCCACAGGCTCGTCTTGGTCCAGGACGCTGAACAACCGTCGCGATGCGCTGGCCATGGCCTTTGCAGTTGTCTCATGCAGCCATCCCTTGCGGCCCATGTCCTCAAGGAATGCGTACAGGTCTTCGGGAGCAAACTTGCCGTCTGACATTTTGAGGCCTCCTGTATAGGGGTGTCTCTGAATCCGTGCAACAGCCATGTGGGCAGTCTATACACGGATAGAGATGGCGTCAAGGGCCGTAGATACGGATGGGAGACAGGCATTGTATTTTGTGGACAGGCGTCCCAAATGTGGATAACCTGTCGCATACCCTGTGTCAGGCCGAAGATACGGCTGGACGGCTCAGGCGCCGGAGGCGATGGCGTCGCGCAGCGGGGCGATCAGGTGCGGGATCGCCCGCTGCTCGACCAGCTCCTCGCCCATCCGGGCAAGGGCGTCGAAGCGGCTGGGAAGCTCCTTGACGCTCTCCACCGGACCCACCTGCCGCAGCGTCACGTACACGCTCAGCGGCTGGTCGGGGCTGCGCCGCTGCCGAATGTCCTGGCTGCTCGTGCGCGTCTTGACCTCGAAGAAGGCCTGGGCTCGGCAGTCGTCGTCCAGCGCGACGCCGACGACGGGCTGGGCGTCGATGATGTGGCACGCGTCCTCGCCCGCCAGCCTGGCCAAGGGCGAGTGGGCCAGCAGCGCGTCCCAGACCAGCTGGTTGTGGTTGCCCGAGGCCTCGAAGTCGAAGCCGAAGACCACCTCCAGCAGATCCACGTCCAGCGGGCTGATGGAGAGGTAGAAGGGGGCAGCGGCGAGGACCTCGCGGTGCAGGGTGTAGGCGTCGGCGAGGGCGTCTGGGTTGACGGCCCCTGCCCGCAGGCTCGTGCGGCGCAGGGCGACCCACAGGCTGTCGTCGTCCCTCGTCTCCAGCGCCAGCTCGTTGGGATAGCGGCGGACGCGGCACAGCGCCGGCTGCAGTTGCCGCAGCCGTTGGAAGAAGTCCATCACCGTCTCGCGGCTCTGCGGCAGATCGAGCTTCACGCCCAGCTTGGCGTTGATGTAGAAGTCCGTCGCCAGGGCGCCGAAACTGGTCGCCATACGCGCTCCTCGCTGTGTTCGTGTCGTGCGTCGCAGGCGGGGCGACGCTGCGCAAGTGTAAAGGCCTCATGCGGCGGCGTCGAGACTTTTCCGGCGCAGCGGAGCGCGCAGGGTGTGCGGAGGGCGGGTTCTGGGGCGTTGGCTGAGGGGGAAGGATGGAGGGAGTGGGCTTCTCGGACGGCGTGCGCGATCGGCGCGTCGCAGCGGCGTTCAACGCCAGGGCGCAGAGGCGGGGGGGATCACGCGCACGTTCCGCCTGCCCTGGCGGTCTCGTCCCGCAGCGCTGCGCCACAGGGACGCGAGGACGTCGAGCCCCGCCAGCGCCAGCGCAACCAGTCCAAGGCCCAGCAGGAGGGGCACAGCGATGAGCAGGGCAAGCGCGAGCAGGACCAGCCCTGCGAGCAGCCCCAACGCCAGGGCCAAGCGGAACCGCCACAGCTTGGGCGACCACGACCGCGCCTCGACGCGCACATGCGCACGGTCGTGCGCGTCGCGCTCCTCGACGCAGCGGATCTCGACGGCGCGGATGTCCTGCACGGACCATTGTACGCGTCGCAGGACGCGTGCAGCGGCTGTGGACAGCCGTGGGGGGCGACACAACAGGGGCGGTACCATCGCAGCTGCAGGCGGGCTGCGCTGAGGCGGCGAACGGCGCCCAGCGGACCGCTGCTGAAGGGGCGCGCAGCATGACGCAGGGGCGGCAAGGCGGCTTCGTTCATCTGCATCTGCACTCCGAATATTCGCTGCTCGACGGGGGCAACCGCGTCGACAAGCTCGTCGCGCGCATCAAGGCGCTGGGCATGGAGGCTGTGGCGCTGACGGACCACGGCGCCCTCTTCGGCGCCATGGCCTTCTACTTCGAGGCCAAGAAGCAGGGCGTCAAGCCCATCCTCGGCGTCGAGGCGTACGTGGCGCCCGGCTCGCGCTTCGACCGCACGCACACGGGCGTGGCGGACGGCGGCTACCACCTGGTGCTGCTGGCGGAGAACGAGCAGGGCTGGGCGAATCTGCGCGTCCTGGCCAGCAAGGCGTATCTCGAAGGATTCTACTACAAGCCTCGGGTGGATCGCGAGCTGCTCGAGGCGATGGGCGAGGGGCTGATCGCCATCAGCGGCCATCTGGGCAGCGAGCTGGGGCGGCACCTGCTCGAGTACGAGACGACCGGCGATGCGCGCTGCTGGGAGCGGGCGGTCGAGGCGGCGCGGTGGCACGCCCGCGTCTTCGCCCCCACCGAGCGCGGCCCGCGCTTCTACGTCGAGCTGCAACGGCATGTTCCGGAGCAGAACGCCATCAACCCGCACCTGGTCAGACTGGCGCGCGAGCTCGATCTGCCGCTGGTGGCGACCAACGACGCGCACTTCCTGAGCAGAGAGGACCACGACGCCCACGACGCACTGCTGTGCATCGCCACGGGCAAGCGCAAGGACGATCCGGACAGGCTGCGATACTCGCCTGAGCTGCACATCAAGAGTCCGCAGGAAATGCGCGAGCTCTTCGCGGATCTGCCAGAGGCGTGCGACAACACCGTGGCGATCGCCCAGCGCTGCGAGCTGGACCTCTCGTTCGAGAACCACGCGCCGCTGGTGCGGGCGACAGGGCCCGAGGCTGTCGAGCCGTGGGACGGTCGATCGGACGTCACAGCGTGGCACAAGCGGGTTTGCGGGGCGTTTCGCCTCGAGCCTGTGGACGCGAGGCATCTTGCTGAGACGGAGCAGGAGCGGCTGGCGCAGGGGTGCGACGCGGCGCTGCGCGCGCTGTGCGAGGCGGGGCTCGTATGGCGCTACCCGGAGCTCTTCGGACCTCAAGGAGGCCCGGGCGAGGCGCAGCGGGAGCGGGCGGAGGCGATCCGCAGCAGGCTCGACCGTGAGCTGCGCATCCTCTCGGAAAAGCGCATCAGCGCCTATTTCCTGATCGTGTGGGACTTCGTGCACTGGGGGCGCGAGCAGGGGGTGCCGGCCATGGCCCGCGGCTCGGGCGTGGGGACAATGGTCGGATATCTGCTGGGGCTTTCCAACGCCTGTCCCGTTGCGCACGGCCTGCTCTTCGAGCGCTTCACCGATCCGGATCGCAGCGAATACCCCGACATCGACATCGACCTGTGCCAGGACGGCAGGGCGTCGGTGATCGAGTACGTGCGGCGCAAGTACGGCCACGTGGCCCAGATCATCACCTTCGGCACGCTCAAGGCCAAGGCGGTGGTGCGCGACGTGGGAAGGGCCCTGGATCTGCCGCTGGCGGAGGTGGATCGTCTGGCGAGGCTGATCCCCGAGACGCTGGGCGTCACGCTCGACGAGGCGATCGCCCAGGAGCCGCAGCTCAGGAAGGCCTGTGAGGAGGACCCGCGCGTCCGCAGGCTCTTCGACATCGCCCGCAGACTCGAAGGGCAGGCCAGGCACGCGTCGGTGCACGCAGCGGGGGTCATCGTCGCGGCGGAGCCCCTGGAGCGGATCGTGCCGCTCTACAGGCCGCCCGGCACGGAGGACGTGGTCACGCAGTGGGACGGGCCGACGTGCGAGAAGGTCGGCCTGCTCAAGATGGACTTCCTCGGCCTGCGCACGCTCAGCGTCATCGAGCGCTGCAAGCAGCTGGTGCGCCAGACGATGCCCAAGGAAGCGATCCGCAGCGCGGTGGGGTGGGCGGCTGACCGGGAGGGGGATCCGCTCGATCTCGAACGGCTTGCCTACGACGATCCGAAGGTCTTCGCCCTCTTTCAGCGGGCCGAGACGACGGGGGTGTTCCAGTTCGAGTCCGGCGGGATGCGCAGACTGCTTGCGGAGATGCGGCCCGACAGGCTCGAGGACCTCATCGCGGCCAACGCGCTCTTCCGGCCCGGCCCCATGGACCTGATCCCCGACTACAACCGCCGCAAGCACGGCCAGGCGGCGGTCCCCAGTGTGCACCCCATCGTCGACCGCGTGACGCGCGACACCTACGGCGTGATGGTCTACCAGGAGCAGGTGATGCAGATCGTCCACGAGCTGGGCGGCATCCCGCTGCGGCAGGCCTACACGCTCATCAAGGCGATCAGCAAGAAGAAGGAGGATGTGATCGCGGCCAACCGCGAGCGCTTTCTCGAGGGAGCCCAGGAGCGGGGAGTGGATCGGCGTCAGGCCCAGGAGCTCTTCGAGCTCATCCTGCGTTTTGCAGGATATGGCTTCAACAAGAGCCACTCGACGGCCTACGCCATCGTGGCCTACCAGACGGCCTATCTCAAGACGTATTTCCCCACGCACTACATGGCGGCCTTCCTGACCTACGAGAGTCAGGCGCAGAAGACGGCGGACTGGGCGCCGTACCTGGAGGACTGCAAGCGCACCACACTGCCTGACGGACGCGTGGGCGTGGAGGTCAGGCCGCCCGACATCAACCGCTCGGAGGCGGCCTTCACGGTGGTGTATGACGAGGGCGAGCCGCGCGACAATGCGCATGGGCATGTGCGCTTCGGTCTTGCGGCGATTCGGGGCGTGGGGGTCAAGGCGATCGAGACCATCGTGGAGGAGCGCAAACGGGGCGGGCCCTACACGAGCCTTTTCGACTTCTGCGAGCGCCTCGAGCCCGGCGTGGTCAACAAGGCGGCGCTGGAGGCGCTCATCAAGGCCGGCGCCTTCGACAGCGTGCACGGCCGCGACAAGCGGGCCAGCCTCGTGGCGACCATCGACGCGGCGGTCGCGGCGGGCGCGGAGGCGGCGAAGGACAGGGCTGCGGGACAGGGAGGGCTCTTTGCGTCGGAGGAGATCGGCGACGCGGCGTCCGCAGCGACGATTCCGCTGGTCAAGACTGCGCCTTGGTCCGAAGCGGAGACGCTGCGGCATGAGAAGGAGGCGGTGGGGTTGTACCTGTCGAGCCATCCGCTCCAGCAGCGGCGCGAGTTGATCGAGGCCTTCGCCACCGCGTCGTTGCAGGAGGTTCCCGAACGTCCTCAGGATGCGCGCGTCGTCGTCGCGGCGATGGTGCAGCAGGCGCGCACGCCGACGACCCGCGCGGGGGAGCGCATGGCGATCCTCACCCTCGAGGACGCGCAGGCCACGGCGGACGCGGTGCTGTTCCCGGAGGTCTACGCCCGGATGGGGATGTGGGCCCAGGAGGGGGAGGCGGTCTTCGTCGTCGGGACGGTGGACCATCGGCGGGGCCAGGGGCAGATCATCGTCGAGGAGCTGCTTCCCATGGACAAGGCGGCGGAGCGGCTCGCTGCAGCGGTGGAGATCGTGCTTGACGAGCGGAAGATCAACGGCGCTTCGGTGGAGGCGTTGCAGTGGATTGCGGGGATCATCCGCAGCGGCAGACCTGCCTCGGAGGGAGGGAGGAAGGCGGCGGTGCGGCTGGTCGTCCGCACGCATGATCGGGTGGTGCGGTTGCGGCCAGGGGCCTGGGCCAAGGTGGCGCCCGATGCGGACTTCGTTCGCCAGGTCGAGCAGACGTTGGGAGAGGGAGCGGTGCGGCTGGTCGGCGCCGCCCGGAGTTGAACAGCAGCGATGGGGAAGGAGGAGGGGGGACGCTGGCTGGCTGGCGGAGGGTCGGCGCCAATCAGCGCGAGGAGGTCGCGAGGCCGCCGTGCCTGGGAGCCTCCGGGGAGCGTTCCTTCTCGCGCTGTCTGCCGAAGACGCCCTCCTCCATGCGCAGGAGAAAGGCGCAGAGTCTGTGCACGGGCTCGGGCTGCGAGGCGTCCTCGAGCAGCAGCTGTGCGCGGCGCCGCAGGGGTTGGCTGTCCTGTGCGCGGAAGAGACGCTTGAAGGCGGCCCGCAGCGGAGCGATTTGCTCCTCGGTCCACCCCTTGCGCTGCAGGCCGACGGTGTTGATCTTGTGGGGCAGACAGGGAGAGCCTTCGGCCAGGATGAAGGGGGGGACGTCTTTGCCCACGCGGGCGAGCCCGCCGACGAAGGCGTATTCGCCCACCGTGACGAAGTGGTGCATGCCGACGCCGCCCGAGACGACGGCGCCCTTCTGGATGTGGCAGTGGCCTGCGAGCATGGCGTTGTTGGCGATGACGACCTCGTCCTCGACGACGCAGTCGTGGGCGATGTGCACGCCGACCATGAGCAGACAATCGCTGCCGACGCGTGTGCAGCCTCCGCCCAGTTTGGTGCCTCGGTGGATGGTGACGTGTTCGCGGATGACGTTGCGGTCGCCTATGACCAGCAGGCTGCGCTCGCCGCGGTATTTGAGGTCCTGGGGCTCGGCGCCGAGCACCGCAAAGGGGTAGACGACGTTGTCCTCGCCGACGGTTGTGGGGCCGAAGACGCAGACGTGGCTCTTGAGCTCGGTGCGTGCGCCGATGCGTGCGCCTGCGCCCACGACGCAGTAGGGGCCGATGACGACGTTGGGGCCAATGGAGGCCTTGGGGTCCACCAGGGCTGTGGGGTGAATCGTCGCGCTGGGGCTTCGAACGACGAAGTGCCTGGCGGGGTTGGAGGCGAGTGGGGCCATGGTCACAGTTGCTCCGGGTCGACCATCATGAAGCGCACGCTCGCCTCCGCCACGAGTCGGTCTTCGACGAACGCCTTGCAGTCGCATTCGCCAAAGCGTTTGTTTGCGCGGATGGTCTTGGCTTCCATCACGAGTTGGTCGCCGGGTTGGACGGGTCTGCGGAGCTTGACTCGATCCAGGCTCAGAAGAACAGCGACCTTTCCTTCGTGCTCCAGCGTCTGATTCAGCGCCAGGCCAGCGAGCTGGCTCATGGCTTCGACAATGAGGACTCCAGGCATCATCGGCGAGCCTGGGTAGTGGCCCTGGAAAAACGGCTCGTTGATCGTCACATTCTTGACGCCCACCGCTCGGCGGTCGCCCTCCATTTCCACCACGCGGTCGATCAGCGCCATCGGGTACCGGTGGGGGAGGAGGCGCAGAATTTGCCTGATCGACAGGGCGGACGCGCCGCTGCTGCGCGATGCGGGGTCGGGCGGCGTCAGCTCGCGCAGCGCCCGCGCCAGCTGCTGGTTGAGCGTGTGGCCCGAGCGGAAGGCGACGATGCGCGCGTGGACGGGCCTTCCTGCCAGGGCCAGGTCGCCCAGCAGGTCCAGCGTCTTATGCCTGGCGGGCTCGTCTGGATAACGGTAGTTGTTGTCGATGGGGCCGTCGGCGCCGATCACCAAGGCGTCCGCTGGCTGCAGGTGCGTGCACAGGCCGTTGTTCAGGAGGGTCTTGGCCTCGGTCTCGAGGGCGAAGGTGCGGGCCGGCGCCAGGTCGCGGGCGAAGTCGTCCCGATGCAGGGCAAAGGCGAAGAGTTGGCGACCCAGGTTCGCGTTGTTGTGGTTGTCGCTGTAGTCGAGCTCGAAGAAGAGGTCGCATCGCCCTGGGGCGCAGGGGAGGGCGGCGATGGTTGCGTCGCCCTCGCGCAGCACGATGGGGTCGTCGACCACGATCGGCCTGCGCGGCGCGGGTTGCTCGACCAGCCCCGCTTCCAGGATCGCCTCAGCGAAGGGTTTGGCGGAGCCGTCGCCTGCGGGAAGCTCGCGGTTGTTCACTTCGACGACGGCGTTGTCCACGCCCAGACCCGCCAGCGCAGCGAGGCAATGCTCGACCACTTCGACCGTCGTCTCTGGATCCTCCGCAGCGGCAAGCGCCGACCAGCGAGGCCTGTCGACGACGCGCTCAGCCACGGCGGGAATCTCGATCGGCGGATCGCGGTCCACGCGCACGAAGCGGATGCCCGAATCGGGAGGGGCGGGTTTGAGCGTCGCAGTGGAGGCTTGGCCGAAGAACAGCCCCTTGCCGGCGACGGTCGCGGGGGCAGCGAGGGTTCGCTGGGCGTCGGGCGCGCCGTCGCGCGCAGCGGCGCGGCGCGGTTGTGACTGGAGGGCGAGCGGGCTCATGGCGAGGCGCCCTCCGCATTGGCCTGTGCATCCCTGGGACGTTGCTTGGTGAATCGGCGGACGGCGGAGGCGATTTCGGGGAGTCGGGTCTCCGCGGCGATGATGCGCATGGTCTGCGACGCGGGTCGGGCGGGATAGCCCACCCAGGTTTCCCCTTCGGGAATGTCGTTCATGACGCCGCTGCGCGCCCCGACGCGGGCCCGCGGGCCTATGGCGACGTTGTCCTTGATGCCTACGCCGCCCGCGAGAATCGCGCCGTCGCCCACGCGCACCGACCCCGACAGGGCGCAGGCGCCGCAGATGATGCACCCTTGGCCGATGTCGCAGTTGTGGCCTATCTGGACGTGGTTGTCGATCTTGGTTCCCCGGCCTACGCGCGTCGGGCCGAACTTGCCTCGGTCGATCGTGGTGCAGGCGCCGATCTCCACATCGTCCTCGATGAGGACGAAACCTGCGTGTGGGATCTTGACTGGGCCCTGGGGGGTCGGGAGGTAGCCGAAGCCGTCGGCGCCGATGACGGCGTTGGGGTGGATCAGGACGCGTTGTCCCAGCTGGCAGCGGTCCTCGACGACCACGCCCGCCCGCAGCTCGCTGCCTGCGCCCACGACCGCCTCCGCGCCCAGCGAGACGCGGGCGTGCAGGACGACGTCCGCTTCGACACGACACTTGGGGCCGATGGCGACGAAGGGGCCGATGCGGCAGGAGGGATCGACGCAGGCGCTGGGGTCGATCGCAGCGGTGGGGTGCGCGCCGACAGGGGGGGCGACGTGGGGGGGCGTGACGGCTTCGAGCAGCCGCTGCATGGCGTGGTCGGCGTCGTCGACCACAAGGAGGGCGCGCTCCTGCGGGTCCCAGCTGTCGGGCTCGCACCCCCGCGTGACGACGGCGCAGGGGGAGGGGCTCCTTGTCCAGGCGCGGCTGTGCTTGGCGTCGCGGATGAAGGTCAGGCTGGAAGGCCCTGCATGGTCGAGGGCGTCGACGCTGTCGACCACGACATCGGGGCTTCCCCGCAGCTCCGCGTCCAGCTGCTGCGCCAGGGCGTCGGCCCTCCACTGGGGGGAGGTGCGTGAAGCGTCGGCGTCGGCGACAAGCGCAGTGGTCATGGCGGAAGAGTCCGGCGCAGTCAGTCGAAGGCGTTCAGGGGAGGGACGGCTCAACGGCCCTGGCCTGCGGCCCACTCGTTGTTGAGCATCTGCACCACATCGTCGCTGATGTCCAGCGAGCTGTCGGCGAAGAGGACGCGACGGGAGACCATCTGGATCTGCAGCTGTTGATCGGTGCCCGACTGCAGGGTGGCGTTGGCGTCGTTGCTGAGGACGAGGCGGTAGCCCCGGGCCTGGGCCATGCGTTGCACAGCGTCGAGGACGTGTTCGAAGAGGACCTTGAAGATCTCGCCCCGCTTGACCTGCAGGAGCTGCTCGAGAATGCGCTGCTCGGATTCGAAGTCGATGCGGGCGCGGACGACTTCCTCAGCCTTGCTTTGCCTGGCCTGGGCGTCTTCGGGCAGAAGGTTGAGCTCGTCCTGCAGCTGCTTGAGTTTCTGCTGTTTCTGATCGATGACGGCTTGTCGTTGCGCGATGAAGTCCTTGAGCTCGTTCTCGCGGGCCACGCGCTCGTCGAGGTTGTTGATGACCCGTTCGAGGTCGACCACAGCGACGGGGCCTGGCGAGGCGCCTGCGCTCTGGGCCCCTGCGCGAATCCCCAGTGAGGCTCCCAGGGCCAAGGCCAGCAGAGCCAGCGGCGCAGCGGCGCTGAGAGCGCGGGTTCGAATCGTGGGCATGAGAAGAGACTCCAGATGCAACGGTCAGCGGGTCGACGCTGGGCCGTCCCTCTCGGTGTGAGCCTCGATGATACCCGCCAGGACCTCGGAGGGGGCGGCGAGGCGGGATGGAGGCTGCAGAACGGAGGGGATGGGTTGTTCAGCCCCTTTGGCGGCGGGCAGCGGGGATCGGCGTCTCGTCCTGCGGGGGGCGTGGTCAGTTGATGGCTGTTCCGAGGGGCTCTCCCGCGACGACCTTGCGTATGGCGCCTGCCTGCCGATAGTTGAACACGATGATGGGGATGCCTCGTTCGTGGCACATGGTCAGGGCGGTGCGGTCCATGACGTCGAGTCGGCGTTGGAGGGCTTCGTCGAAGGAGATGTCCTCGAAGCGGCTGGCGTGGGGATCGGTGACGGGGTCGGCGGTGTAGACGCCGTCGACCTTGGTGGCCTTGAGGACGGCGTCGCACTCCAGCTCGGTGGCCCGCAGGGCGGCGCAGGTGTCGGTGGTGAAGAAGGGGTTGCCTGTGCCGCCTGCGAGGACGACGATGCGGCCGAGCTCCATGTGCCTGATGGCTCTGAGCCTGATGAAGGGCTCCGCGACGGCGGGGATGTCGATGGCGGTCATGCAGCGGGCCTCCTTGCCCGCCCGCTCCAGGGCCTCCTTCAGGGCCACGCCGTTGATGACCGTGCCGAGCATGCCCATGTAGTCGGCGGTGGCGGGGTGGACGACGCCTCGCTTGGCCAGGGCGGCGCCTCGGACGATGTTGCCGCCCCCGACGACCACCGCCACCTGCGCGCCTTCGTCGTGGGCGGCGGCGATCTCGCGGGCGATGTGGTCCAGAGCGTCGGGGTCGACGCCGAAGCCTCCCGGTTGGCAGAAGGCTTCCCCGCTGAGCTTGAGCAGGGCCCGTCGCAGAGGAGGCCGCGAGGCTGCAGAGGACATGGCAGGCTCCAAAGGTGGATCCGCAAGCGGTCCGATGGCGCATTGCACAGCAGGCGGGGCCTCGGGTCAAGCGAGGCCGGCCCTACGATGGAATCGGCCCATGGCGCAGCAGCGGCCATTTCGAACCGAGCGGAAGGACGTGTGGCGTGCGCGGGGACTGCGTGCGGGGCTGACGGTCTCGGTGGCGGTCCATGCGCTGCTGCTGGCGCTGTTGGCGATGGTCACCTTCACCCGCGCAGGGGGAGGGGAGGGGGAGCGTCCGATCGAGCTGGCGGTGATGACCGAGGCGCAGCTGGAGGAGTTGACCGCCTCCACCGCGTCGTCTGCGCCTGCGGAGACTCCCCGCACGCAGGCGCAGGCCCCGGCGCTCAATCCGCTCAGCGAGGCCCAGGCGCCTGCGGTCGCCTCCTCGCTGCCCACGCCGACGCAGCTGACGGCGATCAGCGGGGCTGGCGCGGAGGAGCTTGGGGAGGGGTTCGAGGCTCCTTCGGGGTCGGGGGAAGGATCGGGCAGCGCGTCCTTCTTCGGCGTCGAAGCCCGCGGGGCCCGGTTCGTGTACATCGTGGACGTCTCGGGCTCGATGGAGGGGCGCAAGCTCGAGACGCTGCAGATCGAGTTGACGGACTCGATCAAGCGGCTGCCGGAGTCCGCCCGTTTCGCTGTGGTGCTGTTTTCGACGGACGCGTCGTCGCTGGGGGGCGCCTCGCGCTGGTGGCAGGCGACGGAGCAGGCCAAGCGGGCCATCAGCAGGGAGATCCAGGCCATTCGCGCCAAGGGGGGGACGAACCCTCTGCCTGCGTTCGAGAAGGCCTTTGCGCTCAAGCCCAAGCCCGACGCGATCTACTTCATGACCGATGGTCTGTTTGCGGAGTCGGCAGCGTACGAGATCGCCCAGCTCAACGAGTCGACAGGCGGCAGGATCACGCCCATTCACTGCATTTCGTTCGTCAGTCGCGAGGCGGCGTCGATCATGCGCTCCATCGCGGATCGCAGCGGCGGCTCGTACACGCACATCGAAGGGCCCGGGCGATGAGTCGGGGGGCGCTGGCGCTGCTGGCGGCTGTCGGGGGGGCGGGGAGCCTGCCGCTGGCTGGGACTGTGGCGGCGCCCGCGGCGCAGCCCTCAGCTGGGGAGCGATCGTCCCTGGTGGAGCAGCTGCGTCTTGCGCAGCGAAGGTTGGCGCGGGGGGACGTGGCGCTGGCGACGCCGCTGTTCAGGCGGTTGGCGGCGTCGTTGCGGGAGGCGCCTCCCAGTGAAGAGGCTGCTGACGCTGCCCGGGGACTGCTCACGTGCAGCGTCGCGCAGCAGGATCTGCTGGGCGCAGCGCAGGCGTTGGTGTGGTGGCGCAGCGTGGCCCGCAGAGGGTTTGCAGGCCACAGCGCGGGGGAGTTCGACGCGATCGACGACGCTGCGGCGCTGGCCCCCAATGTCTCGCCGTTGCTGCTTCTGCCTGACGATCCTCGGGCGGTGTCGCTGGTGGAGGTCCTGCGGTCGGCGCCGTCGCGGGAGGAAAGCGACGCTGACCCCGTGGTCCTGGCCCTGCGTCTGGCGGCGCACGCTGTGGCGCACCAGCAGGAAGAGGCTGCAGCGACGGCGAGCAGGCTGCGTGCGCCGCAGATGACGCAGAAGGCGGACGAGCAGCTGCTGGCGCAGTGCGCCGTGGCGGTCTTCGCGGCGCCTGCGCAGCGGAAGGAGGCCCGAGCGTGGCTGCGGGAGAGGTTGTCGGGCTCCAGCAAGGGGGATTGGCGTCGTGGTTGGACGCACATGGCGCTGGGGCGCTCGCTTCTGCTGGAGCAGGAGGAGGCCCGACGCAGGGAGGGGGTCGTGCATCTGCTGACGGTGGCGGCTCGCTGGTCGGCGGCGCTTCCTGCGCATGCCCGTGTCGCCCTCGCTCTGGCGGCGGAGGCGCTCCTGTCGATGGGACAGACGCAGGACGCGCGCAGGCTGGCGCGCGAGCTTGAGGGAGACGCTGCAGCGACGCTGGAGCGTCGGTGGCTGGCGACCAGAGGCGTCGTCGACGGTGTGCAGGATCGAACGAACGAAAGGAGCGGCGGAGCGTGACGATCGCGGCGCTGTCCAGGATGGTCGCTTTGACGGTGGCGCAGACGCAGGGGGCAGCTGCGGCGAACGGGGAGTCTGCGTCCTCCAGCGTCAGCGCGCTGCAGCTGGTGGCGGCGGGGGGCGTGGTGGGGTACGTGATCCTGCTGCTGAGCGTCGCGGCGATGGCGTTGATGGTCATGCACGCGATGCAGATACGCATGCGGGCGCTGGCGCCTGAGGAGCATCGTGTGGAGCTTGCCCGCAGGCTGGACGCTCGCGACGCTGCTGGCGCCTTGCAGTGGTGTCGAAGCCTGGCCAGGCCGAGCTTTCTCACACGGGTGATGGAGGCGGCGCTTGCGCGGTGCCAGCGCAGCGCCTTTGGCTTCCTCGAGCTCCGCAGCGCCCTGGAGGAGGCGGGACAGGAGCAGGTCGCTCGCCTCTATCGCTCGACGGACGGGCTGGGGTTGATCGCGAACATCGCCCCCATGCTTGGTCTGCTTGGGACGGTGCTGGGGATGGTGGGGGCCTTCGACACGATCAGCGCAAGCGAAGGGTTCGCTCGGCCTGATCAGCTGGCGGGGGACATCAGCCAGGCCCTCGTGACGACGCTGATGGGCCTGACGCTGGCGATTCCCGCCACGGCGGCCTTCACCTTCTTCCGCAACCGCATCGACGCGCTGTCCACGGACATCGCGAGCATGATCGAGGAGCTGGCTTGGAAGCTGGAGGCGGAGGACGCGCAGGGGCGAGGCGCCGCGGCGCCTCCCGCAGCGACGGAGGGGGTCGCCAGGCCGACGGCGCCTGTGTCCCCCGCCATGGCGACCAAGGGGGCGGGAGGGTCAGCAGCGTGAAGTTTGCGCGCGACCATCGAGGCGAACGACTGTTGAGCATGGACATCACCGCCATGATCGATCTGGTTTTTCTGCTCATCATCTTTTTCATGGCTACGGCGCAGTTCGCCAAGATGACGCGGGCCCAGCTGGACCTTCCAAGGGAGAAGGGCGAGGACGAGACGCAGCGACGCGCGCCTGCGCTGGTCGTCAATGTGTTGGCGGACGGCAGCTACGTCGTGGGAGGGGAGACGGTCTCGCCGGTGGCGCTGCGCAGCATGCTCGGCGCGGAAGTGGAGAAGGCGGGCGCTGCGAGTGTTCGCGTGCTCCTCCGGGCGGATCGCCGTGCACGGGCTGCGCGGGTCAACCGTGTCGCGGAGGAGTTGGCCAGGCTGGGAGTGCGCTCCTGGAGGCTGGCTACGAGCCCTGACGGAGGCGGGTGATGCAGCTGCGCCCCAGCAGCGAGCGATTTCGGCGCGTTTCGACGGGGCTGCGGGTCACCGCCATGATTGATGTGATCTTCCTGCTGCTCATCTTCTTCATGGCGACGACGTCGCTGACGCCGCCCGAGTCGAGGTTGTCGCCCGCCTTGGCTGCGGAGCGCAGGGAGGCGGGGGCGTCGGACCTGACGCCGCAGATCGTGCGCGTCCGTATGCAGGACGGATCGCCTGTGTTCCAGTTCGGCGCCAGGATCCTGCGCGACAAGCGGTCGCTGACGGCGCTGCTGCGGACGCTCCCGAAGGAGCAGGGCGTTTTTGTGAAGGTGGAGGACGACGCGCCCGTGGAAGCGGCGGCGGCGGCGCTGCAGGCCTGTCGCGACGCGGGCTTTGCCAGAGTGACGTATGTGCCGCAGAGTCGCTGACATTGCCGCTGCTGTGGCGCCGCGACGCTGGGGAGGTGCGTTGGCGCCTTGGCTTGTCGCGGTCGGCGTGGTTGCGGGGCAGCCCCAGCGACAGACGCTCCTGCAGCAGCCGCTGGTCGCTGCGACAGTGGAGGAGCGGACGCTGGAGCGTTGGCTCGAGGAGCGCGAGTTGCTGGCGCCGTTGGCGTGGCTTCTCGAGTCGGTCCACGCCCGGGCGGCGGAGGAGGATCGCGAGGCGGTTGCGCGCAAGCTGGCCTCGGTGTATGCGGCGCAGCTCGACCGTGTTCGTGACGAGGCGTTGAGGCGGCGGGTGGAGGAGTCGGCCAGGCGTCTGCTCTCGTCGGCGTCGGGGCCCGCTGCCCGCGAGCTGCGTCTGACGCTGCTGCGGGCGCGATACAGCGGAGCGGAGCGGATGGCTGAACGCTGGCTCATGGCGCTGGAGGACGAACAGGCTCGCGCCGCTGCGGTCGAGTCGCTGCGCGCAGTGGCGGCGGAGCTGGCGGACGAAGCCTTGCAGGCCAATCGCAGGATCGCCTCGCTGTCCAAGCAGGAGGAGGCGCTGAGCGGGGAGCAGGCGAGGCGGGCTTCCGCACTCATCGCTGAGGAGCAACGCCGCAGAAGTCTGGCCAGTTATCTCGGCGGCTGGGCGCAGACCTACGTTGCGCTGCTGACGGGGTCGCACGCTGCAGCGGAGCAGGGGCTGACGCTGCTGGAGCAGGTGCTCTTCGGGGGGCAGGCCCCCCAGGGGGAAAAGGATCCTGTCGAGGACTTCGACGTCGGGTTGCTGCGGTTCGAGCATGTGGCTCGGGCGGCGGTGGCGGCGGCGCTGTGCCGGGCGGAGTTGGGAGACGCTGCGGGGGCGGATCGCTGGTTCGAGACGCTCGATCGCGCCGAGGCGACGCCCGCTTCGGTGCGCCAGCAGCTCGTCGCTCGCAGGCTGTTGGCGCTGGCGACGCTTCGGCGGTGGTCGGAGTTCACCAGGCTGCTGAGCCAGACGAAGACGTTGCGTCCTGCGCAGGCGAGGTTGGCGGCGGCGCTGTCGTTGCGCGAGGCGACGCGCTCGCGCGATCCAGCGGTGCGCGTCGCTGCCCGGCGGGCCGTCGAGCGGCTGGCGCGCATGGGCCTGCTTGAGCATGCGCTGGATCTTGCCCAGCGTTTCCAGAGCGATGCGCTGGCGGAACAGGGATTCGTCGGGCTCTACGCCAAGGCTGCCCGACTGTTTCGCCAGGCCCAGGAGCAGCGTCGCAGCGATCCTGACGCAGCCAAGACTCATGCGCGCACAGCGGCGACGCTGGCCGAGCGGGCGCTGGCCTTGCCGGACGTGCCCAAGACGTTGCGCTACGCAGCGGCGACGCTGGCGGCTTCCGCGTGGAATATGGCTGCGCGCACCGACGAGGAGCGAGCCGTTGCGGCGGAGCTCTTCGAACAGGCCTATCACGTTGCTCCCGACGACCAGGCCAGGGGCGAGGCGCTGTGGGGAGCGATCGCAGCGCTTGCGCTGGGGGGCGACGTTCAAAAGCGAAGCGCGTTGATCGAGCGCTTCCTCGCAGCCTTCCCCACGCACCGGCGCTACGGCGCTGTGGCGCTGGAGGCGTCGAGGCTTGCGGGGGTTGATCCCGTCGCTGCAGCGGAACGGTTGCTGCGCACACCGTTGACGGACGAGCGCGTCGCGGAGGCGCGAGCCCGGGCGGCGGCATTGCTCTTCGACGCCCAGCGCGGCGCCTCGCCGCACGCCAGAGCGGCGATCGTCAAGCGGTATCTCGAGGTGGCCACGGGACTGCTCGCCGTCGATCTTCCCCAGGTTGCGCGTGGAGACGCAGCGGCGGCGCAGCGGGTGCTTGCCCGGGCCCAGCGGATTCTCGAAGCGGCGACCACCGTGTCGCCCGTCGACGTGGCGGCGGCGCAGCGGGCGTTCGAGGCGGTCGAGATGGCGGCGCGCACGGGTCTGGTTGACGTCGCAGCCGCCCAGGACGAGCTCGACGAGAGGCGCGTCAGGATGCTGCTGGCCCGGGGCGAGCTGGACGACGCTGCGGCCCTGGCGCAGACGCTGCGCCGACGAAGCCCCGATTCGATATGGGCCGTTTCTGCAACCTGGCTTGTGGCGCGCAAGGCCGCTGCTCGCTGGCGCCGTGTCAGCAGCGCCATGCGCAGCGACGACGCGCAGCGCATCGCCGAGGAGGCGGCGCAGCGGGCCAGAGCGCTGCTGCGCGCCGCAACGCCGTTGCTGGAGGAGCCGACGCGCCACGGAGCGGAGGAGGAAGCGTTGGCGCCCGTGGCGGCAGCGGCGGCGGAGGCGGCGTTCTTCCTGTGGCGCCGCGATTCTGAGGACAGCGCGCTCCTCGAGCAGGCCTGGCGGACCAACGAGCGGGTGATGGCGTTGCTCCCGCGGGAAAAGGAGGCGTTGCGGCGAAGGGGAAAGCTGGCGATGGCGCGCGGAGACGCAGCGGCGGCGCTGGAGGCGTGGAGGACGCTCTCGGCGGCGCTGCCTCAGGATGACGAGGTGTGGTTCGAGGCCCGATTGGGCGTTGTCGAGGCGTTGGAGCGTCTGGACGGCGCCCGGGCTCGCACCGTTCTGGCGCAGCACCTGGCGATGCATCCGGAGCTGGGGCCCCCTTCGCTGCGCAGCAGGTTCGAGGCGGCGGCGGAGCGGCTGGGGCTGGCGGTGCAGACGGAGGGGCGCCCGGGCGCCGCTGCCAGCGGAGCGCGCACACCCGCTGGAGCGCAGCGATGACCGCACAGCGTCTTTCCCCCGTGGAGCGGTGCTTTGGGCCCGCAGCGGCTTCGGGGGGACCCTTTGAGTTGTTGGGGCTGCCGCTGGAGCCTGTCGACGAGCGCGTCGTGCACGAGGCGCTGCGCAGGCGGCTGGCCAGGCTCGCGGCGTCTCCCTACGGCGCAACGCCCGAAGCGGACGAGGTGCGGCTGGCGCTGCACGCAGCGGCGGCGCAGCTGTGCGATCCGCTCGTGCGTGAGCGATTGCTTGCGCTGTGGCGGGAACAGTCCCGCGCAGCGGAAGCGAGCCGATCGCGCGACAGCGGGCCAGAGGTGGACGACAAGACAGCTTCGCTGCGGCTGTTGGCGCTGCGGGTGCTGGCGCGGAGCGGGGGGTGGAACAGGCGATCGAGACGGCGGGTCGCAGCGTTGGCCCATGCGCTGGGCGTGTCTCCCTCGATGTTGGCCCAGACGCTGCGCAGGCCTGGGAAGGCGCCGTCCGCGTGCACGAACGAAGGCGCCTCCACGGGCGTCATGCCGCCGCCGTCGGCTCGTGTGGAGCGGGCGGGCAGCGATCGTCCTGCGACGGCTGCGGCCATCGTCCAGGCGCTGGAGCGGGGCTCGTTGGGGAGGGACGCTGCGCCTCGCCGCCTGGCGCAGGGGCGCTTGACAGCTGAGAGGAAAACATCCCACAGGAGACGGCGGTTCGTCGTCCCCGTGGTTGTGACGGCGATGTCGCTTGCCTTGGCGTCGGCGGCGGGGTGGGCGGCGTGGCGGCTTGCTCTTGGGGACGCTGCTGCCTCGGACCGCCATGCGCACGGAGGCGGCGCGACGCTGTCGCGGCCTGCAGCGGAGGCTGCGCCCGCAGCAGGGTCTTCAGCCTCCGGCGCGGAGGCGGCGGACGCAGCGCGGCCCGCTGTCGCGTCTTCGACGAGCAGGCTGCAGACGGGGCTGTTGGAGGAGGCGCAGCGGGCGACGGAGCTCGCTCTGGAGGCCGCGGCGCAGCCCAAGGCTTTCGATCAGGCGCTGGCAGCGCTGTCTCGCGCAGCGACGGGGTTGCCGCTGGGGGACACAGCGTTGTGGAAACGCTGGCGCGGTCTGGTGGACCGCTTGGAAGAGGCGCACCCAGCTCAGGCGGAGCAGGCCAAGCTCGCCACGTTGACGCTCGACGCGGTCGAGTCTGTTCTGACGCGATCGGGCGGCGCTGCGTTGACTGTCGATGTCGTGAAGATGTTGCTGGACCGGGCGCCGTTGGGCGACGGAGCGCCTCCTCCGCTGCGCGACGCTGCGCGACGAAGAGTCCTGGGCTGGTTCGACGATCGCGCCGTGTCTGCAGCAGCTGCGGCGGCGCTGAGCGAGGCCCTGGCGCAGCGGAGCGATCTTGCGCTGGTCAGGCCCGACATGACGTTGGCTCCGCATGCGGGCTTTGCGCCCCGGCAGGAGATGCGCGATCGGTACGCCCGCGCGTTTGGCCTGGCTTCGGAGCAGGCTGCGCACGGACTTCCTGCGCGGTGGGTCGAAGCGGCGAAGGAGCTGCTGCACGCTCGCGGAGGATCGGACGTCGCCTCGCTGGCTCGCGCAGAGGCGCTGCTGCGGTTCACCCTCGCCGCTGCGCTGCGACAGCAGGGCGACGTTTCCCGTGCAGCGGAGCTGCTGGCGTCGTTCAGCGGGGACGTGGCGGAGGCGAGCGCGCCTCCCGTGGAGTGGATCGAATTCCGTCACAGCGCAGCGGAGGACGGCCGATGGGCGGCGCAGGTGTTCGCTGCAGGGACAAACGCCCAGAAAAAGATCAAGGCGTTGTTCGACCTGACGGCGCAGACGAGGCCTCTTGGGCCGATCGACGCGGACATGCTGGCGCTGCTGGCGGTGGCGGAGCCTCGTCAGGAAGTCAGGCTTCGCGCCCAGAGGGCGCTGCGGGAGCGGCGCAACGAGCCCGCGGTGATCAACGGCTTGCTCGAAGCGCTGCCTCAGGCGCACAGCACGCTGTCCGTGGCGGCGCTGGTGGAGGAGGCTGCGCAGGCCACGCTGCCTCCGCCCGGGGGACGCGCGTGGAGGGTCGCGGCGCAGCGGGCGCTGGCTCGCAGACTCCTGACCATGCTCGAAGGGGCAGCGGCGCGCCAAGGAGCGGTGGCTGTCGAACACAGGATGGGACGGACGCTCTCGGAGCTGGCGCAGCTGTTGGCGCCGGGGCGGGGGGAGGACGCGGCGCAGCGTCCCCCGGAGGCCTCGGAGGCGGCGAAGCGCGCAGCGCTGGGAGCGATCGCGCAGGCTCGGCTGGCGGGAGCGGCGCTGCGGGGAGAGGTCTTCGCGCCCGACGCCATCGAGCGCAGACTCATGACGCAGACAGCCTTGGCCCGCGGGCCTGCGCAGCGGACCGCTGCGGCGCTGGGGGCGCTGGCGGAGGCGCAGGCTGCGACGCTCGCAGCGTCGTCGCCCCGGCTGACCGCTGCGGCGCGCCGGGCGGTGCTTGCGCTGACGGCGCTGACGGCGAGGGCGCGCAGCAGCGTGGAGCAGATCGAGCTCGCTTCGCAGACGCTGGCGGCGCTGTGGCTGCTTCGCGAGCAGGACGACTCCGCTGTCGAGGCGCTGTGGCGACGGATAGGAACGACAGGCGTGGACGCCGCTGCGCCGTCCGAAGATCCTGCCCCGCAGAAGGCTGACGCGCTGTGCACCGCGGACGGCGCAGCATGTTTCGAAGAAGCTGAACGGATCGCACTGCATGCAGCGGGCCCCGCTGCGCGGACGCGCGCGCAAAGGCTCTACGCTGCGTCCTTGCTCAAGGACAATCCGCCCAGTCTGCGCAGCGTGGCGCTGGCGCTGCGGGAGTTGGCCACGTCGGACGAGGAGCGTCGGACGCTGGAGTCGATCGCGCAGGCGGCGCCCTCAGCTGCGCTTCGTGTTCCCGATTGGAGACAGCCTGCGGACACGATTGCCCTGCGGGGGGGCGTCTCCGCGTGGAGCGAGGATGCGGCGCTGGCGCTGTTGCTGTACCAGGCTGGCCGCAACGCCCAAGCCGCCCGACTGCTGGAAGATCCCAGGACACGACAGCAGGCGGAGCGCGCCCTGACGGAGGCGGGCTCCATGACGCCGTTGCAAGCGATCCTCGCTGCGGTCGCCTCCCCCGCGTGCAGCGTGTGCAAAGGGCAGCGTTTTGTGCGCGACCAGGCGTCGGAGAGCGGCTACAAGCTCTGTCCTTCGTGTCAGGGCGATCCCGGGCCGCATGTGGACGGCGCAGCCCTGGCGGCGCTGCTCCGGGCGCAGCTGCTTCTTCTGGGGGAGCCTGCGACGCGCATCGTCGACACCCTCATGGCTGCGGACCATCGCCCCTTGACGCCGGCACAGCCTGCGCTGCTGCAGCTGCGGTACAACCCTGGGTTTCTCAGGAGCCTTGCGGAGAGCGCAGCGGCGGACGGACAGGGTCGTTCAGGCGGCGCCTGACATCGTGGCGTCCTGCTCCGCTGACAGAGCGGCGAAATACCGCTCTTTGCGTCGCAGCAGGTCGAAGACATCCTCGAGGTTCGTGCGGTTGGAGAGCTCGTAGACCGCCCAGCGCACGCCGTTGACCTGCCTGGCCCCCTCGACGCCGTCGCGGATGTAGCGTTTGAGCCTCTTCCACGGAAGCCACGCGACGAACGCCTCGATGAGGGGCAGGGCGATGAGAGGTTTTTCCGGGTGGGGAATGATGTAGGCCCACGGCCTGTCTGCGTCGCCCCCTCCCTCGTAGGTGAGGGTCCACCGCCACGGGATGCCCTGCCAGAGCAGTTTCTCGGTGACGAAGTCGATCGCCAACAAGCGGCTGCGGGCTTCTTCGAAGAGGTGCGCCGACAGGCCGTGGTACGGCGCCTGCAGCGCTTGGATGGTGGGCCTGCGGAAGCGGTCCTGCCAAGCGTGCCTGGTGAGCCTTGCGGGGCTGGCCATCGTCGGGTGATCCCTCCAGTGGCGGTTCGCAGCCCAGCACTATACCAGATGCTGCCCCTTCGGGCCAGTATGCAGGGCGGGGTGAACGCCTGCCCCGCGCTGGTCGCGAGGCTTGGGGCTGGGCGGCGGGCGTCGTCGCTGCTGGCGCTGCGGCGCAGGCGAGAGGCTACGATCCCTCCGCTGTGGCTGAGCAGATCCCCGAAGCGAGCAGGCAGGCAACGGCGGAGCGGCGCGACGGCGCCGTCGAGGAGATGGCGGACGCGCTGGTGCTGGTGGTGGACGACCACGAGCAGAATCGCGAGCTGCTGCTGGCCTACCTCGAGAGCCTGGGATGCAGAACCCTCGCCGCCGCTGACGGCGTGGAGGCGGAGGAGCTGCTCGCTGACCACGAGCCTGATCTGATTCTGCTGGACATCATGATGCCGCGGATGAGCGGGTACCAGCTGTGCAGCAAGCTCAAGAGCGATCCCGCGACGCGCGACATACCGGTCATCATGGTCACGGCGCTGTCCGAGGTGGGCGACGTGGAGCGGGCGGTCGAGTCGGGCGCGGACGACTTCCTCACCAAACCTGTGACGAAGATCGAGCTGCTCACGCGCGTGCGCTCGCTGCTGCGCCTGCGTCTGCTGCGCAAGCAGCTGGACAAGGCGATGCGCGAAATGCGCACGCTGGCGACAGCGTCGGAGGACTCGTCCCGCAGCGCAGCCACGCACATCGACCCTACGGACGACGACGCTGCGGGCGACGTTCCGCCGCCTCGGGTGGATTGACTCCAGGACTCGACCGCGACAGCGCCGGCGACGCAGCGGATCCGCTGTCGCTCCGTGGCCGACTGCAGGGATGCGCCGGGGACCTGTGGCGAGCTGCGAGGAGCTGCTGCCAGGACGCTGGCGCGCGACGGCGAGCCCGCCCACCGCAGGCTGGCTCGCTGTCGTTGGCGGAGAAATGCGATGTCGTCGTCCGTCCACCTGTTCGTCAGCGAGCCCGGCGGAGGGCTGGCCCTGCTGACGACGGCGACGGGTCAGGCCTCGGGCTCGCGCACGAGCACCGCAGGCGTTTCCGCAGGTCTGATCCAGCGGGCGCGCGAGCTGCGCGGAGCGCTGGCGAAGAGCAGGTGGTCGCGGTAGAGGCGCAGGGCCTCTTCGTTGAATCGAGCCAACTGCTGTTCGCGCAGCGTCGGCGCCAGGTCGCGAATCTGCTCGATGAGATGGCGCTGTTCGACGCTCAAGGGCGACGGAGCAGCGGGCGGCTGTGTCAGCAGGCTTTCCAAGCGGGCGCCAAGTCCGCTGCGCACTCGACGGCTGAGGACGCGGGGAAGGCTGTGCACGAAGCGGAAGGGAGGCAACGCAACCATGGGCGTCTCCGTGCTGCTGGGCTGGGGGGCGCGGGAGGCGGTGGGCGCCCCGCTGTCCTTCCCACTGTCGTCGCGCAGCGCCGCGCAGCACGAACGAATAAGCCCGCGAGGACCGCGCCATGGCCTGGAGCTGGGCAGTTGTGGGTCGAAGGGGCGGACGTCGGGGCGGTACACTTCCAGCCTCGACGCTCAGGAGGCGCACATGGCCAACGCTTCGCCCCATCTGGACCACCCCGTCTTCGCGATCGTCAAGGAGGCCTTCCCCGGCAGGCGCCTGCGGGGGACGGAGTTCCGCGGACAGTCCACGCTCGTCGTCGAGCCTGGCGATCTGCACGCGGTCCTGCGCTTCCTCCGCGACGACGAGCGCTGCGCCTTCGACTTCCTTTCGGACGTGGTGGGGATCGACTACCTCGGCTACCCCGCGGCCCTGCCCGGCCGCTTCGCGGTCGTCTACATCCTCGAGTCGACCAGCCGCAACGACCTCTTCTTCGTCAAGACCTTCCTCAACCCCAGCGTCCCCACCGACGGGATCGAGGAGGACCCGGCCCTGTACCTCGACAGCGTCACAGACATCTGGCCCGGGGCTGAGTGGCCCGAGCGGGAGGTCTTCGACATGTTCGGCATCCGCTTCCGCGGCCATCCGGACCTGCGGCGGATCCTGCTCTGGGAGGACTACCCAGCCCATCCGCTGCGCAAGGACTACCCGCTGCGCGGCAGAGGCGAGCGCGAGCAGTACCGCGTCGTCGACCGCGACGACGCGTAGACGCGGACGGAACGTTGAAGGCGATGCTGTGGGAGCGGCTCAGTCGCGACGGCTGGCCAGGATCGCCAGCAGCCTGAGAATCTCGACGTACAGCCACACGAGCGTCACCAGCAGCCCCACGCCCGCGACCCACTCGTACTCCTTCGGGGCCCGGTTGCGGGCGGCCGTCTCGATGAAGTCGAAGTCCAGCACCAGGTTCAACGCTGCGATGGCGATGATGACCAGACTGACGCCTATGCCCACGGGCCCTGCACTGTGCAGGAAGGGCAGCGAGGCGCCAAAGAAGCCCGCGATCATGTCGACGAGGTAGACCAGAAAGACGGCGCCCGTGGCGGCGAAGACGCCCATCTTGAACTTCTCCGTGGCGCGGACAAGCCTGGTCTTGTAGGCGATGAGCATGGCGCCCAGCACGCCCATGGTGAGCAGGGCTGCGTTCATCACCAGGCCTGTGTAGGGGATCAGGGCGCCGCTCTCGTCCTGCCTGGCGAGTGTGAAGGCGACCATCGCGGAAAGGGCGCCGAGAAAGAGGCCCTCGCTCAGGGCGTACAGCGGGGCGGTGATCCGCGCCCAAGCGGGCTTGAAGAACGTAGCCAGGGCGAAGAGCATTCCCAGGATCGCGCCCCCGAACAGCAACCCCTGCGGACTGACGCGGGGCTGGACCAGGGCGCCCGAACTGTCCACGGGCAGGGTCAGCGACCAGCCGCCCACCGCAGCTGCGGCGCAGAGCAGCAGCAGGATGGACGTCTTGTTCACCGCGCCCGAGACGGTCATGACGCCCGGCGGCGCCTGGACGGATTCGATGTCCTGATAGATCGTGGAGCCCTGCGCCGGGGCGGCGAAGACGGGTTGGCGAAACGCGGGGTTGTGCGATCGCAGCATGCAGTCACCCTCCTGTTCCTGTGCAGCGCTTTCCGTGCACGCCCGTGCTGGGGGAAAGACGCCAGGAGCGATGATAGGACGCTGCTGGATGCGGTGGAGGGAAGACGCGAGTGGATCGGGGGACGGCAAGGCTCAAGAATGGCTCGGAAGAGGGGGAGCTTGAGAAGGAGGACATCCTATGAAACTGCACACGCCTGCGTTCAGCGTGGCATGCGCGCTGTTGTGGGGATGTGGTGTGTTCGTCATGACGTGGTGGATGCTGCTGTTCGGCACAGCGGCGCCCGGCGAGCAGATCCTGCTGAGCAAGGTGTACCTTGGCTACACCGTCAGCGGAGCGGGCAGCGTGATCGGCCTGGTGTGGGGGTTGGTGGACGGCCTGCTGGGAGGGGCGATTTTCGCGTGGTTGTACAACGCGCTGGTGGATCGGTTGGGGCTGCTGGCTGGGTCGACGCGTCCAGGCGGAAAGGGATGAAGGGCGCTGCTGAGGCGGCGGCGCGCTGCAATGGTGGAGCGCCGGGCCTGCAGCGGCGAGCGCTGGTCATCCCAGATTGCGGGCGACTTCCTGCGCAACCTCGAGGGTGGACTGGGCGGCGGGATCGCCTGCCTTGACCCTGCGGACGTCGTAGGTGGCGGCCCTGCCCTCGCGGATGGTTTTCGCGACGGCGGCCTCCAAGGCGTCGGCCCTGTCCTGCTCGCCCAGCCACTCGAGCATGAGCCTGGCGGTGAGCAGCATGGCCATGGGGTTGACCACGTGTTTGCCGGCGTACTTGGGGGCCGAGCCGTGGGTGGGCTCGAAGACGGCGTAGTCGTCGCCGAGGTTGGCTGCGGCGGCGAAGCCCAGCCCTCCCACAAGGGCGGCGCAGAGGTCCGAGACGATGTCGCCGAACATGTTCTCCGCCACCAGCACGTCGTAGTCCTGGGGGTTCTTGATCAGCCACATGCAGATGGCGTCGATGTTGGCCTCCCAGGCTTCGATCCCGGGATAGTCCTTGGCGACGGCGCGGAAGACGCGGGTGAAGAGGCCGCCTGTTTCGCGCAGCACGTTGGGCTTCTCCACCAGGGTGACGCTGCGGCGGTTGTGCTTCTGGGCGTACTCGAAGGCCTGGCGGCAGATGCGCTCGCAGCCCTGTCTGGTGACGATGCGCGTGGAGAGCGCGATGTCGTCCAGCCCCACTGATTCGAAACGCTTCATGCGCGGGTTGAGCGAGAGGGCCTCGAAAACCTCCCTGGGAAGTGGGTGGAACTCGACCCCGCCGTACATCCCCTCGGTGTTCTCGCGGAAGACGACCAGGTCGATGTCGTCGCGGTAGTTGAGGGGGTTGCCCGGGTAGGCCTTGCAGGGCCGGAGATTGGTGTGCAGGTTGAAGAGCTGCCGCAGCTTGACGATGGGGGAGAAGTATTCGAGGCCCTTGCCTGCAAGCTCGGGCGACAGCTCCTCAGCGGCCTCCTCGCGGGGCTTGCTGGTGATGGCGCCAAAGAGCGCGCAGTCCGTCTGCTTGAGCGTCTCGATGGTGCGGTCGGGAAGCGGGTTGCCCTCCTTGACCCAGAACTCCCAGCCAATGTCGCAGGGAACGTACTCCGCGTCGAGCTCGAGGGCGTCGAGGACGAGGCGGCAGGCCTCCATGACGTCGACGCCCACGCCGTCTCCAGGCATCCAGGCGATGGTGTGCTTGGCCATGCTCGGTCGTGCTCCTGCGTGGGGGCGTTTGGCTGGGGTGTTGGGCGGGGCGGCGCCGGGCTCAGTCTGCGTCGTCGAGGAAGCGTCTGACAGCGGTGCGGACGCGCGTGACGCCTTCCGTGGCCAAGCGCTCGCGGATGCGGCGCAGCTGGGTGGCGACGCTGGCGTCGATGAGCTGGTCGCCTATCTGGAGCTTGAGCCCCCCCAGCATGGATTCGTCCACGTAGTGGTGCAGCACAGGCTCCTTGCCCAAGGCTTCGCGCAGCCTGGCGGCGACGGCGTCGAGCTGCGCGCGGTCGACGAGCGAAGCGGTGACGACATCCACCTCGACACGGCCGAACCGCTCCTGGACGATCTGGTCGTAGGCCTGGGCGATGGATTCGAGATGCGCCAGCCTGTCCTTCTCGTTGAGGATCAGGAGGAATCGCAGGGTGAGCTCGGATATCGCGTCCTGGAAGATGCGACGGAGGGAGTCGGCGCGTTTGGCTGCGGGGATGATGCGCGAGCGGAGAAACTCGCCCAGCGCCTTGTTCTGGCGCGCAAGCTCGAGCAGCTCGTCCAGCTCGCCGGCCACGCTCTCGACCCCCTCGCGCCCTGTCGTTTCCTGCGCTGCGTCGAAAAGGGCCTGCGCGTAGGTGCGGGCCAAGGCGTCGACGTGCGTGTGTGTCGTCGAGGGCATGACGTGGTGCGCTCCTGCAGCTGCGCAGCGCTTAGGCGCTGGAGGCGGCGTGCAGCTGGTGCAGCGATTCCTCCACCAGGCGTTTCTGGTCGTCCGGACTGATCTCGCGCTGGAGGATCTTGCTGGCGATCTCGGTGGCGGTGGAGGCCATCTGGCTGTAGATCTCGGCGACGGCGGCCTCCTTGGCTGCGTCGATCTCGCGGCGGGCCCGGTCGCGCAGCTGATCGAGCTCCTGTTCGGTCTGGGCGCGCATCTGTGCCGCCAACGCCTGCTGCTGGGCCTTGGCGTCGTCGAGAATCTTCTGCGCCTCAGCCCGGGCCTGGGCCAGGGCCTGCTCGTACTGCTCGAGCGCGGACTGTGCCTGCTGCCTGGCGCGCTCCGCGTCCTCGATCTCGCGGCGGATCTTCTCCTCCCGTTCCTGCAGCGCCTGGATGAGTTTCGGCCAGGCGTACTTGCCCAGGATGAACAGGACCAGGCCGAAGAGAATCAGCGAGGCGAGGAAGGGGGCGACCTGAAAGCTGGCGGGGTTGGGCGGCGCCTCCGCGTGGCCCGCAGCCTCCTCCGCTGCGCGGGCCAGGGGCGCAGCGGCGACGGCCAGCAGCCCCGGCGCCAACGAACGGCTCAACCGCATGGCGGCGTTGGACATGACGCGCTCCTGCACAGAGGCTCAGATGAGGAAGAGCGAGAGCAGGCCGATGAGGACGGCGAAGAGCGTGGCGCCCTCGACCATGCCCGCGGTGATGATCATGTTGGTGAAGATGGTGTTGGAGGACTCGGGCTGACGGGCGACGGAGTCGCAGGCAGCGGCGCCGATGCGGCCGATGCCCGGGCCGCCGCCGAGCACAGCCAGACCCGCCAAGCCCGCGCCCAGGCCCTTGGCCAGCGGCGTCAGGTCCACAGCGGCGTGGGCGGCGTCCTCGGCGCCCTGGGCCACGGCGGCGTCGGCCAGCGTGGCGAGAATCGACAGGGCCACAGCGAAGGCGAGCAGCTGTCGTGCGTTCTTCATGGTGATGCGGTCCTTTCTTCTTCGTTTCTGCTGTTCCAGACGGGCGAGCAGCCGGCCTGGAGAGATGTGCGTGTGTCCGCGATCCGAGGGTGTTTCGATCTGGGGAGGCCTGGTGGTTCAGGCGGCGGCCAAGGCGGGCTCCTCGTGGTCCTCGTGGTGGTGCTCGTGGGCCAGCTGCGCGATGAAGACCGTCGTCAGAATGAAGAAGATGAAGGCTTGGATGAAGGCCACGAGCACTTCCAGCAACATGATGGGCAGAGCGGAGGCGATGGAGACGAGGGAGATGGCTCCGCCGCTGAACAGTCCGACCCCCTCAAGCCCCATCTTCGTGAAGAGCATGAGCGTCGCCAACAGCGTGTGCCCCGCGACCATGTTCGCGAAGAGTCGCACCGCCAAGGCGAAGGGCTTGATGAACATGCTCATGATCTCGACGGGGACCATGATGGGCCAGAGGTAGGCGGGGGCGCCTGCGGTGAGGTGGCTGGCCCAGCCCTTGAGCCCCAGCGTGCGCAGGCCCGTCACCTGGATCACCACGAAGGCGATCAGCGCAAGGGCCGCGGTGACGGCGATGTCGCCCGTGGCGGTCCCCCCGACGAAGGCCAAGTGCTCCTTGCCGAGCAGGACGCCCAGAATCCCCTGCAGATCCAGCAGCGGCACCAGGCCCAGCAGGTTGTTGACGAGGATGAAGAAGAAGAGCGTCCAGAGGAAGCCGATGTAGCGGTCGGTCTTGTCACCCAGCTGCGGCTTGACGACCTCGTCGCGGAGGTAGAGGCACATGGCCTCGACGCCCTGGGCGAGTCTGCCTCGGGTGATGTAGCGGTCCGGGCCTTCGCTGGCCTTGCCCTGGCGGGCGGCGCGAGCGACGCTGAGCATCAGCCACACGAGCAGAGCGGAGGCGAGGGCGAGCGTGACCATGTGCACGCTGAGGATGGTCTGGAAGGGCGCAGGGGCGTCGGGGTTGCGGATGAGCGCGTGGTCGACGACGTGGGTGAGCGGGTTGTCAGCGGCGAGAAGCAACATCGTGGCGCCCGTCGCGATCCGTTGTTGCGCCGCTGGGCTGTGGCGGAGACCCGGTGGAGGGCTTCGCCCGCTGGGCCCCCCACCCAGCGACGCCTCGAGCCAAGGCGATCGACTCCGCGGTGAACAGCAGCGCGTACCCGATGAGGAGCAGCAGGCCAACCGCCAGCCTGTCCGCTTGGGGGGCGGAGTATAGCAGCGCAACGGCCAAGACAAGCGTGCCGAGGAAACATCCTGCGCGGCTGGCCAGCCACAGCGCAGGCCAGCGCGACAGCGGCCTGCTCCGCCACGGTCGCAGCGCCAGGAGGCTTCCCGCGAAGACCAGCCACTGCCCCCCCGCCACCAGCGGCGCCCAGATCGCTGCGCCGCCTCGACCCACGGCGCCCAGGGTGAGCCACCCCCCCGCAGCCAACGCCCCAGCGGCCAGCGTCAGCGCGAAGAGGGCTGGGGCTGCGGGGAGCGCCGCCTGCGGCTCCGAACCTGCGGAAGGGGCGGGCGGGGGCGACTGCAGCGGGACCTGCGTGTGCTGCTGCGGAGCGGTCATGGCGCGCTGCTCCGCTGCTCCGCGTCGTCCTTGCGGGCCTCCTTCGACGCCTGGACCGCTTCGCGGAAGTAGTTGTACACCCCCACGATCAGGCCCACGACGGCGCCCACCACGCTGCCCGTGGGAAACGAGCCGACCAGCTGGTCGACGATCCAGCCCAGCAGCAGCCCTCCCGCGATGGACCCGATAAACTCCAGTCCCATCCCCGCAAAACGCAGCAGCTGGGGGGAAAGGCGAGGCGGCCTGTCTTCGTCGTTTCGCTGACGATGCACCACGAGGGCTCCGAGGGGCTTGGCTGTCGCGGTCCGCGCCGTCGGCCGATCCTACTAATACAGCGCAGGCGCAGGGCTGCGGCCGTCCGGAGCGCCGCGCCCTGCGACCCGCGCGCCCAGGGATGGGCCCATGACGCTGCGCATCGAACAGGACCACCACCGCTTCCGCGAGATCATCAAGGGCAGGATCCGCAAGGACCTGCGGCGGTTTCTCTCCCGGGAGGACCTGCTCGGCCAGGAGGGCGGCAAGGCGGTGGCCATTCCCGTCTATGGCCTGGACCTGCCCACCTTTCGCTACGGCGACAACGACGAAGGCGTGGGCATGGGGCAGGCGGGCGAAGGCGACGCTGGGCAGGGGCAGCAGGGCGGCGCCAGCGACAACACCGGCGGCTCCGAGCCCGGCAGGCACCTGGTCGAGGTCGAGGTCTCGCTCGACGAGCTGGCGGACATTCTGGGCGAGGAGCTCAAGCTCCCCCGCATCCGGCCCAAGGGCGCCCACCGCGTCGTCACCCGCAGGTCCCGCTACACGGGCGTGCGGCCGACGGGGCCCGAGTCGCTGCGGCACTTCAAACGCTCCTACCGCGAAGCGCTCAAACGCCAGCTCATGCTCGGCGAGTACGACCCGGACAACCCCGTCGTCGTCCCCATCCGCCGCGACCTGCGCTACCGCTCGTGGAAGGAGGTCAAGGCGCCCCGCTCCAACGCCCTGATCGTCTACATGATGGACGTCTCGGGCTCGATGGGCGGCGAGCAGAAGGAGCTGGTCCGGCTCACCGCCTTCTGGATCGACACCTGGCTGCGACGCAACTACGAGGGCGTCGAGAGCAGATACATCGTCCACGACGTCGGCGCCAAGGAAGTCGACCGCCAGACCTTCTACACGCTGCGCGAGGACGGCGGCACGCGCATCAGCAGCGCCTACGTCTGCTGCGAGACGCTGCTGCGGCAGCGCTACGACCCCCAGGCCTGGAACATCTACCTCTTCCACTTCAGCGACGGCGACAACTCCTCTGAGACGGACAATCGGCTGTGCGTCAAGACGCTGCGCGAAAAACTCCTGCCCCTGTGCAACATGTTCGGCTACTGCCAGGTCGCCAGCGCCTACGGCAGCGGCGCCTTCATCAACGTGCTCACCGAGGCCTTCCCCGGCGCAGACAAGGAAGGGGCGGAGATCGACGCGCCGCAACGAGCCGTGGAGGAGCGCCCCCTGCTGCTCGCCTGCAGAATCAACAAGCGCGAGGACATCATGGACGCCCTGCGAACGCTCTTCGCCCCGGGCAGATGACCGCGCAGCGGACGCGGTCGACGCGGATCAGCCTGGCGCAAGAAGCTGCGCAAGCGGCGCCGCCCTGGCCTGCTCCAGGACGAAGGCGCGCCTCTTGAGCCCAAGCGCCGCTGCTGCGGCCATCTCCCCGCTGATGCAGGCCCCCTCCATCGTCGCCGGCCAGCCCGTGTCGACGTAGTCGCCGGCCAGGATCAGCCCCGAGGGGCCCGTCGTCGAGGGCCTGCGCGCAGCGAAGTCGGGCGTCAGGGCGAAGGTCGCCCGCTTCTCCCTGACCACGCGGGCGAAGACGACCCGGCGGCGGCTCGCCTTGGGAAAGCAGGCGCGGACGTCGGCCTCCACGAGCTGGGCGATCTCCTCCTCGGTCCTGGCCGTCAGGGCGTCGGCGGCGCTGACGACGGCGTGGACGCGGCGGCCCTGGTCGTCCTTGCGGAAGAGCCACTGCGTGGGCCTTTCCACCAGCGAGGCGTGGGGACAGGGCAGGACGGGGCCGTCGAAGTCCAGGTGCGCCCCGACGATCGGGCTGTGCTCGAGGCGCGCAAGAGACGCAAAGCGGGGATCCACCCGCTGCAGCGATTCGTCCACGATCCTGCTGACGCGCTCGGCGGGGACGGCCAGGACGACGGCGTCGGCCTCGAGGCGCTCGCCCTGGGCGGTTTCGACCTCGCGTACGCAAGCGCGGACGACGGAGACGCCCAGGCGGACCTGCCCTCCCCGCTGACGCAGCTGCTCCAGAATCGGGTCGTAGAGCTGGGCCAGCGGCACGCGCGGCGCGCCCATGCGCGCAGCGTCGCGGCGGGCGAAAAACCCCTCCTGAAAGACGTGCAGCGCCGCTTCGGCGCAGACGCGCTCCACGGAGAGGTTGCAGGCGCTGACGACGACGGGCGCCCAGAAGCGATCCACCACCCGCTGCGGCTGCCCGCAGCGCCGCAGAAACTCCGCGAACACGCGGCCGCGCCAGCGGCGCCTATCGGTCCGCAGCGTCGCCAGCGCGCAGCGGGCGACAGCGAGCTTCTCCGCGCTCGCGAGGAACCGGGCCCGGGCGAACGAGAGCGCAAAGTGCCCCGGCGCAGGCAGCGGCCCAGGCGCAAGCACACTCGTCCGCCCGCCCTCCTCCACGAATCGCAGGGCGCTGGTCCAGGCGAGAGCGTCGGCCTGGCCTGTTTCCGTAAGCAATCTGCGGAAGTTTCGGCAGCAGCCCAGGACGACGTGCTGACAGTTGTCGAGCACCCGGCCCGAGCGGACGTCGCGGAAGGAGGTGGCTCTGCCGCCTGCCTTCTTGCGCGTCTCCAGGACGATCGTCTCGACGCCCTGGCGCGCCAGACGCATGGCGCAGGTCAGGCCTGCCACACCTGCGCCGACGACGATGACGCGGCGGGGCGGGCGCGTTCGCCCCTGCACTGCAGCGGGGCGGGCGGGTTGCGGCGCACAGGGCGGCGAGGACAGGCTCATCGCGCCCTGGCCTTTCGAGCGGCAAACGCAGCCCGCAGCGCGATGCCCGCCTTGCGCACCGTCGGCACGCGCGCCCGCTGCGGCCCCGCCACGAGCCTGGGCGCGCGGACGATGCGCTGCAGCAGGGCGCGGTAGATCGCGGTCATGGCGGAAAGCGTCGGAACGCATCCGGGGTCGATCAGGGCGTCGAGCGGACGACTCTGCTCGTAGCTGGCGCGGGCGCGGCTGGCGGCCTCGCGCACCAGCGCGGCGCAGCGAACGGGGTCGCGCCAGCGCAGCAGGTCCTCGGGCGACACGCGGTGCTTCCCGAACAGTTCGCTCGGCAGATACCGCCTGCCCGCGGCGGCGTCCTCGGCGAAATCCCGCAGAATGTTGGTCAGTTGAAAGGCCTGGCCCCGCAGGGAGGCCAAGGCCAGCGCCCGCTCCAGCGAGGCTGCGGGGCGCAGCCCCCATATCGAAACGCACACCCGCCCCACGCTCGACGCCACGCAGTCGCAGTAACGCTCCAGCTCCCGCCAGCTGGCCATGCGCTGCGGCGACAGGTCCGCAGCGAGCCCCTGCAGCATGGCCTCGACGTCCGCAGAATCGATGGGATAGTCGCGCAGCGTGCGCCCGAAGGCCCGCCACATCGCGCAGGCCCAGGGGGGATCGTCCGCTGCGGGCGCGACCGTCGCGGCTCCGCCGTCCGCCAGCAGTGCCCGCGTGCGCGCTGCGAAGGCATCGAGCCGGGCGCGCCGATCCGCTGCTTGCGCAGCGTCGTCGACGATGTCGTCTCCCAGCCGCATCCAGGCGTACACCGCAAACAGAGCTGAGCGCCTGGGCTCTGGGGTCAGTCGCAGGCCGTAGTAGAAGTTCCGCGCGCGGCGGCGCACCACCTCGCGACAACGGGCGAAGTCGACGGCAGCATCCGCTGGCGCGATGGAGGCGAGCCTGGTCACGAGGCGCCTCCGTCGGACGGCTGCGGCACTGCGGCGAAGCGCTCCGCGTGGAGCGCTCCGCGCGGAGCGCGATGGACCAGCCACGCGCGCGCAAGGAGCGACGCCTTGTCCCACGCGGTCAGCCTGGGTCTGGTCCACAGCGTCGCGCAGCCTGCGCGTTCGACCTTGCGCAGCGTGCGCCTGCCCCCTGCAGCGAAGAGCCACACCACCGCGCGCACCCGCTGATCGACCATGCGCGGAAGCTCCGCCCCCTCGTCGAAGAGCCGCTGCGTGCGCTCGACCAGCGGCCGCAGCGCCTTGATGAAGGCGACCCTGCAGGCGGGGTCGTTCGGCCTCGTGGCCCAGTCGCGCAGCGTCTGTGCGTCCAGGCCCGTCTCCGCCAGCGGCAGGTACACGCGGTCGCGCTCGAGCAGGTCCCGCCGCACGTCCTGCCAGAAGTTCGTCAATTGCAGGGCTGTGCAGATCGCGTCCGACCGCAGCAGCTGCTCCGCGTCGCCCGGCCCGTCGCCCCTGCAGCCAGCAAGGGCCAGGACGATCCTCCCCACGGGGTTTGCGCTTCCCTGGCAGTAGTCCAGCAGCTGCTCCCAGGTGTCGTAGCGCACAACCCGCTGGTCCTGCTCGAAGGCGTCGATGAGGCGGTGGAAGGGCGCCTCGTCCAGGCCCCGTCGCTGCGCCGTCTGGGCAAGGGCGATGAAGACCGGGTGTCCCGGCGGTTCGTCGTCTTCGCCTCGGGCATGGGCGAAGCACTGCACCGTCAGCTTGCGCCACCAGGCCAGGAGCGACGAGGCGAGTCTTCGCTGCAAGGGCCCGCCCCCCAGCTCGTCCGCCAGATCGTCGGCCCAGCGGCAGAAGGCGTAGACCGCAGCGAAGTCGTCGACCAGCTCCTCCGGGACCAGTCGGCTGAGGACGTGGAAGTTCTCGTAGTGGCTGCGGGCAAGCTGGGCGCAGAGCAGTCTGGCCTGCTCGGGCGAGGGCGCCCGCTGCGGCGTCAGCGCCCGCTGCAGCAGACCGGGCGCCTCCTCCTCCTGCGCCGCGTCGGTCTGGCGCAGCGCGCAGGCCAGCCAGGCCTTGGGGTCGAGCGTCGTCAGCGGCGCAGCGTCGGGCATGGGGCGAACGTCTCAGGCGAAGCAGCAGCGGGCCGCACAGCCCT
>CAYPBL010000014.1:0-9489 GCA_964408965.1 uncultured Phycisphaeraceae bacterium | reverse complement strand
GCGTCGGGCATGGGGCGAACGTCTCAGGCGAAGCAGCAGCGGGCCGCACAGCCCTGCAGGCTATGATGCCCTCCAGCGCAGCCCGCGTCGAGGCGCTGCAGCGGCGTTTTTTCCGCTCCGCCCAGCCCCGCGCGCCAGGGAGCCCTGCACGCATGCACATCCTGCTGGTCAACCCCCGAGGCTTCTGCGCAGGCGTCCACATGGCCATCGACGTCGTCGACCAGGTCCTCGACCTCTGCCCCGACGAGCCCATCTACGTCTACCACGAGATCGTGCACAACAAGCACGTCGTGGAGCGCTTCCGCAAACGGGGGGTCGTCTTCGTCGAGGACATCGAGGAGGTCCCCGAGGGGTCCATCGTCGTCTTCTCCGCCCACGGCGTCTCCCCCGCCGTCAGAGAGGCCGCAGCCAGGCGGCGACTGACCGCCATCGACGCCACCTGCCCCCTGGTGACCAAGGTGCACATGGAGGCCATCCGCTACGCCAGGCAGGGCTACCAGATCCTCCTCATCGGCCACGCTGACCACCAGGAGGTCGTCGGCACGCGGGGCGAGGCGCCCGAGGCCATCCAGGTCGTCGAGCGCGTCGAGGACATCCCCACGCTGCGCATCGACAACCCCGACAAGCTCGTCTACCTCACACAGACCACGCTCAGCGTCGACGACGCCAACACCATCATCAGCGCCCTCAAGGAGGCGTTCCCCAACCTCAAGGCCCCACCCAAGGAGGACATCTGCTACGCCACGACCAACCGCCAGCGGGCCGTCGGCCTGCTGGCCAGTCAGTGCGATCTGGTGCTGGTCATCGGCTCGAAGAACTCCTCCAACTCCAGGCGCCTGACGGAGATCGCCCAGAACCGCAACGTGCCCAGCCACCTCATCGACGACGTGACGGAGATCGAGGAGTCCTGGTTCGTCGGCGTCGAGCGGGTGCTGGTCACGGCTGGGGCCTCCGCTCCCGAGGACCTGGTCGCGGGGGTGTGCCGCTGGCTCGTCGAGCGCTACGGCGCCCGCATCGAGGTCCACGACATCGTGGACGAGGACGTGGAGTTCAACCTGCCCGCGTCGCTCAAGAGCGTGATGCGCAAGCGTGGGGTCGATCCGGGCTCGCGCCGCATCAGCGTGACCAAACCCGTCATCACCGCGGAGGAGTACGGCGCCACGCCGCTGACCGTGGGCGCCACGTGAAGCAGTCAGCTCCGCCCCTGGCCGCTCTACGATCCACCGTGGATCGCGCCCCGGCCTCCATCTTCGAGCACACGCCCGAGACGCTGGCCGCCTGGTGCAGCGAGCGGGGCATGCCCGCCTACCGGGCAGGGCAGATCCTCGATTGGGTCTGTCGCAAGGGCGTCGTCGACCCGGCCCGCATGACCAATCTCTCGCGCGCCGACCGCGAGCTGCTCGCCCGCGAGATGGTCTTCCTGCGCAGCGAGGTCCTCGCCGAGCAGCGCGCAAGCGACGGCGTGCGCAAGCTGCTGCTGGGCTGGCTGAGCCAGGAAGCGCAGCAGCCAACCGCAGAGACACGCGAGGGCGTCCTGCGCATCCACGACGGCGCCGCCAGCGGCGCCAATCGCTCCACAGAGTGTGTGTTGATTCCCACCGCCCGCCGCCGCACCGCCTGCGTCTCCTCGCAGGTGGGCTGTCCCGTGGGCTGCCGCTTCTGCGCCTCGGGGCTCGACGGCCTGCAGGGCAACCTCACCGCGGGCCAGATCGTCGAGCAGGTGTGGAGGCTCAGCCAGCTGCGCGACACGGGCCGCGTCACCAACGTCGTCTTCATGGGGATGGGCGAGCCGCTGGCCAACCTCGGCGCCGTCGAGCGAGCCGTCCGCACGATCGCCGCCCCCTGGGGGCTGGGGATTTCAGCCAGGCGGATCACGGTCTCGACGGTGGGCCTTCCCGCAGCGATCGAGCGTTTCGCCCAGCGGATGGACCTTCCGGTGACGCTGGCCCTGTCGCTGCACGCCCCGACGGACGAGCTGCGTCGGCAGCTGATTCCCTGGGCTGCGCTGTCGACGATCGCCGAGCTGCTGGATGCCTGTCGCCTGTGGTTCGAGAAGACGGGCCGCGAGGTGACGCTGGAGTACACGCTGCTGCGCAGCGTCAACGACACGCCCGCCTGCGCCCGCGACCTTGCGCGCCTGGCCAGACGGCTGCGAAGCGTGGTGAACCTGATCCGCTACAACGAGACGCCGGGCCTTCCCTACAAAAGGCCGCGCCGCAGCGACGTGCTGGCCTTTCAGCGGATCGTGCAGGCTGGGGGCGTGCGCTGTGTGATCCGGGCCAGCCGCGGCCGCGACATCGCCGCCGCCTGCGGCCAGCTGCGCCGGGCCGTCCAGCCGCCCGCAGCGCACCGCAGCCAAGGCGCCGCTTCGACCGCTTCTCCGTAAAGAACACGTTCTTTGGAGCGTTCGCCTCCCTGCAGGGCCTCGAGAACGCGGCGCGGACGTGCGCAGTCGCTCGACAGCATGCGTCTTGCCGTAAGAAACAGCCTCGCTGCGCGCTTCTCAGTCAAGTCCCCATCGCGACGCGCCGAAACGGAGCCCAACCGCCCCTTTCGTGGTGGACGATAAGGGGGGGACGCACGACACGCGTGCGCATTCGCGCCACAGCAAAGACAGGAGACGCTCCATGACGCGCAGCACTCTGACAGCAAGCGTCGTCGCGACAGCCTTCAGCCTCACCCTCGGCGCCGCCGTCCAGGCGAGCGATCCGGGCGTCAGCGCAGACTCCATCCTTCTGGGGCAGTCCTGCGCTCTGAAGGGGCCCGCCAGCGCCCTGGGCAACGGCATGAAGCTCGGCCTGGAGGTCTACTTCGACAAGATCAACAGCCAGGGGGGCGTCAACGGTCGCACGATTGCGCTCAAGAGCATCAACGACGGCTACAACCCCAAGAAGTGCGTCGTCGCCACGAAGATGCTCATCGAGAAGCTCAACGTCTTCGCCCTTATTGGCGAGGTCGGCACTCCCACATCCAAGGTCGCCGTCCCCATCGCTGAGGAGCACAACGTTCCCTTCATCGCCCCCTTCACCGGCGCCGAGTTCCTTCGCCACCCCTACAAGCCCATGGTGCGCAACCTCCGGGGCAGCTACTACCAGGAGATGGAGCGCCTGGCGCAATTCCTGGTCGACCAGAAGGGCTTCCGCAAGATCGCCTGCTTCTACCAGAACGACGCCTACGGCAAGGCGGGCCTCACGGGCATCGAGCGCGCCCTCGATCGCCGCGGTCTCAAGCTCGTCTCCACCGGAACCTACGAGCGCAACACCACCGCTGTCGCCCAGGGCATGAAGGACGTCGCCCAGGGCGATCCCGACGCCGTCGTCATGGTCGGCGCCTACAAGCCCTGCGCCGCGTTCATCAAGGTCGCCAAGAACGATCCGACCCTCAAGGACGCCGTCTTCTGCAACATCTCTTTCGTCGGGACCAAGGCCCTGGCCGAGGAGCTGGGCTCCGCAGGCGAAGGCTGTGTCATTTCCCAAGTCGTCCCCTACCCCTGGGATCCGAGCGTCCCGGTCGTCGCTGAGTACATCGACGCCATGAAGGCCGCTGGGCACGAGAACGAGATCGGCTTCATCACCCTCGAGGGCTATCTCGCCGGCAAGCTCTTCGCCAAGGCGCTCGAAGCCGTCGAGGGCGAGCCCACGAGGCAGAAGTTCCTCGACGCCTTCGCCAAGCTGGGCGAGATCGATCTGGGCGGCATCGTCGTTCGCTACGGCCCCGAGGACAACCAGGGCATGGACGACGTCTTCCTCACCGTCCTCAAGGGCGGCAAGGCTGTGCCGCTCACCGACGGCGGCCTGGTCGACGTTCCCTGAGCTGCAGCACGGCGTGGGTCGTTTCTGCGGGTTCGCGCGCAACGTCCGCAGCAGAGGGGGCGCCGAACCCGCGGAAACGTCTTCGCAGACCCCTGACGACCGCCGTGTCGCGTTCTTCCACCTTTCGAGACGACAGCGCGCCGGAGCGACTCAACCATGCTGATCAGCCGCTCGGTCCAGACGAAGATCGTCGCGCTCGCGGGCGCTTGCCTCCTGGCCACCGCAGGCGCCATCGTGGGCTATGCCGCCCTGTCGGTGCGATCGACAGCGATCAAGACCGCCACCGCCCAAGCCAAGAGCGCCGCTGCGGGCGTCGCGGACAAAGTCGCAGGGCTGATCAACACCAACCTGATGCTCGCGCAATCCGTCTCCATGACGCTCTCAGGCGTGCACCGGGAGGACGTGGAGCTGGACATCTCCCGCCAAGCGGTCATGGGCATCCTGCAGACGCTGTTGGCCAGCAACGAAGGCGTCCACGCCATCTTCACCGTGTGGGAGCCCGACGCCTTCGACTCCCTCGACGCCGCCTACGAAGGCGTCGAGGGCGCTGACGCTGCGGGGCGCTTCGTCCCCTACGTCTACCGCGCCGACCAGGGGCAGGTGCGCACAGGTTCGGTGTCCCAGCTGGAGAAGACCGCTCTTGCGCCCGACGGCTCCCCTCTCAACGCCTTCTACGAGATCCCCAAGGCCACCAGGCAGGCTGTGGCGCTCGGCCCCCGACCTTCCGCCGCTCCCGACCTCGCTCCCGGCGACGTCGTCGCTGTGGTCGCCCCCATCGTCATAGAGGACACGTTCTATGGCGTGGTGGGCGTTGAAGTCGACGCGGCGCGGATCGCTGATGCGGTCAGCGTCTCGCAGGGTTCCACAGAGCAGGCGCTCTTCGGCCACACAGGCCGCGTCGTCGCCGCCAGCGCCGCCACGAGCTCCGCTGCTGCGGACGACGACCCGTCACGCTGGCCAGGCGCCGACGAGGCCTGGCGCACTCAGGAAACTCGCGTCTGGACCGCGGACGGACAGCTCTACTGCTACGCGCCCGTGCCCCTCCAGGCCTCCACCAGCCGCTGGGGGCTCGTCTCCCGCATGCCCCGGTCCAGCGTCACCGCGCAGGCCTCGACCCTCATGTGGCGTCTGGTGGGCATCAGCAGTCTGCTCCTCGCCGCCGCCCTGCTCGCCATGTTCTTCGTCGCCAAGAGCGTCGCCCGACCCATTCAGCGAGCCGCCTCCATGCTGCGCGAAATCGCCGACGGCCAGGGCGACCTGACCGCCAGGCTGGACGTCCGCACAAACGACGAAATAGGCGTCATGGCCGACGCCTACAACACCTTCGTCCACTCCCTCTGCCAGCTGATAGGCGAGGTGGCCAACGTCACCGACCGCGTCGACTCCGTCTCCGACGCCGCTGCGCAAACCAGCCGCCTGACCGTCGAGAAGATCGACGAGCAGCGACGTCGCGTCGAGCAGATCGCCAGCGCCGTCGAACAACTCGCCCAGTCCATCGACAGCGCCGCCTCCATCGCGGAGAACACCGCCAAGACCGCTGCAGCGGCGGGCGAAACCGCCGTCGAGGGCTCCGAAGTCGTCGCCAACGCCATCCAGTGCATGGAGACCATCCGCGACGAAATCGCCAAGACCAAGGAGGTGGTCGGCGCCCTGGGCTCGCGCAGCGAGCAGATCGGCGAGGTGATCCGCGTCGTCAACGACATCGCCGACCAGATCAACCTCCTGGCCCTCAACGCCGCCATCGAGGCCGCCCGCGCAGGCGAGCACGGCCGAGGCTTCGCCGTCGTCGCCGACGAAGTCCGCAAGCTGGCGGAAAGCACCACCGAAGCCACGGGCAAGATCAGCGAGGTCATCAAGGGCATTCAGGACTACACCATGGAGGCTGTCTCCTCCATGGAGGCCAGCTCCACCAGGGTCGATCAGGGCGTCGAGCTCTCCGAAAGCGCAGGAAAGTCCCTGCGGACCATTGTGGAGAACAACCAGTCCGTCGCCATGATGATCGACGACATGGTCAGCCGCTCCAAGGAGCAGGCCGCCAGCAGCCGCGAGGCAGCGAGCAACGTCGAAGCTGTCCGGGAACTCTCTTCCCAGGTCGCGGATCAGGTCCAGGAGGCCAACACCGGCGTCTCGCAACTGGCGCAGGAGTCCTCGCAGCTGCGCTCCCTCGTCTCGAAGTTCAAGATCGAGTGACCGCCCGCGTAACCGCTGCCCCCCCGTCGTCCTGCACTCCGCCTCAGCAGGCCGCTGCGCCGCGCCGTCTGCGCGCCGCCCCCACGAGGGCCAGCCCCACCACTCCAAGCCCTGCAGCGGCGGGCAGCGGAACCACCCTCGCCGTCAACGCCGCCGTCGCTGTCGGCCCGCCCGGAACCGCCACGCTGAAGCGGATGTCGTAGAACCCAGGCCCCAGCGTCTTACCCGCCAGGAAGCTGAAATCAGGCCGCCACGATTGGCTGTAGACGTAGTCGATCGCGTCGTCCGACCACGCCCCGCCGCCCGGATTGACGAAGAAGCCGTCGCCGTCGTCCCACGAGTTCGTCGGGTCCGCGTCCGCGTCGAACATCGGCGCCGAGAGCGTCACGAACGACTGCCCCGCTGCGGAAGGATCCGTGTCGAACTCCAGCGTCAGCACATAGTTCGTCCCGCCCACGGTGTCCGCGGCGCTTGGGGTGAACTGAAAGTCGAAGGACCACCAGCTGGCGTTGGGGTTCGACGCTGCCTTTCCGGGCGCCACCGCGTACGTCGAGCCGAATATCCCCAGCGGCTGTCCGGAGTCCCTTCCCCTGGCCTTCAGCGCAACCGTCACTCCCGCTGCGGATGCGGTGACGAAGTTGTCCGCGGGGATGCCGCTTCCCGCGATGAAATCCCCGCCCGCCTTGGTCGGGCTGACCGTTCCTCCCTCAGCCCGTTCCACGCCCGCCGCCGCTGCCGCGACCAGAAACACCCCCAGCGTCGTCGTTGTCGTCCGCAGCACAGCGTCTGCTCCTTTCTCCGTCTTCGCCCTCTGGGCGTCCACGTGAGCGGGCGTCCAAAGGCCGCGCGCCCTCAGCGCCCCCTCAGAACCACCACGTCAAGCAGGCGGGCGCCGCCTTCCACCAGCGCTCTCAGTATGCGCCCACTTCGCCGCGATGCAAGCGAAACAACGCCGCCACGCCCCAAAAGACCGTGTTCCCAACGCTGTTGCAGCTGACTCAGGGCTGCGGCTGGCCCCAGCTGCCGAGCAGCAGGAAAAGATCGCCCGGTCCCACGACGCCGTCGCCGTCGATGTCCGCGGAGAAGCGCGTCGAGAAGCTGAACGGCCCGGCCAGGGCGGGCGTCTGGCCAGCGCTGTTGGTGGCGGCGACGCTCCAGAAGTACGTCCTGCCAGGCCGCAGCAGACCCTGAGGCAGGACGAATCGCGGCTTGGCAAGGCCGCCCTGCTGCAGCACGACCTGCGACAGCGCCGCGTCCTCAGCGACGGTCAGCGTGTACCGCACAGCGAAGCCCAGCGCAGGCTCCCACTGCACCAGGGCCTCGCCCTCGCCGCTGGGCCAGCCCGCCAGCTGTTTCGGCAGCGACAGCCCTGTCGAGCCGTCGGGCGGCGAGGTCAGCGCGAAGGCCCCCGGCGCCGCGATCGGCGTCTGGTTGAGCAGCACAGCTGTGCCCCGAACCAGGTCGAAGTCCACATACAGCGCATCGGGCGCATCGTCGCCGTTCATGTCGGTGATCGTCAGCTGCGCAGGGTTGAACGACAAAGGCAACTGTTGCGCCTTTGGCAGAAAGGTCCCGTCGCCTGCGCCCAGCCGAACGACCAGATCGGCCAAGGAGAAAAGCCCTCGCTTGGCGTAGACCAGATCAGCCCGGTTGTCGCCGTCGAGATCGCCAAGCGCCGCGAGGAGAAAGGCGCTTTCGTTCAACGCTTGGGCGGCAAACGTGGTGAAGCTCCTGTCCCCTTCGTTGATGATCGTGTGAATGGTCCCGCCGCTGAAGCCGTTGTACTCCAGCAGATCCTGGTCGCCGTCGCCGTCGATGTCCCCCTTGAGAAGGAAGGACGGCGTCGCGTCGTTTGGGAAAAAGAAGGTGCGCTGCGCAGGAAATCCACCCGCCCCGTCGCCGAACAGCACCGTGCAGGCGGAGTCCTGTTGCAGCACGAACGCTGCGTCGATCGCGCCGTCGCCGTCGAAATCGTCCACCTGCACATCGGTCGGAATGCCGCCCAGATCGACTGGCTGGGTCGTGAAGGTTCCGTCGCCCACGCCGAAGAGGAAGCTCACTTCGCTGTTCGATGCGCCCGCCAGCACCACCACATCGAGCAGGCCGTCGCTGTTGAAGTCCGCAAGGGCCAGTCGCCCTGCGAGTCCCGCCGTGACCACCGCTGGCCCGAACGTGCCGTCGCCAAGCCCAAGATGCACGTTCACACTATTCAAGCCTGAGGCGAGCTGCGCGTAGAAGACGTCGAGCAGGCCGTCGTTGTTGAAGTCGCCGAGGTGGAGAAACCGCACACCGGAGGCGCTCAACGCCACCGGAGGCAGGGGCGTCCAGTTCGCCCCGCTTCCGTCGCCCAGAAAGACGTTGAGGCGGTCGTTTGGCGGATCGAACTGGCTGAGGGAGTACACGACGATGTCGACGTCGCCGTCGTTGTCCACATCCCCCACGGCGCCGCTGGCCGAGTTCCTGACCACCTCCGCGTCCCAGGAGAGCGTCAAGCCGCCGAACTGGCCCGAGGCGCTGTGCGCGAGGACGCCCGCTGCCAGGAACAAAGCGAACCCTCCCCCCGTCGCGGCGCCGTTGGTGCTCATGACCGCTCCTGACCAGGACGTGCGCTGCGCCGCAGTGCGCAGCATGTCCTGCATGACGCATTGTGCAGCACAGATTCTGAAATGCAAACCAGTGTGCAGCAGGACGGGGGATCTCGTCCTCTCGGCGTCGGGCGCCTCGCTGCTGGGCCATTACCAACAGCGGGAAAACCGATAATGCGCCGCGCCCCAGCAGCAGCGTGGCCAGACAGTGCAGCGTCTGTCAGTGCGCCCGAAGCAGTGTGTTTCCGTGGCGCAGCTACACTGGCAGCTGATGGACACACAGGAGATCGACCCCGCGGCGCTCGAGATCGCCCAGCGCTACAAGCTGCTGATCGGCGCCATCGTCCCCCGGCCCATCGCCCTCGTCTCGACCGTTGACGGCCAGGGCAGGCCCAACCTGGCGCCCTTCTCCTTCTTCAACGGCGTCTCGAGCAACCCGATGACGCTGCTCTTCTGCCCCGCCAACAGGCCTGACGGCTCGCCCAAGGACACGCTGCGCAACTGCCAGGCGGTCGGGCAGTTCGTCGTCAACGTCGCCAGCGAGGCGATCGTCCGCCGCGTCGCCTGCTGCGCCGAGGAGCTGCCCCATGGCGAAAGCGAGTTCGCCCTTTCGGGGCTGACGCCTGCGCCGTCGACGAAGGTGGCGCCGCCGCGGGTCGCCGAGAGCCCGCTGAGCTTCGAGTGCGCGGTGCGCGAGATCGTGCAGCTCAATCCCGGAGCTCCCGCAGGGGGGAACATCGTCCTGGGGGAGGTGGTCTGGATCCACGCTGCCGAGGGCCTGGTCGACGAGCGCTTCCGCGTCGATCAGGAGCAGCTCGCTGCGGTCGGCCGCATGGGCGGGCTGGGCTACTGCGCCACGCGCGACCGCTTCGAGCTTCCCATGGGGAAAGCGGCCCTGGAGG
>CAYPBL010000013.1:0-47289 GCA_964408965.1 uncultured Phycisphaeraceae bacterium | reverse complement strand
GGGCTGCTCAACCTCGGGCAGCTCGTCGAAGCGGCGCTGCGGGGCGGCGGTCTGCAGCCGCTCGCCCACCAGACGCTGCGGGCCCTGACGGACGGACCCGTCGCTGCGTCGCTGGGCTGGTGGCTGACCACGCTGGGGGCTGTGCTGTTGGCGCCGATCTACGAGGAGCTGCTGTACCGCGGCATGCTCCAGAGCGCCGTGCGCGCCTGGCTGGGCTCGCCTGGCTTGGCCGTCGGGCTGACCGCGGCGGTCTTTGCGCTAGCGCATCTGGGGGGCGGGGCGGCTCCCGGCGCGATCCCGGCGCTCTTTGCGCTGGGCGTCGCGTTGGGATGGCTGCGAGAGCAGCGGGGAGGGGTCTGGGCGCCCGTCGTCTGCCATGTGGGCTTCAACGGGTTCAACCTGCTGGTGGCGCTGGCGATACGCTGAAGACGCCATGAGCGACTCCACGACGTCAGCGGCCAACGCCGCCACACCATCGTCTTCCTCCCCCTCCGCTGCACAGCGTCTGCGCGTGCTCACGGGCGACACGCCCACGGGACGGCTGCATCTGGGGCACTGGGTCGGCAGCCTCGAGAACCGCCTCAAGCTGCAGGAGGAGCACGAGTGCTACTTCCTGCTGGCCAACATGCACGCCTTCACCACCCGGGCCGAGCAGCCTGGGGAGATCAGGCAGGACACGATCGAGATCGTCCGCGACTGGCTCGCGGCGGGGATCGACCCCGAGCGCTCCACCATCGTGCTGCAGACGGAGGTCCCGGCCATCGCGGAGCTGACCTGGTTCTTCGCCATGCTGCTGCCCTTCAACCGTGTGATGCGCAACCCCACACTCAAGACCGAGCTCGAGGCCAAGGGGCTCGGCGAGAAGCACAGCTTCGGCTTCCCCATGTACGCCGTCGGGCAGTGCGCGGACATCCTGGCCTTCCGCCCTGCGTACGTCCCCGTCGGCGAGGACCAGGTGGCGCACATCGAGATGTGCCGCGAGGTCGCCCGCAGGTTCAACCAGGTCTACTGCGGCGTCGACCCCCAGACGCCCGACGAGGAGCACGAGCGGGCGGGGGGCGTCTTCCCCGTCCCCCGCGCCCTGGTGGGGCGCGTGGGCAGACTCGTCGGCGTCGACGGCAGACAGAAGATGAGCAAATCGCTGGGCAACGCCATCTTCCTCTCCGACAGCCCCAAGGAGGTCAGAAAGAAGGTCGCGCAGATCTACACGGGAAGACAGTCGATGACCGAGCCGGGCGACACGAACAACGCCCTCTTTCAGTATGTGCGCGCCTTCATCCGCGACCCCGAGCGCGTCCGCGAGCTGGAGGACCGCTACAGCAGGGGCGACAACATCGGCGACGGGCACATCAAGCAGGAAGTGGCCGAGGCCGTCAACCAGCTGCTCGAGCCGATGCGCAAGCGCCGCAAGGCCTACGAGGGCCAGGCGGGCGAGCGCAGAATCATTGAGATCATGCGGGAAGGAACCGCCCGGGCCAACGAGCTGGCGGAAGAGACGCTGTGGCTTGCCAAGCGGGCCATGCGGCTGGACTACTTCCCGCGAAGACTTTCCATTCGTTGAGGCGCTTTGGACGATATTCCCCAAGGGCCTGCTGACGGCGAGGCCCGCGGGAGCGTCGAGGCGATGACGGATCTGCTCTACGCCAGACTGCAGATGGCGTTCAGCCTTGGATTTCACATCATATTCGCCGCCATAGGCATAGCGATGCCTGTGCTGATGACGATGAGCGAGCTGCAGTGGCGGCGGACGGGGGATCGGATCTGGGAGCAGTTGACCAGGCAATGGGCCAAGGGGACGGCGATCTTTTTCGCTGTCGGGGCGGTGTCGGGAACGGCGCTCTCCTTCGAGCTTGGTCTGCTGTGGCCCGGCTTCATGGAGCATGCGGGGGCGGTGATCGGGTTTCCGTTCAGCCTCGAAGGGTTCGCGTTCTTTACGGAGGCGATCTTTCTCGGGTTGTATCTGTACGGGTGGGAGAAGCTTTCGCCTCGCGCGCATTTGCTGTGCGGCGTGGTGGTGGCGGCGTCGGGGGCGGCGTCGGCCTTCTTCGTCATCACCGCCAACGCTTGGATGAACACCCCGGCGGGGTTCACATACCACCCGGAAACAGGGACGTTCACCGACATCGATCCTGTCGCTGCCATGTTCAATCCGGGGTGGGCTCCGCAGGTGGCGCACATGCTCGTGGCGGCGTACATGGCGACGGCCTTCGGCGTCGCAGGCGTGCATGCGCTGGCGCTGCTTCGCCGACCGGGGCACGCGTTCCATCGCAGGGCGCTGGCGCTGGCGATGGTGATGGCGATTCCCGCTGCGCTCGTGCAGCCATTGACGGGCGACTGGGCGGCGAAGGTCGTCGCGCGCAATCAGCCTGTCAAACTGGCGGCGATGGAGGGGCAGTTCCAGACGGAGCGACGGGCGCCGTTGCGGATCGGAGGCGTGCCGGACGAGCGTGCGGGCGCGACGCGGTGGGCCCTGGAGGCGCCCGGCATGCTCAGTTTCCTCGCCTATGGCGACTTCAACGCGGAGGTGAAGGGGTTGCTGGCGTTTCCGCGGGATCAGTGGCCGCCGGTGGCGGTGACGCATGTGGCGTTTCAGCTGATGGTCGGGTGCGGGACGCTCATGGCGCTGGTGGCGATCTGGTTCGCAGCGGCGGCGTGGCGGCGGCGCGGAACGCCGACAGGGCGCTGGCTGTTGCGGGCGGTGGTGGTGTGCGCGCCGTTGGGGTTCGCGGCCATCGAGTTCGGATGGGTGGTGACCGAGGTGGGGAGGCAGCCTTGGATCATCCATGGCGTGATGCGCACGTCGGAGGCGTTGACGCCCATGCCCGGCCTGGTGGGGCCGTTCCTGGTGTTCACAGCGTTGTACACAGCGTTGGGAGTGGTGGTGGCGAGGGTGATGACGCTGCACGTGCGGGCGGCCACGACAGCGGCGGAGGCGGACGATGGCGTCGCTTGAGCTGGCGGATGTGACGGCGGGCGTGATCTTCGTTGCGTTGACGATCTACGCCTTGCTGGCGGGGGCCGACTTTGGGGCGGGCGTCTGGGAGTATTTCGCCAGGGGACCCGGCGCCGCTGCGCAGCGGGAGCTGCTCCGCAGCGCGATCGGCCCTGTCTGGGAAGCCAACCACGTGTGGATGATTGTGGTGATCGTCTGCATGTTTACTGGATTCCCTCGAGCCTTTGCCGCCGTAGGCGTGGCGTTGCATGTGCCGTTGCTGCTGATGCTTGTGGGGATGGTGTTTCGGGGCTCGGCGTTCGTGTTCAGCGCCTATGCGCCGCAGGGCGTGTCCGCGTCCCGGTGGCGGCGCGTGTTCGCTGCGGCCAGCGTGCTGACGCCTGTGCTGCTGGGCGTGACGTTGGGAACCATCGCCTCGGGACGTATCCGGTTCGATCAGGCGGGACGGTATGTCAGCGGGTATTTCGAGCCTTGGTTGAAGCCATTTCCATGGGCGGTGGGGGGCTTTGCGCTGGCGGTGTTCGCCTACCTGGCTGCGGTGTATCTGTGCGTGGAGGCGGAGGACGACCGGACGCGCGAGGCGTTTCGTCGGCGGGCGTTGCTGGCGGGGGTCGCGGTGGGAGCGGCGGCGGGCGCGACGTGGCTGCTGGCAAGGGGTGGCGCGCCGCTGGTGTATCAGCGGTTGGCGTCGTCGTGGTGGACGTGGCCGTTGCAGATCGCCACGGGCGCAGCGGCGGTCGGAGCCTTGGCGGCGCTGTGGCGCAGGCGGTATGCGCTGGCGCGGACGTTGGCGGCGGTCCAGACGGTGTGCATCCTCGGCGGCTACGCTGCGGGGCAGTGGCCCTATCTGGTGGTTCCCGACGTCCGCATTCAGGAGGCAGCGGCGCCTGGGCGGACACAGGCGTTGTTGCTGGCTGCGCTGGCAAGCGGAGCGGTCGTGCTCCTGCCTTCGCTGTGGTGGCTGTACCGCGTCTTCAAAGGCAGGAGGGCCTTCGTGTTGCTGGACGCAGCGACGGCGCCGCGCGGGCTGCGCCGCAGCAGCGGCCGTTGACGCTGGGGCGCAGCCTGGCTAGGCTGCACGCTGCTTGGGGCCTGTAGCTCAGCTGGTTAGAGCGCACCCCTGATAAGGGTGAGGTCGGTGGTTCGAGTCCACCCAGGCCCACGTCCCAAGCCCATGTCCTAGGCACAACTAGCGGCGCGCGCAGCGAATGCGGCCTCGAGACGTCCGAGTGGTTCGCGCAGCTCGGCTCCGTCGGGCTGCGCGTCGGACGCTGCGCGCACAGCAATGCCCCCCGAAGGACTCGAACCTTCAACCCGCTGATTAAGAGTCAGCTGCTCTGCCAGTTGAGCTAGAGGGGCGATGTGGTCGGTGAGGGCGCGCCTTGCGGCTGCGCCTTCCCCGTGTGGCTGCGCCCACTATAGCCTCGGGCAGCGGAGTTGTCAGCAGGGGGAGCAGGAGGCGGCGCTGCAGCGGGAAGCGGCTGCGCGGGATACGTTCAGAAGCCCGAGTCGCGAAGCCAATCGCTGGGGTTCTCGCCCAGGGCCTCGGCGATGGCCAGCAGGGACTCGAGGCTGGGGAGGTGGGCGCCCCGCTCGATGGAGGAAAGCTGACTGACGCTCACGCCGCTGGCGTCGCTGAGCTCCTTGAGCGTCCAGCCCCGCGCGGTGCGGGCGACGCGCAGCTGTCTGCCCAGCCCCGCCCGCAGGCGGTCCTGCGAGCTGCGCCCCAGCTTGTGGGTTTCAGCAGCCTGGGCCAGGGTCTGCTTGAGGTGCTCCATGGAAAAGGGTTTCTCGATGTAGTCGAAGGCCTCCGCCTTGAAGGTCCGCCGCATCGTCTCCAGCGAGGGATAGCCCGTGACGACGATGACGCACAATCTGGGCCAGCGCTGACGGATGCGCTGGAGGACTTCTTCGCCCGAGACGGCGCCCATCTTGATGTCCAGCAGCGCGATGTCGGGCAGCCTCTCCTGACAGGCGTGGAAGAAGGCTTCGGGGGTTCTGCAGGCGCGGACGGTGTGGCCTTGGCGCGACAGGGCGTCGGCGAGGTACTCCAGGAAGTCGGGATCGTCGTCCAGCGCGACGATGTCCAAGGGAGGCGGAGCAGGGGCGCTCACGAGGCCTTCCTCTCGTCGGCGACAGCGGCGGATGATGCTGCGGCGCAGGGCGCCTTGGGATGCCCAGCAGCGGCGTTGACGTCGAAGGCGGGAAGGAGGATCTTGAACTCTGCGCCGCCTGTGGGGCGGTTCCGGGCCACGATGACGCCGTTGTGGGCCCGCACCACGCTCTCGACCACCGCGAGCCCCAGGCCTGTGCCCTTGGCGTCGAGCTTGCTGGTCACGAAAGGCTCGAAGAGCTGCGGGAGCAGTTCGGGATCCACACCCGGGCCGTTGTCAGCGACGGTGAGGGAGATCCACTGGCCGTCGGACGTGGGGTGCGCCGCGACGTCAATGAGGCCGTGGCCCTCGGTGGCGTCCAGGGCGTTGCGCAGCAGGTTCACCAGCGCGTGGACGAGGCGGTCCTCGTCGCCTGCGATTGTCAGCGCAGGGTCGATCCTGCTGCGCAGAGAGGCGTGGAGGGGATTGCGGTCGATGGTGGCCAGGGTCCAGGCTTCGTCGAGCAGGCTGGCGACGTTGACGGCGTCGGCGCGGGAAGGCCCTGCGCGGGCGAAGTCGAGCAGGTTGGTTCCCAGACGCTCCAGCCTGCGCACGACGCGGAGCATCAGCTGCGCGCGCTGGGGGGGGAGGCTTGTCGTGGGGGAGTTCGCCAGCTCCTCCGCAACGCCTTTGAGCACGGCCAGGGGGGTGTTGAGCTCGTGGGCCACGCCTGCGGACATCATGCCCAAGGCGGCGAGTCTGTCCTGGTCGGGCAGGTTGCGCTTGGCCTGCTCGAGGAGGTGGTTCTTGACCTTCAGGTCGCTGGCGATGCGCTCCAGCTCCTCCAGAGCCTTGGCCAACTCCTGTTCCTGTTGACGGAAGCGGCGGATGACAGCGTTGCGCGAGCGCATGATCTGGCCAAGCTCGTCAGCGGGGGTTTCGTCTTCGGGTATGAGCTCCTCGTCGCGACGGCCCTGACGGGCGGCTTCGTCGGCCTCCTGCAGGCGGCGAATCGGGGCGTAGACGTGCTGGGGCAGCACGAAGACCTCCATCGTCAGCGCGATGAGGCCGTAGACGGCCAACAGCGCAAGGCCGATGAGCTTGTAGAGGTTGAGGACAGCTTGGCGGGCTGCGGGCGAACGCGGGGAGACGACGAGGAACTCGCTTCGGGATGGGTCCCAGACAATGGCCAAGGGCCAGCCGCCTTCGGTCTGGCTCATGACGATTTGGCCGGGCGTTGCGCGAGCTTGCTGGGCCACAGCGGTGGGTAGGAGCAGGTCAGCGGCGCTGCCTCGGCGGAGCTCCACATCGCGGAGCTCCAAGGCGTCGGAGTTCTCGCTGGGGCTTTCCAGCAGAGCAAGCCTGGCGGCCAACTCCGTTCTGCGAGCCTCGCTGGAGGCGACGATGTCCCGCACAGCAGGGCGGATCGACAGCAGCAGGATCGCAGCGAGGGCGATCGAGAACATCGTGTGCAGCAGGATCAGCTTCTGTCTGATCCGCAGCCGCGAAGTGATGGCTCGCAGCCAGCGGGAGGGTCTGGGGCTTGGAGAGGGCGCGGGAGGGTTCATGGGGTCGAGATCTGCGAGATGATAAGCCACAGCGCCAGGGCGACGACGGCGGCGGCCAGCGCAGCGGCGACGATGATTCTGGCGATGAGACGGCGTCGACGCTGCTGCCTGGCGTGGGTGGGGGCGTGGAAGAAGCGTGGCGGGATGGGGGGCGCCTGCTGCGTCAGAGCGGCTGTGAAGGCTGCAGCGGCGTGGGGGGCCTGTTCGTTGAAGCGGTGGGTGAAAGCGTCGCTGGCCTGGGCCAGCAGCCGCTGCAGGGCGGTCACCGAGCAGTCCATGGCCTGGCTTGCGCTGCGGACGTCGCGCTTGAGGGCCTTGACGAAAATCCAGGCTTCACGGGTCTGCTGGGGAAGCGATCGGAGGGTCTCCACGCTCTGTTCCAGCAGCGGAGGGAGGGAAGGGGACTGCGCTAGCGTGGAGGCTGGCGCTGGGGCGTGGAGCGCGGGATTGGGGGAGGGGCGGCGACGGCGATGGTGCGACTCTCGGGCGCGTTCGAGGAAGGCGTGGAGGAGGGACGGTGGGCGGCGGTGCGGACGGGGCCGGTGGGGGGTGGCGCGCAGGCTGCGGGATTCGAGGGTGATGAGGCGCTCGGCTCGGGCGGGGGAGACGACGCCCAAGTCGGGCTTGCGGGAAAGGGCGCCCTCGACGAGCTGCTCGGCCCGCTCCTCGTTCAGCAGAGCAAGGCCCAGGGCCACGGGCCAGATCCGCTCGAGCTGTTCCTCGTGCGTGGGCACAGCGGATTGTTGGACGGCGGAAGCTTGCGTGCGAGCACTGCATGCGCCACACTTGCGGCCATGGCCTACATCCGCATTGTCGAGCCACAGGAGGCCAGCGGCGAGCTGGTGGAGCTCTACCGCAGAGTCGGCAATCCCGACGGCACGGTGGACGAGGTGATGCTCGTGCATTCGCTCTCGCCCCAGTCGCTGCGGGCGCACTTCGAGCTCTACGTCACCGCGATGCACAGGCCAAGCCCCCTGAGCAGGGTCGAACGAGAGCTCGTGGGCGCCTGGGTGAGCAAGCTCAACGGCTGTGCGTACTGCCTGCAGCACCACAGCGCAGGGCTCGAAAGGCTGCTCAAGGGCCAGCGGCAGGAGCTCGTGCGCCAGCTGCGCGAGGGGGGCGAGGACCTCGAAGCGCTGGCGCCGCTGCTTGAGCCTCGCGAGCAGGCCATGCTCGCCTACGCGACGAAGCTGACCCGCACGCCGAGCTTGGTGGCGGCGGAGGACGTCGAGCAGCTGCGCAGCGAAGGGCTGGATGATCGGGCGGTGCTCGATCTGGCCCAGGTCGTGGCCTACTTCTGCTATGCCAACCGCATCGTGCTGGGGCTGGGGGCGGAGCTCGAGTCGTTTCCGCTCGGCCAGCACCCCGAGGCGTAGGGCGCAGCGCTGGCAGGGGGAAGGAAGGGCGCCGTCGCGCGCCTGTGGGTGGATCGTTGGCCGAGCCTGCGACGAAGACCGAGGCGCTGGTGCAGCCGTCGCGCGCCGTTGCGCCTGCGGGCGGATCGTTCTCACGGCCCGTGCATCTGGGGCGCTCAGGCCACGGTGATCGCTGGGTCCAGGTACACGTCCTGGATGGCGTGGAGCAGCTTGACGCCCTCGGCCATGGGCCGCTGAAAGGCCTTGCGGCCCGAGATGAGCCCCATGCCGCCCGCCCGCTTGTTCACGATCGCCGTGCGCACGGCGTCGGCGAAGTCGCTTGCGCCGCCCGATGCGCCGCCGCTGTTGATCAGCCCGGCCCGGCCCATGTAGCAGTTGACCACCTGGTAGCGGGTCATCTCGATGGGGTGGTCGCCCGGCGTCAGTTCGTCGTAGACCTTCGGGTGCGTCTTGGCGAACGTGAGGGCGCGGAAGAGGCCGTTGGTCTCGGGCGCCTTCTGCTTGATGATGTCGGCCTGGATGGTGACGCCAAGGTGATTGGCCTGGCCCGTGCCGTCGGCGGAGGTGTGATAGTCCACGCCGTCGACCTTGAAGGCGCTGTTGCGCAGATAGCACCAGAGGATCGTCACCATGCCCAGAGCGTGGGCCTCCTCGAAGGCCTCGGCGATCTCCTGCAGCTGCCGACGGGACTCGGGGCTGCCCCAGTAGATCGTCGCGCCCACGGCGACGGCGCCCATCTCGAAGGCCTGGCGGACCGAGCCAAAGAGCGTCTGGTCGTAGCTGTTGGGGTACGAGAGCAGCTCGTTGTGGTTGATCTTGACGATGAAGGGAATCTTGTGGGCGTACTTGCGGGCGACAGCGCCCAGAACGCCGAAGGTGCTGGCCACGGCGTTGCAGCCGCCTTCGATGGCCAGCTTGACGATGTTCTCCGGGTCGAAGTACGCAGGCTCGGGAGCGAAGGAGGCGCCTGCGGTGTGCTCGACGCCCTGGTCGACGGGCAGGATCGAGACGTAGCCCGTCCCGGCGAGTCTGCCGTGGTCGAGGATCTGCTGGTAGGAGCGCAGCACAGCGGGGGGGCGGTCGGTGGCGCTGAGCACGCGGTCCACGAAGTCGGGCCCGGGCAGGTGCAGGGCCTCCTTGGGCACGCCCTTGCAGGTGTAGGAGAGCAGGGCGGCGGCTTCGTCCTCGGGCAGGTATGCTGTGGCCTCGGGCATGACGCGTCCTCCTTGGCGCGAGTGTATGTCGCGTCGGCCCGCTGTCGCTGCGGCTGCGCCTGGGCGCGCCGGAATCGGGAGCCCGCCCCATGCTCATGACGACCAGGCCCATGTTCGATCTGGCCTACGACGGCGGCTTCGCTGTCGGGGCCTTCAACGTCAACAACATGGAGATCACGCAGGGCATCGTCGAGGCCTGCGCCCAGGAGCGCAGCCCTGTGATTCTGCAGATCTCCAAGGGCGCCCGGGCCTACGCCAACATCCGCTTCCTGCGCAAGATCATCGACGCCTGCGTGGAGGAATACCCCGATGTGCCGCTGGCCATCCACTGCGACCACGGCGACACCGTCGAGCTCATCAGGCAGTGCGTCGAGGACGGCTATACGAGCGTCATGATCGACGGCTCGCACCACCCCTTCGAGGAGAACGTGGCGCTGACGAAGGAGGCTGTGCAGGTCGCGCACGCGGCGGGGGTCGTCGTCGAGGGCGAGCTGGGCATGCTCGGCGGCATCGAGGAGGACGTCGTCGGGCTGGACGCGGAAGAATACCAGAAGAACATCGAACAGTTCCTCACCGACCCCGAGCAGGCCCGCGAGTTCGTCGAGCGCACGGGCGTCGACTCGCTGGCCGTGGCCATCGGCACCAGTCACGGAGCGTACAAGTTCAAGCACGAGCCCAAGCTGGCCTTCGACCGCATCGAGAAGATCATGGAGACGTGCCCTGGCCTGCCGCTGGTGATGCACGGCTCCTCGAGCGTGCCGCAGGAGCTGGTGGAGACGATCAACCGCCATGGCGGCTCGCTGCCGGGCGCCATGGGCGTGCCCGAGGAGCAGATCGCCCGGGCGGTGCGCGAGTACGGCGTGTGCAAGGTCAACATCGACACCGACCTGCGGCTGGCGATGACGGCGGCCATCCGCAGGGTCTTCGCGGAACAGCCCAGCGAGTTCGACCCGCGCAAGTACCTCGGCCCGGCGCGCGACCTCATCCGCGAGCTGGTCGTCCGCAAGCTCCACATGCTCGGAAGCGCCGGCAAGGCCGAGGCCGTGGCCCGACGCTGGGAGGAGCTGGGAAGACCCCTGCCGGCCCATTACCAGCGGGAGTACGCCCGGGCCTGAGCGGCGTCGACCACAGCTGCGCGCACCAAGCGCGACATGTTCTGCGTGGAACATTCCTGACGACAGCCCTGACGAACAGCCAAGCGAGCATGCGATGGCGGAGACGGTCTTCAGCAGAATCATCCGGGGCGAGATCCCCTGCTTCAAGGTCCACGAGGACGAGCGCACCCTGGCCTTTCTGGACGTCAACCCGCTCTCCAGGGGTCACACGCTGCTGATCCCCAAGGAGCCGGCCGAGACGCTCGACGCGCTCTCGGAGGAGTCCGCTGCGGCGCTTGGGCGGGTGCTTCCCCGCCTGTGCAGAGCCGTCAAGCAGGCGACGGGCGCCACGGCCTACAACGTGCTGCAGAACAACGGCGCCGGCGCCCACCAGGCCGTCTTCCACGTGCACTTCCACATCATCCCCAAACACGACGACGGCTCGGGCCTTGGGATCGTCTGGCGCCCTGCGCCGCTGGATGAGCAGCAGGCGCCGGCGCTTGCGCAGGCGATAGCGGAGGCGGTCCAGCGTGCGTAGACAGCCTTTCAGCAGGCGCCCTCGAACAAGTCAGGCAGTGCGTCTGTGCGCTCCGAGGCGACGCGGATCGCGTCGATTTGCAAGCCAAGGGTCTCCGCTGCCGCTGGGGTGAGGGCTCTGCCGCGGCGGGTGCGGGCCAGGAAACCCAGCTGCAGGAGGAAAGGCTCGACGACCGCCTCGAGCGTGCCCGCGTCCTCGTGCATGGACGCCGCGATGGCCTCGAGCCCCGCAGGGCCGCCCTCGTAGGTGACGGCCAGCGTGCGCAGGTAGGCGCGGTCCAGCTCGTCGAGGCCCAGCTCGTCCACGCCCTCCAGGGCCAGCGCTTCCTCGACGCAGCGCAGCGTCACAGCGCCTCCCGCCCGCACCTGCGCGTAGTCGCGCACGCGGCGGAGTAGGCGGTTGGCCACGCGGGGCGTTCCCCTGCTGCGACGGGCGACGCGCGACAGCGCCTCGTCCTCCGCTTCAACGCCGAGCAACCCTGCGCTTCTGCGGAGAATCCGCAGCAGGTCCTCTTCGTCGTAGAACCGCAAGTGGTGCGTCACGCCGAACCTGCTCCGCAGCGCAGGCGAAAGCAGCCCCGCCCGCGTCGTCGCCCCGATGAGCGTGAAGGGTTTGAGCGAGATCGACACGTTCCGAGCGTGCAGGCCCGCGTCCACCGTCAGGTCGATCCGCTGGTCCTCCATCGCGGGGTAGATGAACTCCTCCACCGCAGGGGGCAGCCGATGGATCTCGTCGATGAAGAGCACGTCGCAGGGTTCAAGCTTCGTCAGCGCCCCGACGAGGTCGGCCCCGCGGGTCAGGGCCGGGCCGCTGGTGACGTGCGCCCGGGCGCCCATCTCCTGCGCCACCACATGCGCCAGCGTCGTCTTGCCCAGCCCGGGCGGGCCGTGCAGCAGCAGGTGCTCCAAAGGCTCGCCCCGCTGCCTGGCCGCCTCGATGGCGATCCGCAGCCGTTCGATCAGCTCAGGCTGGCCGACGAACTCGTCCAGCCGCTGGGGTCTGAGCGACCACGACCAGGCCTCTTCTTCCGGGGACGCCGCCGCTGCGGTGATGATGCGCTCCGTCGCCATCGCCAGCCAGTGTATCAGCGAGCGACAGCGCGACGCTTGAATCCTCGACGCTGAGCATCAGTGCCGCCGCTGCAGCGACGCTGTGGAATCCAGCTCCAGCGCCTCCCGCAGCAGCGTTCGCAGCCTCCGCTGCCTGTAGCGCTCGTCGCTCCAGACGGTCACCCTGCGGGGCCAGGCGCGCCGATGCGGAGCTGCGCTGCGGTCGGTCTCGCCTGCAGCGACGTCCTGCGCCCGCGCGGGCGCGATCAGCCCTCGCACGAGCGCAGGGCTGGGTCTCGTCGTGGCGGTCGGCCTCTGCCGCCGCAGCGACGCAGGGTCGGCGCCGATGTGGAACACCGTCCCAGGCGGGATCAACGGCAGGACGCCGCGTGGCCCCACCGCGTACACCGACCGCGGAAAGAGCGCCGTCACCGCACCGTTCACCCGCATGAGCAGATCGCCAGGCCCCTGGTAGAGCTGCTGAAAGCCCACAGGCTGCCTGGGGTCCACGAAGCGCAGCCGCAGACTCGACGCCAACGGGTCCGCGTCCTCGAAGAACTGGTCCAACGGCTGCAGCGAGGAGGACGCAGCCGTCAGCTGCGCAGCCGCCACGCCAGGCGACCACACCGCCAGAGCACACCACCCAGCCACAAGAAGGCCCCGCGCGTTCATCCGCAGCATCGTATCGACGGTTGTGGCCCGCGCCTTGTCGCAGGCGCACAAAAAACAAGCGGCCGGGAGGCCGCCTGGTGGGAGAAAAACGGTGTTCCAGCGTCGACGTGGGGACGATCGTTCGTGTCAGCGGCGTCTGCGCCCGCGGGCGCCGCGACGCGATCCGCTCTTGCGGCCGCCGCCTCGGCTGGAGCCGCCGCTGGCGCCTCCGCGCACCCCCGCCAGCTGCGCCAGCGTCATGTTGCCGATGCCCTTGCTCACGCCCGCTTGAATCGTTCCCACCACGCGCTCGAAGGCTTGGTCCCCCGCCGTCTTGGCGCCGCGCTTCTTGGGCCACCGCTCCACCTCGCCCACGATGTCGCGGACATACGTCTTCTCCGGGGGCTTGGCCAGGCGATACCCTCCCCCGATCCCCACACGCGACGTCACCACATTCGCCTCCTTGAGGTTCGGAAGGATCGTCTCCAGGAACTTCGAGGGAAGGCGCTCAGCCTTGGCGATCTCGGTCGCGCGGACGTACGTGTCCGGGCTGTAGTGCTTGGCGAGATACGACGTCGCCTTGATCGCATGCTCGACACGTTTGCTGACTTTGACGCTCATCAAGAAACCTCCTGAAGCGGCCATCGCCGCCGGTTGATGGTTGGGCGAATCCGAACGGAGAGCGCCACGCTCATCCCGTCCAGTTCGCACGTCATGCTCCGTGACGGGCCGAACCATGCGACACAGTCTCAGCGACACAGTCTCATGGTGTGAACTCGGCGAGCAGCGCCGAAGGGCCCATCGCCCGAGAGAGTGCGGACAATACACATGAGATCGGGCCATGTCCAATCCGACCCGACGAAAAATCAATATCCAATCGGATAAGGGCCGAATATCTACCGAATAGGGGAGCGCCGCCGCGGGCCGCAGCCTTTCCCAAACACTTCTCTAGCGCAGCGCTATTCGGAACCGCAGCGTCAACAGCGCGTTCCCGCCTTCGTTCGACGCCAGGGCCTCGATCGCCTTTCCCTTCGCCTTCCACCGGTAGACAGCGTCGAGCACCGGATCGTCGACATCGACGCGGCCGCTGCTTTCGACGATGCGCGCATGCCGCACGACGCCCCGCCTGTCGAATTGCACTTCCACAAGAGGATTGCGGGGATTGGCCACGAGCCTCGTGTACAGCGAGAAGCGGGGGCGGACCGTGGTGATCGACACCCCCTCCGCCACGACGGGCCTCCCCAGCCTCGCCACGATCGCAGCTCGCCGGGAGAACGCGTCAGACTCCCGAGGCGAACGCAGCGCAGGTTCGCCTCCCGCCCTCAGCAGACGCTGCGGAGGCGCAGCAGCGGACGAGGGCTCGGGAGGAGGAGCATGCGCCGGAGGCAGCGTCGAGACGGGAGGCGCAGCGGGTCTCGCCTGCAACGGCGTCGCAGAACGCAAAGTAGCCTCCGCAGGGACCGCTGCTTTCGTCCGCTTTGCCGGGACCGCCGAAGACCGCTGCGCCGAGGGCGGCGCCTTCACCACAGGCTCCGTCATCGCCGACACCTGCGGCGCACGAGCAGGCGGCGCGGGCGACGCCACGGGCGACAACGCAGGCTGATCCACAGGCGCCTCCACCGTCGCTTCGTGCGGACGGGGCTGCGCAAACCCAAGCCAGTTCACGCTCACCCTGCGGGAGGTCGGCTCCCCCAGCAGCACCTTCGGACTCCGCTCCTTCCGGGGAGACTTCGCAGGCGACAACCGCTCCACAGGCGCCAGCCCCGCCAACGACAGCGCCGCAGCGTGCAGCAGCGCGCTGAGCGTCGCTCCCGCCAGCAGCCTGGCGCCGGTCCTGTCGCGCATCGCACCCCTATCCTATCTCCTGTCGTCCCTCGCCGAGGCCAGCGTCATCGGCGTCTTGGCATGCGTGCCCCGCTGCGCGCGGGACACGAGCAGGAATAGCCCGACACCGCGGCGCGTTTGCCTGAGAAGGATCGTCAACGCACGCGGCCGTCCCAGCCGGAAAGGACCCACGCCATGCTCATCAACGCCGCATTGCTCCTCACAGGCGCCGTCGCGCTTGCGCAGCCTGTCCAGCAGTCGCCCCCTCTTGCCATAGGCCTCAAGGCGCCCGCCTTGGACAGCAAGGTGACCTGGCTCAAGGGCGAGCCTGTTCCCGAGTTCAAGCCGGGAAGGATCTACGTCCTCGACTTCTGGGCCACCTGGTGCGGCCCCTGCATCGCCAACATGCCCCATCTCAACGAGCTGGCCGAGCAGTACAAGGACGATGTGACGGTCATAGGCGTGGCGATCTGGCAGGATCAGGCCCCCGGCGCGATCTCCCCCAGCGAGTTCCTCAAGCGGGGCGATCCACCCATGAACTTCACAGTTGCCCAGGACATCGACAATCAAGTCGCCGCCCAGTGGATGGAGTCGCAGGGGCTCTTCGGCATACCCGAGACGATGATCGTCGACCGTCACGGCAGACTCGCGTGGCACGGGCACCCGCAGGCGGGGCTCGAGCAGGTCCTCCAGAGCATCGTCAAGGGCGAATACGACATCGACGCCGAGGCCGCCCGCAGCCAGCGGCAGGCAAAAGGACAGAAGCTCATCGACGAGGCCAATCAACGGGCGTCGCAGAACGACTGGGACGGCGCCCTGGCGCTCATTGATCAGGCCGTCGAGCTCGATCCGCAGCAGTTTGGCTCTTACGCCGTCAGCAAGTTCCAGATTCTGTTGAGCCAGCTCAAGCGCCGCGAAGAGGCCTATTCCTATGGCTGGAAGATCGTCAAGGGCGCCATCAAGGACCAGGCCGACGCCCTCGACTCCCTCGCCTGGTTCCTGGTCGATGAGCTCTCGCCCGCCGCGGGCGACAATCCCGACCTCGACCTGGCGCTGACCGCAGCCCAGCGCGCCAACGAACTCGCACAGGGCAGCAACGCCTCCTATCTGGACACGCTCGCAGCGGTGCATTTCGCACGACACGAAACGGACAAGGCGGTGGAGCTGCAGCGCCGCGCCGTCGAGCTGGCGACGGCGCAGCCGGGCGCATATCCCCCAGGCCTTGTCAAGGACATGCAGCAACGGCTGCAGAAGTACGAAGCCGCTGCAAAGCGGGACAACGCGACGGGCTGAGCCGCGCCGCCGCTGCGGGCCGCTGAACCTGCTTCACGTTCACTCCCGCAGCTGCAGCGTGCCCAGAATCGCCGTGTGCGCCTCCTGGGCGCAGGTGAGGTTGTCCGCTGCCTGACGCAGTGCAGGCGCCGCTGCTTCGCCCGCGATCTGCGCGTTCACCCGCACCAGCAGCTCCCCCGCTCTGCACGCCGCCAGCAGCAGGTCCGCAGCGATCGCCAGATCGCACGCCAGATTGCGGTTGACAAACGGAGCGAAGTTCGCCGCCGCCACCAGCAGTTCGCTGGCGTGTTCCGCCAGTTGCGCGGGAGGCTCGCAGGCGCGACGACACGCAGCAGCGATCGCCGCGGCGCGCTGTGGATCATCCTTGCGGCGCGCCAGCGCCGCCGACACCGCTGCATAGGCCTGCGCGTCCGCCTCTGCGACAGCCAGGAACTCGTGCGCGCCGCGGCGGGCGTGCGCCAGCAGCGCTTCTTGGACAGCGGAGTCCGCCTGCGCCGCCGCCGATACCGAGAAGCCGCTCACCATGCTCAGCAGCGCCGCGCCGTGCGCCGCTGCCACCGCCGCCGCCACGCCGCCGCCCGGCGTAGGCGTCCGCGCAGCGATCGCCTCCGTCAGAGCCGCGACGCTGAGATCCCCAAGACGATCGTCCTGTTGTGCGCCCATGAACGCATTGTGCCCGAAAGCCGCAGCGCCTGCGCGCCGTCAAGCGAGCGCCGTGTGGAACGGCGCTGCGACACAACGCGAAAAAAAGCGGACCCGCCAGCAAAGCTGACAGGTCCGTGTGGGGGGGGTAAGAAGGAGATGCACACTATCGGAGTCGCGCCCCTTGGTCAAGCGTCCTCAGCGAGGCGGACGACCGCAGGCGGAAAAAAGATTGTGTTGACGGGGTTTTCACCCGTGACGCGCCGTTTCCAAGCCGCTGCCTTGGCGCCCTGCGTCTGCGGGGCGCACACCTGCTTCCGCTGGCCGACAGCGCCGTCTGTGTCAGCGTCGCACCGGCGAGACGTCCCACAGCGGGCAGCGCTGGGGCCGTAAGCAGTCGCGCTCGCTGGGCCGCCGCGAAGCGCAGCCCGTCCTCTCAGCTCCGCTGGGGAACAGCCGCGAACAGCGAAAAGCGGGTGAAGGGATTCGAACCCTCGACATTCACGTTGGCAACGTGACGCTCTACCACTGAGCTACACCCGCGACACGAGCGCGTCGGGCTCGGAGGGCGGAAATCTAGCTCCTCCGCCTGCCTGCGTCAACGGCGCGGATCAGCTTCGCGCACCCGCCGCTCCCACAGCGGGGACCGCCGCTGTCTGCGACTCGCCCGCCGCCTGCGCAACAGCCTGCAGCACCATCTCCACGGTGTACGAGTCGTACAAAATGGGCTCCGCGGCGCCGGGCCCGAAGACAGCCAGCAGCGGAATCGTCGTGCTCCCCAGCGACCGGAGCATGGTCGTCGACGCTGGATCCCCAGCGGTGATGTCCACCCTGATGGGGGTGACGCCCTTGCGGCGGAGCGTCTCGACGACCTTCGGGTGGTGCAGCACCGCTGTCTCCAACGCCTTGCAGTTCAGACACCACTCAGCGGTGAAGTCCATCACGACCACGTCGCCTCGCTGCAGCGCTTCCTGGAACCGCTCAGGCGTGTAGTAGACCCAGTCGATGGGGCCGCGGTCGGTCAACGTCGCCGCAGCCCACGGCGCCCCCGCCAGCGCCGCCACAGCCATCGCCGTCGTCGCCAGTCGAAGACCTCGTCTGTTCGTCAACCGCCACGTGCGGAAGGCCAGCCACGCGAACGCCGCCACGACGAACACCGCTGTCACCCACCAGTACGCTCTGCTCGGCGGAGCGGGAGGCGCAGCCAGCTTCGCGGACAGCCCCACTCCCACGAAGAACGCCGCCACGGCGAACATGAGCAGGCCCATCGTCTGCTTCACCAGCTCCCCTGCAGGACCCGCCTTGGGAATGCGGTCGACCAGTCGCGGGCTCGCGGAGAGGATGAAGTAGGGCAGCGCCATGCCCAGGCCGATCGCCGCGAACGTCGCCAGCGTCGTCGTCGGCTGCTGCGTCGTCGCCCACGCTGCAGCAGATCCCATGAAAGGCGCCGTGCAGGGCGTCGCCAGCACCGCCGTCATCACCCCGAACAGGAACGAGCCAGGCACGGTCTCGTGGCTGGGATTGAACATGTACACGGCGCGAGGCAGCTGCACCGTGAAGAGCCCCAGCATCCCCAGCCCCATCGCTGCGATCACCACCCCCACCACGATGGTGAACCACGGACGCTGAAACAGCGCGTTGATCGCGTCGAACCCCGCAACGAAGGCGATGGCGGCGCCGATCGCCATCCAGAACGCCACGACGCCCAGCGCCATCACCGCCCCCAGCAGCAGTGTGCGACGGGGATCGCCCGCAGATCGAGCAAGCCCCATGACCTTGATCGGAATCACGGGCAGCACGCAGGGCGTCAGATTCAGCAGCGCCCCGCCCAGCGCCGCCACCAGCAACAGCAACACGAATCCCACCCCGTCCGGGTCGATCTCGAAAGCCAGCCCAAACGCGTTGAACCGCACGGGCGGGCGGTCTTCGCGAAGTTCGCCGCTGAGCATCTTCTGAAACACCGTCACGTCGAAACCAGCGAAGAGGTCAGCGTCGCCCCGCTGCTCGATGGGCGTCCCTTGAGGCAGCAGCTCGATCGTCGCCTGCAGCGTGTGCGTCGTCGGCGCCAGACATTGCTTGTCGTCGCAGGCCTGGTAGCGGACCGTCACCGGAATGGTCAGCGTCCCGGGCGCAGCGTCCTGCGAGAGCATGAGGGGGACATAGGCCACGGAGCGGCCGCTCAGCGCCCGAAGCACACCGCCCAGAAACGGGACCTCGTGCGGCTCGGGCCACTGGACCGGTCCGATCCGCTCGACGCCTGGCGTCTTCTCGACGTCGATCTGCGTGGGGATCGCCTGGAAGTCGCCCCCCAGGTAGTCGGGCACGATGGGTGGGTTCGTCCACGCGTGCCAGCCGGGGGCGAAGTCGAGCACAACCGCCAGCGCCAGCTGATCCCCGGGCCTGGCCTGAGGCTTGTTCACCGCCACGGAGACGTGCACCCGCTCCGCGGGCGCCGTCGCCACAGCGGCAGCCTTGCCCTTGCCCCGCCCCAGCGGCGTGATCTGTCCCTGCGCCGCCGCAGCGACACCGAGCAAGCCCAGCAGGCCAACCATCGTCCACAACCGCACACCGGCGCGTCCCTTTGTCACTGCACAAGCCTCCAACGCCAGCAACCTGACTCCACCCATGGCGCGTCAATCTGTAGGAGCCGACAACGCCTCCCGCTTATTCCTTGGCGGCCCCATATCCGTCCACGACGCCCCCTTCAAGCCCGCAGGCGAGCCGATCCGATGCATGCCTCTGCAGAGGCGGCTTCCGGGCGTGTCTGCGCCCCGCCGTTTCCCCTCTGCAGACGCCATGGCTGAACTGCTCGACCAGTCCGACATCGACGCCCTGCTCAGCGCGGTCGAAAGCGGCGACGTCGAGACCGACGACGCCTCCGTGCGCATCTTCAGCAAGCGCCGCAAGATCGACCTCGAGAACGCGGAGATCAGGCCCTACGACTTCCGCCGTCCCGAGCGCGTCAGCAAGGACCACATGCGGGCCCTGCAGACGCTGCACGAGAACTTCGCCAGGCACTTCGGCGCCTCGCTGTCGAGCTTTCTGCGGCTCATCGTGGAGGTCAAGGTCGCCAACTGCGAGCAGATGACCTACGGCGAGTTCGTCGCGGGCCTGCCCAACCCCACTTCCTACAGCGTGCTCGAAGGAGAGACCTTCGAAGGACAGATCTGCCTGGAGATCAGCCCCCTCATCATGTACCCCATCGTCGACAGGCTCATGGGCGGGACCAACGAGAAACTCTTCATCCCGCCCCGGCCCATGACCGTCATAGAAGAACGCCTTGTGCAGAAGATCATCGAGCGCGCCATCGGCGCGCTGCGCGAAGCCTGGTCGAGCGTGACGGATTTTCAACTCAGACTCGCCTCGATGGAGGCCAATCCGCAGATCGTGCAGCTCGTCGCTCCCAACGAGGTCGTCGTCGTCGTGGGTTTCGAGATCAAGCTGGCCAACCGCGCAGGCACCGTCAACCTGTGCATCCCCTACAAGGTGATCGAGCCCATGGTCGATCAGCTGGACGCCCAGTCGTGGTTCGCCATGGGCCGTCGCCGAGAGGGCAGGCCCTACGCGGGCGCCATCGAGGAGCAGCTGGACCGAGCCGTCGTCGAGGTCGAGGCGAGACTCGCCGAAACCACCATCACCCTCCGCGACCTCATGGGCCTTGCGCCGGGCGATCTGATCACCACGGACAAGCCAGCCAACGAGCCTGTCGTTCTGTGCGTGCGGGGGAAGAAGAAGTTCCTCTGCCACATGGGCCAGCACCGCGGGGCGCGGGCCATCCGCGTCGTCAGGCCGGTCGGACCTCACGATCGGGTCTGAACCCGCCCGCGGACCAGCCGTTGACCTCCGCTGCGCAGGCAGGCTACCATGAGGCAGTCGTTTTTCGGGACCTCCCAGACCGCCGTGGGCGGGAAGGATGCGTTCGTATGGTTTGTGGAACCAGCGATGGGCGCTGAATCCCGACTGGCGCCAGGCCTGCGCAGGCTGCGTACAACAGCCCGCAGGCGGGTTCTGCGCTTCGGCTCAGGAGCGTTGGCATGACCTGACGCAGCGCGACAGGCTGCCTGCCTCCCGCCGCCGCGCAGACCACGGGCGTCCCGTAAGGCGACCGTGGTCTTGGTGTTTTTGGAGTGCAAGGCTGCGCCCTCAGCAGCCAAGCCGCCAAGGAGGCGTCGACACCGACGCGCACGACGCATGAACACGCAGGAAATGATGCGCATCCTCGACTCCATCGCCCGCGACCGCAACGTCGAGCGGGAAGCGCTCATCGAGGACCTCGAAGCCGCGATGGTCGCCGCTGCGCGCAAGCACTACAACACCCTCGACGCTTCGGAGTTTCAATGCGAGGTCGACCGCCTCACAGGCGAAATCCGCCTCTACAGGCACGGCCAGCCGCTGGAGCTGTCGCCCGAGGAGCTCGGCAGGATCGCCGCCCAGACCTTCAAGCAGGTCATGATCCAGAAGTTCCGCGAGGACGAGCGATCCAGCATCTACGAAGAGTTCTCCAAACGCGTCGGCGAGATCGTCACGGGAACCGCCCAGCGCTACGAAGGAGGCGCCGTCGTCGTCCAGATCGACCGGGCCGAGGGCTTCATGCCCCGTTCGGAGCAGATCCCGGGCGAGCAGTTCCAGCCGGGAGACCGCGTCCGCTGCCTCATCCTCGACGTGCGCGACACCGGAAGCCAGGTCAAGATCGTCCTGAGCAGGTCGAGCCCCGACTTCATCCGCAAGCTCTTCGAAGTGGAGGTGCCCGAAGTCGCCGAGAGAGTCATCGAGATCAAGGCCATCGCCCGTGAGCCGGGCCACCGTTCCAAGGTCGCTGTGGCCTCGATCGACTCCAAGGTGGACGCGGTCGGCGCCTGTGTCGGCGTGCGGGGATCGCGCATCCGCAACATCGTCGACGAGCTCAACGGTGAGAAGATCGACATCGTCCGCTGGAACGACTCAAGCCAGGTGCTCATCCAGAACGCCCTCAAGCCCGCCATGGTCAACGAAGTCTCGCTCTGTTTCGAGCTGGGCCGCGCAACGGTGGTCGTGCCTGAGGACCAGCTGTCGTTGGCCATCGGCAAGCGAGGCCAGAACGTCCGTCTGGCTGCGAAGCTGACGGGGTGGGACATCGACATCCTCACACCCGCAGAGTTCAACAAGGGCCTGGAGATCATGGCCGAGACGCTCGAGCCCCTCGAGGGGGTGACCGAGGAGATGCTCGACCGTCTCGCCGCCATGGGCGCCGTCAGCGTCTTCGACGTCGAGGAGATCGGCGCCGAGGTTCTCGCCCAGGAGCTGCAGTGCGACATGGCCGTCGCTCAGGCGATGGTCGCAGCCGCCAGCGAGCGCGCCAAGGAGGTCGCGGAGCAGCAGCAACGCGAAAAGGAGGAGGCCGAGCGCAAACGCGCCGAAGAGCAGGCCATCACGGAGCGCCTGCTGCGAGGCGACGACGTGGACAGCCAGGATGCGACGGCGCCTCCAATGGTCGACACCCCTCCCGAAGTGTTCGAACGCCTTGCCAGCGACGAGTCCCAGAATCCCGAAGCGGAGCTCAGCGGGGGCGAAGCGGTTTCACACTGGCCTCCGCCTTCCACGGACGCTGCTGAGGATCCGATCCCGCCGGGCGAGCCCGAGCCGGGGTACGACCCCGAGGACGCCGCCTCCGCGCCCGTCGACAGCGACGCCGACGAGGAGGAGGGCGAAGCCGTGACCGATGAAGCGGTCCACGACGTGCTCCGCAAGGGTGTGCATCCCGAAAGCCTGACGGAAGGCGTCGTCGAACCGGAGATCGAGACAGCCAGCGAGCAATCGTCGGAGGTGGAGGAGCGCTGACGCGACATCCCCCGCACAGCGGGCGAGCCTCCTGCGCCGCGTCGCGCAGAGGTCGCCAGGAGAGAGAACACGCAGTCCTTCGGAGGAACCATTGGCCAAGCGCATCTTTGAAATAGCCAAGGAACTGGGCGTCAAGTCCAAAGCCATTGTCGAAAAGTGCAAGGCCGAGGGCGTCCCCGGCGTCAAGGGCCACATGTCCAGCGTCTCTGCAGGTTTGGAGGCGACGATCCGCGAGTGGTTCGACGCCCCAGCAGGCGGCGTCGCCACCGCCGTCGAAACCGCAGAGCACGTGGACATCGAAAAGGTGCGCGCCACGCCTCGGAAAGCCAAGGCCAAGGCCAAGGCGCAGCCCAGAAGGACCGAGACGCCTCCTGCCGCGACGCAGACAACGCAGCAGCCACAGGAAGCCGCCGTCGCAGCGACCACAGCGGCGCCGACCGCAGTCCCGCAGCAGCAGTCGCCCGCAGCTGCAGGAAGCGAGACGCAGGCTCCGCCTCTCGCCCCTGCGGCGCAAGCTGAGCAGGAAGACGCCGAGGCCGCTGGCGCTCCCCACGGAGCGGTCGCGGCGCCCACGCAGGGGGGGGAAGAAGAGGACGCCTCGACGAAGACGCCCTCCGCTCCACCTCGCCCTCCCGCGCCTCCGAAGGTGCGGATGAACGTCCCCGAGAGACCCAAGACTGTCGCCCCCGCTGGCCCCAAGCTGGAGAAGACCAAGCCCGCCAAGCTCTCAGGGCCGAAAGTGATTCGCGTGGAGCAGCCGGATCCAATCCCCCCGCCCAGACCCCGCAGACCAGCGGGAGGGGCCAGCGTGCCCGTGAGTCGGGGGCCCCGCGCAGGTGGGGGGGTCGCGCTGCCTCCCGACACCGCTGGTCGCGGCAGATCCGCCAGACGGAACAAGCGTCGCGCAGGCGATGAACGCAGCCGAGGCGGCCGCCCTGGCGCCCCTGCAGAGCAGGGAGGCGGCCGTTGGCGCTCGCAGGACCTCATCGAGCGTGAAGAACGCCTCATGCGCGCAGGAGGGTTCCTGCGGCAGCGCCGCCGCGACATGAAGAAGAGCGGCCGCGCCGCAGCGGAGCGCCCGCAGACGCCCGCCCAGAGGGGCGGCACGGTCAAGATCGCCGCCCCCTTCACCATCAAGGAGCTCTCCGCCGCCACCGGCGTCAAGTCCTCGGAGATCATCAAGAAGCTCTTCATGCAGGGCGTGATGGCCAACGTCAACTCCGGCATCGACCCCGAAAAGGCCGCGGAGATCATGCTCGAGTACGACATCCTGCTGGAGGTCGAGGAGGCCAAGACCGCCGAGGAGGTCGTCGAGGAGCAGTTCGAACAGCGCGAAGCTGTGAACCTGCAGCCGCGCAGCCCCGTCGTCGCGGTGCTCGGCCATGTGGACCACGGCAAGACCTCGCTGCTCGACCGCATCCGCAACGCCAACGTCGCCGAGGGCGAGGCGGGCGGCATCACCCAGGCCACCAGCGCCTTCCGCGTGCCCGTGCAGGTGGGCGACGAAGAGAAGCAGATCGTCTTCCTCGACACGCCCGGCCACGAAGCTTTCACCGCCATGCGCGCCCGCGGCGCCCACGTCACGGACATCGTCGTGCTGGTCGTGGCGGCCGACGACGGCGTCATGCCGCAGACGATCGAGTCCATCAACCACGCCAAGGCGGCCGGCGCCCCCATCGTCGTGGCGCTCAACAAGATCGACAAGCCCGAAGCCACCGACGCCAACATCCAGCGGATCCTCAGCCAGCTCGCCGAGCACGGGCTCAACCCCGCCGAGTGGGGCGGCGACACCGAGGTCGTCCGCGTCAGCGCCGCCACGGGCCAGGGCATTCAGGACCTGCTCGAGGCCGTCGACTACCAGGCCCAGCTCATGGAGCTCAAGGCCGACTTCGGCGGCCCCGCCCGCGGGACGGTCATCGAGGCTGCGCTGGTCGAGGGCCGCGGCCCCGTGGCCAACGTCCTCGTGCAGGAAGGCCAGCTCAATGTGGGCGATTTCATCGTCGCAGGAAGGGCCTTTGGCCGCGTCCGCGACATCACCAACGACCGCGGCGAGCGCGTCAAAGCCGCAGGCCCTGCGGACCCGGTGCAGATCTCGGGCTTGGACGAGCCCCCTGACGCAGGCGACAAGTTCTACATCGTCGACTCCCTCAAGAAGGCCCAGGAGGCTGCGGAGCAGCGCCGCGAACGCGAACGACAGCGCGCCCTTGCCCAGCCCAAGGCCACGCTCGAGTCCATCCTCAGCGACATGAAGGAGGCCGAGTCCAAGGAGCTGCTGGTCATCGTCAAGGCCGACGTGCAGGGCGCCGCGGAGACCATCGAGAAGGCCGTCAACGAGATCGACGCCGACGAGGTGAACATCCGCACGCTGCACACGGGGGTGGGCGCCGTCAGCGACTCGGACGTGCTGCTCGCCAGCGCCTCCAGCGCCATCATCATCGGCTTCAACGTCATTCCCACCGCCAGCGCCCGCAGGCTCGCGGAGGAGAAGAACGTCGAGATCCGCACCTACCGCGTCATCTACGACATCATCGACGACCTCAAGAAGGCTGCGTCGACGATGCTGGCGCCGGAGGTCCGCGAGGAAGTCCTGGGCCACGCGGAGGTCCGCAAGGTCTTCCGCGTCTCCAAGGTCGGCGCCGTGGCCGGCTGCTACGTCACCGACGGCGTCATCCAGCGCAGCGCCCTCATCCGCGTCACCCGCGACGGCGTCGTCGTCGAGCACGACCGCGTCCTCGAGCAGCTCAAGCGCTTCAAGGACGACGTCAAGGAAGTCCGCAGCGGTCAGGAGTGCGGCATGAAGATCGAGGGCTACGACGACATCAAGGAAGGCGACGTGCTGGAGTGCTACAAGAAGGTCGAAGTGCAGCGGACGCTCTGAGCCGTCCGCAAGGGCCCAGCGGAGGCGACAACCAGACCATGTACGTCGGCGTGCTCCAGTTCGAGCTGCTCATCGTGGGCGCCTCCTCGCTCAAGGACAAGCGACGCGTGGTCCGCTCGGTGCGCGACCGGCTGAGCCGCGAACACCGAGCCGCTGTCGCCGAGGTGGGCCTGCTCGACCGCATGGACGCTGCAGCGATGGGGCTCTCCGTCGTGGCGGGCGACGGACAGCGGGCGCACCAGCTGCTGGACGCGGCGCTCGAGAAGCTGCGCCGCCTGCGCGACGCGGAGCTGGGCGAGCACCGCAGGGTCGTCCACCGCTGCGAGGACTTGGCCTTCTTCGCCTGCGACGAGGCGCCGCCGCTGCTGACCGAGGACGAGCAGCGGGCCTGGGCGGATCTGTCCCCGGAGGCGCTGGCGGAGGAGGGGGAGGGCGCCCCATGAGCGGTTCCAGAAGGCCCCTTCGCGTTGCTTCCGCCATCCAACGAGCGGTGCAGGAGACGCTGGCTCGCGGATTGGCGGATCCGCGCATTCAAGGGGTGGTCACGGTCTGCGACGTGCGCGTCTCCGCCGACCTCAGGCACGCCACGGTGCGCGTCTCGGTGTATCCCGAGGAGGAGGAGACGCTGACGATGCACGGCCTGCGCAGCGCCGCCAGACACATTCAACACGCCATCAGCGACAAGCTGGACCTTCGCCGCACGCCCGAGCTGCGGTTCGAGCTGGACCGAGGCCTCAAGGCCCAGGCAGCGGTCCTGCAGGCGCTGGCGCAAGAGAAACGACGGGCTTCCTCGCAGACAGACGAGGCGCCTTCCTCGACCACCGACAACCCGGAAGGAGCGCGCCAAGCGTGAATCAGAGCGACAAGGATTCTCTGCTCAAGGCTGTGGAGGCGGTTGTCAAGATGCGCCGCAAGCTCGAGGCGCCCCCCGACGATGGCGCGTCGCTGCGCCACAGGCTCGTCTTCAGCTTTCTGCTGTGGAACGCCACGACGACGCACGCCCTGCGGGGCCTGGCCAAGCTCGAGAAGACCTTTGTCGACATCAACGACCTGCGCATCGCGATGATCGACGAGATCGTCGACACGCTGGGCAAGCGGTACCCGCTGGTCCAGGAGCGGGCGATGCGGATGCGCGCAGCCCTGAACGACGTTTTCCGCCGTGAGCACAGCGTGGACCTGGAGCGCCTCCGCGATCTTCCCAAGCGAGAGGCTCGCGCCTGGCTGGATTCGCTGGACGGCGCCCCGCAGTACGTCGCCGCTCGAGTCGCCTTGCTGGGGCTGGGAGCGCACAGCGTGCCTGTGGACGACCGCCTCGCGGCGCTCCTGTGCAAGCGGTGCCGCCTGAGCAGAACACCCGACCCCGAGGCGCTGGGGGCGTTTCTCGAAAAGCGCATTCGCGCAGCCGACGCTCCCGTTGCGCACAGCGCCCTGCAGGCGTGGTCGGACGCCAGCAGGACGCCCAGAATCACTGTGCGAGATCCCGCCAGAGCGTTGTGACGCCGCGGCGCAACACATGTGAGCTGATCGCCCCGATGACCTCGCCCTCCCTCTGCCTCCGCATCCTCGTTGCCCCCTTGCTGGCGGTGGTGGTGGGGGGATGCGCCTCGTCCTCTTCCCACACCGCCCGGGCTCCAGCGTCGCCCGCGCTTTCAACGCCGCACGACGCTGCAGCCGACCGCTTCCCCGAGCTCCGCAGGCTCGAACGCGCCCAGCTGCGCCGTCCCGACGTCCAGGCCATCAAGGCCATGCGTTCAGCCAGCGACGCAGCAGTAACCCGCAACGTCGATTCCAGCGCAACGCACACGTCGCTGCGCAGCGTGATCGACGCCTTCGCCGTCCGACTTGCGGAGGTTGCTCCGCCGCTGCAGCCCGCGGAGGTGGACCCCGACGCCACCGCCGAGGCCCTCAGGCTCTACATCCAAGGACGCGCACGGCTCCTGGCGGGCCAGCCCCAACAGGCCATGACCGACCTGAGGCAGGCTGCGCAACGGGATCCTGCCGCTGCCGCGCCCTGGCGCGCCTTGGGAGAGGCGTCGCTGCTCCTGGGCGACAGGTTCGGCGCCTCGACCGCATTCAGGCAAGCGGTGCGGCGCGACCACGCCGATCTGGAAAGCCTTGTGCGATGGGGATTGCTCCGGAAGGAAGCCCAGGATCCCCAGCAGGCAGCGATCCTCCTCAGCGCCGCTGCTGCAGCCCCCAATCTTGGCGAGCGCGATCCAGCGCTGCCCTTCATTGTGCAGTGGGGCTTGGGACAGGCTCTGTGGGATCTGGGCTACGCCCGCGCTGCAGAGGAGGCGTTGCTCCAAGCCGTTCATCTTCCCGACACCTGGCGTCTGCCCACGCGCTTTGGTCGCGAGCTCTCGCAGTTGGCCCGCAGCAGAAGCGACCTGTGGCTGCGCCTCGCCCACGCTCGCGCTGCGCAGGGCAAGACGGAAGGCGCCTTGCAGGCTGCGCTCCAAGCCGCCGCCGAGCCCAGCGTCGATCCCTTCGAGGCTCGTCAGGAAGCGGTCAGGCTCGCGCTGACCCTGGGGCGCAGCGCCTTGGCTGCTCGCATTGCCTTGGAGGCAGCGCTGCACACCGAAGGCGGCTCCGACGACCGAGCTGTGGCGCTCGTGCAGATGGTCGCGGAGAACAGCAGCCTCAGACCGCTGCTCGTCCGTCTCCTGCAGGCCCGCGCTCGTCGCCGCGACGCGCCCGAGCGGGCTGCGCAAGCGGCGCGACAGCTGCTCGCCTCCATCATGACCAGCGAGGAGGCCGTCGCGTCTCTCGTGCAGCAGCTGCAGGCGGATCCCGTCAACGACGCTGTCCTCTGGGCGTTGGGGCGAAGGATCGTCACGCTCCCCCCGCAGAGGCAGGCGCAGATCGCCATCCCTCTCGTGGCTCGCGCACCGTGGCGCGCCGAGGCGTGGGCAAGGGTCCTCCTCACAGGCGAGGCGCCGATCCAACCGTTGCTGGACGCACTGCGCGCCGCTGCCACGGACGACGCCTCCGCCGCCCTGACGCTGGTCGCTGTGCTCGAGGCGCTGGGAAGGCACGATGACGCAGACGCTGCGCTGGACGACGCTGTGACCAGTGCGCCCTCTTCACGCCTGCTGCTCACCGCAAAGGCGGTCAGGTTGGCACGTTTCGGCTCGTGGAAGGCCGCTGTTCAGATCCTGCAGGGGCTCACGCCGCCTCGCGACGCCGTCGAAGCTGTGCATATGGGCTTGGCCTACCTCGACGCCTTCCGCCCGCACGAGGCCCAAGGGCTCCTCGAACCCTTGGCGGACGACGACACGCAGCCGACCTGGCTTCGTGTGGAGGCGCTCGGCGCGCTGGCGCGCTCCGCCTCCGATCAGGGCGACGTCGACGCTGCCTACGCCTTTCTCGACAAAGCGTGGGCGCTCGCCCCTGCTCGCGAAGACCTCGCTGCGCTCGCCATGCGTCTGGCCGCCCCTGCCGGCCTGCAGCCGAATCCCCAGCGCCTCCGCTCCACGCTGCGGAAACTGCGAGACGCCAATCCAGGCGCCGCCCTCATCCGTTGGCTCAACATCCAGGATCTCGTGCGCTCGGAACAGCTCGAGCACGCAGCTTCCCTGCTGCAGCAGCTGGCTGCCGAACGCTTTGACGACGCCGCCATCGCGCAACTGGCGACGGTCTGGAGCAGACTGGGCGCCGCTGAGGAAGGCCTTGACTGGGTCGACGAACAGGTGCGCAAGCACCCCAACGTTCCGTCGCTCAAGGCGCTCAAGGGGCTACTGCTCGCCGAGGCCGGCAATGTGGAGCAGGCCCAGCGCTGGCTTCAGACCACCCTCACGCAGCATCCACAGCATCCGTTCGTGCTGCGCGCCATGGAGCGCTTGGTGCGCGATCAGCTTCGTCAGCCGCAACAGGCGCTGGACATGGCGCTCAGGCGGTTGCGCGCCCAGCCGCTCACGTTCGAATCCCTCGTGGAGCGCGCCCGGACGAACAGAGCCCTCAGCGTGCCCGCAGAGGCGATCACCGCGCTCCGCCGAGCCGCTGCCTGGCCGGCCCGCTTGACCGCTGCGCAGCGAGCGATGCTTGTGCAAGAGACGACCGCCTTGGCCAAGCAGGCCCTCGAGCAGGGATCGCCCCCCATCAGCGAGGCTGTGGCGATCTTTGCACAGGTGGGCGATCGGTTGCAGGAGCTGCCTCCTGTCGCTGCGTTGGCCTGGGCGGAGCTGATCGTGCGCTCCGAGACAGGCGACGCTCAGACGCTGGCTCGCGCCGTTCTCTCCGCCACAAGCGCACAGCGCGCCGAAGCGACGCAGGTGCACGGCGCCGTCCTCAGCCTCGCCATCGAGGCGGGCAAACCAGAGCTCGCTGCGCACGTCGCCCCCATCGTCGATCGCGAAAGAGGGCTCAAGGACCCGGACGTCCTGGCTCTCTGGGCCCAGGCAGCCAGCATGAGCCGCGACCTCTCCTCGTCGTTGCAGGCGCTGGCGGCGATCGAGCGGGAAGGCGCCGCCCTGGCGATCGTCTCCAGGCTCGCCCGCGTCGAACACAAACCCGCCACGGAGCGCGAGGCCGTCGCTGAACTGGCATACCAGCTTGCGGGAACGTTCTACCTGACGCAACAGGACGCCTACGCACAGCTGCTGGAGTTCGCCCTGTCGCGCAACCCCGACCACATTTTGGCGAACAACGATCTGGGGTATCTGCTGGCGGATCGGGGGGAGCAGCTGGACAGGGCGCTGGCGATGCTCGAGCGCGCCTACAGCCTCGATCCCCAGCGGGCCGCTGTTGTCGACTCCCTCGCCTGGGCGCGGTACAAGCTGGGACAGTTGAAGGACGCCGACGGCGTCGAAGGCGCCGTCACGCTGCTTCGCAAGGCGATCAGGCTGCCACAGGGCGGCGACGATCCGATCCTGCGCGACCATCTGGGCGACGCCCTCTGGCGCGTAGGGCGTCAACAGGAGGCGCAGGCCCAGTGGCGCGTCGCCCGCTCGCTCGCGCAGGCCAGGCTCGCCCAGGGGGCCTCCCCCGTCGACGCCCAGACGCTCAAGACGGTTGAACGCAAACTCGAGGCAGCCAGGCTGGGGCAGCAACCCCCCTTGGCTCCCTTGGCAGCGTCCAAACGAAACACGACGCCAAACAAGGACGGCCCCGTCGGCGGAGCGCAGCCGAGACTCCGCCCCAGCGGCGCAAGCGCCGTCGCAGCAGTGGAGATGTAGCCAACCATGGCAGGTCACAGCAAGTGGGCGAACATCAAGCACCGCAAAGCCCGTCAGGACGCCGCCCGAGGCAGACTCTGGAGCAAAATCGCCCGGGCCATCATCGTCGCCGCCAAGCAGGGCGGACCCGACCCCGCCGCCAACGTGCAGCTGCGCTACGCCATCGAGGACGCCAAAGCCGCCAACATGCCCAAGGACACCATCGAACGCAACATCAAGAAGGGCGCAGGGGAAACAGGCGGCGACAATTACGAGCACATCCGCTACGAGGGCTACGGCGCCGGGGGCGTCGCCTTCATCGTCGACTGCCTCACCGACAACCGCAACCGAACCGCGCCGGAGCTGCGCACCATCTTCGGCAAGCACGGCGGCAGCCTGGGCGTCACAGGCAGCGTCGCGTACCTGTTCGAGCCCAAGGGCGTCGTCAGGATCGCAGCGGAGTCCTGCACGGAGGAGCAGGTCATGGAGGCCGCCATCGACGCAGGCGCCGAGGATGTGCGCGAGGAAGACGGCTCCTGGATCGTGCACACGCCGCCCGACGCTCTTTTTCAGGTCAGACAGGCCCTGGAAAACGCCGGGTTGCGTGTCGAGTCTGCAGGCCTGGACATGATCCCCCTCAACACCGTCGCTGTGCGAGGCGCAGAGGCCCGCAAGGTGCTGAACCTCGTCGAGGCTTTGGAGGAGCACGACGACGTGCAGAAGGTGCACGCCAACTTCGAAATCCCCGACGACGAAATGGCGCAACTCGCAGCGGAATCGTAGACCCTGCGACTCACACGTCGGGAGCCACCAGCTCCGCCTCCTTCCATTTCTTCAACTTCAAGCCGAGCGTTCGCACGCCGATGCCCAGCGCTTCCGCCGTCTTCTGGCGGTGGCCGTTGAACCTTCGAAGCGTGTCCAGAATCGCCTGTCGCTCGATCTCCTCGAGCGTCGGCAGCGCCGCGGCGCTGTCTCCATTGGCCGTGGCAGGCGGCGTCGCCTGGGACAGGAAGGCCTGTGCGCAGGCGGCGCGGGACTCGATCAACGACCCGCGATCTTCACCTGCGATCGCGCCGGGGCGCGTCGGCGGCGGCGTCGCTGTCCGCTGCAGCCACGGACGGATCAGGTCCGCTCGGATGACCTCTTCCTTGCAGAGCACCACAGCCCGTTCGCAGATGTTCTGCAGCTCGCGCACGTTCCCAGGCCATCCGTAGCTGCACAACAGGCGCATCGCCTCATCGCTGAATCGCTTGGGGGCGAGGCCGTCGCGGGCGCAGATCTTTCCTATGAAGTGCTCCGCAAGAGGCGGCACATCGTCGAGCCGCGCCCGCAGCGGCGGCACGCTCACAGGCAGCACGTTCAGCCGAAAATAGAGATCCTGCCGGAACGCCCCGCGAGCGACTTCCTCGGGAAGCGATCGGTTGGTCGTCGCGATCACGCGCACATCCACGCCGATCGTCGTCGACGACCCCACGCGCTCGAAGGACCGCTCCTGCAGCACGCGAAGCAGCTTGGCCTGTATCTTTGGGCTGATCTCGGAGATTTCGTCCAGCAGCAGCGTCCCGCGGTCCGCCAGCTCGAATCGGCCCTTGCGCAGCTGGTCCGCTCCGGTGAAGGCGCCCTTTTCGTGGCCGAAGAGCTCCGACTCCAGCAGCGACTCCGACAGCGCGGCGCAGTTCACCGCCAGATACGCTTCCGCCGCCCGCGGGCTGGATTCGTGCACTGCGCGGGCGACGACCTCCTTGCCCACGCCGCTTTCGCCCGTGATGAGCACCGTTCCCTGCGAGCAGGCGACGGCGCGGATCTGTTCGCGCACCTGCTGCATCGCGTCGGAGACGCCCACGATTCTGTCCACACCCTGCGCAGAGACGCCGTCCCCCTCCAGCCCCTCCGCCGTCCTGCCGCTGAGCTTGAGCAGCGCATTCTCTCGTTTGAGCTTGGCGTGCTCCAGGGCCCGCTTGACCGCCACGATCAGCTCGTCTCCCTCGAAGGGCTTGGTCAGATAGGTGTACGCTCCGAGCCGCATGGCTTCGACCGCTGTCTGGATCGAGCCATACGCCGTCATGAGAATGACAGGCAGGTCCTCGTCGAGCTCGCGAATGCGCGCCAGCAGCTCCACGCCGTCCATGCCCGGCATCTTCAGATCGCTGACCACCGCGTCAGGACGCTTGCGAGCGATGCGAGAGAGCGCATCAGGGCCGTCCTGCGCAGCAACGGGTGTGAATCCCGCCCGTTGCAGCGTCAGACCGACGCTGTCGCGCAGCGACGCCTTGTCGTCCACTACCAGAATCGTGCTCACGAAGCCGCTCCTTCTTCTCTGCTGATGGAAACAGCGGGTGTCGATGAATCGTCGACCACACAGCCCTGCACAGGCGCGAGTCTTCCGTCTCCTTCGCGCGGCGCAGCCAAGACCGGAAGGGCCAGCACGAAGCGAGCCCCGCGAGGCGCTCTGCGTTCGACACGCACCGCCCCATGGTGCACGTCCACGATGCGGTGCACCACGGCCAGCCCCATCCCCGCGCCCTCTCGCTTGGTGGTGAAGAACGGCTGAAAGAGCTTCTCCTTCGCGTCCTCCCGGAGCCCCGGACCGTTGTCCTCGACGCACAACTCCAGCGCCGGCGCGCGGACGCCCCGGTCGTCACGCATCGTCGCAGGGCGCGCAAGCAACCAGACGCGCGCCTCCTCCTCGCCTTCGGGAGGGCTCTGCGCCAGCGCCTCGACCGCGTTGCGCAGGAGGTTCAGCAGCGCCTGTCGAAGCAGGTCGGGATCGCCCTCCGCCCGAGGCAGGTCCTCCGCGATGCGCCGCTGCACGCGAACGCCGCTGTGCTCCAGCAGAGCAGCTCCACACGCCAGCGTCTGCTCGAAGAGCGCTGCGACGTCCAATGGCCTGCGCTGCGAAGCGAGAGGCCGAGCGAAGACAAGCACATCGCGCACCACGCGGTCCAGGCCGTGCACCGCTTCCGCAATCCGCCTGGCGAGGTCCCGTTGCTGGGGTGATTCGCGCAGGTCTTCCTCGAGCGCCTGAGCGTACAGCTGAATGGAGCCCAGCGGATTGCGGATTTCGTGGGCGATTCCTGCAGCCATTTCTCCCAGCGCCGCCAGCGCTCTGCTGCGGCGGAGCTGTTCGTTGGCGCTGCGAAGCTCCTGTTGCAGCGACGCCACCTGAGCGCGCAGCGTTTCGTGCGTCCGCTGCAGCTTCGCGGTGACGTCGTTGAAGGAGGCGATCAAGTCCGCCAGCTCCGCAGGCGTCAAACGCGACAGCGCAGGCGCAGCCTGTGCAGGGGGGCGCAGATTGGCTGGCGATTCGTTCATCCTCGATCGTCGTGGTAGATGGGGGGGCTGTTCGCAGCGGCGCCGCTGTACGCCGCGACAGCGTTCTTCCCGGCGCCGAGGCTCTTGAGCGACTCCATCACCGCTGAACGCCGTGCGTCCAGCGCCCTGCGGTCAGAGTCGTCCCGCTGCAGGATGTCTCGCACCAGCTGCGCCAGGGCGTCGATGCGCTGACGGATCGCGTTCGCCTCCTCCGCAGGCAGCGATCCCATGAGCGATTCCCACCGAGCCCGGTAGGGGGCCATCGCCTCCTGCAGCGCGCGAAGTCTGCCCAGCAGGTCCTGTCTTTCCGCAAGCAGCGCAAGCAGGCCGTCCGCGTCGCCTCGCTCGATGAGCGAACGTTGTCCCTTGCTCAGCGCGTCCAGCCGTCTGCAGAGGGACAGTTTTTCCTCGACGATCTGCAGCAAAGCAGGCTTCCACCGCTCAGGGGGACCGTCCAAGGAAGAGGTCGTCGATTCCGGGCCAGCCATGGATCGCTCCTTGCGTCGCCTCGAACGCTCAACCGCCGTCGTCAGCAGGGCTCTTCTCGCGCGGAACGTCCGCCAGAGTGAGTCGGGACTTGAGCCACTGCTCCCAGAATTTCCTGTCCGCAGGCAGCTGATCGCTGGCGAACGCTTCATCGGGAAGCTCCAGAAAGCGGGCCCGCGCCCGCTCCTGCGCAGTGCGCGCCGCCTGCACGTCGCCCTTGGCCAGGTATGCCGCCACGATCTGCGCCAGCGCCACGAGCGAGGAAGGATCCTGGGCGTATCGCTGCGCCGCTGCGTCGTACAGACGGATGGCGGTGTCGTACTCGCCCAGGTCGAAGGCAGCGTCAGCTCGATAGAAATAGGCGTTGCGCAATCGAAGCCTGTCGAGATCGGACAAGGTCTCCTTGGGGCGTTGCTCCAGCGCCTCGCGCACCTGGTCGTAGAGTCCCATCGCCTGGGCCAGTCGTTCACGCCTCAGTTGCGTCAGCTCGCGGCGCTGGCTTTCAGGCATGGCCTCGCGGAGTTTCCTCTCCATCTCCTCGGCGCTGCGACGCAGCGACTCCGCGAGCTTGTAGCGGAGCGAGACAATCTGCGGATCCTCGGGATAGCGCGTCAGCGCCTCGCTGAATCGCTGGATCGCCTCTTCGTGCCTGCCCTGCCGCAGCAGGTGATCCGCCAGCGCCAGCAGCGCCTCCCGATAGTCCTGGGAGTCGGGCGCGAGCAACTCGCCGCTGAGGACGCGCAGCAGCTGTTGCTCCGCCACTGCGTCGTTGTCTGTTTCGTTGTCCGCAAGTCGCATTCGCGCAAGCGCGATCATGGCCTTGATGCCTTCGGGCGCATGGGGATGCTTGCTGAAGAGCTCCGCATAGAGTCCTTCCGCAGCAGCTTCGTTGTGCAGCGCCTCCTGCAGCCTCGCCAGTCGCAACAGCGCCTGAGGCTCTCGGGGATCGTCGGGCTTGGCCCGCAGATACTCGCTGTAGACTTCGACCGCCTTCTCCGCCTCCCCCGCGTAGTCGTACGACTCCGCAGCCAGCCACAGCGACTCCGCAAAGGCGTCGTTGTCTTCCAGCAGCACAGCTCGAGCGTGCCGGAGAAAGTGGTCCGCTGCGTCAGCGTAATGCGCGCGCGCCTCCACGAGCGTCACATGGTCCAGACGCGCAAGCGCCAACGGATCGTCAGGCGAAGCGCCCTGTTGCGCCAGCGACTGGTCTGCGATCCGTCGTTGCAGCCTGGCGATGACGATGTCCACGCTCGCCTGGGGATGCTCCCTGTGCAGCTCCTCCGCCAACTGCGCAAAGGACAGCGCGGTGTCCAGATCCCCCCGCTCTTCCCGTTCCGACGCTCTGTCCAGCAGCGAGCGCGTCACCAGCTCCAACGGCGTGACGCGACGGTTGACTTTTCCTAAGCGCAACGCCTCCACGAGCTGGCGGTACGCGTCCAGCGCCTGGTCGAACCCGCCCAACAGCGCCTCGGTCTCGCCCAGGCCAAGCAGCGCCAGCGGCGTGGCCACGCTGTGCGGATGGGCGCTGACGACATGCGCGAACTGATCGTGCGCCTCCTGCGATCGTCCCAAGGTCTGCAGAGCCCGTCCGAGATAGGTCTCCGCTTCTGCGCGGAGAGGCTCGGTGTCAGGCAGCATCTCGACCGCTCGTTCCAGCTGCTCCCGCGCTTCACGGAACCGTCCCAGCTGGTAGTAGGCCTTTCCCAGAAGCGTCAGCAGCCGAGCGCCCGGCTCGCCCTGCAGCGAATCGAAACGCTGCGCTTCGCGGAGGAGCCGCTCCAGCGCCTGCTCCGGACGACCCGCCTGGAGCATCAACGAGGCCAACCTGGTCGTTGTCCACAGCCGCTCGCGTTCGGAAAGTCCGGGCTCCGCAGCCAGACGCGTGAGCAGATCGAGCGTCAGATCGTACTGCACATTCTCGCTCTGCAGATTGGCCGAGACGATCTTCTTGTACAGATCGCGCCGCAGCGCAGCCTGCTCTTCCGGAAGACGCTGGGCGGTCTCGACCGCCTCCTGCATCTTCCCGAGGGCGATGAGCGAATCCGCCAGTCTTCCCATCTGCGCAGGCTCAAGCGTCTTCAACCGCTCCAGCGCCAAGTGGTACTCGTTGACGATCGCTTCGAAGTTGCGCGGGTCCGCCAATCCTTTTTCCAGCTGGGCGAAGTACAGCGCGTCCGCTCGCAGCGCGTGAAAGCGGCCGAGGATCTCCGCCGTGGCAGCGGGGTGCGTCAACTGCGGCCGAATGACGTTGTTGAGCAGGTCCAGCGCCTCCTGCACGCGGTGGGCCTCGATCAGCCGCTCCGCGTCGCGCAGCGCTGCGGGAAAGTCGGGCCCGGGCGCCGTCCGCCGCACCGCGATCAGCCCAGCGACAAGCAGCACAACGCCAAGCAACAGCGTCGGCGCGATCCAGTAGTCGCGCAGTCTGCCACGCTGCCTGATCGCGATTTCCTGCGATCGCACCGACTCGTCAGCTGGCGAAGGCTCCGCCGCTGCAGGTTGTCCAGACGCGTCGTCAGCCATGCGGTCGTCCTGCCGCGATTCCCTGCGTCCGTGCAGGGGCTCAGGCGAGGTCAGCCATGGTTATCGACGCTGCAGCGCAATGCGCTTGACAGAGGTCGGCAGAAAATGCGCGTCGGTCGACCCAGTTGGTCGTCAACGCCGCTCCACCACCTGCACGCCCAGTTCCGCCAGCTGCCGTGGGTCGACCGGGCTCGGCGCCTGGGTCATCAGGTCGGCGCCGGTCTGCGTCTTGGGAAAGGCGATGACGTCGCGGATGTTGTCCGTGTCGCACAGGTGCATGACCACGCGGTCGAGCCCCACCGCGATGCCGCCGTGCGGCGGGGCGCCGTGCCTGAGCGCGTCGAGCAGGAAGCCGAACTTCTCCTGCGCCTCCTCGGCCCCGATCCCCAGGAGCGCGAAGACCCGCTCCTGCACCGCCGGCTGGTGGATGCGCACACTTCCACCAGCCACCTCCGAGCCGTTGAGCGTCAGGTCGTAGGCCAGGCTGCGCACGGCGCCGGGATCGGACTCGAGCTGCTCGAGCTGCTCCGGCGCAGGCGCCGTGAACGGATGGTGCAGGCTGTCCCAGCGCCGCTCCTCCTCGTTCCACTCGACCAGCGGAAAGTCCACCACCCAGACGAACTTCCACTGCTCGCCCCAGGGGGGAATGAGGTCGAGGTCGCGGGCGAGCTTGACGCGCAGCTCGCCCAGCGCCCGCGCGACGACCCGGGGCGCGTCGGCGCCGAAGAAGACCACATCGCCCGCTTCGAGCCCAAGGGCTGCGCGCAGCTCCTGCTCGACGGGCGCCAGGAACTTGGCGATCCCCGTCGCCAGGCCCTCCCGCTCGACCTTCACGTAGGGCAGCCCCCCCGCGCCGAACTGCTGCACGAAGGGGGCGTAGCCGTCGAGCAGCTTGCGGGTGAGCCTCTCCGCAGCGGCGGGAACGCGGATCGCCTTGACCACGCCGCCCGCGGCCAGCGCCTCGGTGAAGACGCGAAAATCCGTCCTGCGCGCAATCTCCGAGACGTCCTGCAGCTCCAGGCCGAAACGCAGGTCCGGCCTGTCCGAGCCGAAGCGCTCCATCGCCTCGCTGTAGGCCATGCGCGGAATGTCGCCGACGTCGACGCCCAGAATCTCCCGCCAGATCGCCTGGAAGAGCCCCGTGACCAGCCCGATCACCTCGTCGCGGGTCACGAAGGCCATCTCCAGGTCCAGCTGGGTGAACTCGGCCTGGCGGTCGGCCCGCGGGTCCTCGTCGCGGAAACAGCGGGCGATCTGGTAGTAGCGGTCCACGCCCGCGACCATGAGAATCTGCTTGAAGAGCTGCGGACTCTGGGGCAGCGCGTAGAACGAGCCGGGTTGCAGTCGTGAGGGCACCAGAAAGTCGCGCGCCCCCTCTGGCGTGCTGCGGCAGAGAATGGGCGTCTCCACCTCGACGAAGCCCTGCGCGTTGAGATGGCTGCGGATGATCTGGGCTGTGCGGTGCCGGGCGCGCAGAATCCGCTGCATGCGCGGCCTGCGCAGATCGATGTAGCGCCGGCGCAGGCGGAGCTCCTCGCCGGGCAGGCTGTCTGGATCGGTCGGTGCAAAGGGCAGGTCCACCGCCTTGTTCAGCACCGTCAGCGAGCGGGCGACCAGCTCGATCTCCCCCGTGGCCAGCCGTGGGTTCGGACCACCGTCGCGCTTGCGCACGAACCCCGCCGCCCGCACGACGTCTTCGCTGCGCAGCGTCCGGGCCTGCTCGACCAGCTCCTCGGGCGTGTCCTCACGGTCGAAGACGACCTGCGTGATCCCCGTGTGGTCGCGCAGGTCCACGAAGACGAGGCCTTCACCGTGGTCGCGCAGGCTGTCCACCCATCCCGCCAGCGACGCCTCGGCGCCCGCGTGCTCCAGGCGCAGCTCGCCGCAGCTGTGCGTGCGAAAGGGTGTGGCGGTCTGGGATGCGTTCATGGCGGTCTGTCGATTCCAGAGCGGCCTGCGCAGGTGCAGAGCCAGGGGAGGAGGCAAAGGCGGCGAGTATAGTCGGACCATGCCCCCTGCAGAGGCGCCGCTGCGCATCCTCTTCACCGCCTTCGAGCAGAGCGGCGACGAGCACGCTGCGCTGGCCATCGAGGCGCTGCGCAGCTGCGCGCCAGAGGTGGAGGTCCTGGCCTGGGGCGGACCGCGCATGGCCCAGGCCGGCGCGACCCTCGTCCGCGAGACCGTCAGCTCCGCCGCCATGGGCCTGCCGGGCGCCGCCAAGGTCCGCGAGCACCTGGCCCTGACGCGCCGCTTCGCCCGCTGGATCGACCGCGAGGGGATCGACCTGCACGTGCCCGTCGACTCGCCCGCAGCCAACAACCCGCTGTGCGCCCACAGCCGTCGCAAGGGTGTCCCGGTCGTCAGGCTCGTGGCGCCGCAGCACTGGGCCTGGGCCTCGTGGCGCGTCCGTAGACTCAGGCGGTGGGGCGACGAACTGCTCTGCGTGCTGCCCTTCGAGCCCGACTGGTTCGCCGCCCGGGGCGTGCGGGCCCGCTTCGTGGGCCATCCGCTCTTCGCCACAAGGCTCGACGGGCAGGAGCTCGACCGCCGCGTCGCAGCCCTGGGCCTTCCCGAGGGTTCGCCCAAGCTCGGCCTCTTTCCGGGCTCGCGCATGGGCGAGATCGAGGCCAACTGGCCCGTCATGCTCCAGACGCTCAAGGCCCTGCGGCGGCGCTGGCCCGACCTCGTCGCAGCGGCCGCCGCAGCGAGCCCCAAGGTCAAGGCGCAGCTCCAGGCCCCTCCCGACGCCCCGCTGACCATCGTCGACAACGCCGCTGACGAGATCGCCCGCTGGTGCGACGTGGCCGTGGCCGTCTCGGGCACCGTCACGCTGCGCATCGCCAGGCAGCGCAGGCCCATGGTCGCGCTCTACGCCATGCCCCGCCTCAAGGGCTGGGTCGCGCGCAGGCTGATCGTCAAGACGCCGTGGATCGCCCTTCCCAACGTCGTCGCGGGTCAGGCGGTCGTGCCTGAGCTCTTCCCCTGCCCGCTCGGCCCGCGCGGCACCGCGGCCCTGACGCCCGCCGTCGAGCGCCTGCTGGAGGACGACGCACAGCGCGCAGCCCAGCGGAAGGCCCTGGACCGCCTCTGCGCCGTCTTCGAAGCGGTCGATCCGCGCAGGCGCATCAGCGAGGCTCTGCTCGAGGCGCTGGGCTGTGCGCAGCCTGCCGAGCGGGAGGCCGACAGCGGCGCCGGGTCGCCCAGCTCGGCGCTCAGCGCTCGATGAGCATGGCCACGGCGTTGCCGCCGCCCAGGCACAGCGCCGCCACGCCCCGCTTCTTGTCCAGGCGGATCATCTGGTGCACCAGCGTGGTCAGCACGCGGGCGCCGCTGGCCCCGATGGGGTGACCCAGCGCAATGCCCCCGCCGCAGACGTTCACCTTCTCCAGCGGAAGCTCGAGCGTGCGGATGTTCTGCAGCACCTGGGCGGCGAAGGCCTCGTTGATCTCGAAGAGGTCCACCTCGTCGCGGTGCACGCCCGCTCTGCGCAGGACCTCGGCGATGGCCAGCACCGGTGCGGTGAAGATCTCCTTGGGATCCACCCCGCTGGTGTAGGAGGCCACGATGCGGGCCAGCGGCTGGGCGCCCATCTTCTCCGCCGCCGCCGCGGAGGCCACGAGCACAGCTGCGGCGCCGTCGCTGATCTGGCTGGCGTTGCCCGCGGTGACCGTGCCGTCCTTCTGAAACGCCGGCCGCAGCTTGGAAAGCGCCTCGACGCTCGTGTCGGGGCGGATGCCTTCGTCGGCGCTGACGCCCTCCTTCTGGCTGATGGCCTCCGCCTCGAGGGGGATGATCTCGCTGTCGAACCAGCCCTCCTCACGGGCCTTGGCCGCCGCCAGATGGCTGCGCACCGCAAACTCGTCCTGCGCCTCGCGGCTCACGTCGAACTCGCGGGCGATCCACTCCGCAGCGTCGCCCATCCCCCAGCATTCGAAGGGACACGTCAGGCCGTCGTGGACCATGTGGTCCTGCAGCTCGGTCGAGCCGAACTTCACGCCCTGCCGCAGCGCAGCCATGTGCGGCGCCCGCGTCATGTTCTCCATGCCGCCTGCGACGACCACCTGCGCCTCGCCCGCCTTGATCGACTGGGCCGCGAGCATCACAGCCTTGAGCCCAGAGCCGCAGACCTTGTTGACCGTGTAGGCGGGAAGCGTGGTGGGAAGCCCTGCGTCCAGGCCAGCCTGACGGGCTGGATTCTGCCCCAGCCCCGCCTGCAGGACGCACCCCATCACCACCTCGTCCACCATGTCCCGCGCCGCGGGAACCTCCTTGAGCGCCGCGTCGATGGCGAAGCCGCCCAGCTGCGTGGTCTTGGTCCTGCTGAAACAGCCGAAGAAGCGGCCGATGGGCGTGCGCTTGGCGGCGAGAATCACGGGGGTGCGGTCTGCGGTCATGGCTGGCTCCTCCTGTCGTTCGACCCCGCAGCGAATGCTTCGGATGGTCCTGTGGAAGAGGCATCCTATGCTCCCCGCTGCGCCCGCCAAGGTGCGACGGGCTCAGCGTTCGGCCCCAATCGCACACGCGCCGCAGGGCGCCGTGAGGAGGACGCAGTCCATGCCCGCTGTCGACGCCGCCGCCGCGACCACCCTGCCCGCTGACTCCAACCAGGCCCTGGGCCTGGCCCGCTTCGCCATCGACTTCTTCAACGGCCGTCTCGGCGAGCCCGACGAGGCTGTGCTCGACCGCGTTCGGCTCTTCTACGCCGACGCGGCGACCTGCGGCGTCAGCGCCATCGCCCTGCGGACCAACGCCCCCACGGTCCTCCGCGACGAGGCCCGCACGTACGGCGCCCCCGCTGGCGAGGCCGGCTCGACCATCTACGGCGACGCGACGCCGCTTCGGCCGGAAAAGAGCGTCGTGGCCAACTGCGCCGCGGTGCGCGAGTGGGACGCCAACGGCACCAACTTCGGCTACCGGCCCGAGCTCGGCGCCACCGCCGGCGAGTTCGGCCACAACGACTTCTACGACGTGGCGCTGGCGGCGGCCCAGATCCGCGGGCTCGACGGCGCCGCGGCCCTGCGCGGCATGCTGCTGCTCGACGAGATCCGCGGCAGGCTCGCGGAGGTCTTCTCCCTCAAGAGCTACAAGATCGACCACGTCGTGCACGGCGCCATCGCCTCCGCAGCGACCTTCGGCGCCATGATGGGCGCCACGGCTGAGCAGATCGAGTCGGCCATCGGCATGGTCGTGGCGCACTACATCCCCTGGCGGGCCATCCGCGCAGGTAAGCAGCTCTCCGACAGCAAGGGCGCCTCCGCAGCCATCAGCGCAGAGGTCGCAACGCTCTCGACCCTGCGCTCCATGCGCGGCTTCGTCGGCCCACGCGACATCTTCCGCAACCCCGAGGCCATCTTCCGCTACTTCGAGCCCACCACCAGCGGCGCCGAACGCTGGAAGGAGGTCGCCCCAAGCCCCTTCGACCTCGTCCTCACCCACAGCGGCTCGGACTTCGCCGTCATGGGCATGCACTTCAAGCTCGGCCTCTACGAGCACCAGTCCGCCGGCGCCCTGCAGGCCCTGATCGACCTGCTCGTCGAACATCCGCACCTGCTGGCCGACCGCGACGGCGGCGCCATCGAGCGCATCCGCATCCTGGCCTACGAGCCGGCCTTCGGCATCATCGGCAACCCCGCCAAGATGGACCCCCAGACCCGCCAAAGCGCCGACCACTCCATGGCCTACATCGTCGCAAGGACCCTCGCCAAGGCCCTCGACCACGCCCATGAGCACGGCGGCGCGCTTCCCACAGGCGGCGGCGCCCACGACGAGGCCTGGAAGGCCCTCATGCTCACGCCCTGGGACTACGCCCAGCAGGCCATCCACGACAGCAGGACCCGAGCCCTGATGCGCAAGATCGCCTTCGAGCACGGCGGGCCCGAGTACGACCAGAAGTACCCCGACGGCATCCCCACCTCGATGGTCGTCACCGACAACGAGGGCAGGTCCTTCGACTCGGGCCTAGTCATGCACCCAGCCGGCCACGCCCGCAACACCACAGCGGACCTGCAGGACATCCTCCGCAACAAGATGCGCACACTGGCGAGCCTCGCCAGCGACGAGCCCGACGCCCTCGTCGAGCGCTTCGAGCGCGTGCACGAAGCCTCGCCCAGCGCCCTGCGGGCCATCCACGACTTCCCCATCCGCTTCGACGAGTCCTACCGCTGAGAGGCGCCGCGCGCTTCGCAGCGCAGCGGCTCGAGCGCCTGCGGCAGCAGCTCCGCAAGCTCCATGGCCACGAGCCCCGCGCATGCGCCGTGGGCTGCGCGCCACAGCGCCGCGGCGTGCGCGTGCGCAGCGACAGCGACGCGGGCGCAGTCGTAGAGGTCCAGCGGCGCCGCGGCGCTGGACGAGGGGCCGACAGAGGCGACCAGGCCCCCCGCAAGGCCCGCCAAGGCGTCGCCCGTCCCCGCTGTCGCCAGCGCCGCGTCCACCGCAGGGCACGTCCACGTCCGGTGGCCGTCGCTGACGACCGTGCCCGCGCCCTTGAGCGCCACGACGCAGCCCAGCTTCTGGGCCAGCGCCGCGCAGGCGCCGCTCCGCTGGGCAGGGTCCGTCGGGTCCTCCGCCACGCCCAGCTGGGCCGCGAGCCTGCGAAACTCGCCCGGATGCGGCGTCAGCAGAGCCTGGGCCTTGAAGTCCAGCTGCACGCTGGGCGTGGCCGCCAGGGCGTTGAGGGCGTCGGCGTCGAGGACGACGGGCCGCTCCTCCTGCCCCGCAAGCCGCAGGGCCATCGCCGCGGCGCCGGCGTCCACACCCATGCCCGGCCCCGCCACGACGCAGTTCGCCTCCGCCAGCAGCGCGTCGAGCTGCCCCGCCGCCTTGTGGGCGACGACCGCCCCCTCCCCGTCCACAGGCAGCGCGACGCCCGTCGCGGAGGGGACGACCGAAAGGCCGTGGACCAGCAGCGGCCTGGGAAGCGCAAGCCTGACCAGCCCAACCCCCGCCCGCAGCGCCGCAGCCGCCGCGATGCAGGGGCCGCCCAGCATCGTCGAACCGGCCGAGCAGCAGCCGCCCACCACCGCGACCACGCCGAACGTCCCCTTGTGCCCCGTCGGGTCGCGCGCAGGAAGCCGCGGCAGCTCGTCGAACCAGGGTGGCGGCGCAGCCGTCATGGGCCAGCAGGCTCCACGTGCTGCGTCTCGATCCGCAGCGCCCCCAGCAGCGGCGCCAGCGCCGCCAGGGCGTTGATCGTCTCGCCCTGCCCCATGGCCGTCGTCGCCAGCGCAATGTGCGCCGCGTCGAACGGCGTCGCCGCTGGCAGCGTCGCGTCCAGGTCCAGCCAGACCACCTCGCCTTGTTCGTTCTCGACCAGCGCCTGCGTCCAGGCGTGGTAGCCGAAGATGGTGCGCCTGCCCAAAAACTCGTCGACGTAGATGAGCCCCGCAGCGACCCTGCTGGGAATCCCCACCACCCGCAGCAGCGCCGCCAGCAGGACCGCGTGCTCCGTGCAGTCGCCCTCGCGCGTCGCGCAGACCTCCGAGGCGCTGGCGAAACCCACGTCCAGGCTCTTCTCCTCGATGTACTCGTGGACGAACCGCCGCAGCGCCTCAGCCTTGACCGCGTCGGAAGCCTCGGGCGCGGTGGAGGCCAGCGCCTGCCGGGCGAGCCTGCGCACCGCAGGGTCCGCTGCGTCGAGCATGGCCGAGGGGGCGAGGTAGCGCTGCGCCTGACGATCCTCCAGGGGCGCAGGCTGCGGGTGCGCAAGGTCCACCCGCACCAGCGCCCTGCCGTCTTCGAGCTGCTCGACGCGCTGCACGCTCGTCTGGGGAAGGGCGCCCAGGGCCTCGGCGGGGCCCTCGAGCAGGTACGTCGCGTTGCGGAGCGCGCGGGGTTGGACGATCGCCTTTCCACCCGGCTCGACGAAGGCGTTGAGCAGCAGCTCCGCAGGCTCGACAGGCGACAGCGCCGTCTCCTTCTCGCTTTCGACGATGCGCAGCTGCAGACCGCCAAGCTGCGTCTCCAGCACCACAGGCAGCCCATCGTCGTCGAACCACGCTGTGTTCTGCGCCCCGGGCGCCGTGGAGGAGACGGTCCTGCAGCGCACAGCCGCCACACGCTTGCCCAGTGCCTCGACCGTCTCGCGACCCTCCACCGTGTAGCGCGTCCGCACCGGCGCAAGCCCCACCGCGGGGTCGAGCGTGACGAGGGTGAAGGACCGCTCGCCCCCAGCCAGCGTGGCCCGCAGCGCCGCCTCCTCCTGCGCAGGCGTCAGCCAGGGTTCGTCAGGCGGTTCGAGCGTGCGGGTTGTCACCCTGCCGGCCTGCGTCTCCGTCAGCTCCACGCCCTCGGGCCCGAAGCGCCAGCGCCGCTCCAGCGGCAGCGCCCCCAGCCGCTGCACCGCGGTCATCTCGACGGGCTTGCCCGCTGCGGTCTCGACGAAGCTCGTGGCCATCGCGATCTCGATCGTCACGGGCCCCCGCTCGACCGTCAGCTGCAGCTGGCTCTCGGTGTGGATGCGGCCCTGCTCGTCGGCGCCCTGCGTCCAGCGCATGTGGCCTGCTCGGGCGCCCTGCATCAGCACGACGTACCAGCGCTCCTGCGCCGCCTCGTTGGAAACGGAAGGAGGCCCCGCCAGCGTCGCCGCAGTCGCCGTGAGCACCACCACTGCGACAGCCCCCAGCCAACGGCGTCCCTGTCGTCTGTGCATCGGTCGATCCTCCAAGGCCCCGGGTGGACTCTACCCTTTCCGCGTGATCGACACGCACTGCCATCTGACGTTCCCCCAGCTGCGCAGCCAGCTCGACGCTGTGCTCGAGCGAGCCGCCGAGGCGGGTCTGACAGGCGCGATAACCGTCTCCACCACGCCCGACGACGCCCGCGAGGCCCTGGCCCTTGCGCGGTCGAGACCGGGGCTGTGGTGCACCGCGGGCGCCCATCCGCTGCACGCCGACGAAGGGCCTTTCGACTTCGACGCGCTAACAACCGTGGCGGGGGACGACCGCTGCGTCGCCTGGGGCGAGATCGGCCTGGACAACCACTACGACAATCCGCCCAGGACGACGCAGCTGCGCACACTGGAAGGGGCGCTGGCCGCGATCGAGCGCGCCCGCGGCGAAGGGCTCGACAAACCCGTCGTCCTGCACTGCCGCGACGCCTTCGAGGAGCTCATCCCGATGCTGTCGCGCTCGAGCGTCCCGCCCGAGCGCTTCGTCTTCCACTGCTTCACCGCAGGCGAGGCGCAGATGCGTCAGCTGCTCGACTTCGGCGCCTGGGTCTCCTTCACGGGGGTGCTGACGTACCGCAACGCCCCCGAGGTCCGCGCCGCAGCCAGGCTTGCGCCGCTGGACCGCGTCATGGTCGAAACGGACGCGCCCTTTCTCACGCCCGAGCCGCACCGCAAGATCAGGCCCAACGAGCCCCGCTTCGTCGTCGAGACCGCCCGCTGCTGGACGCAGCTGCACAATCTCGCGTGGGAGGAGGCCTGCGCCCTGCTCACCGACAACGCCCAGCGGTTCTTCCAGCTTAACCCGTCGGAGCGACTGGGCGCCTGATCGCCGCAGGCGGCCAGCGGCCCATCGCCCATACACTTGGCCCTCCGCCGCCGTAGCTCAACTGGCAGAGCGCCTGACTTGTAATCTGGAGGTTGTGGGTTCGAGTCCCACCGGCGGCTGTGCAGAGACAGCGTCGACAACCAGCAGCGCCGCTGTCTTTCACAGCTCCTTCAGCGCCGCGAGGATCTTCTGCAGCGTCTGTTTGGCGTCGCCGAAGACCATCAGCGTGTTGGGCTGGAAAAACAGCTCATTTTCCACGCCCGAGTACCCTGCAGCGAGGGAGCGTTTGAGCACCATCACCGTCTGGGCCTTGTCCACGTTGATGATGGGCATGCCGTAGATGGGGCTGTTCCTGTCGTGCCGAGCTGCGGGGTTGACCACGTCGTTGGCGCCGACGACCATGGCCACGTCGCACTGTTCGATTTCAGCGTTTGCCTGGTCGATGTCCAGCAGCTGCTCGTAGGGGACGTCGGCCTCGGCCAGCAGCACGTTCATGTGCCCGGGCATCCGGCCGGCCACGGGGTGCACGCCGTACATGACGGTGGCGCCTCGGCGCTGCAGCTCGTCCGCCAGCTCGCGCAGGGCGTGCTGGGCCTGGGCCACAGCCAGGCCGTACCCCGGGACGAACATCACCCGCTGGGCCGCGTCGAGGATGATCGCCGCGTCCTCGGCGTCCGCTCTGCGGACGGTGCGGTCCGGCCCTGCCTCCACGCCCGCGGCGCCGGTGGAGTCAGCCGTTCCCACGCCCGCGAAGAGGACGTTGGCCAGCGAGCGGTTCATGGCCTTGCACATGATGGCGGTGAGGATGAGGCCGGAGGCGCCCACCAGCGCGCCGCTGACGATCAGGGCCTTGTTGAAGATGATGAAGCCCGTGGCCGCAGCAGCCAGGCCGGAGTAGGCGTTGAGCAGGGAAACCATCACGGGCATGTCCGCGCCGCCGATAGGCATGGTCAGCGCCACGCCCAGCGCCGCTGACGCTCCTGCCGTCAGCGCAAGGGCCCACAACGGCCCGTCCATCGCCGCCAGCAGCGCGGCGCCAGCCAGCGCCGCCAGCAGCAGCGCCGTGTTGACCAGCAGCTGGCCCGGGAGCAGAACAGGCTTGCCGCTGATCACGCCGTGCAGTTTGCCCGCTGCGACGAGCGAGCCGGTGAAGGCGACCAGGCCGATGAGGATCGACAGCCCAACCATGACCAGGGCCGTGGGTCCCGCAGCGGCGCCCGCCTCGACGGCCGCCTCCGCTGAGCGTTCGACCAGGTGCTCGCGGGCCCACTCTCCCGAGGCCACCAGCGCCGAAGCCAGGCCGCCAAAGCCGTTGAAGAGCGCCACCATCTGGGGCA
>CAYPBL010000012.1:0-49287 GCA_964408965.1 uncultured Phycisphaeraceae bacterium | reverse complement strand
CATGAGCACAGACGCTGCACAGATCGAGACCGCTGCGCGCAGCGGCGGGCGGGGCGAGGTCGTCCGCTTCCGCGCAGCCTTCATCCCCACCACCCGCGAGCCTCCAGCCGACGCCGAGTCGGCCAGCCACCAGCTGCTCGTCCGCGCAGGCTTCATCCGGCCCGTCGGCGCCGGCATCTACACCTACCTGCCGCTGGCCTGGCGCACGCTCAACCGCATCAGCGCCATCGTCCGCGAGGAGATGAACGCCGCTGGGGCGAGCGAACTGCTCATGCCCGCCCTGGAGCCCATCGAGCTGATGCGCAAGACCGGCCGCGACGTCGACTACGGCGACAACCTCTTCCGCCTCGAGGACCGGCACGGCAGGACGCTGGCCCTGGCGCCGACGCACGAGGAGATCGTCACCGACCTGCTGCGGGGCGAGGTCGGCTCCTACAAGCAGCTGCCCCTGATCCTCTACCAGATCCAGACGAAGTTCCGCGACGAGTTCCGGCCGCGCTCGGGCCTGCTGCGCTGCCGCGAGTTCATCATGAAGGACGCCTACTCCTTCCACCTGACGGTCGACGGGCCGGGCGGGCTCGACGAGGCCTACGAGGCCATGCGGCAGGCCTACTGCAACATCTTCCGCCGCTGCGGTCTGGACTTCACCGTGGTCGAGGCCGAGGCTGGGCCCATCGGCGGCTCCGCCTCGCACGAGTTCATGGTCAACTGCCCCGCGGGCGAGGACGTCATCCTGCGCTGCCCCGAAACGGGCTACGCGGCCAACGTCGAGAAGTGCGAGATCGGCGAGCGCCCCTGGTCCTTCGAGGGCGAGCCGGCGGGCGAGCTCGAGCAGGTCCCCACGCCCGGGGCCAAGAGCATCGAGGAGGTCTGCGCGCTGCTGGGGGTCGAGCCGTCGCGGATGCTCAAGTGCGTGCTCTTCGCCCAAAGGCGGGCCGAGGACAGCGAGCGGTTCGTCCTGGCCGTCGTGCGGGGCGACCACGAGGTCAACGAAGCCAAGGTCAAGGCCGCTGCGGGCGGACCCGTCGAGCTGGCCGACGAGCAGCGGGCCAGAGAGGCCGGCTTTGCGGTCGGCTACATCAGCCCGCGCGCCGTCGCAGACAGGCCCGACGCGCTGCTGCTGATCGACCCCGACGCCGCCCAGGGGATCGATCCAGCCTCGGGCGGGCCCATCGCCTGGACCACCGGCGCCGACGAGCCCGACAGCCACGTGCGCAACTTCCACTGGCGCCGCGAGCTGGGGGGGCTGCTCGAGGACGCCTCCCGCCTCCGCGTGGCCGACATCCGCAACGCCCGGGCGGGCGACCCCTCGCCCAGGGCGCCCGGCGCAAGGCTCGTGGAGAGCCGAGGCATCGAGGTCGGCCACATCTTCCGCCTTGGGACCAAGTACTCCGAGGCGATGGGGCTGACGGTGCTCGACGAGGCCCAGCAGCGACGGCCCGTCATCATGGGCTGCTACGGCGTGGGCGTGAGCAGGACGATGGCGGCGTGCGTGGAGATGAGCCATGACGAGGACGGCGTCGTCTGGCCCGCGCCCATCGCCCCCTTCGACGTGCACATCGCGCCGCTGAAGATCGAGGGGGAGGTCATGGCGGCGGCGCAGCGGCTGGCGCACCAGCTGGCGGAGCGCGGGCTGGACGTGCTGCTGGACGACCGCGACGAGCGGCCTGGCGTGAAGTTCAAGGACGCGGACCTGATAGGCGTCCCCCTGCGCGTCACCGTGGGGGAGAAGGGCCTGGCCCAGGGGGGCGTGGAGCTGAAGCGGCGCTCCGAGCAGGGCAGGGGCCAGCTGGTTGCGCTGGAGGAGGCGGCGGCGCGCTGCTGCGCAGTCCTTGCCGCTGCGGACCGACAGGGCTGACTGCTACACTGCCCCATGCCCCTGCCGACGCCCACACCCGTGCTTGATCCGCTGACGCCTTGGCTTGCGCAGCGCCCGGGGCGGGGCGGTGCCGAGCAGACGGGCGCGGAGGGCGCCCCCCAGGCCCAGAGCCTGCTGGCCGCGGCCGGCGCCTCCGACCCCCAGGCCAGCGAGTTCTACAGCCCCGTCCCGCCGGGCTACCGCAGAGGCTTCCACAAGTACGTGGCCATCTTCGGCACGGTCATGTCCGGGCTGGGCAAGGGCATCTTCGCCTCTTCGCTGGCCAAGCTGCTCAAGGACAAGGGCCTGACCGTCGCCCCCATCAAGATGGAGGGGTACCTGAACATCGACGCCGGCACCCTCAACCCCTACCGCCACGGCGAGGTCTTCGTGCTCGACGACGGGGCGGAGACGGACATGGACCTCGGGGCCTACGAACGGCTGCTCGACCAGGACCTCAGCCGGCGCAACTTCGTCACCAGCGGGCAGATCTTCTCCGAGGTGCTGCAGCGCGAGCGGCGGGGGGGGTACCTCGGCCGCGACGTGCAGATGATCCCCCACGTGACCGGCGAGGTGAAGCGCAAGCTCCGCGAGCTGGCCATGCACGGCGACGGCGAAAAGCCCGCGGACGTGGTCTTCGTCGAGGTGGGCGGCACAGCGGGGGACTACGAGAACGCCTTCTACATCGAGGCGCTGCGCGAGCTGGCCTTCGAGGAGGGCGAGCACGCGGTCTGCTTCGTGGCCCTGACGTACGTCATCGAGCCGCCTGCGCTGGGCGAGCAGAAGTCCAAGGCGGCCCAGCTGGGCGTCAAGCGGCTGATGGAGGAGGGGGTGCAGCCGCACCTGATCGCCTGCAGGGCCAGCAAGCCCTGCTCGCCGAGCGTGCTGCAGAAGATCGCCATGTTCTCCAACGTGCCGCTGCGCCGCGTCTTCTCCATGCACGACCGGCCCAGCGTCTACCTCATTCCCGACGCCATGCGCGCAGAGGGGCTCGACCGGGAGGTGCTCTCGCTCCTCGACCTGCACGACCGCGTGGACGCGCGCAGGGAGGACGAGGCGCGGGAGCGCTGGCGGGGCTTCGTGTCCAGGCTGCAGGCGCCCAAGCGGCGCGCCATCACGCTGGGCATCACCGGCAAGTACGCCGCCCTGCGCGACGCCTACGCCTCGATCGACAAGGCGATCGAGCACTGCGCAGCCCACCTGCTGTGCGACATCGACGTCCGCTGGATCGACACGACGGACGTGACCGAGGCCGACGCCGCAGCCCAGCTGGAGGGGGTCGACGCGGTGATCGTGCCAGGCGGCTTCGGCTCGCGCGGCGTCGAGGGCAAGATCGCCTGCGTGCGCCGCTGCAGGGAGACGGGCACGCCGTTTCTGGGCATCTGTCTGGGCTTTCAGATGGCCGTCGTCGAATACGCGCGCAGCGCAGCGGGAATCGAGGGCGCGGGCTCGACGGAGTTCGACCCCAGCTGCGCCGCTGCGGTGGTCAGCGAGCTTCCCGAGCAGAAGAAGATCGAGCAGCTCGGCGGCACCATGCGGCTGGGGGGGCAGGACGTGCTGCTCGCTGAGGGCTCGCTGGTCAGCTGGCTCTACGACGGAGCGACGCGCGTCCGCGAGCGCTTCCGCCACCGCTACGAGGTCGACCCCGCGTACATCGAGCAGCTCGAGCGGGCGGGGCTGGTCTTCTCGGGAAGGCACCCGCAGCAGCCCATCATGCAGGCCCTGGAGCTCCCGCGGACGGCGCATCCGTACTTCGTGGCGGCGCAGTTCCATCCGGAGCTGACGAGCCGGCCGCTGCGCCCGGCGCCGATGTTCATGGGCCTTGTCGCAGCGGCGATCCTGCGCAAGAACCCCCAGACGGACCTGGGCCGATGGAGCGAGCTGGGCGCGACGACGACGACCGCTTCCGTCTCGCCGACGCAGCGATCGAGCGTGGGCTGATTCACAAGCCGATCTGAAGCTGCAGCGGCGCAGGCTGGTCCTGGAAGCGCACGATCAGGCGGCCGCTGGCGGGGTCGTACAGCCAGCCCTGGCCCATGGCCTGCAGCGCTGCGGGCGTGGGGGCCTGGACAAGCGGGGCGCCGTCGAGCAGCACAGTCAGCGGCGGCGCCAGGACGCGGTGCAGGCGGATCGTCCAGAATCGCGGCCCCGGGTCGTAGCCGTCTTCCATCCGTTCGATCCGCACGCGCCAGGCGTCGGCGACGCGTTCGTGGCTGATCCGCGTGCGGCGGAAGGCGCCCTCCCTGTAGGCGAAGGTTTCGCCGTCGTCCTCGTAGAGCGTCAGCTCGCCCTCAACGCCGCTGAAGATGTCGACGAAGCGGTCGGGCGGCACAGCGTCGCGGGTGTGCTGGCGGACGGGGCCGCGCACGACGACGGCGCCTTCACGCACGAAGACGGGCGCCTGGCCCAGCGGCGCGTCGACGACCGCCACGGCGCCGCCCTCGAAGACCGCGTCGCTCTGCAGGTGCGTCCAGCGGACGCCCGCGGGAAGGCGCACGCTGCGCGTCACGGCGCCGCGCTCGAGCACAGGAGCCACGAGCAGGTCCGGGCCGACCATGAAGGCGTCGTCCTGGTCCTGCAGCGCCTGGTCCTGCGGGAAGTAATACAGCGCCGGCGCAGCCATGGGCTGGGCCGCGGAGGCCGTCGCTGCAGCGAGCGTGTAGAGGTAGGGAAGCCACTCGTAGCGCCGCTCCAGCTCGCGGCGGATCATGTCCACGAAGGGCTGGGGAAAGCTCCACGGCTCGCGGGGCGCAGCGGTGATGATCGAGTGCGTGCGCAGAAAGGGCGTCCAGCGCGCAAACTCCAGCCAGCGCAGGTACAGCTCGCCGTCGGGCGAGCCCAGGAATCCCCCCACGTCGTGGCCGAAGAAGGACTGGCCCGACAGGCCCATGCTCAGCGTCATCTGCACGCTGACGCGCAGCGCCTCGAAGGTCGAAAGGCTGTCGCCGCTCCAGGTGAAGGCGCTGCGCTGCACGCCGACGGCGCCTGCGCGGGAGAGGATGAAGGGCCGCGTGTTCGGGCGCAGCTCGAGCATGGCCCGCCGGGTGGTCTCGTTCTCCAGCGTCGCGTAGACGTTGCGGCTTGCGCGTTCGCTGCGAGGGGCGCCGTCGAAGTCGAAGCGCGCGCCGGGGATTGCCGCCGCGGCGGGCTCGTTCAGGTCGTTCCACACGCCGTCGATGCCGAATGACAGCCAGACCTTCAGCTGCTCCCGCGTCCAGTCGCGGGCCGCCTGCCTGGAGAAGTCGATCCAGGAGACGTCCCCCAGGAAGATGGGCGTGACGATCGAGGCGCCCGAAGCGTCCTGCACGAAGAGCCCCGCAGCGTCGAGAAAGCCCCACAGCGGATCGTCGCGCACCACGCAGGGCTCGGTGATGTAGACCTTGCGAAAGTCCAGCGCGTCCAGCGCAGCGTGGAAGCTGACGGGGTCGGGAAAGCCCGCCGGCGACCAGGTGCTCTTGCGCAGGCGGTCCATGTAGGGGATGTCCAGCCAGATGGCGTCCGCGGGAAAGCCGAAGTCGCGAAAGGCCTGGGCGATGGCCAGGATCTCCGCGGCGCTGGCCCAGCCGAAGCGCGAGTGGTGGTAGCCCAGCGCCCACAGCGGCGGCAGCGGCGCAAAGCCCGTCAGCAGCGCAAGCCTTCGTGAAACGTCCGCTGGCGCAGGGCCGGCGATGGCGAACCACTGCAGCGGCCCCGCCTCGGCGCCCATGACCACGAGCCCCTGGCCCTGCGCGTCCACGTCGAAGAAGGCGTTGGCCTCGGTGTCGAGCAGCTCCGCTGCAGCGCGGCTGTTGCGCATCGAGAGCAGGAAGGTGTGCGACTGGTACAGCGGGTCGGTCGTCGCGGTCCAGGCGGCGGTGTCGGTGTTGCGGAAGAAGAAGGCTCGGCCTTTGCGGTTGAGCGGACCGCCCCGCAGGCCCAGACCGAAGTTGGCCTCGTCAGCGGGGGCGTGCCGAGCGCGGAACACGACGCCCGTGGCGTTGTCGAAGGCGTAGGCGCTGTCCGCGAAGAGCAGGGCGCCTGCGCTGTCGAAGACGACGACGCGGAAAGGCTCGTGGAGCAGCTGGGCCTTGAGCGTCGAGGTGACGAGCCAGGTGGCGCCGCCTGCGGGGTCGTCGAAACGCTCGACAGCGGGCGGCGGAGGGTCGGCCGGCGCGCGGAGCAGGCTTCTTGCTGGCGTTGGCGCTGCGCCAGGAGGCGTGAGCCTGACGCGCAGGACGCCTGCTTCGACGAACTGCGCCTCAGCGACGGCTCCACTGCTGAGCGCCAGCGTGACGCCCTGCGGCAGCGGCGCCACGGCCTGCACATCGCCCACAAGCTGCAGCGCAGCATGCGCACGCGCGACGCACAAGGCCAGCGCGAGCGTCGCAGCAACGAGCGCCGCCCGCGCCGTCTGCGCTCCTGCCACACCCCACGTTGTTCGAGCTGCAGCCAGCGGCGGCTCCTTCTTCCCCTTGCAGGGCGCCGGGCCCGTCATGCAGTCTACACCACCGCACGGCTCTATACTGCCCCCAGCTGCAGGGGATGCGCAACATCGCAAGGAGACGTGGGAGGGCGATGGAGATTCTCAAAACAGCCATACCGGACGTGCTGGTGATTCGTCCGCGCAGGTTCGAGGACGCGCGGGGGTTCTTCGCGGAGACCTACAACGCGAAAGCCTTGGCCCAGCGCGGGATCGACATCCGCTTCGTCCAGGACAATCACGCCTACAGCGTGCGCAAGCACACGCTGCGGGGGCTGCATTATCAGGCGCCGCCCGCTGCGCAGGACAAGCTCGTGCGGGTCGTGCGGGGGGCGGTGCTCGACGTCGCCGTGGACATCCGCAGGGATTCCCCCACCTTCGGAAAGTGGGTTTCACGCGTCCTGAGCGAGGAGAACTTCGAGCAGCTGCTCGTGCCCAAGGGCTTCGCCCACGGTGTGCTCACGCTCGAGGACCACACGCACGTGCTCTACAAGGTCTCGGCCCACTTCAGCCCCGAGCACGATCTGGGCCTGTTGTGGAACGATCCGGACATCGGGATCGACTGGGGGGTGGACGAACAGGACGTGCTGCTGAGCGACAAGGACCGTGCGCAGCCCAGGCTGTGCGAGGCGCATCCGTTGTTTTGACGCGCTGGTGTCAGCCCTCCTCCACGGGAAGGATCGACGGAGGAATCTCCCCGCTCTCTCGGGCGACGATCTCGCGGGCGCGTCGGGCAGCGTGGGGAAGGTCCGCCAGCGCGGCGCCCATGTAGAGCAGGCATTTGGCGCCTCGCACACCCGTGGCCAGCCAAGCCATGGCCAGCAGCCCCTTCCCAGCTGCAAGCGGCGCCAGCGCCAGGAAGGCGACGGTGATCACGGTTTCGCCCGCAGCCGCCAGCTTGGGGCGCATCTGCAGCGTATAGGTCATGGGAACGGGCATGAAGAGGACGTCGAGCGTGACGCCCACGAGCAGAATCTGCAGGGCAGGAACTGCATTGTGGAACGACTCGCCAAAGAGCAGCGGCACGAGCCAAGGGGCGATCCAGACGCCGCCCACAACGGCGCCCGCTGCTGCGCCACCCGCCGCCAAGGTGTTGAGCGCAACAGCGGCGCCGAGCTTGTTGCGCAGCGCCAGACGCACGAGTCTGGGCTGGGCGACGACCGAGGCGTAGCCCGCCAGCAGCGTCGCCGCCGCCGCCAGCTGCGCCGCGGCGCCGTACCACCCGACTGCTTCGGGAGGCTGTTTCCAGGCCAGCAGTGGAACGTCAGCCCTGCCTGTGATGGCGCCCAGGGCGATCACCCAGGCGACGGCGCCCAGAAAGGCGGTCAAAGACACCCAGTCTTTGCGTGAAGGATTGGCAGCGGTGAGAAACGGCTGACGCACCAGCAGCATGCCCAGGCAGAACACGGCGAAGGTTCCAGCTGCCTGGGCGAAGAGGTATGTCTCCGCACGCTCGGCGCCGTACAGGGCGACGGCTGTCAGCGCCGTGAGCCTGGCCAGCGCGAGCGAAGCGTCGAAGAGCGAGTAGGCGCGGAAACGTCGGCTGGCCTGCAGGGCGGCGGCGCTGCTTCGCGCCAGGAGCAGCGCCGCGACGACGGCGCCCGCCGCAAGCAGCAGCGACGAACGCGACGCGTCCTTGAAGAGGGAGGCGGAAAGGGGCTTGCCCGCCACGAGGGCCACGCTGAGCAGCGCTGCGCCTATGAGCAGCTTGATGCGAAAACACCCCGCCTGAAAGCGGAAAGCTCGTGCAGGCGTTGCCTCGTGTACGGCGCTGAAGCGCACCGCTGCTGCGTCGAGGGGCGAGCCCACGGCGCCGTCGATCAGCAGCGCCAGGGCCAAGGCTGTGTTGTACAGGCCGAACTCCGAGGCCCCGCCCGTCCGCGCCACCACGATCGCCCCTGCGAGCATCGAGCCCAGCGAGGCGGCCTTGCCCGTTATGACCAGCGCCAGCTCGCCAGCGGCGCGCCTCGCGCCGTTCATCGCTCGATCTCGACCACGATCCAGGGCAGCAGCGGCGAGCTGCGCAGAAACGGCGTCAGGGGATTCGAGCCAAGCAGAAACAGCCCCCGCACAGGGAGCGACAGCAGCCTTCCCACGAGCTCCTGCTTCGAGCGGCAGAAACCCCAGTAGTTCTTGATGGAAAGCGCCCGGGCCGGCCCTGCGCAGCCGGCCTCCAGGAAGAGCCTGCGGTAGTCGCCCGCCGAGAGCAGAAAACGCCGCCAGGGCGGGTTCAGCGGCGTGCGGTACGAGCCCACCTTTCTGCCATGGAACAGATCGACGGGAAAGAGCCGGTTGGGGCTGGAGACGAAGATACGGCCGCCCGGCTTGACGACCCGCGTCATCTCCTTGGCCACGGCGAGGCGGCGGCGCCAGTAGTCCGGCCGCACCTTGAAGGAGTCCCCCACGACCCCCACGTGCGGAAAGACGCAGCCGCAGAAGGCGATGTCGAAGGTCGCGTCGGGAAAGGGCAGGCGCTCGCCGTTGGCCATGCACAGCGCCTCGGGGCAGGACCTGCGCGTCCAGGCGCGGGCGCGGTTGCCGTTGTCGATGCCCACAGCGTTGAAGCCCGCCTCGCGGAGCAGCTCGACCTCCAGCCCGGCGCCGCAGCCCAGCGAGAGCACAGCCGGCTGCGCTGCGCCCTGCGTCGCCTGGCGAAAGCGGGGCAGCCAATAGTGGAGCATCGTGTGCCTGGTGTTGCGCTCCTCGCTCTCGAGCAGCTCGTCGCCCGTCTCGTCCTCGAAGCGGTCGCCCACGACCAGGTCGGCGAAGCCGTCGACAATGGGGAACGATCCGGGACAGTCGCTGCGCTCACAGGGGGGGCAGCGCAGCGTCTGCGCCTCGGCCTCGAGGGCCCGCTGGCAGAGCGGACAGCCCAGCGGCGCCGCGAAGGTGTAGGGCTGCGTCGTCGCGTCCTGCGTCGTCATGGGAGCGCTCCTGCGGGGGTGGCGGCGGCGGACCTCTCGGGCGCGCTGTGGGCTGCGATGAGCTCCTGCGGCGTGGGAACCTTCCGAGGCTTTGCGGGAAAGAGCGTTCGCAGTCTGGCCAGCAACAGCAGCGCCGCCGCCCTGCTCGCCAGGGCCGCGGCGACGAGCCAGCGACGCAGGCTCCAGCGAGGCAGGTCGTGCTGCTCGCAGTAGGCCCGCCAGGCGCCCCGGTGGAAGTCGATGATGTGGAAGCGCTGGCGGGGATAGGGTCGAGGACCGCTGCCCATGCCTTCGTAGTGGATGATCCGCGCCGCGGGGTGCAGCGCAACCCGCCAGCCTGCGCGTTTGAGACGGTGGCAGAGCACCATCTCGTGCCAGTAGTAGTAGTCCTCGGCGAAGCCGCCGACGGCCCAGAAGGGCTCGGGCCTGATGATCTGCCCGGCGGCGCTGACCCAGTCGCAGTCGAAGGGCTCGCCCCGGGCAAGCTCGTCCTTGCACAGGTACGAACGGACGCTCTGCAGACCAGGGAGCAGCTTCGTCAGCTGGCTGCGCCGGCCGAGCACGCCGCTGAGCATGCTGGGAAAACGCCTGCCCGACCACTGCTCGCGGCCGTCCGGAAAGACGAGCCTGGCGCCGGCGGTGGCGACGTCGGGATGGGCGTCCATGTAGCGCACCAGCGTGGCGACGGCGTCGCGGACCACGACGATGTCGTCATTGACGACCATGTAGTAGCGGGCGTTGGCGGCGCGGCAGCCGGCGTTGGCGGCGGGGCAGAAGCCCACGTTCGTCTCGTTGGCGATCACCGTGACGTGGGGAAACCGCTGACGGACCATCTCGACCGTGCCGTCGGTCGAGCCGTTGTCGACGTAGATCGCCTGCCAGGAGAGCCCGTCCCACTGGGCCGCCTCGAGCGACTCGAGGCAGCCTGCGACGAAGTCCCTGGCGTTGACGCCGATCAGGACGACGGCGACGTCGTGCTGGGGCGACTGGGTGGAGCGGCGATCGTGTGCGGTCATGGCAGCGCTTCCCTGGCGAGGGCTCGTGCGTGCTCGGATCGGCGTCTGCGCAGGGCGAAGTGCACTGCGACGGCGAGTCCCGCCACGAGCCACCAGCCCTTGAGCGGAAAGTAGAAGACGTCCACCTGCAGGCCGTAGACGAGCACGCTGAGCATGAGGATCTGGGCGGCGACCATCATCCAGTAGCCGTCGCTGTCGCCAGCCTGTCTGAAGGCCTTGGCGGCGCGGCTGGCGGCCCACTGCACCGAGGCGAGGAAGCTCAGAAAGACGAGCCAGCCAAAGACCCCCAGGTCCATCAGCGTCTGCAGGTAGATGTTGTGCATGGTGCTGCGGCCCTGCAGCGGATTGCGCAGGTGCTCCAGAACGACTTTGCGGTTGCCGATGCCTGCGCCGCCCAGCCAGTGCTCGCCGATGGCCTTGAGCCCCGCCTGCCAGTAGTCGAAGCGGATGCGCATGGCGTAGGAGCGCTTGGAGGTGTAGTTCTCGAAGTCGAGCACGCGGTTGAAGACGTCCACGGGGACGACGAGCAGACCGATGAGCGCGACGACGATCCCCGCCATGAGCATCCAGGTGCGCAGCGGCAGCAGCCCCCACAGCGCGCAGAGCCCCACCACGCCTGCGCCGAGCAGCAGCACCGAACGGGTGTTCGTCAGCAGCATGCAGTAGAACGTGGCCAGCAGCCCAGCCAGGAGCAGCAGACGCCACGGCAGCGACTCCCTGCGGTGAAAGAGAAAGTAGAAGAAGAAAGGGACGGTCATGGCGAGGTTGATGCCGAAGACCGCAGCGTGGCTGGTCGGGCCCATGCTGCGGCGCAGCGACAGGCCCGAGAGGGCCTCGCCCTCGGCGGTGTCCTCCCAGATGGTGTTCCAGCGGTACTTGGCCAGCTGGGCGCCGGCCTGGGGGTCGGCCTGGTCGACGACGGGTATGCCGCCTGTTCTGCCCGAGCCCAGGTGCCAGTCGTAGATGGAGTAGAAGGCCACCGCCGTCGAGGCCGTCAGCCAGATCAGCAGCGCAAGACGGGCGCGGCGGCGCACCTCGTCGAACTCGTCATGCAGAAAGATGTTGGAGAGCAGAAAGAGGAAGAGGATGTTGCCCACGGCGCCGCTGAGTATCTTCACGCCGCCCGTCACGTCGCTCGAATGCGTGAGGGACATGACCCCGAAGGCGACGTACCCTGTCCAGAGGATCAACGGCAGACTGAAGTAGAGCGGCTTGCGGCGCGTCAGCTGGTGCAGCAGCAGCCCCGCGACCGCAGCGACGCCGATCCCCCGCGTCACCGAGAGCGAGAAGGCGGCGGTGTCGTCGGTGAGGCGGCCGAAGCGTTCGATGGGAATGACGGCGGCGAGCAGATACAGCCCCATGGCGGGGTTGCGCGAGAGATAGACGACGAGCCCCGCCCCGCCCAGGGCCGCAAGGGCCAGCAGCGGGGAGAGCCGCACCGCCCCCAGCGCAAAGAGCAGTCCCGCCGCCCCTCCCACAGCCAGACAGGTCAGGGCCAGCAGCGCAGGGCGCCTGGTCAGTCGCTGTTCGATCGTCGCGTCCATCACGGCCGAACCAGGCGAAAGGCGCCCCCTCCTTCGGTCCCCGCGTAGATCACCTTGGGGTTGTTCGGGTCGATGGCCAGGGCGGTGACGAAGGTGTTGAAGAGGCCCTCGTTGAGCTCGCTCCAGGTGGCGCCGCCGTCGTCGCTGACCCACACGCCTGCGTCGTTGCTGGTGGCGTAGACGGTCTGGGGGTTGGACGGGTCGACGACCACGGTGAACATGTTGCGGGCGCCCAGGCCGGTGTTGATCAGCCTCCAGGTGGCGCCCCGATCGTCGCTGCGGGCCATGCCCTGCGTCTGCAGCGCCGCGTAGAGGACGTCGGGCTGGCTCGGATCAGCGACGACCATGTGCGGAACCATCTGGGAAAGGGTGGGGTCGACGCCGCCCTGCATCGTCGAGCCGAAATCACGGCTGAAGAGCAGGCCCCGGTTGAGCGTCGCTGCGTAGAGCGAACCGTCGGAGGCGACGGCCAGGGCGCTTCCCGAGGCGTCCGCAGAGGTTTGGGGGAGCGCCGCCTCCGTCCAGGCGCCGCTGGTAAGGTCGCAGACGAAGACGCCCGCGTCGCTGGTCGCGTAGAGCAGGTCGTTGGCTTCGTCCAGGGCCAGCGCCGCGATCTGGCCCAGCGGCGTGGCGGAGGGCAGCGGCGTCCAAGACCTTCCCAGGTCGTCGCTGCGGTGGACGCCGTCGGCGTCGGCGGCGAAGATCGGCCCCAGGGGCTCGCTCGACGCGACGACGGCGAAGGCGCCGGCTTCGTCGAGCCCCCCAGCGGCGGGGCGCCATCGCTTGCCGCGGTTGGTGGAGCGGAAGACGGAGGCGAACGTCCTGGCGCTCTTCTTGCGTGTGGAGGGGTCGTTGCGGACCGCGGCGAAGAGGACCGAGCGGCCCCGCGGATCGGGCTGCAGGGCAAGATCAGCGACGAAGACGCCCGTGAGCCCCTTGCGGCGCTTCTTCCACGTCGCCCCGCTGTCGCGCGACCAGAGGACGCCTGCGTCGTTGGTCGCCAGGTACAGCTCGGCCGTGGCGGGGTCGATCTCCATGTCCAGAAACTGGTGGGGAAGCGGCTTGAGCGAGACCTTGCGCCAGTTGGCCCCCTGATCGCTGGAGCGGTAGACGCCGTCGCGCTCGACAGCTGCGTAGAGGTCGCCCGTGCGCGGATCGCAGGCGAGCGCCTGCACGTCGATGAGGGGAAGGCCGCGGTTGGCGCTCGTCCAGGTCTGGCCGCCGTCGTCGCTGCGGAAGAGCTTGCCGCCCGTTCCCGCCACGTACACCCGCTGCGGATCCTGCGGATCGACAGCGACGTCGAAGGCGAAGGGGACGCGCTGGCCTGCGATGGTCCAGGTACGGCCCGCGTCGAGCGTGCGCAGCGGGCCGATGGGGGTGGCTGCGTAGGCGACGCCTGGACTGCTGGGGTCGGCGCTGACGTTGAAGACGTTCACGCCGGGAAGGGCGGCGTGCGACCAGGTGGCGGCGCCGTCAACTGAGCGGAAGAGGCCGCTGGTGGCGGTCGCTGCGTAGAGCAGGGCGGGGTCGGTGTGGTCGACGGCCAGGCCCAGCGTGATGGGCGCCATGCCGTCGCTGCGGAGCTGCCAGGAGGCGCCTGCGTCGCTGCTGAAGAACAGGCCCTTGACATGCGAGCCGGCCAGTAGCGCGTCGGGCGTCGTCCTGCTTGGCAGCAGACCGCCTGCGGGGGTGAAGCCCGTCTCCAGAGGCGTCCAGGAGGCGCCTGCGTCGTCGCTGCGATACAGGCCCCGCTGGGCGGGGGCGATGCGGTCGCCCGTGATCCAGGCGTAGAGCCTGCTGGGCGTGTGCGGATCGACGGCGAGCGTGGCGACGACCGCCTGGCTGGGCAGGCCCTGGCTGACGCGCTTCCAGCTGGCGGCGCCGTTGGTCGAGCGGTACACCGCGCCCAGCGCGCCGGCGTAGAGGACCTCGTCGTCCACCGGGTCCATCGCCAGCGAGAAGACGATCGGAACGTCCATCCCTTTGCTTCTGCGCGACCAGTTGATGGCGTTGCTGGTGGATTTGTACACGCCGCCAAAGACCGTGCCGACGTAGGCGATCCACGGTCGCTGCTCGTCGACGAGGACGGTCAGAACGTGGTGCTTGATGTCGTCTGCGCCGCGGCGGAAGAAGTTGGCGCCCAGGTCGTCGGAGGTGTAGACGAAGCCTGCGCTGGTGACGGCGTAGATCTCCATGAAGGGGGCGGCTTCGATGTCCACGACGTGTTCGCCTGCAGGGGCCGACCAGATGGGCGTGAAGACGTCGCCGCCGTTCTGCGTGCGGAAGAGCTGTCCTGAAAGGTCGCTGTAGTAGGCGAAGTTCGGCCTGACGGGGTCGGCCTCCACGTCGGTGATAGGGACGGGGTTCTGGGCCTGAAACTTCTGCTCCCACGTCATGCCCTCGTCGAAGCTGACGTACATGCCCGCTTCGGTGGCGGCGTAGAGCGAGCCTGCGCCGGCTCGGTCCTGGTCGATGGCGACGATGTCCTGCGGGACCAGGCCTGTGGAGCTGTCCGTCCAGGAGGCGCCTGCGTTGCGCGTGACGCGCACGCCGCCGACTTCGCTGCCCACGTAGACGGTGTTGGGGTCGCTGGGGTGGGGCGCGAGCTCGAAGACGGCGCCCCCCAGGTCGACGCGCCGCGTCCAGGCGGCGGGGCCCTGTCCGACGAGCGCCTGCGCCGGGGCGCTGAGCACCTCCGTGCCCGTGCCTGCGTAGAGCGTGGTGTCGGCGCCGGCGTCGACAGCAGCCAGGGCGCCGATGAAGTGGTTCTGCACGCCCGTCGAGGCGTCGGTGAAGCTCTGGCCCTGGTCGGTGGAGCGGAGAAAGACGTTGAAGACGCCCGCCAGGTGCAGCACGGCGCCCGTGTCGTCTGCCGCGAGGAAGCGGCTGGGCGAGGCGTGGAAGAGCGACCAGCTCGGCGGAGGCGTCGGCGGGGGCTGTGACGGATCGGGCGGCGCGTCGAGCCTGTAGACGCCCTTGTCCGTGGCGGCGAAGAGACCGGGAAGACCCGGGACGAAGGCCAGCGATGCGACGCGGGCGTCGCTGGGCAGGTCGAACGTGATGTCGCGCCAGAGGCTCTGGCCCGCAGGCAGCTGAAAGACGCCGTTGGTGGCGGCGGCGTAGAGGGTCGCGGGGTCGGTCGGGTCGACGACCACGTCGACGACGTCGCGCAGGCCGAGACCTTCGGTGAAGGCGCTCCAGGATTCGCCCCGATCAAGACTGCGGAAAACGCCAAGGCCCTGCGAGCCTGCGTAGACGACGGCGGGATCGGTCGGGTCGAAGAGCAGCGACGTAGCGGGGAGAAACGGCTGGTCGGTCGTCGCCAGGGTCCACGAGGCGCCGGCGTCGTCGGAGACGTAGACGCCCGAGAAGGTCGCGGCGAGCAGGCGGCTGGGGGCGGTGGGGTCGATCGCCAGGTCGCGCACGACGGGGTCGTCCAAGCCGACGGAGCGGCTCTGCCACGTGGCGCCGCCGTCGATGCTGCGGTAGACGCCCGATTTGATCGACGCGACGTAGATCGTGCGGGGCGTGGTGGGGAGGATCTCGATGGCGGTGACGCCCTCACCCGAGAACGCTGTGGGAATGTGCGTCCAGGAGGCGCCTGCGTCGAGGCTCCTGTACAGCCCGCCGAAGTGGCAGCCGATCCAGACGGTCGAGCTGTCGAGCGGATCGCGGGTCAGCGACAGCACGGTGGCGCCCTGCGGGCCGATGGGCTGCCAAACGTCGACGGGCTGCGCAACGGCTGCGGCGACGGCCAGCGCCGCGACGGCGCACAGCGCAGCGGCGGCGGTTGGACGGCGGCGCAGCGGCGCGGGAGGCATGGTCGTCGCAGGGCTCCCTCGGGGCATGGCGTCAACGTTGTTGCAGCGCAGAGGCGCCGCCAAGGCGGAACTGGCCAAGGTACGGGACGTCGGTTGCGCGGACGAGCTCAGCCTTGCTGTAGATGGTGTCGTCCCCCCATTCGAGCAGGACGCCCAGCCCGACGCCCAGCAGCAGCCCCGCAGCGACGCTCAGTCCCATCACCAGCATCTTCTTGGGTTGGACAGGGAAGGGAGCAGCTGTGGGCGGGCTGAGGACGGAGACGTTGGCCACGCGTCGCTTGTCCAGCTCTTCGTTGATGCGGGCCTCTTCGCGACGGGTGGAGTTGGCCAGGAACTTCTGCTGGAGAACCTGCAGGTCGAGGTCGATCAGCTGCAGGGCGGTTTCGCCTTCGTTGAGTCTTTGCAGCTGCTGACGGATGGTCTCGATGCTTTGTTCCTTGCTGCGGGTTTCCGCAGCAAGGGAGGCCAGCTCCACGTCGTTGCGGGCCAGCTCCTCTTCGAAGGATTGTCTCAAGGGGTTGCGCTCGAAGGTGACGGGGCCCTGCTGCGTGGCGGGCTCCTGCTTGAGCAGAGCCTCGATCGAGGCGATCTCTTCGTCCACCCGCGCAACAGGGGGGGCGGTGGGCTCGTACTTGCTCGCCAGCTCCGCCCGCTTGACGCGGAGCTCGACCAGCCGCTCCTTGATCAACGGCAGCGCCGGGTTGGGCTCGACGACTTCCTGAGCCTTGGCCTGGGCGTCCAGCACGGCGAGTTTCCGCTGCAAGGCCGCCTGTCGCTGCTCGAGGGAGGCTCGTCGGGCGCCGTTGGCGTCTATCTGACGCTCCAGATCGTGGAGACGATCGAGCAGCCGGGCTCGCTGCACAGCGACGTCGCTGAGGTGGTATCGCTGTTGCGTCTGTTCACGCTTGCGTTGGAGTTGCTCGATCTCCTCGCGGTAGTCGTGGACTGCCTGGTCGAAGACGGGCAGCACCGCGTCGGCCCGGCGGAGCTTGACGTGGCGATCGAGGTAGAGATCGATGAGCGTCTGGACCGTGTCGCGGGCGAGCTCGGCGCTGGGGAGGCGCAGCGCGATGCGGATGACGTTCGACTCCCCTTCGCGGGAGACTTTGAGCGAGCGCTTGACCAGCTCGACGGCCTTGTCGCGCTCGCTGAGCTCCTCGCGCAGGTCGAGTCTCACAAGCAGCGCGTTGAGCTGCTTCTTGGCGGCGCGGGCCAGGCCCTTGAGCACAGCCTTGACCCGCTGGAAGAAGGTGCGGGGAGGCTCGGGCTCGAAACGGAAACGGTCCACGCCCATCGTGTCGACGGTCTGCTCGATCAGGTCGCGCGAGGTGAGCAGCTGGATGTAGGAGTTGATCTCCTCCTTCTGCACGCCTGTGGTGTAGACGCCGCCTCGCTCGACAGTGAGTGGGGCCTCGGCGTTCTCCCGGCCGAGCGTGACCAGCAGGCGCGCCTCCGCTTCGTATTTCTCGGTGACGTACAGCAGGGCGGCGTAGGCGCCGAGCACCGTGGCCAGCAGCGTCAGCCCCACCACGAGCTTGCGACGGCGCAACACGCCCGCCAGGTCGTCGAGGATGGTGCGCTCCGAGCCAAAGTGCGGTATGCGAAAGGCCATGGCGGCGTCAGTCTCCAGCGGCGTTGCGAAGGAATGTCCTCACTGCAGGCCAAGCGAGCCGAACTGGTACGTGATGTTGAAGGACTTGGCCAGCGGCAGCAGCTCGTTGATGTACTGTCTGACGAACTGGCCAGCCTCTGCGACGGCGGACATGGGGACGAAGACGATGTCCTTGGGTTGCAGGGGAGGATCAGCGAAGGCGGTCAGGTTGCGCAGGCCTGACTTGAGGTCGAGCATGAGGAAGCCGGCGGAGCCGTCGCCGTTGTCTCGGAGGACCACGACCTGGCGCATTTCAGCGGTGTCGACGCCTCCTCCCGCGGCCAGCACCGCCTGCAGGGCGGTCATGCCCGGCGTCAGCGGGACCACGCCCGGATTGCGGACCTGGCCTCCAACGTACACCACCTGACTGGCGAAGCGTTCGACATTGACGCTGACGTCGATGGCCCGCAGGTAGGGCTCGTAGCGGCTGGCCAGCTCCTGGGCCAGGGCTTCGGGCGTTTTGCCCGCAGCGGAGACTTCGCCGATGAGCGGCAGCGAAAAGCGGCCGTCGGGCCGCAGCGTCAGGTGTTGATCGAGCTCGGGGTTGTAGAAGAACCGGACGGCGATTTCGTCGCCGGGCTGCAGGACGTAGGGCGCGGGTTCGGCGGGCGGGGCCTTGAGCAGCTCTTCGGCGCGCTGCCTGGCTTCGACGCGGCGCTGGCGGACCTCTGCGGAGACGCAGCCCGGCAGGGCCAGCGTCAGTCCGAGCAACAGCAGCGCCGCTGCAGCGGCGTGCGATCGGCGCAAGGGGGCGTCTTTCCATGCCATGACGGGTTGACTCCAGACCCGGAAGCAGCGCCTCCGCGACGCTCGCGAGGGCGGAGGCTCTCTGGGCGTACGCTGCTCGCTCCAGTGTGGATCGCGCCGCGCGGGGGGGCGTGGGTGTGAGGCGGCGGGGAAGGCGACCGCGGACGCGTGCGCGGAATGCGCCGTCTGGGCGGCGTGCTTATCAGCAGGCTGGGGCGGGGCGAGGTTCACGGCGCCGAAGTCCTCGCACAACGGCCCAGCAGGTCCTCGTAGGCTCGGGCCAGGCGGTCCACAGCCACGTCCAGGGAGTACTCCCGTTCGATGAAGTCGCGGGCGCCGCGGCTGAGCCTGCGACGCTCCTGAGCGTCGTCGATCAGCCTGATCGTCTGCTGGACGAAGGTTTCGCCGTCGCGGGCGGGAACGAGCAGCCCTGAGACCTCGTGCGTGATCATCTCGGGAACGCCGCCGACGGCAGTGGCGACGATGGGCATGGCGGCGGCCATGCCTTCGCAGATGGCCAGCGGCACGCCCTCAGCGTCGCTGGTGTGCACCTGGATGTCGGCTGCGCGCAGCGTGTGGGCCAGGTTGGTGACGAAGCCCGGCATGGCGACCGTGTCGGCGAGCTGCAGGGCGTCGATCTGGCGGCGCAGCTGCTGCTCGAGCGGGCCTGTGCCGAGGAGCCACAACCTGGTCTGCGGGCGCTGGTCGACGATGCGGGCGAACCAGTCGAGCAGCAGGTCCTGTCGCTTTTCCGGATAGAGCCTGGCGACGTTGACCAGCACGATGTGCTCGTCGTTGCAGCCCATCTGGCTGCGGATCTCGTTGCGTTGGGCGTCGCAGGCGGCAAGGTCGGGAGGCTCGACGCCCGAGACGAGGATTCGCTGCTTGTGTTGGGGAACGCCTCGGCGGATGGTCTCCCGCTGCGTCACGGCGCACTGGTTGGTGACCATGTCGAAGCGGCGGATGAGCCTTGCCGAGAGCCACTGCTGCACGTTGCGCTTGAAGCCGAAGTCCGACCAGACGTAGAGGGTGTTCATCACCTTGGCGCCTGTCCAGCGGGCGGCGAGGTAGCCCACGAGCTCGGCGTAGACGTTGTGGCAGTGGACGATCTGGATGTCGCGCTGGCGGATGATTCGGGCCAGGGCGCGGGCGGCGGTGAAGACGGGTTTCCGCCTTGCCCATGGAATCTTCAGGGCGTCGAGGCCTCGCTGCTGGGCGACGTCGAGGAAGGCCTGCTCCGTGGCGCCCGGGTTGGCGAAGACGACGAGTGTGGCGTCGACGCGGTCGGGGTCGAGCTTGGTGAGCCAGTTGATGAGGATGGTCTCGATGCCGCCGTAGGCCACGGTGTGCAGCAGCTGCAGGACGCGCAGGGGGTGGTCAGCGTTGGGTCGGGGCGGCTGTGGAGCAGCGTCGGCGCCGGGCGCCGTGGAGGAGGCTTTCGACAGGGACGGCTTCATCGTGGTCATGACGCGTCAGGGCCTTCGCGTCAACACGACCCCAAGCATGGGGACTTTGAGCGTCTGAAGCAAGCGCTGGGCCTCGCGCAGCTCGCCTTCGCCTCGCCTGCCTTGCGCGAGGGTGAGGACGGCGGCGTCCATGCGGCTGCCCAGCATGGCGGACTCGGGCCGCTCCAGCAGCGGAGGGGCGTCGACGATGGTGACGGGGCGTTGGTTGCGGAGCTCCTCGAGCAGCGAGGCTGCCCGATCGGAGAGCAGCTGGGCCACGGCGCCGGCGCCAGCGGCGCCTGCGGTGAGCAGCTGCAGGTTGGCCACGCCTGTTTCACGCACTGCCTCCTCGATCGAAGCGCGGCCGGCCAGCACGTCCGCCAGTCCTGGCGACAGGTCCGTTTTGAAGCGCTCGTGCTGCGTGGGCTTGTGGAAGTCAGCGTCGATGAGCAGCACCGGGCCGTGCTCCATCAGGGCCAGCGCCAGGGAGGTCTGCGCCGCAACGACGCTGGCCCCGTCGCGAGGCAGACATCCGGCGATCATCAGCATGCGCGTTCGTTCGCTCAGCGACGGCTGGATGGTGGCGGCCAGACGCACCGCGTCCTCCGCGAGGTGGAAGCCCGACAGGGCGCTGCTGTCCAGGAGCGTGGCGAGCTGGGCTGGGGCGATGGCGCCCATCTGGACAAGCAGCGCGCCGAGCGGGACGCGCTTGCCGTCGCGGGCGAGGCGTTCCTGCTGCTCGGCCAGGGCGCGCTCGACGGCTTCGGGGGCGGCGAAGCCCAGCCTGATCGCTCGATCGCCTATGCGCTCGACTCGGGTCATGCCTTGGAACGGCTCCTGTGCAGCGTCGATGGCGTCAGCGGGCGATCCAGTCGGCCAGCCAGACCTTGCGGCGCTGGCCCTTGCGGGGCGCGCCTTCCCCTGGATCGGCCAGGATGACGGCGACGATCGTTCCCGGCTGCAGTTCGCCGTCGACGCGTGTGGCGGGGTCCAGCTGCAGCGAGTCGAAGGGAATGGTGAAGCGGCGCCATGTCGTCTCCAGCGAAAGCGTGGTGAAGAAGGCTTCGCCCGAGGCTTCCTTCACCTGCAGGATGATCGGCCCTGCGATGTCGCTCCTTGCGTGGAGCTCGAAGGCGTGCGCCTCGCTGAGCAGGCCTGGCGCGAGGGATCGCAGGGCCCAGGCGATGTCGCCCGGTTTGCGGTCGTAGCGCCAGCGCATGGCGGGGGCTCCGTTGGGGGACTCGGTCTTCTCGTCCAGCTTGACGCGGGCGTTTTCGGGCGCCTGGAAGAGGTCCGATTCGCTGGAAAACCCCAGTGCGACGGGGGCTTGTGCAGCGTGACGCTGGTCGGAACGCTGGTCGGGAGCGGGCGGCGCGGGGACGGCTGCGGGCGCAGAGGCGGGAGCGGGGGCGGCTGCTCCCTTCAGGGCGGCTTGCCAGGCGGCGTGGGCAGGCTTGGGCCGCAGCTTCGCTGTGAACAGGCCGTTGTCCCGCCACATGTCGCCAAAGGCTCGCGCTTCCTTGGGAAGCGTGTCCAGCAGCGGACCTATGTCGATGGGGAGGTAGTAGATGACGAAGAGATAGTCGTCGCGCAGCGCGTAGGAGGCGAGTTCGCGCACGTACTGCTCCTGCAGCGCTTCGCTTCCTCGCATGTGGATGCCCCACTCGGGAAGGGAGATGTCCCTGGTGTTGTAGCCTGTTTCGGTGACGGCGATGGGCTTGTTGGTCCAGCGGCGGACCCATTCCAGCGGTTTGCGCCATTCGTCAGGCGGTGGGGGCAGCGGCGAGACGCCGAACTTCTCGTGAAACGAAGACATGTAGGGGTAGAAGCTGAGGCCCAGGAAGTCCAGCGACTCGACGAAGGGCTTGCAGCGGCGGGCGGTTTGGGGCTCCATCAGCGACTGCAGGCCGAAGGAGACGCCGATGAGCATGTCGGGATGCTCCTGCTTGAGCGCGTCGTAGACATGGCGGATGAGTCTGGTGTAGGCGGGCCAGGCGCCAGGCTTGCGGTGGGCGAGCTCGCCGTTCTCCACGCCCAGGTTCAGGAAGGCGGGGTGGAATCGCTCAACGGCGCGGCGAGCGTAGGTGAGGTAGGCCCGCTGCACGGGGTCGCTGTCGAAGGAGGCGCCCTGGATCGAGCGCGGGGTCGAGGAGCCTGCGATGGCGGGGGCCAGGCCCGTGCGGTCCTGGTCCAGCGGCTCCAGCGCCAGGTAGACGGGCACGCCTTGGGGGGCGCGGCGGGCGAGATCGCGCCATTTCCGCTCAACAGCAGTGGGCCAGGGCTTGTCTGCGAGGGCTTCGGCCCAGGGCACGCCGTCGTCAAGCTGAATCATGTACAGCTGACTGTTGTCCCGCGCGATGCGGAAGGTGGCTTCGACCTGTTCGGGCTTGGGGCCGAAGGGAAAGGTGGATGTGGCGAAGAGGGTGTCGCCTGCGGTGGGAGCGACAGGGGCGGGCAGGTTTGACTGTTCCGAGGGGGAGTCGCTCTGTTCCGTCGGCGTGGACGTGGACTGCTCGCAGGCGGGGACGACCGCCGTCAGCGCAGCCACGGGCGCTCCGAGAACCAGAGCGAGGACGGCGCAGCGACGTCGCAGCGAGAAAGGCCCAGCGGCAATGTCGCTCATCGAGCGGCTCCTGCGTGCGTTGTGGAGGACGAAGGCGTCGTCTGCAGGCTGTGCAGCACGGTGAGGGCGAGCCCTTCGTCGAGGCTGTGTCTTGGCTTCCAGCCTAGCAGTCGGAGGGCGTCGGTGTTGTCGCTGTAGCTTCGCCAGATCTCGTTGGGTCTGGTGGCGGCGGGTTCGCAGCGGATGACGGTGGCGCCTTGGGCGATGTCGATGACGCGCTGGGCCAGGTCGCGGACGCTGACCTCTTCGCCTCCGCCGATGGGGATGGCGGCGCCGTCGAGCTCGTGGGCCTTGGCAGCGGCCAGGAGGAAGGCTTCGATCGCGTCGTCGAGGTAGATGGGGTCGCGGGTCTGGGCTCCGCCTTGGAGCGTCAGGACGGGCGTGCCTGCGCGGGCGGCTTCGAGGGCGACACGGATGAGGTTGCGGCCCTGGCCCGGACCGTAGATCAGTGAGGGCCGCAGTGAAACGACAGGCAGCTGATGCACGCTGGCGTAAGCGCAGCAGAGCAGCCAGCCTGCGGCTTTGGAGGCGCCGTAGACGCCTGTGGGGGCGAGGGGGGAGTCGGCAGTGTGCGGCGGCTCCGCGCCGCCGTGCACCTTGCGGGAGTCGCCGTAGACGAAGATGGGGCGGAGGTCCAGATCGACCAGGGCTTGCAGCGCATGCAGTGTGCCCATGGCGTTGACGGCGAGGCGTTCGCTGCGGAGCGACGCGGTCTCGGGGCCGTCCGGCGCGGAGGCGAAGTGGAAGACGATCTCGGGCGCTGCGACGTGGAGGCTTGCGCGGACGGAGGCGGGGTCGGTCAGGTCGCAGGGGAGGTGGCGGACGCGGCCTTGGGCGATGAGCGGAGCCAGGCGGCCGGGGGTGCGCGACAGGGCGAAGACGCATGCCCCGCGGTCAGCCAGGGCGCGCGACAGCGCGGCGCCGATGAAGCCGCTTGCGCCGGTGACGAGGCAGCGGCGTCGAGCGAAAGGGGCAGCGTGGGGGGTGAGGGCGCTCATGAGGTCCTGGCGACGGTCTGCGGGTCGCGCAGGAGGCGCGGGGAGGTGGAGAGAGGGGGGGCGGCGGAGGCGTCAGGGGTGATGACGCTGCGCAGCCAAGCGAGGGTTCGCTGGGCGCCTTCCTGAAAGGAGGTGGTGTCGCCGAGGGGGATGCAGGAGCGGATCTTTCGCAGGTCGGTGCAATAGCTTCCGGTCTCGACGGCGCGGGCCTCGTTGGGCCAGGGCTCGTGGCGGACGGGGCTTCCACCAGCGAGTCTGGCGATGGTGTATGCAGCGTCGCGGAGGCGCACGCCTTTTTCGCCGCCGAGGTTGAAGGTTTCGCCGACGCAGCGTTCGCTGGCGCCGAGGAGGAGAAAGGCTCGCACGACGTCGTCGATGAAGATGTAGTCGCGCATCTGCTCGCCCGTGCCGAAGATGGTGATGGGTTTGTTGAGGACGGCGCGGACCATGAACTGGTTGAGCACGCCAAAGCGGCCCGGCTCGCCTCGTCCGCCGTTGGGGCCGAAGGGGCTGGAGAGGCGGACGACGATCCGCCGCAGGCTGTGCGTCTGCTCGAGTGTTTCGAGGTAGTGCTCCATGGCGAGTTTGTGGACGGCGTAGATGGAGCGGGGGATTGTCGGATGCTGCTCGTCCACCGGGAGGTAGCGCGGGGCGCCGTAGACCAGGCGGCTGGAGCAGTGGACCAGCGTCGGTCGAGGCTGCGCGTGTGCGCAGGCGAGGAAGAGGTTGATGTGGGGACGCAGCTCCGCCTCCAGATCGCCCACGGGCTCGGTGGCGCTGGGCGTCAGGCGTGGATACCCCAGAAAATCGAAGACGATGTCCTGGTCGTGCACGACGGCGTCGGCGACGTCGCGGTGGATGAGGTCGCCTTGCACGACGGTTCCGGCAAAGCCTGGCAGGGCGCCTCGGGGGCTGCGGGTGACGATGGTCACGTCGGCGTCCAGGCGGTCGAGAGCGTAGACGCAGTTGGCGCCGAGAAATCCCGTGGCGCCTGCGACGAGGACGCGGCGGCCCGCGTAGAGACGGCGCAGCTCGCCGTCCTCATCGACGTGCGGGATGTAGGGTGAAAAGCGCGGAGCGGCGGCCGCGCCTGAGCCGTTGTTCGTGGTGATCGGGTCGAGTCTTCGCACGTGTTTACCCCCCAGCGGCGCAGCTCAGAAGGCGCCGTCGGCCTTGAAGACGGCCACAGCGGTGAGCCAGAGAATGCGCAGGTCTTTCAGAAACGAACGAGTGCGGACGTAGTGCACGTCCATGGCGGTGGTTTCGAAGAATGTGAGGTTGCTGCGGCCGGAGACGTGCGCGGGGTCGGTCAGGCCCGGCCTGACGGAGAACCGCTCGAGCATCGGCCCCTTGTAGTATGGCAGAAGCTCGGGAATCTGCGGCCTGGGGCCGACCAGGGCCAGGTCGCCCTTGAGGACGAGGAACAGGTTGGGCAGCTCGTCCAGGGAGGAGCGGCGCAGCCAGCGGCCCTGCGGCGTGATGCGCGGGTCGTCGGCCCCCTTGAAGACCATGGTCTTCACCTCGTCCTTGCTGTATTGGTAGCGGTAGAGCTCGGGGAATCGCTCGCGCGCGTCGGCGTAGAGGGTGCGGAACTTGATGAACGTAAAGGGTTTGCCGTTGACGCCGAGGCGCGTCTGACGAAAGAGGGCGGGGCCCGGCGTGTCGAGCTTGATGATGATCGCGATGAGGATCATCAGCGGCAGCGTGCAGAGGATGAGCGTGGAGGCGACGGCGATTTCGAACAGTCGGACGCCCAGCGGGGGATGGGCGGGCCCCTGCGGGATGGCGTCGACGCTGCCCGGGGGGAGATGATCGACGACGGCGAGCATCTCCTGCAGGACGGCTTCGTGCCCGGACTGCGCCCGCCTGCGCCGCTGCTGCTTCCTCTCGGCGGCGGTCGCCTCGCTGTGGACGGGCGAGGCTCTGAGGGCGGCGGTTTTCACAAGGCTGGACACGTCGTTCTCTCGCCTCACAGATGCTGCGCTGACGCCTGGTGTTTGTGTCGAGGGCGTCGCGGACCGGTCTTGCTGTATGACTGTGGGGCGCCAGACCCCCACACAGTCGGGGCAGCAGCGCCGCTGCCACTCTGGACAATAGCACGCGGGAAGAAACGTGCTGCGGGGCGCCTGATTTTTTTCCGCTGCGCGCCACGCTGGCGGCTGCGTGTGCGGTGCAGTCCGCGCACATGGATGGTGTTCGGCAGCTGTCAGTGGGCTTCGCTGTCGATTACGGGACGCGTCCCGTCTCCAGCGCGCCTCCCAGGGAGTCGTCGACGCGCTCGACGCGCACTTTTCGGCCCTTCTCAGGGAGGAGAATGATGGTGCGGACCTTGCCTTTGCGGTTGGGTCGCACAGTCAGCGTGCGGGAGAAGTGCAGATAGGCGGGGTGCAGCGTCTGGAGGCGCACGGTCGAGCCTGCAGCGACGATGGCGCGGAGCGTGCCTGCGCCGTCGGCGACGAGGCGCTGGCCCGGCTCGAGCAGTTCGGGGACGTGACGCATCAGTTCGCGGGCGGCGTCGGGGTCGTGGGTGTGGCGTTCGAGACGGCGCTGGATGTCGCGGCGGGTGGGGCCGTCGAGCGTCTGGAGCGTGATGGTCGCGTTCACGGGAACGCGTGAGAGCATGTCGCGGGTCTCGAGTTGGAGCTCGACAGCCTGGCTGCGGGCGTAGCGGGCGGCCTTTTCCGGGTCCAGCTCGTAGCGCCAGAGGGAGATGGGCGTCTGCACGGGTCGCCAGCGGACGCCTCCTGCCGCGGGAGGAGCGATCGACAGCGCAGCAGAAGGGTTGGTGTAGACGAAGAGCGACCGGACGAGGTCTTCGTGCTTGGGCTCGACGACGACGTGCGGGGGGTCGAACTCCAGCTCAGCCCGGAAGGAGCCGTCCTCGCGGACGTCCACGACAGGGCTTGGGCCGAAGGGGTTGCGGATGAGCAGGCGTTTGGGCGAGACGGGTTTCCAGATGACTTCCTGATTCCGCATGACGGTGCGCTGCGCGGGGGATTGCTCCTCGAAGAGCAGAAAGCGTCTGCGGCGAATGTAGGGCTCGGTGCGGGCCTCGTAGCGGTGGATCTCGACGAGGGCGGAGGCGACGGCGCCCTCGAGGAGGGCCTGCGAAGGGCCTGTGGGGGTGAAGCGGACGTTCTCGAGGCGCAGGACGCCGCGGCCGGTCGGCTCCTCTCGGGCCTGCCAGGCTGTGGGCTGAGGGAGCGGGCCTGCGGGGCGCACGACGCAGCCTGACGCGACGGTCGCCGCCACGGCGGCAGCGGCGACGGCGTAGTGTCGGCATGGACGTGGCCGGGGCATGCGCTGGGGCTCCGGAGCGGCTATCGGTCGCGTGGCAGCAGCGGTGAAGCGCGATCCGAGCTCGCTACAGTGCGCTCCGAGGGAGGGTTGGCCCGCGATGGCGCAGTCGCAGACCGGGACAGGGCAGCAGGAAGAGACGCCTGCGTGGTTCGATCCGTCGAAGGTGTACGTATCGCCTGTGACGGCGGAGGAGGCTGCGGCGGCGCAGCGGGAGGATGGCAAGCCTCGTTGGCCTGCTGTTGTGGGCGGGGTGAGTCTGACGCTGGGGGTGCTGGGGGCGCCGTTTCAGGCGGCCCTGCTGGCGCTGCCCGCTGTGCTGCGGACGCTGCGGGGGCTGATGGAGCAGGCCCCTGGCGAGGTTCTCGCCTCGCTGCCGCCTCTGGAGATCACCACGGCCCAGAAGGCGCATGCAGCGGCGGCGGCGTTGTCGCTGTTGCTGCTGGCTGCAGCGGGTGTGGCGACGTTGCTGCGCAAGAGGGCGGGCGCCTGGATGCATCTGGCCTATGCAGCGACGGCGGGGCCCCTTGCGGTGTGGGGGGCGGTGTTGAGCTACCAGAAGGGGCGCGAACTGGCTCATTGGGCTGCGGCGCATGCGGACAGTCCCGCTGCCCGCTTCATCAGCGAGCCGACGTTGATGGGGACGACGCTGCAGCTGGCCCTCACGCTGGCGTGGCCTGTGTTCGTGGGGGTGTGGTTCGCGTCAAGACGCAGGCGTCAGGCGCTCGATGGATAGACGCAGCGGCGTCGGGCTGGAAGGGGGGCGGCGGTTGCCCCGCAGGCGCCAGCGGGTACCATTGGCGCGACGCTTGGGGACTGGTGTAACGGTAGCACGACTGACTCTGGATCAGTTAGTCAAGGTTCGAATCCTTGGTCCCCAGTTTTCTTCTTCATGCTGAGGTGTGGGCAGCCAGCGACGTCGACGGTGATGAGGCCGTCGGCGAGGCATGGTCGCACGTGTGGCACATGTCGGTGGGCGAGAGGAGAGGCGCTCAGGCGGCTCTGCGGCGGCGCGAGCCGACCAGTGCGGCGCCCATGACCAACACCACGCCTCCCGGCGCTGGAATCGGGTTCGCCGCCCAGGCGATGGCGAAGGGCTCCTCGTTGGGGGCGTCGATCAGGTCGTACAGCTCGCTGACCCAGTTCACCCGCACCGCGTAGAGCCCGTCGCGGGGCAGGGCGAAGTGCAGGTGCTCCGTGTTGTTGTAGACGCTGATGGACTGAGCGACGATCGTCTGCAGGGCGCCGTCGATCACCTCGTACACCTGCAGGTCGAGGTTGTCGAAGGTCTCGAAGCGGGTCAAGGTCTGGTCGGCGTCGGCGTACCAGGTGAGGGTGACGGTGAAGAGCGTCCCCGCAGCGAGCTCGCGGTCGAGGATGTAATCGACGGGGCTTCCCTCAGCGACCAGGCCGAAGTCCCACCCGATGGGCTCGACAACGCCTCCGCCGTCGCCGGGGACGTCGCGCGTGCCGCCCAGGTACTGGTCGAAGGCCTGGTCGAGATCGAGCTTGCCTGCGCCGGCGGAAAAGTCGAGGGCCTGGGTGGTGATGACGGCGCCGGCGGTGTCGGTGAACTGCCCGTTGTTCCAGCCCGGAATCTTCTGGGCGCTGTTCATGAGGACGGCCTTGAGCGTGCGGCCGTCGCGGGCGCGGTCGTTGGCGTCCAGGCCGTTGCGCGGATCGCGCGAGGCGTCGACGAGGAGGGCGGCGCCTCCTGCGACGATGGGAGAGGCGAAGCTGGTTCCCTGCATGCGGGTGTTGTACTCGTTGGTGGCTGTGCTGACGGAGCCGCCGAAGACGTTGCCGCCTGTGGCGCCGCCATAGCGGGCGAGTGTGAAGTCCGACCCTGGCGCGACGATGTCCACGCCCGCTCGGACGCCTGGGATGGTCCCGACGCTCGGGTCGAAGAAGGCGCTCGGACCGCGTGCGCTGAAGCGAGCGACGCGCATGAAGGGGTCGGGGTCCGTCGATCCCGCCAAGGCTCCGACGCTGAGCGTGTTGAAGGCGGAGGCGGGGACCTGCACGGTGTCGCCGCTTGGCCCGCCGTTGCCTGCGGAAATGACGAAGAGTTTGCCGCTGTCGCGGGCGATGCCGTCGATGATGCGGATCAGCTGCGAGTTCTGCGTGCGGTCGAGAAACCCCCAGCTGCTGTTGACGACGTCTGCGCGGATGCCCCCCAGGCCTGAGAGCGTGGCGGTGCGGTAGGCGTCGAGGTAGGCGAGCGTGGAGAAGTTGAAGGAGGTGGAGTAGAAGCCGAAGCCTGCGGAGTTCCAGTCGCTGGCGATGGCGGCGGACCAGAGGGTGGCGGCGTCGGCGATGCCCCGCTGGTGCTCGCCCGGATTGAGCCCGCCCAGCTGTCCTGCGAGGATGTGGCCGACCCAGGTGGCGTGCCTGTCCGTGTCGCCCAGGGCAGTTGGAGCGGTGATGAAGGCGGCCAGCTGGGCGTTGAGGGTGTCGTGGCCTTTCCAGATGTGGCCTGCTTCGACATTGGCGATGATGGCCCGCGAGCCGTGGTAGCCTCGGCTGTACCAGCGCGTGGCGCCGATGTGGTCGTTGATGTTCAGGCCGTTGAAGCCGTTGGAGCCGAACGTCACGATGGCTGAGGCGCTGGAGGCGGCGAGCGAGAGCAGCGCACACCCGAGCGCACCCCGGCGGCAGGTCGAAGGACGCAGCATCGATGACTCCCTGTGCAGCTGCGGCGTGCGCAGCGTGGACGCTCCTCCGCGGAACCCGAGAGGCCAACCGTTGTGCGGACGGCTGACCCGCATGCGAAGACAGGGGCGGCGCATGCGCCGTCCCCGCCCGATGCAACCTACCACGCAAGTGCGGGCGCGCCAAGCCGCTTTCCTCAGGTAGAGGTGTTTTGGGCGGATTTATCGGCTGGGAGCGTCGCTGCTGGGGCAGCTGGACGGGGGCGCGAGCAGGTCGGCCTGCGTCAGCGGCGAAGGAATGCGGTCCAGCGGAACGGCGCGCTCCAGGCGATAGGGGCCCACAGCGGTGCGGACCAGCCCCGCCAGACGCCCGCCCGTTCCCAGCAGCGCGCCAAGGTCGCGGGCCAGGCTGCGGATGTACACCCCCTTGCCGCAGCGGATCCGCAGCGTCGCCTGCGGCCAGGCGTACGCCAGCAGCTCGATCGCGTGCACCACGACCGGACGCGGCTTGGGCTCGACCGCCACGCCCCTGCGGGCAAGGCGGTAGGCGCGCTGGCCTGCGATCTTGACGGCGGAGTAGGCGGGGGGGCGCTGCAGAATCTCGCCAGTGAGCCTACCCAGCGCCTCGAGCAGGCGCTCGCGCGTGGGAGGGGAGGCGACCTCCACGGGCTGGGCCTCGCCCTCCAGGTCGTCGGTGGAGGAGAAGGCCGCCAGGTCGACCCGGGCCTCGTACTCCTTGGGCTGGCGCATGACGGCGCCGAGCAGTTTTGTGGCCCTGCCCACCGCCACGACCAGCACCCCCGAGGCCAGCGGATCGAGCGCGCCAGCGTGGCCGACCTTGAGCCTGCGGCTGCCTGCGCGCCGGCGGACGACCCGGCAGACGTCCATCGACGTGGGCCCCACGGGCTTGTCCACGACGAGCAGGCCGTGCAGCGGCGGCGGAGCTGGGCGCTCGGACATCGACTTGAGCGTAGGGCTGGAGGCGGCGGAGGCGTCTGGGCCTGACCAGCCGCTGCGCCAGGGGTACACTGGCGGCGCAGCGGACCGCTGTGCGCCGCTGCGACAGCACGCTGTGGAGAGGTGTCCGAGTGGCTGAAGGAGCGGCACTGGAAATGCCGTATACGCCTTGTGCGTATCGGGGGTTCGAATCCCCCCCTCTCCGCTTCCCCCGCTGACCGGCGCGCACAGAGCCGGTCGACAGCGCTCCACGCGGAGCGCTCTACAGGGAGCTCTTCATCTTGGGCGCTCTGCGCGGAGCGCTTCGCAGGCAAGCCCCGTCCGCTGCGCGCTCAGGCGGCGGTGCGGTCGGTCGCCGTGTCCATCAGCTCGTCATCCGACGGATAGAACGCCTCCAGCGTCTTGAGCCAGTCCTCGACGCTGCGGGCCTGCAGGAACGCCAGGCGGACCTGCTCGCGCCGCGGATGCCGCTGCGAGAAGCGCACCGCGAACTTGCGCATCAGCACGGGCGCGCGTTTGGGGCCGTTGACCGCGACGGAGAGCCTGAAGTGCTCCTCGAGCACCGCCCGCTGCTGGGCGAGCGTGGGCTCGGTGGGGGCCTCTGCCGCGAGCAGCTGTCGCGCCTGGCGGAAGATCCACGGATCGCCGATCGCCCCCCGCGCAACGCTCACCGCGCTGACCCCCGTGTAGGCCAGCATGCGGAAGATGTCCGCAGCGGTCCAGATGTCCCCCGAGCCGAGGATCACCCGATCGGGATAGCGGCGGACGAGGTCCCGCAGCGGCCGCCAGTCGCTGGGCCCGACGTACTTCTGCTCGACGGTCCTGCCGTGCACCGTCGCCCAGGCGCAGCCGAGCTCGTAGGCGGCGTCGAAAATGCGGTGGAAGTTGCGGTGGCTTTCGGGCGTCTCGTCCCAGGCCCTGCGCAGCTTGACGGTGACGGGGATGTGGGGCGGGACCGCCTGCCGCACTTCGCGGAGGATGGCGACGGCGCCCTCGGGCTCGCGCAGAAAGTGCCCCCCCCGGGCCTTTTTGCGGATCTTCTTGACCGGGCAGGCCAGGTTGACGTCGATGGCCGCAAAGCCGGGCTCGCCCGGCCTGTCGTTGCGCTCGATCATCTGCAGCGCCGCCTGGGCCATCTCGCCGGGGTCCGACCCCATGATCTGCCCCGCCAGCGGGTGGTCCTCGACGCCGCCCGGCACGTTGTCGTGCAGCTCGCCCAGGTCGGCCTTGGCGAAGCCTCTGCCGCCCGCCAGGAGCGTGCGGTCGAGCAGGGCCTCGGTCACGCAGTAGGGGCACCCCTGCCTGCGGGCCACGATGCGCATCGCCGCGTCGGAGTAGCCCGCAAGCCCCGCCTGGAAGAAGGGCGCGTCGAAGCCGGGGACGGCCTGCGCCAGCCTCGGGTCGACCCTGTGCGACCGGGCGAAGGCCGCCACGTCGATCGTCTCGGCCCCTGGCGCGATGGCCGGCGCCGGCGGGGTGGCGTTGCGGGAATTGCGTTCGCACGACACAGCTGCGACTATAGAGCCATGCCCCTCCGCCGCGACACAGCGACGCGCCTTGCGCGCTGCAGCCTCTGCGCTGCGCTGGCCCTGAGCCTGGGCAGCTGCGCCGCTGTGCTCGGCCGCACCTCCACGGGCGAGCCTGGCCCAGCCTTTCCCGCAAAGCCCGTCCAGACGGAGGCCCTGAACGTGCACGTCTTCCGGGAGGGGCGCTCGATCGTCCTGACCAACACCACAGCGAGGCCGTTGGGACCGGGGCGTCTGTGGCTCAACCGCTGGTGGTCGGCGCCTGTGGAGGCGATCCCCATCGGCGCGACGGTGTCGATTCCGCTGTCGCGTTTCCGCGACGAGTTCGGCTGGGGCGTCCCGGGCGGGGGCTTCTTCGCCGCTGTCGCCCCCGAGAAGATCGTCCTGGCCGAGCTGGAGACGGAGCAGGGGCTGACCAGTCTGGTCGTGATCGCTGAGTCGCCCTGAGGGGTGAGGGGCGAAAAGCGCCCAGCGGAGCGTCCAGCAGAGGCGCTGCGCAAGGCCTCAATCGACCAGCTTGCGCAAAGAAGACCCACCATACCGGGGGAAGTATGGTGGGCTAGGAGGGAAGAAACACGTCGCTTGCAGTATACGGGACGAATCCCGCCCACGCAACCACTGCTGCGGACATGTCAACAGCGGACGTGTCCGCTCGCTGTATGCGGACATGGCAAGGCGCCCAAACGCAACCCAAACGCATGGCGGGCATGGCGGACTCCACCGCAGCTGCGCACGCCTGCTCGACGCTGCAGGAGGTCTTCCAAGCCGATGGCAGGCCACTCGCGTCTTCGCGGAACGCCTCACCTTGTCCCACCTGCAAGCCGATGCTCCCCTGTGGACGCTCTGCGTTGTGGGGACGCAGCAGCGGGCGGCGTCCTGCTGTGTGTCTCTGCAGAGCCTGCAAGGAAGCCCACGATGTCCATCCGCGTGCTCATCGTCGATGACTCGGACTTCATGCGCAAGTCGATCGCCCGGATGATCGAGAGCGACCCGTCGCTCACGGTCGTCGGGTTCGCCAAGGACGGGCTCGAGGCGGTCGAACAGGTCAAGAAGCTCAAGCCCGACGTCGTCACTCTGGACGTGGAAATGCCCCGACTCGACGGCCTGTCCGCGCTGCGCCGGATCATGGACGAGTGCCCCACCAAGGTCGTCATGTGTTCGACGATGACCTCCAAGGGCAGCAAGGAAGCCATCGAGGCGCTGCGCATCGGCGCCGTCGACTTCGTCACCAAGGACGCCAGCCACATCAGCCTGAAGATCGAGGAGGTCCTCAAGGAGGACCTGCTGCGGAAGATCAAGGCCGTCGCCCAGGGGCGGACCCGCGCCCAGCGGCCCGTTGCGTCCGGCCCCGCGGCTCCGCCGCCCAGCGCGGTGCGCAAGCTCGGCAGGCCCGATCTGGTGGTCATCGGCTCCTCGACAGGGGGGCCTCCCGTGCTCGAGACGCTCATCAAGGCCCTTCCCGCGACGCTCCCCCAGCCTGTCGTCGTCGCCCAGCACATGCCTCCGGTCTTCACCGAAAGCTTGGCGACGCGGCTCGACGAGCTGTGCACATCGCCGGTGAAGCATGCGGACCGCTCCTGTCCGCTCGAGCCAGGCGTCGTGCACATCATCGTCGGCGGTCGGCACGGCCGCATCGTCGCCAGCGCAGGAGGCAGGCTGGGATTGGAGATCAGCGACGAGCCTGTCGAGGCCCTCTTCAAGCCCAGCGTCAACGAACTCTTCTCCAGCGCCGCCCGGGCGGTGGGCGAACGGACGCTGGCGGTCATCTGCACAGGCATGGGGGACGACGGGCTGCTCGGCGCACGCGAGCTCGCCCGCGCAGGCGCGCCCATCCTTGCACAGGACGAAGCTTCCTGCGTGGTCTATGGCATGCCTCGAGGCGTCGTCGAGGAGAAGCTGGCCCTGGCGGCGATGCCTCCCGAACTCCTTGCAGCCACCTTGAACAGGGCCCTGAGCGGCGTCGCTGCGCACGCGAAGCTGGCGGGGTGAGCTGACCCCTTCCTCGCCTCCGACTTCAGCGGCGTCCTGCGAGAACCGATGAACACTCCAACCGCGTCGCCTCGCGCAGCGCCGCTGCGCCGGCGAACGCCTGCGCAGGAGCAGCAGCCATGAGCGCACAGACCATGACGACCACCGACTCGGTGATGGACAGCTCCAGCGACGACGAGCAGCTGCAGCTGGTCACCTTTGGCGTCGCGGGCGAGGAGTACGCCGTCGACATCCTCTCCGTCCAGGAGATCAACCGCATGATGGAGGTCACGCGCGTCCCGCAGAGCCCGCCCGAGGTCGAGGGCGTGATCAACCTGCGAGGCCGCATCATCCCCGTCATCGACATCCGCATGCGTTTTGGCATGGAAAAAGGCGAGCGCGACCAGCACAGCCGCATCATCGTCGTGGAAGTGGGCGGCCGCGTGCTCGGCTTCATCGTCGACCGCGTCAATGAGGTGATGCGCATACGCAGAAGCATCGTCGACGCGCCGCCTCCCATGGCCGGGACGGCCGGCGCCGACTTCATCGCAGGCGTCGGCAAGCTCGACGACCGTCTGCTTCTCCTGCTGGACCTGGACCGCCTCTTTGGCGCAGAGACGCTCGAGGCCGTGGACGAGACCCTCGCCAAGGCCGCCTGACCACACGCACGCCAGCAGAAATCGGGCTCGCGCGACGGCGGGCTCGAAGAGGAGCGTTCCGCCATGAGCTCGATCGCCACCGGCGCCAGCAAGATCGTCATGACCGACGAGCAGTTCAAGGCGCTGCGCGACATCATCTACGAGCGCAGCGGCATCAACTTCGAGCCGCAGAAGAAGTACGTCCTCGAGTCGCGCCTGGGTCGGCGGCTGATGGAGCTGGAGATGGAGGACTACGACACCTACATCACCTTTCTTACCATCGGCCCCTACCGCGACGACGAGTTCCAGGAGATGTTCAACCGCATCACCATCAACGAGACATCCTTTTTCCGCAACGAGCCGCAGCTGCAGGTCTTCGAGAACCAGATTCTCCCCGTGCTGCTCGAGCGGCGGGACTCGACCAGACGCCTGCGTCTCTGGTCCGCCGCCTGCTCCAGCGGCGAGGAGCCCTTCACCCTGGCCATCCTCGTGCACCGCACGCTGGGCGTCCGACTCCCCGACTGGCGCATCGAGATTCTGGGAACGGACATCTCCGAGAAGGCCCTTTCCATCGCCCACGAAGGGCGCTACTCCGACTACTCCATGCGATCCACCCCCAAGCCGATCCTCGACCGCTACTTCAAGCAGGACGGCCGCGACTACCTCATCGATCCCGAGATCAAGTCCATGGTCGTCTTCGAACGGCACAATCTGCGCGACACCCTCGCCGCCAAGCGCCACGGCGTGTGGGACGTCATCTTCTGCCGCAACGTCATGATCTACTTCGACAAGGACATGAAGCAGAAGGTCGTCAACATGTTCGCGGAGCAGCTGGCCGACGACGGCGCCCTGTTCATAGGCCATTCGGAGACGCTGCGCGATCTGGACAGCCCCTTCACCCTTCTTCCCATTCCCCAGGGATTCTGCTATGTGAAGGCCGACGGCCCCTTGGCGAAGCTGACAGGCTGAGCGACGTCGCCTCCCCAGCGAAAGAAACGGAGCGCAACCCGTGAGCGTGCAGTTCGATCCGGAAGTGCTGCAGGATTTCCTCACCGAATCGGGAGAGCTTCTCGACGAGCTCGACACCGATCTGGTCGCGCTGGAGTCGGCTCCCGACGATCCGGAGCTGACCAACAAGGCCTTTCGCGCCCTGCACACGATCAAGGGCAGCGCCTCCTTTCTCGCCCTGACCGAGCTCGTCGAGGTCGCCCACGCTGCGGAGGACGCCCTCAACGCCGCCCGCAAGGGCGAGACGACCATCGACCGCCGCTTCATGGACCTCATCCTCGAAGCCGTCGACGTGGTCCGCAGGCACATGGAGCAGCTGGAGCTGGGCGAGCCGCTGGAAAAAGCCCCCGCGGACCTCGTCGAGTCGCTGCGACAGCTGGGATCGGGAAGCGACAGTCAGCCCGCGGCGCAGCCTCCCGCGTCGCCTCCCTCCGACGCGCCCCAGCCCCCTGCGGCGCAGCCTGGCGCATCGTCGTCCACTGGCGCCGCCGCCGCAGTGAACGGCGAGACCCTCGATCTGCCGCAGAGCAAGGCGGAGTTGCTCGAGTTCATGATCGAGGACCTGCGTCAATCGCTCGACCACCTGCTCGTCCCCATCGAAAAGCTGCGCGACGACAAGGCTCGTCCGGAGGCGGGACGCGACATCGTCGATCTCTGCGAGGGGCTCGCCCGCACGACCGACTTCTTCGAGTTCGCCCAGATGGCGCAGCTCGTCGAGCTGTTGGGGCTTGCGGGAGAGAAGGCCGAGGAGCTGCGTGCACAGGACGCGGCCCAGCTGGTCCCCAGACTGCAAGGCGTGGTCGAGCTGCTCCGCCTCCAGGCCGACGCGCTCGAACAGCGGCGCATCCTGCGATTCCACATCGACACGCTCAGCGGCCGCATCGCGGACCTGGTGTTGGGCAACAGCGTGGACGAGGCGGCGACCCTGCCGGACGACGCTGACTGGAAGACCGCTCTGCAGGTCGACAACGTGCCGCTGCCCGAGTCTGCTGTGGACGATCGCCGTCCTGCTGCTCGCGGCGCCGAGCAGGCCCCTGCCCAGCCAGCAGGCGAGCCTGCCGCGCCCCCTGCCCGCAGCGCCGACGCTGCGCCCGCATCGCAGAAGACGAAGCCCTCGCCCCAGGCCGAGCCTTCCAAGCAGCCGTCGTCTCCGTCGCGCAAGAGCGCGGAGCAGACGATCCGCGTCGAGGTCGACCGTCTGGAGTCGCTGCAGAACCTTGTGGGCGAGCTGGTGCTGCAGAAGAACCGCATCTCTGCCCTGGCGCGAGCCGTCACGCTCGTCGAGGGCCTCAACCAGGAGATGCGCGAAGCGATCAACCAGTCCACGGGGGATCTGGACCGCGTCACAGGCGACATTCAAGTCGCCGTGATGCGCACGCGCATGCAGCCGTTGGACAAGCTCTTTGGCCGCTATCCCCGACTCATCCGCGACCTGGCCCGCAAGACCAACAAGAAGATCGAGCTCGTCGTCGAGGGGGGCGACACCGAGGTCGACAAGTCCGTGCTCGAGGCGCTGGGCGACCCGCTCGTGCATCTGCTGCGCAACGCAGCGGACCACGGCATCGAGCCGCCGGAGCGGCGCGTCGAGGCGGGCAAACCCGAGTCGGGGACGATCTGGCTCAGCGCAGGACACGAGGGAGGCAGCGTCCGCGTCCTCATCCGCGACGACGGCGCAGGCCTGCGCCGCGAGAAGATCGCCCAGAAAGCTGTCGAGCGAGGTTTGATCAGCGAAGAGGAGGTCGCCTCGCTGAGCGACAAGCAGGTCTACCGCTTCATCTTCGCCCCGGGCTTCTCCACCGCGGAGCAGGTCTCCGACCTTTCCGGCCGAGGCGTCGGGATGGACGTGGTCCGCACCAACATCGAGAACGTCAAGGGCCACATCGACATCGACTCCGAAGAGGGCAAGGGGACCACCGTCTCGATCCTCATCCCGCTCACCGTCGCCATCATGCCCGCGATGATGGTGGCCGTCGGCGCCGAGCTCTACGCGGTGCCGCTCTCGAACATCCTCCAGATCGTCAGGCCGGAGGACGAGCAGGTCAGCACCGTGCAGGGCCAGAAGGTCATGAGGCTGCGGGGGGACGTCATCCCCCTGGTGAGCATGGCTGAGCTCTTCCACACCGACCTCGAAGCAGCGGGCGAGCAGGAGCGGTTCGCCCTCATCGTCACCCACAACGAGCAACAGGTGGGGCTGCTCGTCTCCAACCTGCTCGGGCAGCAGGAAATCGTCATCAAGCCCCTCGACGAGAAGTACAAGGGTGAAGGCCCCGTCAGCGGCGCCACGGTGCGCGACGACGGAGGCGTCAGCCTCATCGTCGACGTCGGCAAGGTCGTCATGCAGGCGTCGAGTTCGACCCGATTGGCCGCCGCTGCCTAAGTCTCGCGCCTGTTGAGCCGATGATCTGCGGCGCAGCGTTTCGCCCGCAGCCAGGAGATCTGACGAATGGACCCAGCGAACATCAAGCCCTTCGTCCAGAGCGTGCAGAATGTCTTTTCCACCATGCTGCAGCTGCCCCTGACGATCGGCGAACCCGCGATCAAGAACGACGACGAGCCCACCTTCGACGTCTCGGGGATTATCGGGATGAGCGGGGAGGTGGTGGGGAGCGTCGTGCTTTCCTTTCCGCAGGAGACGGCTGAGCGCGTCGTGGCGCTCTTCACGGGTCTTCCTCCCGAAGACGTGGGGGACAACCTTCCCGACGCTGTGGGCGAGCTGGTCAACATGGTCTCGGGAGGCGCCAAGGGACAGTTCAAGGACCGGAAGGTCAGCATCTCCTGCCCCAGCGTCGTGCTGGGCAAGAACCACACGGTCGCGCGCCCCAAGGACGTCCCCTGCATCATGATTCCCTGCGAGTCCGACTGCGGCGCCTTCGCGGTGGAAGTCGCGTTGCAGGACCGCAAACCGCAGTCGTCGGAGCAGTCAGCGTCGGCGGCGGCGCAGGCGTGAGTCGAAACGAGGTCAGCGAGGTCGCACCCACGGAACACACAGGGACCTGCCCCGGTCGAGGTGAACGGCGATGAAAGTGCTTCTTGTCGACGACAGCGCAACGATGCGGAACATCCAGAAGTCCATCCTCTCGCAGATAGGCGTCGAGGAGGTTGAAGAAGCCTGCGACGGTCAGGACGCGCTGAGCAAGGTGGGGGCCTTCCAGCCCGATCTCATTCTGGTCGACTGGAACATGCCCAACATGGACGGCATCACCTTCGTCAAGGCGTTCCGCAAGACGAACAAGACCACGCCCCTCATCATGGTCACCACCGAGAGCGAACGGTCCCGAGTCGTCGAGGCGATCAAGGCGGGGGTCAACAACTATGTCGTCAAGCCGTTCACGCCCGATGTGCTCAGCCAGCGGATCAACGAAACCTTCTCCAAGGCGGGCGCCCCAGGCTGACACCGCCAGCTGGCTGTCCTGTCGCCTGCCCCGGGGCTGCGCCAAGGAGCGTCGTCATGGCTGACGAGCCGCTCCAGGGCGCCGTCGTCGTCGAGGTCGCGGACGACGCCATGAGCGCCGTCATGCGCTTCGAGCCCGATCCCGACGGCGTCGAGATCACCAGCGACATCTGCCAGGGCGCCGCCCAGGAAGCAGGCCTGAGCCTCACGCCTGAGCTGCAGCAGCGCATCCACGACTTTCTCGCTGCGCTGCGCCTCCAGGGAGGCAAGCCCTTCGAGGCTGTCGTCGCTGCGGGAACGCCCCCCCAGCACGGCGAGGACGGCTGGATCGAGTTCTACCCTGGCTTCGACCCTCGGCCGAAGAAAAAGCGCGCCGCTGACCTCGATGCAGCGGAAGCGAACGACAGCGACGAGCGACGCGACGAGCAGGCGCCCGCTGAGGCGACGGACGGGCAGGCTGACGACGAGCCTGTCCGTGTCGACCACCACGAGCGCAGCGCCTTCCTGCTCGTCCGCCAGGGAGACGTGCTCGGCCAGGTGCACCGTCCCACCGAAGGGGTTCCCGGCGAAACCGTCCGGGGCAAGACCATCGCCGCCCGCACGGGAAAACCCGCTCTGCTCGCGTTGGACGAGTCCATCCAACTGAGCGAGGAGAACGAGCTCATCGCCCAGGTGGACGGCGTGCTGCATTTCGACGGCAAGAGGCTTCGCGTCCTCACCGAGCTGGTGATCGACGAGTATGTCGACTTCAACACGGGCAACGTCGACTTCCCCGGCGATGTGAAAGTGCGCAAGGGTGTGCGCGACTGCTTCAAGGTGCACGCTGACGGCGAGCTGCGCGTCGAGGGGCTCGTCGAAGCGGCCCACGTCAGCGCCGACGGCGACATGCACCTGCTCGGCGGCATGGCGGCCCGGCACAAGGGCAGTGTCCGCGTCGGACGCGACCTGCACGCGCGCTACCTCGACGGCGTCACCGCGCACGTGGGGCGCAACCTCCGTGTGGACAAGGAGGTCAACGACTGCACCATCGACGTCGTGGGAGCGATCGAGTCGCCCAACGCCGCCATTGTCGGCGGCGCCGTCTACGCCTGTCGCGGCGCCGAGGTCGCCATTCTCGGCCAGGACGACGCCCGCACCTTCATCGCGGTCGGCCAAAGCAAGGAGCTCAGCGACATCGCTGAGGATGCGGAGCGCGTGCTCGAAAAGGTGCACGACGTTCTCAAACCCGCGCAGCGCGAATACGACATACTCATGAAGAACCTCTCCAAGCTCACCGCGCAGCAGGCGGAGCGGCTGACCGAGCTGCAGTTCGAGATCAGCACCCGCCGCGATCAGGCCAAGCGCATCAACGACGGGCTCGAGAGTCTCAACCAGATCGCTGCGGAATACGTGCGGCCTCAGCTCACGGTGCAGAAGAGGCTCTATGCGGGCACCCAGGTCAGGCTCGGCAAGTTCATCGCCAAGTTCAAGGAGGACCTCAAGGGCCCTGTGCGCCTCGAAGCCCCCGTGGGGAAACGCCCCACCATCACCGACCTGATCACAGGCTCGACCAGCGACCTGTCCGAATACGCCAGCGTCTGGAAGGCGGGCGAGGAAGAAGCCGCCAGCGCCGCAGCCTGAGGCGGTGCATCCCCTGATCGCTGACGGGCGTATCCTCGAACAGCATGCCTCAGCGGGTTCACAGAGTCGGTCGCGCCGGCGCAGCCACTGCAGCGGCGGCGCTGCTGTCGACCTGCGTGGCGGCGAGCCTTCCCCGCATGGCGGCGGCGTCCCACGCCACGGCGCGCTGCGCCGCTTCGCCCCCCGCGGCGCAGCTGGGCGACGCGCCGCCGACGAACGCCGACCCTCCCAGCCCAGACGTCCCGCTGGAGAAGGGGCGCCAGGTTCTCGTCAGGCTCAAGGCGGGAGGCGACGTGTCGGGAGAGCTCGTCCGCGAGGACGACGAAGTCCTCGTTCTGCGCATCGCAGGCGTCGAGACCCGCATTCCCCGCAGCGACATCGTCAGCGTCACACCCCTGCGCTCCTTGCAGGAGCGCTATCGCTCCATGCGGGCGATCATCGACGACAACGATGTCGATCGGCTGCTCATCCTCATCGAGTGGCTCGTACGCAGCGGGCTCCTGGACGAGGCGCGCAGCGAACTGGACCACGTGCAGCGGGTGGACCCGGACAATCCCGACGCCGCCAGGCTGCGATCCATGGTCGACAGACTCCTCGAGCTGCGGCGCAAGTCGCAGGAGCGCCCCAGGAAAAGCGCGCCGCAGCGGCGCTCTCGCGCCCCCAGACCGCTGCGGCCCGGCCCTGAGAGTTTTCCCCTGCTCAGCGATCAGGAGATCAACCGCATCAAGGTCTACGAGATCGACCTGGACCATCCCCCCCGACTTGTCATTCCCAAGGAGACGATCGAGCAGCTCTTCGCCCGCTACGGCGACAGCGATCTGCTCCCTGCTGACGACGAGGGACGCAAGGCGTTCGCCAACAAGCCTCCTGTGGAGATTCTGCGGACGATGTTCCAGCTGCGCGCGCGTGATCTCTACGACCAGGTCCAGGTTCTGGAGCTGCCCCGCTCGCTGCAGCGTTTCCGCCGCGACGTGCACAACGGTTGGCTGCTCAACGCCTGCGCCTCGACGCGCTGTCACGGCGGCCTCGACGCGGGCGACTTTCTTCTCTACACCCGCAACCGCAACAGCGAGCGCACCGTCGTGACCAACTTCCTCATTCTGGATCGCTTCCGCACCAGCCAGGGGCAGGCGTTGATCAACTACGACCAGCCCGAAGCCTCGCCGCTGCTCCAGATGGCCCTGCCCGCCCGCACAGCCCGCCCTGCCCATCCGCCTGTGCGGGGCTGGCGACCCATCTTCCGCTCCCCCAGCGACCGTCGGTTCCGCCAGACCGTGGCGTGGATCCGGTCGATGCACCAGCCGCGGTCCGACTACGGCGTGGAGTACCAGCTGCCCACAGCTGCGGCGCTGCGAGGCGCCCTGACGGGACGTCCCGCTGCGACGGATCGCCGTTGACCGCCCCCCCGCTGCAGCAGCGATAATCCCACGTGTCGGTGCGCGGCTCTCGGCGCTAGAATGCCGTTGGCCCCGCCAAGGCGTTGCGACGCAACCACGTTTGGTGCGCTGCGTACAGCAGGGGCAGCTGCAGCTTCTCCGCTGCGACCGCCTTGGCGCCTCTGGACCTCAAGAAGGAGCAAGGAGTCCTCGTGCAGACGCCCCTTCACACTCTCCGATCGTCCCGCTCGCTGCTCGTGGTCGCGTTGGGCGCGTTGTCGCTGCTGGCAGGCTGCAACAAAGGCGCCGACGATGAAGGCGCAGCCCGCGTCCACGCCGCTGCGGACAGGCTCGCTGCCCTGCATGCTGGCGGAAGCTCGCTGCCACCGGCGCAGTTGCGGCAGGCTGCCTACGAGACCATCGCCGCCCAGGCACGAGCCGCCCAGGGCGAGCCCGGAGCCGACGCCTCGACCGCAGCATCCCTGGCTGCCCAAGCCGACGCCGGTCTGGGATCGCTGGCGGCGGACCGCGTCAGCGAGCTGGAGCAGCAGCTCCATGGCGCCCTCGAGAGTCTGCGGGCCGACGAGGACTTGCGGCAGGGCCAGACAGCCCTTGCGCTGGCCTTCGAGAGGCAGATCCAGGCGATCGATGTCGCTGCGGAGGATGCCCGCATCGCCTCCATCAACGAGCAGCTGACGGCGGTTCGGCAGCGAGTGGACGATCTGACTGCCCGCATCGAGTCGCTCGAAGCCAAGGCCCGCGAAGCGCTGGAGCGCGCCAAGCAGCTGCGGTTGGAAGAAGGCACACTCCGGGCGCAAGCGTCCTCGGCGCCAGCTCAGCAACGGGCGGCGCTCAACGCGCAGGCCTATGCCAAGCAGCGCGAAGCCGACGCAGCCGACCTCGAAGCAGGGAAGCTCCGCGCCCAGGCTGACTCGCTGGCGCCGCTGCGCAAGGAGGCGGAGCGCCGATTGCAAGGTCTGCAAACGCAGCTGGCCATGGCCCAGAGGACCAGACAGGCTGTGGCGCAGCAGCGGACCTCGCTGCAGGCGGACGCTGCTCAGGCCCGCGCCTCCGCCAAGGACGCTGCGGAGAGACTGGCCCAAACTGCGCAACACATCGTCGAGGTCCGTTCGGGCGAGCTCAACGAGGCGTACACGCGCGCCTTGGATCGCTTCGAGCACGCTGTTGCAGGCTTTGCCCGCGCCCGGCAGGCAGCCCGCGATCCCTCGACACGGTCGGCCCTGGCGATGGAGCAGGGCGCCGCCGCCCACCGCCTCGCTTCGCTGCTCGCCAGCAGAAGCGCCTTGGCCAGCGCCCAGGCAGCTTTGCTCAGCAGCATCGCCCAGGCGGAGCCTTCCTTCGAGCAGGCCAGCGTGCTCGCCCAGGCGGCGCAGCAGCTCCAGGACGAAGCCGCCCAGGCCGCAGCTGCCCACCGTCAGGCTCTGCAGCGGGCTGTGGAGGCGTACGAAGCGGCGCTGGGCTCCGTCCGGGGCCAGGAGCGCCAGCGATTGGAAACGCTCCTGCAGCTGCTCCGCCAGGACGCTGCTCCGCAGCAACAGCCGTCGCAGCAGCCGGCGCCCTGACGCTCCACCAGCCTGGCTTCCTCTGAGGCTGCGTCACTATCCTCATCCTCAGCGTCTGCGACCCTCTTCCCGGCGTCCTCCAACGCCCATCGCTTCGAGCCCATGACCGCCAAACCCCAGACGATCAACGCCCCCGTGCTTCCCGAGGCGCGGATGCACCTGGTCAAGCCGACCTCGCCGGTCCGTGCGCGGGTCGTGCGCAACGAGATCTGCACCGCTTCGACCAAGTCCGCAGGTTTTGTCAGGCACATCGAGTTCGATGTGTCGGGGACGCCGCTGGCGGGCGCGTTCCTGGCGGGCCAGTCTTTCGGCGTCATCCCCCCTGGCGTAGACGAGCGGGGCCGCAGGCACAAGGTCAGGCTGTACTCCCTGGCCTGCCCCTCCAGCGGCGAAGACGGTCAGGGCGCCGTCGTCAGCACCACCGTCAAGCGCACCATCGACGAGCACTGGGACGACCACAGGCTCTTCCTGGGCGTGGCTTCGAACTATCTCTGCGACAGGCAGGTGGGCGAGGAGGTGGAGCTGTCGGGCCCCAACGGCAGGCGTTTTCTGCTGCCTGCGGACCGCGGGGCCCACGACTACATCTTCTTCGCCACGGGAACGGGCGTGGCGCCCTTTCGGGGCATGACGCTGGAGCTGCTTTCACAGGACGTGGGTTCGCGCGTGGTGCTCGTCATGGGCGCGCCCTACGCGACGGATCTGCTCTACCACGACCAGTTCACCGAGCTGGCCCGCACGCACGAGCGCTTCCACTACCTCACCGCGATCAGCAGGCACGAGGGGCTCGAGGGCGAGCCCCCCATGTACGTGCAGCAGCGGCTGCGCACGCACGAAGACCTGCTGCGCCCGCTGCTCGAGAGCGAGCGCAGCCTCGTCTACATCTGCGGCGTGGCGGGCATGGAGGTGGGGGTCCTGGCCGAGCTCGTCCGGACGCTTGCGCCGCAGCACCACGAGCAGTTCGTCCAGGCTGACGCGCAGACCCTCGCCCAGCCTCGCGCCTGGAGGCCGAGCGATGTGGGCAGAAGCGTCCGCACGACGGAGCGCGTCTTCATCGAGGTCTACTGACTCTCCTGTGGAGCGCTCGCCTGCGGCGCTGCTCCACGGCGCGTCAGCGCCTCGACGAGCCAGCGCAGCTCGTCGGCGCCGATGAGTCTGGCCCAGGCGAGGTATGCGCCGGCTCCTGCGCCGACAGCGGCAGCCAGAGTCAGGGCCTGGCTGGACCAGCGGGCAGCGTCGAGTCTGGCTGCGGTCAGGCGCATTGCCCCCATCGCCGCTGCTGCGCACAGCGATGCGCCCACGAGCGTGTGCGCGCAGGCCCGCAGCGCTGCAGCGTCCCACGGCTGGGCGCCGATGCGCCGTCGACACAACGCAAGCAGCGCCGCCGCCTGTGCAGCGGCGCTGGCGCTGCTTGCCCAGGCCAGTCCCGCCTCGCGCAAGGGCCAGATCAGCAGGAGATTCAGCGTCAGATTGAGCCCCACCGCCGCCACAGCCAGCTGCATGGGCGTGCGAAGATCGCCCCGGGCGAAGTAGGCCCTGCTCAAGGATTGGCTGACGATGGCGGCGAAGACCGCAGGGCAGTACCCCAGCAGCGCAAGCGCCACACGGCGCTGCGCCTCGAGGTCGAAGCGGCCTCCCGCATAGATCGTCGCTGCCAGGGGCGTTCGCACCACCGCCAGTCCCGCCGCTGCAGGGGCTCCCAGAAAGACCGCCAACCGGATCGACCGTCTCAGCGTGCGCGCAAAAGCATCCTGTTCATGCGACAGTTTGGCCAGCGCCGGAAACACCGCCGTCGCCAGCGACACGCCAATCAGACCCAGCGGGAACTGCTGCAGTCGGTTGGCGTAAAAGAGCACCGCGTTCGAGGCCTCGTCCAGCGGATACGGGACAGGGCCGATGAAGGGCGCCGGGACGGTGGATCCGCCCAGCACGGGATACGACGCGATCAGGCCGTCGAGCAGCGTGTTGAGCTGCAGGGCCCCCAAGCCGACGACAGCGGGCAGCGCCGCGCGGGCGAGCTGCTGGAGCGGCTGCACGGATGAGGCGATCGTCTGCCCGTCAAAGGCGGCGCCGTTTCGGCGCCACAGCGCAGCCAGAGCCCACGACAACTGCACGATTCCCGCGAGCAGCACGCTGAAGGCGACGAGAAAAATCCCCCGCTCCGGCTCCAGGCCCAGCCCGAACGCGCTCAGCGCCGCTGCTGCGATGATGCAGAGGTTGAGCACGACAGGCGCCGCCGCTGCGGGCGCAAAGACGCTGTGCGTCTGCAACGCGCCCCCCAGCACAGCGGTGGCGCAGATGAGGGGCATGAAGGGCAGCAGCGCCATGGCGAGCTTGAGCGCAAGGCCTCCGGACTGGCCCAGGGGCGTCGCGGTCAGGAGCAGCCACAGGATCAGCTCTCCCGCGATTGTCGCCGCCGCCAGCCCTGTCAGCGTGACCGCGAAGGCCGCTGCTGCGAAGCGCCGCCCCGCCTGCGGGTCCTGGCGCCACAGCGCAGCGTACGACGGGATGAAGGCTGCGGACAGCGCCCCTTCTCCGAACAGTCTGCGAAACAGGTTGGGCAGCAGAAAGGCCAGCGCAAAGGACGACCAGACGGCGCCTGCGCCGAAGAGACGAGCGCACAAGGCGTCGCGGGCCAGCCCCAGCGCCCTGCTGACGAGCGTCAGCGCCGCAATCCGCTGCGCATGGGCGACGAAGGCTCCCTCGCCTGGGGTGGAAGCGCTGGCTGCGTCAACAGCGTTGCGGGGATGGGGCATCGCGCAGGCGGATCATCGGCCGTCGCAGCGCCGCTGGCAAACGCCGCTGGCGCCGGGCGCAGCGAAAAGGCGGAACAGCTGCTCACGCTGCTCCGCCCCTGCGCAGGAGACACGTTCTCGTGTTCAGCGTCGTCTGCGCTGCAGACTGGCGCCTGCGCCACCCAGCGCCAGCAGCAGCGTCCCCGCGGGCGAGGGAATGTCGCCCGGTGGGGGAGGGGGAGGAGGAGGGGGAGGCTCCCCGCCGCCGCCCCCCGTGTCAGCCTGGCCAATCACCCGAGCAGCGAAGACCCGATCCGACGGCGCCGTGCTGAAGGTGTACGGCGCATCGAGCCAGTCCGTGCCTGTGGGAACCTGGGTAAACCCTCGATCGCCCGTGTTGTTCGACAGCGCGCGGTCCACCATCGACCAGCCGAAGGCGAAGGCGTCCGCTGCAAGCACCACGAAGTAGTCGCCCGGCGCGAGCATGAGACCGTCCGCAGGATCGCCCGAAGCAGCGACGGCGAAGGTCCACCAGTCCGCGTTGACCGTCTGGTTGATGGTCATGGCGGTGTTGAAGACCACATCAGCGGCGCTAGCGCCCGGTCCCAGCGCCGAGGTCAGGTACAGACTCACGTTCAGTCCCGTTGTCATCGACCTGCCGTGCACCTGCACGCTGGTGACGCTGGTGGGGGCTGTGAGCGTGAAGCTCTGGGCCACGACGCGGTCAAAGCCCAGAAACCGCTGGGTCAACTCGAGGGGGGTGTTGCGGGGAATGCTTTTGTCGAAAGACACGCCCGCGACGACGTCCGTCTGAGCCTGCAGCGGAGCAGGCCTGCTCAACGCAGCCGCTGCAACGATTCCACACCCTGCACAACACGCTCTCCACATGGCGCCCCTCGTCTCCACGAGTCAGCAGCAGCACGCATCGGCGGCAGCTGCACGAGCAGCCGCCTCCGCTGGTCGCTCTCCTCGTTGTCAGCGCGTCGGAGTGTGCGCTCCTCCTGCGCTGGAATCCCCTGTGTGCAGCCCTTACCTACCACAAGACCGCAGGGCTGTCAAGCGGAAAGCGCCAAGAAGAACACAAAAAGCAACGTTCACCCCTCCCTTTGGCTGTTCTCCGCCAGCAGCCACATCGCTGTCAACGCTGCGACGCCGCCGATAACGTTCGCCGCCACGTCCCAATGGCTCACCTGCCTGTGCAGCCCCGGGATCGCCTGCGTGACTTCGTCCACCACCGCATAGAACAGCAACGCCCCCAGCGTTCGCCAACGGGCGCCCCAGCTCCGCCAGGGGCCAAGCAGGCCCGATCGCAGCAGCAGCGCTGTCCACAGTCCAAAGGCGGCCAGGTGCACGAGCTTGTCCGGGTGCAGCTCGTCGGGGCCTGGGATTCTGACGTCGGGCCAGTGTGTCGCCGCCGCCAGCGCCAGGGCGTAGAGGCCAAAGGCGATCGACCAGCCGCGGTGGGGCCTCCAAGAGGTTCTGGCGGAGCGCAGCGGCGAGGCGTCGCGCTGCTCCCCTGCGTTGCGGCGCTGGCTCATGGCGCCTCGCCCGTTCTCGTCGGCGTCTGAGCGGGAACGACCACCTGTGGCGCCTTCGCCTCGACCTGTCCGCCAGTCGCTTCGTCAAGGCGGCGCAGCGCCTCGAGAAATGTCGCGCTGAGGGCGTGGTAGTCCACGGCGCCTGCGCAGGTGGGGGCGTACTCGAAAATGGTCTTGCCGAAGCTCGGCGCCTCGGCGAGCTTGATGTTCCGCCGCACCGCCGGCCGCAGCACGCGGGCGCCGGCCCAGGGGACGGGCTGGCTGCGCGAGCGTTCGAAGAAGGCCTCCAGGTCCGCCACCACTTCCCGCGCAAGGTTCGTCTGCTCCTCGTGGCAGCAGAGCGTCACGCCCAGCGTCCGCAGCGCAGGGTTGGTCCGCGCCGCGACCAGCTGCACCGTCTCCAGCAGCTTGCTCAGGCCCTGCAGCGCCAGGAAGTGCGCCTGCATGGGGACCACCGTCGCCTCCGCCGCGGTCAGGGCGTTGAGCGTCAGCAGTCCCAGCGACGGCGGGCAGTCCACGCAGACCACATCGACGCCCAGCGCCGCTGCGACGCCCTCGAGCCAGCGCCTGAGGCGCTGCGCCCGATCCGTCTGCGCAGCCAGCTCCAGCTCCGCCGCCGCCAGGTGCACCACCGACGGGGCCAGCCACAGCTGCTCGCGCGCAGCCACAGCGGCTTCGGCCCCCACAGCGGGCTCGAGCAGGGCGTCGTAGACCGTGGGCGCCGACTCGTCCACCTCCACGCCCAGGTGCAGCGTCGCGTGGGCCTGCGGGTCCAGATCCACCAGCAGCGTCCGCACGCCTCGGCGGGCCAAGGCCGCGGCGAGGTTGACCGTGGTCGTCGTCTTGCCCACGCCGCCCTTCTGGTTCATGAAGGCGACGCAGCAGCTGCGCTTCATGGCTGCAGTGTATCGGTCCGCAGCGGCTGGTAGCATGGGCGGCCCTTTCCGCAGCCGCAGCGGCGCGCGCCAGCGGCGCGGAGCGCGACACTGGAGCGGTGGAGCATGGCTGAGCTTGCAGGTCGGGTCGCCGTCGTCACGGGCGCCAGCGCAGGAATCGGCGAAGCGGTCGCCCTGGACCTTGCCGGGAAGGGCGCCGCGGTGGTGATCAACGCCCGCCGCAGGGAGCGGCTCGAGGCCCTTGCCCAGCGGATCGAGCAGGCAGGCGGCGCCTGCGCCCTCGTCGCTGGCGACTGCGCCGAGGACCGGACGGTCGAGGCCCTGCTCGACGCCGCCCGCGAGCGCTTCGGCCGTGAAGCCGACCTCGTCGTCGCCAACGCCGGCAGAGGCCTTGCAGGCAGCGTCTGCGACTCCGACCGCTCGCAGTGGGAGCAGATGCTGCGCACGAACGTGCTGGGCGTCGCGCTGCTCGTGCGCCAGGCGGCCGAGCGCATGAAGCGGGCGATCGAGCAGTCGGGCCAGGCGCCGCTGGCGCAGCCCTACGACATCGTCGTCATGGGCTCGAACGTGGGCAAGCACGTCTCGCCCTTCTCCTCGATGTACGGCTCGACGAAGTTCGCTGTGGGGGCCATCGCGGAGGGGGCCCGCCGCGAGCTCGGACCGCTGGGCGTGCGCGTCACGCTGATCGCCCCGGGCATCGTCCGCAGCGAGTTTCAGCAGGTGGCGGGGTACTCGAAGGAGTGGGCGGCGTCCTTCTTCGAGCGCTTCGCGCCGGTGCTCGAGCCGCAGGACGTGGCCCGGGTCGTCTCCTTTGTCGTCGCCCAGCCAGCGCACGTGCACGTCAACGACGTGACGCTCAGGCCGACGAAGCAGGACTATCCCTGAGAGACTTGGGATGGTTCTCCTTCACCCCGCGGCGCCGGTGGTCGGCAGCTGGGCCGCGGCGAGAAAGCTCCGGACGGCCTGGGCGGCTTGGCTGGCGAAGGCGGGCTCGGTCCACATGTCGCTGTGGCCTGCGCC
>CAYPBL010000011.1:34615-51281 GCA_964408965.1 uncultured Phycisphaeraceae bacterium | reverse complement strand
CGCCGCAAGGACCCCCACGAGACCCGCCTGGGCGACTTCCTCAAGGCCTGCATCAAGCTGGAGGCCTCGGACCTGCTGGTCAAGGCGGGCAAGGCTCCCGTTGTGCGCATCCGCGGCTCCCTCAAAGCCCTGGACACCCCGCCGGTCACCGACGAGGAGTACGACCGGATCATCGACCACGCCCTGTCGGACGATCTGAAGGAGGACCTGCGCAAGTTCGGTTCAGCCGACTTCGCCTACGACTACGACGAAGGGCACCGCTTCCGCATCAACCTGTTCAAGACGCGAGGCCGCTACTCCATGGCGGCCAGGCTCATCACCAGCAACATCCGCAAGTTCGACGAGCTGTATCTGCCGCCTGTGATGGCGGACATCGCCATGCAGCCGCAGGGCATCGTGATCCTCTCGGGCGTGACGGGCTCGGGCAAGAGCACGACGATCGCCTCGATGCTCGACTACATCAACGAGCGCAAGCCCGTGCACATCGTGACGATCGAGGACCCCATCGAGTACATCTTCCAGGACAAGAAGGCGACGATCCACCAGCGCGAGGTGGGGATCGACGTCTCGGACTTCAAGACGGCGCTGCGCGCCCTGGTGCGCGAGAACCCGGACGTGGTGCTCGTCGGCGAGATGCGCGACGCGGAGACGTTCGAGGCGGCGCTGCACGCCGCCGAGACCGGGCACCTGGTCTTCGGAACCATCCACGCCTCCAGCGCCTCGGAGACGTTCCCCCGCATCTACGACCTCTTCCCGCCCGAGGAGCGCGAGAGCGTGCGCAAGATCATGGCGTACCAGATGCGGGCGATCGTGTACCAGAAGCTGCTGCCGACGCTGCACCCGGACATTCCGCGCATCCCGGCCCTGGAGATCCTCATCAACAACGCCGTGGTGCGCAAGTTCATTCTCGAGGGTCGTGAGGGCGAGCTGCCGGACATTCTCAAGAGCGCCGAGGCCCAGCGCAGCGGCATGATCGACTTCAACGGCTCGCTGGTCAAGCTCGTCGAGGAGGAGTACATCCACGTGCGCGTGGCCATGGAGACCTCGCCCAACGCCGACGAGCTGTCCATGCGGCTCAAGGGCATAGGCTCGGTGTGAGGCGCCGCCTCATCGGGCGCGGCGCAGGCGGCGCGGCGCAGGCGTCGACAGAGAAGCACGAAGGCACAGCGACGCTGCGGATCCGTCGCGGCGCGCGACGGCTTGAACTGTGAGGAGCGACATGCACGCGGTCTTGGCGCAATCATCCGGTGGCGACGCTGTCGCGTTCGTTCTCGTCAGCTGGTGGAAGCCCTTGACCCTGCTGGCGCTCTTTGTCGCCTGGGCGTACGTCGTGGCGACCATCTATGACAAGGACGCCAAGAAGTGGCTGCTGGGCAGAACCAAGTGGAACACGATTCACCTTGCAGCGGGGGCCCTGGCCTGGGCGGGAGCGCTGGCGGCGCCCAGCTTTCTGCTTGCGCTTCCTGTCTTTGCGCTTGTGCTGTTGGCGGACCTGTCAGCCTACTGGATCGCGCACAACCGCAGCGAGCGCGTCCCTGAGAAGGCCCGCTGGCGCTTCACCCTTGCGGGTCTCAAGGCCATGCGGCGCAAGGACGACGAGAAAGCCGTCGCCAAGGGGCTGCGCTACGCCTTTCGCGGACCCGAGGGGTTGCTGCCTGCGCCGGAGAAGGAGACGCCCGAGTACGACGTGCGGCTGGCGGTGGAGACGATCATCGCCGACGCGGTGGAGTCGCGGGCCAGCAGATTCGACCTGGCCCCTGCTCAGGACAAGCGCTACAGCGTCTCGTTCATCATCGACGGCGTGCGCAAGACGGGCGAGCCCTTGCCCGCCGCTCAGGCGGTCGCGGTCATCGACTTCTTCAAGACCGCTGCGGGGCTGGACGTGACCGACCGCAGACGCAGGCAGGTGGGCGAGTTTCAGGTCGAGCGGGAGAACGCCAAGCGGATTGTCCGCGTCACGACGCTCGGCGACGCGCGGGGACAGCGGCTGCAGGGGGTCTTCGATCCCGCCAAGCAGGTGGACCTGAGCGTCGACGACTTGGGGCTGCTCCCCAAGCAGCGCGAGGCGCTGCAGCAGATCATCGAGGAGCAGAAGGGCGTCGTGCTGTTGGCGGCGCCGCCGCTGGGAGGCAGAACGACGCTCCTCTACGCTGTCCTCCGCGCCCACGACGCGTACCTCACGAACATCCAGACCGTCGAGATGCAGCCGGAGATCTACATCGACGGCGTGCGGCAGAACCAGTTCGATCCGATGGAGGAAGGGGCTGAGTACGCCACCACCGTGCGCTCGATCCTCCGCAGGGACCCGGACATCGTGGCTGTGGCGGAGCTTCCCGACGCGGAGACGGCCAAGACCATCGCGACGGTCAACGACCACGAGCACGCTCGCGTCTTTCTGGCGCTGCGAGGGGACAGCGCCATGAGCGCGATCGCTGCGTACGTCAAGGCGGTGGGCGACGCGAAGGCTGCGGGCAAGTCCCTCTACGGCGTCGTCGCGCAGCGGCTGATCCGCAAGCTCTGCGAGAACTGCAAGGCGGAGTACCAGCCCACCGCGGACATCCTGCGCAAGCTCAATCTCCCGCCTGACAAGGTGAAGAAGCTGTACAAGAAGGGCGGGCAGGTGCTCGTGCGGGGCAAGCCCGAGATCTGCCCTCTGTGCAGCGGCGTGGGGTACTTCGGCCAGACGGGCGTGCACGAGGTGTTCCCGCTGGGGATCGAGGAGCGCGAGGCGATCGCCCAACAGGACTGGGCCAGCCTGCGCACACTGCTGCGCAAGCGCCGTCTCCCCTCCATCCAGGAGTCGGCGCTCAACAAGCTCGTCCAGGGCGTCACCAGCGTGGAGGAGATCGTCCGCGTCACCAGCCAGGGCAAGTCCTCAGAGGCCCGCAGAGCCGCTGCAGGGGGGGCGACGCAACGTCCCAAGCCTGCACAGCAGGGCGCCTCGTCATGACCGCGCTGCCCGACGCCCTCGGGCGCACAGCCCCACTCTCAGGAGGAGCGATTCGTCCATGATCGCCAATCTCGTCGTCATCGCAGGCGTGGCTCTCATCGCGTATCTGTGGAGCGCGCAGGGGGCCTTCTCCGCGCTGATTCACCTGGCGTGCACGCTGGTCGCAGGGGCTGTGGCCTTCGCTGTCTGGGAGCCTGTGACGACACAGCTGCTGCTGGGCGTGCAGGAGGACATCGCCTGGAGCGCAGGGCTCATCGGCCCCTTCGTCGTGACGCTCTTCATCCTCAGGCTGCTGACAAACAAGCTCGTCGGCGCCAACATGCAGCTGCCTCCCGCAGCCAACCTCGTCGGCGGGCTGCTCTTTGGCGCTGTCTCGGGCGTGATCACGATGGGGATCGTCGTCGTGGGGATCGGGCACATGCGCATTCCAGCCAAGTTCATGGGGTACAATCCCGTTGCCTACGACCCACAGGGCAACCTGACGACGACCGAGGGGAAGCGTCTGTGGCTGCCTGTCGACGCGCTGACGGTCAAGCTCTACGAAAGGCTCAGTGAAGGGGCGCTGTCGTCCCCCACACCCCTGGCCAAGGCCCTTCCCGATGCGCACCTGCTGGCTGGCGAGCTGCGCTACACCTTCGGCGACGGCTTCCGCAGACTCGCCCGCACAGCCTACACCCCGGGCGACGTCGAGGTCGTCGGTCGCTACGACGTGCGGGCGGATTCGCCTCGCGAGCTCTTTTCCGACACCATCTTCACCACAAAAGACGGCGATCCCATTCCGCAGCCCGTCAAGCTTCCCGACGGCTCGACGCCTCCGCCAGGGACCACGCTCGTGGGATATGTGCTCAAGTTCAATCCCAGCGCTCGAGAGAAGGAGGGCCAGGTCGTCGTCGGGCCCGGTCAGATTCGGCTCATCGCGGAAAAGCCCGACGGTTCCACCGTCGTCGTCCACCCCGTCGCGGTCGTGGCGCGGGCGGAGGGCAAGTCGCTGCAGGCCAGCCGATTCCGCTTCGACGCCCCCGACGTGTTCATCGCCTCGGTCGGGGGCGCGTCGGAGTCGCAGATGGCCTTCGAGTTTCCGCTGCCTCCGGGGGCCCAACCCCGCTGGCTGATGGTCAAGAGGCTTCGGTTGGACGTCTCGCAGACGCCTGCGCTGCCCATCGCCCAGGAGGCGGCGCTGACGCCGCAGGGCCGCGACCAGGCCATCCGCGCAGGCGCCATCCTCGGCGGGGGCGTCGACGTCGCCTCGCTCGACAAGAGCGAAGCGGAGACCGTGCGCACCGTGGGCGACGACTTCCGTCCTGACCAGCTGGGCGTGCTCATCACGCCCTCCCTGGGAGGAAAGTCCTTCCGCATTCAGGATAAAGGCGGGTTGCAGGTCAACAGCGACAACGAAATCGTCGACGGCGAGCACACCTTCAGCCCAAGCGCCTTCGACACCAGAGGCGTCAGCCGTGATCTGCTGGTGGAGAAGTTCGCGGAAGACGCCCAGACCCGCATCGTCCAGGTGGATGTGAGCATGGACCAGAAGCACACCATCCTGGGGCGCACGTTCCAGATGGTGGAGAACATTCTGCCCCCTGCGCTGGTGGACACGCTGGGGCAGCGCTACGAGCCGGTGGGGTGGGTCTTCGACGACGGCCAGCGCGTGCAGATCCGCTTCACGCCGGGTAGACCCGTGCGGGCCCTGGCGGAGATTCCCCAGCTCAGCCGCAGCAAACCAAACCAGCGGCTCAGGCTGCTCTTCCGCGTCACGCGGGGCGTGGAGCTCAAGGCCTTCACGCTGGGCGACCGGGTGCTGGTCGAGTACACCCCGCCGCTGCGCGTCAACTGAGCGCCCAGCGTCAGTCCAACAGCGGCGCAGTCGCCAGCCCCGCAGCGGCCAGCGCCGCAGCGAAGCCCTGCGCGTCGCGCTCGTCGAAGCTGGCCAGGTCGTGCGAGTCCGCGTCGAGCACGCCCACGCATGCGCCGTCATGGAACACGGGCAGCACCAGCTCGCTGCGGTCGCGCGGATCGCAGGCGATGTACGCCTCGCCCAGCTCGCGCACGTCGCGGACGAGCAACGGACGCTGTGTCGTGAAGCAGCGGCCGCAGGCGCCGTGGAGGCCGATGGGCGAGCAGGCGGGTGTGTCGCGGTGGGGGCCGAGGACCAGCGGCGCCTCGGGCGTGGCGCCCCGAGCGAGCGTGTTGTTCGGGTCGTGCAGATAGAAGCCCACCCAGGACAGGCCGGTTTCGCGCAGCTGCTCCCACAGCGCGTCGGCCACGGCGCCCATGCGCTCCTCGAGGCTGGGCGCAGCGGAGCGGGCCAGCGCCTGCGGGATGGCGGCGGCGACGGCTTCGTAGTCGCGCAGCGGGGCCATTACGCGCTGCGCGCCGGCGCCAGCAGCTCGTCGGGGTCGCCCTCGAGCAGCTCGATCACCCGCTGCAGGAAGCGCGCCCCCTCGGCGCCGTCGACCACGCGATGGTCGCAGACCACCGTCAGCGGCAGGGCCTTGACGACGGCGATGCCTCCGTCGCGGGCGACGACCGCGTCGCGCGCCCGGCCCACCGCCAGCAGCGCCACCTCGGGGTAGTTGATGATCGGCCCGTAGAAGCGGCCGAAATGCGTGCCCAGATTGCTCACCGTGAAAGTCGAGCCGGTCAGCTCCTCACGGCTGACGGTCCGCTGGCGGGCGCGCTGCGCAAGGTCGGCCACGGCTCGCGACAGCTGCAGCAGGCCCAGCTGGTCGGCGCCGCGGATGACGGGCACGTTCAGCCCGTGCTCCGTGTCCGTGGCCACGCCCAGATGCACATCGCTGTGCTGCACGATCTCGCTGCGCTCGTCGTCGACGGTGGCGTTGAGCTCGGGCTGGTCGCGCAAGGCCCTGCAGACCGCTGACAGAACGAAGGGGAGCAGCGACAGCTTCTCGCCGCTGGCTGCGGCAAGGCGTTTGCGGGCGGCCTCGAGCCTGCTGACGTCGGCCTCCTCCATGATGAGAAAGTGCACCGCATGGTCGACCGAGCGGCGCATGCGCTCGGCGATCTTTCTGCGCGTGCCGATGAAGGGGATGCGCTTCTGGCCGCCTGCAGCGGCGGGCTGCGGCGCAGCGGCGGGAGGCGCAGCGGTCGAGGGCGCAACAGGAGGAGCTGGCTGCGCCGGGGCTGTCGGCGCAGCGGTCAGCTCCTGCGCAGGGGACGCCTGCGCAGGAGGCGTTGGGGGGGGCGTTGGGAGCGAGGCCAGGCGGCCGCCTGCGGTTGTCGCCGCCGCGGCCTCCTGTTGGCCCGCTGCGGCGCGGACGTCGCGCTCGGTGACGCGGCCGCCGATGCCGGTGCCCCTGATCGCGTTGATGTCCACGCCCAGGTCGCGCGCGAGCCGGCGCACCGCGGGCGTGGCCAGAGCCTTGCCCCTGGCGCCGCCCAGCGCAGGACTTGCTGAGAGTGAGCCGACGACGGTGCCCGCGTCCTCCTCCTGCTGCGCAGGCGGTGGAGCAGCAGCGGCGGCGCCGTTGGTCTGTGTGGGAGCGGCGGCGGCAAGAGCGCTGTCCTGCGCCGCAGCGGCGCGGTCCTGTTGCTCCGCTGACGAGGCAGCGTCGTCGCTGGCGGCGTAGGTGACCAGGGGCTGGCCGACCTTGAGAATCTGGCCGGGCTCGCCGTGCAGCTGGGCGATGACGCCTGCGCGGGGGCTGGGCACTTCGACCAGCGCCTTGTCCGTCTCCATCTCCGCCAGCGTCTGGTGCTCTTCGACGCGGTCGCCCGGCGCGACCTTCCAGGCGATGAGCTCCGCTTCGTGCACGCCCTCGCCGAGGTCGGGCAGGATGAAGACGTTCGGGTCCGACGATGTGTGGTGGGCCATGGCGATGCAATCCTCGCAGGCTCGGGACAGATGCGTGACAGCTCAATATGCAGCGCAGGCCAGCGCCGCCTCCGCGATGCGCTTGGCGTCGGGCAGGTACTCCAGCTCCAGCTTGTAGTACGGCATGACGGTGTCGAAGCCCGTGACGCGCTGCACCGGCGCCTCCAGATGCAGGAAGCACTCCTCCTGGATCGCCGCGGCGATCTCTGCGCCAAAGCCGCACGTCTTGGGCGCCTCGTGCACGACGACGCAGCGGCCCGTCTTGCGCACGCTCTGGGCGATCGTCTCCAGGTCGTAGGGATAGATGCTGCGCAGGTCGATGAGCTCGGCGGAGAGGTCCTCGGGCAGCTGGTCCATGGCTTCGAGGCACTGCACGACCATCGCCCCCCACGAGACGATCGTCAGGTCCGACCCCTCCTCGACGACCTTGGCCTTGCCGATGGGAATGGTGTAGGGCTCTTCGGGGACCTCCTCTCGGAAGGCGCGGTAGATGCGCTTGGGCTCGAAGAAGACGACCGGGTCGGGGTCGCGGATGGCGCTGAGCAGCAGGCCCTTGGCGTCGTAGGGCGAGGCGGGCATGACGACCTTGAGGCCCGGATGGTGGGCGTAGACCGCCTCGGGCGAGTCGCTGTGCAGCTCGGGGGCGTGGATGCCGCCGCCCACAGGCACGCGGACGGTCATCGGAATGGTCACGGCGCCGCGCGTGCGCGTGCGGTAGCGGGCGGCGTGGTTGACCAGCTGGTCGTAGGCTGGGCCCAGAAAGCCTTCGAACTGGATCTCGGGGATCGGAATCATGCCGTTCATGGCCAGGCCGATCGCGGAGCCGATGATGCCCGACTCGGCCAGCGGCGTGTCCACGACCCGGTCCTCGCCGAAGCGCTCCTGCAGCCCTTCGGTGACGCGGAAGACGCCGCCGTTTCTGCCCACGTCCTCGCCCAGCACGACGACGCGCTCGTCGCGCTCCATCTCCTGGGCGAGAGCCTGGTTGATTGCCTGGACCAGCGTCAGTTCAGCCATGGTCGCTCCGTGGTGGTGGTCAGTTGATCTGCCCGTTGGCGATGGCCGCCTGCGGGGCGCGCGAGAGGGTCTCCTGCTGTGGCTTCTGCGCAAGGCTCGCTGTGCGAAGCGTGCGCTTCTGCGTTTCGAGCTCGGAAGGCAGCGTCGCGAAGGTGTGGTCGAAGATGTCGTCCGTGGAGGGCTTGGCGATGTGCATGGCCCGCTCGACGACGGCGTCGACCGTCTCCTTCGCCTCCTGCTCGAGCTGTTTCTGCTGCTCGTCGCTCCAGAGGCCCTTGCGCTCGAGGTAGCGCCGGGTGCGCAGCAGCGGGTCCTTCTCCAGCCAGGCCTCGACCTCCCTGGGGTCGCGGTACCTGCGCGCGTCGTCAGCCGTGGTGTGGTCGCCCAGGCGGTAGGTGAGGGTCTCGATGAGCGTGACCTCGCCCTGCCTGGCCCGCTCGTGGGCCTCCCTGGCCGCCTTGTAGATGGCGAAGATGTCGTTGCCGTCCACCTGCAGGCAGCGGGCGCCGTAGGCCAGGGCCTTCTGGGCGATGGTCTGCGAACGGGTCTGCCGTGCGCGGGGGACGGAGATGGCCCACTGGTTGTCCTGGCAGATGAAGACGGTCTGGGCCCGCATGACGGTGGCGAAGTTCATCGCCTCGTGGAAGTCACCCTCGCTGGTGGCGCCGTCGCCGAAGAAGGTGAAGGCCACGCTGTCCTCGCCCTTGAGCCTGGCCGCCCAGCCGATGCCCGCAGCGTGCAGCATGTGCGTGCCGATGGGGATGGACATGGGGGTCTGCCGCAGCCCCTCGGGGATCTGGTTGCCCCGCTCGTCGCCCATCCAGTGCAGCAGAATCTTCTCCATCGGAAGGCCGTGCAGAAACAGGGCGGCGTTCTCGCGGTAGCAGGGGACCATCCAGTCCTCCTTGCGGGCCACGAGCCCCACCGCAGCGATGGCCTCCTGCCCCTTGTTCTGCGGATAGGTGCCCATTCTGCCCGACCGCTGGAGCTTGAAGGCGATCTCGTCCAGCTGACGGCAGGTGGTCATGTGGCGATAGAGCGCGACCACCTGCTCGTCGCTGAGCGTGTTCCTGGCCAGGTCCTCGTCAAGCGAGCCGTCGGGCGCGAGGATCTGGAGCCTGCGGATGGTGAACGTCTCGACGACCTCGAGGGGCATGCGTCGCTCCTCCAGCGGCTGTCGGGCCGCGTTCCGGGTTTACGCGCCAGCGGCGCTGTCCTTGGCGGGCGCCTGCTCGGGGGAGAGGGGTCTTCCCGCGTCCAGACGCTTCTGGGCGTAGGCGATGGCGGCTTCGTGCGTGGAGCGCATGGGCTCCGCGTCGCGAAGAATCTGCGCGATCGCGTGCTCGATATCGGCGATGGAGGCGTCGATCTTGGCCTCGGACCAACCGCACCACAGACCAGCCAGCCTGCGCAGGCCTCCTGCGTTGATGACGAAGTCCGGCGCGTAGAGGACGCCGCGGGCCTTCAGGGCCGCTGCGTCCTCGAAGGGGTCCTGCAGCGGGTTATTGGCGCCGCCTGCGACGATGCCGGTGTTGAGCGTGGTCTGGGCGTTGATGACGCCGCCCAGGGCGCAGGGCGCGAGGATGTCGCACGTGGCGGAGATGATCTCGCTTGGGCTGACCGCAGTGGCGCCGAAAGTGTCGACAGCCTTGTCCACGCGCTCCTGGTCGATGTCGGAGACGATGAGGCTGGCGCCCTCCTTGGCGATGATCTGGGCGACCTTCCAGCCCACAGATCCGAGCCCCTGGATGGCCACGGTCACGCCGTCGAAGGAGCCGTCGGCGCCGGTGTGCTTGAGGCAGGCCCGCATGCCGTTGACGACGCCCTGGGCGGTGTAGGGGGAGGGGTCGCCGCCCAGGTTGTGCGTCTCGCCGCCCATGACGTGCTTGGTGTGGTCAGCCATCCAGTCGATGTACTGGGTGTTGACGCCGACGTCCTCCGCAGCGATGTAGAGCCCGCCGAGACGGTCGACGAACCGGGCCATGGCCACGGCCTCTTCCTGTGTGGGGGCTGTGTCGCGCGACTCGATCCAGATGACGCTCTTGGCGCCGCCCATGGGGAGGTCCGAAGCTGCGGCTTTGTAGGTCATGGCCTGGCTCAGCCGCAACACGTCCTCCAGGGCGTCGGCTTCGCTCTTGTACGCCCAGCGGCGCATGCCGCCCAGCGCAGGGCCGAGCGTCGTGTTGTGGATCGCGATGATGGCGCGAAGCCCCGTCTTGCGGTCGCGGCAGTAGATGATCTGCTCGTGGTCGCGCTCGTTCATTCTGTCATAGATCATGGGGTCGTTCTCCAGCATGGCGTGCTCCTTGTCGGTGAGGGACTCCTGACGATCGATTGTGCCGCGGCGACGGGTGGGGCTCAGCCCTGGGTCGTCTGCGCGTCGGCGCCTGCGGGCGAGGCGGGGGCGTCGCCCGGAAACTGTCTGATGTGCGTTCGGTCGGGCGTTCTCCCTGTCCCCGCCGCCACGGGCGAACGCTCGGGGATGTAGAAGAGGCTGTTGGGCAGCGTGTCGTTGTGGGCGATGGCCGCCTGGGCGCAGGCGAGCATGGACTCGTCTGCGTTGTCGCTCAGCGCTGCGAAGTTGCGACGGATGGCCAGCTCCGCCAGATCGAGGAAGTGCAGACAGGCCTGACGGTCGCGCTCGAACTCCGCGCCGTCCTCCCCCTGCCGCAGCTGGCTGTCGAGCCTGCTCATGGCGCAGGCCATGGCGTACAGCCACATCGCGTTGTCCGCGAAGCGCGCCTGCACGGCCTGACGGTCGAGAATCTTCTCCTCGTAGCGCTTCGACTGGACCTTGAACTGGTGGCTGTGCTCGCGGACCAGGGCGCAGAAGCGCCTGGCGCGATCAGCCAGCGACCCGTGCACGCGGGTGATCTCGGGCATGGGGGGGCGTTTGCCCAGATACACCTCCATGGCCAGGGGAAGAGCGTGTCTGAGGATGGAGGGGCGCAGCCCGTTGCGGACGATCCGAGCGAGGTTGGCGCCCAGCGGCTGCTCGCGGTCCCAGCCCACGGCCTCCTGCACCGCGAGCATGCGCTCGGCCAGCTGCTTGCCGCCGTAGCCGAAGACGAAGGACTGCATCACCTCGTTGGCGCCCTCGACGATGCGGTAGATGCGGGCGTCGCGGAAGGATCGCTCCAGCTCGTTCTCGGTCATGTAGCCTTCGCCGCCCATGATCTGCATGGCGTCGTCGATGACCTGCCAGCCCATCTCCGAGCAGAAGACCTTGCACAGGGCGGTCTCGAGCATGATGTCCGGGTCGTGTCGATCGAGCAGGCCCGTGGTCATGTAGAGGACCGAGTCCATCGCGTAGACCAGGGCGCTCATGCGCGCGATGCGCAGCTTGACGAGCTCGAAGTCCGACAGCGGCCGTTTGAACTGGTAGCGGGTGCGGCTCCACTTGATGGCCTGGTCGGCGGCGACCTTGGCGGCGCCCAGGACGCCTGCGCTCAAGGTGCAGCGGCCGTAGTTGAGGCACGACAGCGCGACGTTGAGGCCCTTGCCCTCCTTGTGCAGGAGATTTTCACGGGGGACCTTGGCGTTGGTGAAGCGGATGCGCGCCTGCCACGTGCCGCGGATGCCGCACTTGCTGCGGTTCTTCTCGAAGATCTCCACGCCCGGCATGTCGGGCGTGCAGACGAGGGCGGTGACCTTCTCCGTTTCTTTTCCGGTCCGCGGGTCGACCAACTTCTGCTTGGCCATGACGGTGAAGACGCGCGAGAGGGCGCCTGAGGTGGACCACTTCTTCTCGCCGTTGAGGATGTAGTGCGAGCCGTCCTCGCTGAGCGCGCAGGTGGTCTCCTGGCCGCCCGCGTCGCAGCCGACGTTGGGCTCGGAGAGGCAGAAGGCGCTGAGCCAGTCCTTGGCCAGGTGCGGCAGCCACCGCTGCTTCTGCTCCTCCGTGCCGAAGAGCACGATGGCCTTGCAGCCAATCGACTGGTGGGCTGAGACGACGACCGAGGTCGAGGCGCAGGTCTTGCCCAGGCGCTCGAGCACCCGGTTGTAGGACGTCACGCCCATGCCCAGCCCCCCGTATTCCTTGGGGATGGTCATGCCCATGACGCCCAGCTCGAAGAGCCTGTCGATCACCCACTGGGGGATGGCCTCCTCCTGGTCGATCTGAATGCGCGGATGCTCGTTGACCAGGTAGTCGTCCAGCGCCGCCAGCAGCTGGTCGCAGCGGGCCGTCTCCTCGGCGCTGGGCTGGGGGTAGGGAAAGACCAGCTCCTCGCGGACCCTTCCCCAGAAGAGGTTCTTGACGAAGCCCATCTCCTCGGGCTCCGGACCGAGCATGCGCTCCGCGTCGCGGATCATCTGGCGGTCGCGCTCGCTCAGGCCTTTCATCGTGCTCAGTTCAGCCATGGGTCGATCCTCGATTCGTTGCCGCCGCTTCGCGTGTGGAGCGGTGGTGGGCGCTGGGGCCCGTCTCGTCAGCTGCGTCCCGGGCGGTCGAAGAAGGCCCGGAGCTTGGCCTGCGTCGCTTCGGTGTTGCGGAGCCTGACCAGCTCGCGCCGCTCGACGCGCAGGGCCTCGTCCCAGCCTGCTGTCACGCCTGCCCGCACCGCTGCTGCGACCGCCTGCGGGGGGTCGCCCTCGGGCAGGTCGCTCTCGACGCGGGCCAGCGCGACGCTGGCGCTCTCGGCGTACTCGGGCATGGAGATGTTCAACGGCTGGCCTGGGTTGGACCGCTCGGGCTTGTGCTGCGTGGCGATCCTGCGGGCCTGGCGGAGGAGCTCGTCGCGGTCGTCGTAGAGGTGTTCGAAGAGGCCCAGCCTGTGGGCCTCCTCCGCGTCCATGGTCGAGCCCGCTGCGGTCATGCCGATGGCCAGACCAGGCTCGATGCGGGCGGGGAGCATGTTGGTCCCGCCCCAGCCAGGGCACAGGCCCAGCGTCGCCTCGGGAAGGCCCACCTGGTAGGGCTTGCCAGCAGGCGTCGTGCGCAGGCCCACAAGGGCGTCGCAGTGCATGGCCAGTTCGAGCCCCCCGCCCAGCGCTGACCCGTCCACCGCAGCCACCGTCATGCACTCCAGCTGCGCGATCCTGCCCAGGACCCGCTGGCCGAAGGCCAGGTAGGCGTCCAAGGCCTCGTCGTCGAGGGACTGGATCTCGTGCAGATCGGCCCCAGCCACGAAGACGCGCGTGGAGGTCGAGGCGAAGACCACGCCTCGGGGCTTGGGCGTCAGGGCGTCGAGCGTCGCGTCGAGCCGCTGCAGCAGCGCGCGATCGAGGACGAGGACCTTGCGCTCGGGCTGGTCGAGCCAGACGGTGACGACGTCTTCTTCGTCGCCTGACGCGCTTCGCTCGATGGGCAGCGTGTCGGTTGCCATGGCGCCTCCTGCCTGCGGCCGGCCTGTCCGCTGCGGGACAGTGTGCGTGTCGGCTGGGCGTGCGGGCTCCACCCGCACCGGGGCCCTGCTCGGAGCGGGGCTTTTCCCACTCCAAGTCCAATCGCCCACGACGCTGCTGGCGATCTGGACCGGCCCACCCCGTGGGAGCGACCCACAGCGACGGTCAGCGAAGGAGAGGGCCCCTTCCGCTGTCGAGCCAAGTATAGCGGGCCAGGGCTCGCAGCGAGGGTCAGCTGGTTTTCCGATTTCGCTGTGCTGCAGGCCTCCGCAGCGACGGGCCATCCAGGGCGTCGCGCTCAGCCTGGCAAGCCGAACCGCTGGTTGAGGAGGCGCTGGGTTTCATCGCTTTCGACGATGCGGGCGGAGAGCTGGGCCCCTTCTCGGACCTTCGCCGCAAGCGCCTCCGCGTCCTCCAGCTCGTTCAGCGCCCGCTTCGTGGCCCGCACCGCGAGGGGGCTGGCCTGGGCGATCGCCTGGGCGTGGGCTCGGACAGCCTCGTCGAGGCTCCGCTGGGTGGGGGCCAGCGTCGTGGCCAGGCCCTGGGCGTGGGCCTCGGCGCCGGTCATGGTCCCGCCTGCAAGGAGGATCCGCCGGGCTCTGCCAAAGCCCACTCTGCGGCACAGCCACGGCGCGACCACCGCGGGGCAGACCCCCAGGTCCACCTCCGGAAAGCCCAGGATCGCCTCGGGGTGGGTGACGGTCAGGTCGGCTGTGCAGGCCAGGCCGCAGCCTCCGCCGATGGCCGCCCCCTGCACGCGGGCGATGACGGGCGTGGGAAAGGCCCGCAGCTGGAGCGTCAGCTCCGCGATGGCGCCGAGTAGCTGGGCTGGCGCCCCAGGCGTGCGTAGAACAGCCTTGAGGTCCATCCCCGCGCAGAAGGCCTTGCCCTCTCCCGCAAGGATGAGGACTCGGACAGCCTCGTCGCTGGCCGCCTCGGCGAGCCTGGCTTGCAGGGCCTCGAGCAGGTCGAGCGAGAGGGCGTTGCGGGCCTCGGGTCTGCGCATGGTCAGGGTGGCGACGCCCTGACCGTCCACGTGCACTGTCGCCAGCTCGCCCACAGTCAGTGCCTCCTCGACGCGGCGCCGTGCAGCGGGGCGCCCTACGACCACAGCGAAGCCAGCCTGCTCCGCTCCTCCGGGTTGCCGACGATGTCCAGCGACGCCTGCAGGGCCGCTTTGCGCGTCGCTCCTTCGCCGAGCTCCTCCTCCAGCTCGGCCAGCCAGGCCTTGGTCGCCGCCAGCGCGTGGGGAGGCTTCGCCGCCAAGCGCCTGGCCAGGGCCAAAGCCTCGCCCCGCACCTCCTCAGGACGATGCAGGCACGCATGCGCCCAGCCCATGGCCAGGGCCCGCTCGCCCGTCATGAGCTGCGGATCCAGCAGCCTCTCGCGCGCAGCGCCCGGACCGACCGCGCCAGCCAGGGCGGGCCACGACACCGCAGGGCTGATCCCCAGCTTCACCACCGGATAGCCCAGCTTCGCCCTGGCGTCGACGACGAGAAAGTCGCACGCAGCTGCGAGGGCGCTCGCCCCAGCGACAGCGGCGCCGTGGACCGCAGCGACGACCGGACAGGGGGCGCGGGCGATCGCCTCGCAGGCCTGCGCCAGGCTCCGCAGCAGAGCGGGAAGCGCCAGCTCGTCGTCCAGGCAGAGCTTGAGGTCGAAGCCCGCGGAGAAGGCCTCGCCCTCGCCGGCCAGGACGATGGCCCCCGCAGCGGCGGCCGCGTCCGACGGGCGCGACGCCTCACGCACGCAGTCGGCCAGGTTGGCGAGCATGTCGGGGGTGAGGGCGTTGCGCTTCTCCCGCCGATCGAGCAGGACCAGCGCAACGCAGCGCCCCTCGCGCTCGTTGTGCCCAGCGTCCAGCGGCAGGCGCTCCAGGCGCACCATGACGGGGGGACTGTACCGCGCAGGCTCACGAGGCTTGGGCCTCGGCGCGCAGCTCTGTGGCGATCGTCTGCGCCAGCGCCTCAGCCTGGGCCAGCGCCTGCTCGTCCACGTTCGTGGCAAGGCCCGCCTCGTGGATCGTCCGCACCAGCTCGCCCGCAGCGATGTTGCCGGGCGCCCTGCAGGCGCCGGTCGAGGCGAAGGGGCAGCCGCCAAGGCCGCCCGCCGCGGCGTCGAAGGACCGCACGCCCCTGGCCAGCGCTGCGCGGACGCACTGGCTGGCTCTGCCGAAGGTGTCGTGCAGGTGCAGCGTCAGCGGCGCCTGTACGTCGGCGAAGGCGTCGAGCAGGGCCTCGATCCGCTCCGGGGTCGCGGCGCCGATGGTGTCGGCCAGGTCCAGCTCGACATCGCCCCGCTCGATCGCCGCAGCGGGAAAGAGCGCAAGCAGCCTGTCCGCGACGCTGCGCGCCTGCCCTGGCTCGATCGGCCCTGCAAAGGGACAGGCGACGGCGCAGGAGACGTACAGCCTGACCTGCATCGACGCCTCGAGCGCCCGGGGGACGACGCTGGCGAAGCGCTCGATGGTCTCGTCGATCGAGGCGTTGGTGTTCCGCTTGGCGAAGGCTTCGGAGGCGGCGGTGAAGAGGGCGATCTTGACGGGCCTTGCGGGGCTGTGCAGGGCCAGCGCCCGGTCGAGGCCCCTGTCGTTGGGGACCAGCGCGCTGAGGACGGGCTGCGCGGCGCCGTGGCCGTGGATCCTCTCGCGCAGCTGCAGCGCCCCCTCGAGCGTCTCCTCCGCGGCGGCCATCTGCGGGACCCAGCGGGGCGAGACGAACGAGGCGACCTCGATCTCGTCCACGCCCGCGCGCAGCAGCAGCTCGAGCAGCTCGAGCTTGCGCGCAAGCGGAGCGGGCCTCGGCTCGTTCTGCAGCCCGTCGCGCAGGGCCACGTCCGCGACGCGCACGCGATCGGGTCCGCCCGGCGCCACGGCCCTCACCGCAGGGCGCCCTTTGCGGCGCGGGCGCCGGGCGCCTCAGGCCTGGAAGTAGTCCGGCGCATGGCCTGGTTTCCATTTGATGTTGCAGCCCATGCTGGGCTTCTGCGGCTCGAGGGGGGGCCTGCCGGCCAGGGCGGCTTCGATCGCGGCCCGCAGGTCGGCGCCGGTGGGGGGCGCCTCGCTTCCCGGGCGCGAGTCGTCGAACTGCCCCCGGTAGACGAGCCTGCGCTCCTTGTCGAAGACGTAGAAGTCGGGCGTGCAGGCGGCGCGGTAGGCCTTGGCGACCTCCTGCGTTTCGTCGAAGAGGTAGGGGAAGACGTAGCCGGCCTCCTGCGCCTCCTGGGCCATCTTCTCGGGGCTGTCGTCGGGATGGGTCGTCACGTCGTTGCTGCTGATGGCGACGAAGGCGACGCCCTTCTCGGTGTATTCGCGGGCAAGCGCCGCCAGCGCGTCGCGGATGTGCTTGACATAGGGGCAGTGGTTGCAGAGGAACATGACGACCAGCACAGGCGCCTCGTCGAAGTCCTCCAGCGAGACGGTCCTGCCGCTGACGGCGTCGGGCAGGCGAAAGGACGGGGCCCGGGTCCCGAGCGGCAGCATGGTGGACGTCACGGCGACCATGGGTGGGTCCTCCTTGCGG
>CAYPBL010000011.1:0-34515 GCA_964408965.1 uncultured Phycisphaeraceae bacterium | reverse complement strand
GCGCGCAGCCATCCTACGCGCCGCGCACGAAGGGGTTGCTGCGCTTCTCGGCGCCGATCGTCGTGGGCGGGCCGTGGCCGCTGTAGACGACCGTCTCCTCGGGAAGCGCGTAGAGCCTGTCCTGGATGGAGGAGAAGAGGGCGCGCTCGTCGCTGGTGGGAAAGTCGAAGCGGCCGATGGAGCCGGCGAAGAGCGTGTCGCCGACCAGGGCGGCGCCGGCCTTCGGCGCGTGGAGCGTGACGCCGCCTGGCGAGTGGCCGGGCGTGTGCAGGACGCGCAGCTGCGCGCCGTCGACGTCGAGGGTCTGGCCCTCCTCCAGGGCGCCGTCAGCAGGGGGCGCCGTGACGGGAAGGCCGAAGCCCGCGCTGAGGTTGCGCGTCGGGTCGGTCAGAAAGGCCCGCTCCGCGGGGTGGACGAGGATGGGCGCCTGGGGGTGGGCGGCCTTGACCTGGCCCAGCCCCGCGATGTGGTCCGCGTGGGCGTGGGTGAGCAGCACAGCGGCCAGCGGCAGGCCCAGCGACTCGATCCGTTCGAGCAGAGGCTCGGGGTCGAAGCCCGCGTCGACCATCCACACCGCGCTCGGCGCCGCGGAGGCGCGCAGCAGGTAGCAGTTGGTCTCGAAGGGCCCGAGCACGAAGCGCTCGACCACCAGCGGCCCGTGGACGCGTTCGCGCATGGGGGGAGCGTAGAATCTTCGACGGCGCCGCGCGACGGCGCACAGGAGGCTGTGATGCCCCGGACCGCCCCCCGACGCACGAACCTCGCCAGCGAGCCCGACGCGCCCGTCCAGATGGAGGGCGCCCAGGGCGTGCGGATGGCCCTGCTGATCGGCCGCGAGCACGGCGCCCCCACCTTTTCCATGCGCCGTTTCACCATCGAGCCGGGCGGGCACAGTCCGCAGCACAGCCACCCCTACGAGCATGAGGTGGTCGTGCTCGAGGGCGCAGGCACGCTGTATCTGGACGGCCGAACCTCGCCGCTTGGGCCGGGGGACGTCGTCTTCGTCCCGCCCAGCGTGGAGCACCAGTTCCGGGCCGACCGGGGCGTCGAGCTGCGGTTCATCTGTCTGGTTCCCGCGGAGCAGCCGTGCGGCGGGCCGACGCCCGGCTCGTGAGCGTGTGCAGCCTGAGCTGCGGGAAGTCGGAGCAGGGGAGGCCAAGCAGTGGAGCAGCGACGCATGGCGGACGCTTCATCGGAAAACGGCGCTCGAGGAGGCGGCGCGACACAGCAGGCCCCCCGCGCAGCGTCGATGACGCCCCTGGTCCTTGCCGCGATGAGCTACAGCGCCGTGACGCTGGCGTGGGTGGTGTGGATCGCGTGGGCGCCTCGCATTGTGGAGGACGTTTCGCCCCACCTGCTGCGGCTGGGGGGCGTCGCGGGGCTGCTGCTCACCTGGGCGCTCGCTCCCATTGCCCTGCTGCTGGGCAGACGGGGCAGCAGCGGTGAGTCTCTCGGGCCCATTCTCGACAGCCTCGACTCCCTGCAGCGCACGCTCGAGTCGACAGCCAACGAAGCGGGTCTTTCCGAGGCGGCCAAGCGCGTGCTGCACCGCAAGGAGGAGCGGCAGCTGCTGCGTCAGGCCATCGAGCAGGACATCGCCGAGCGCGACTGGGACGCAGCGATGATCCTGGTCAAGGAGCTGGCGGAGCGCTTCGGCTACCGGGCCGACGCGGAGGAGTTCCGCGCCCGCATCGAGCGCGCCAGAGCCGAGACGCTCGACCGCGAGGTGCTGGCGGCGATGGAGACGCTCGATGCGCACCTTGCCCAGAAGCGCTGGACCGAGGCGCTGCGCGAGGCGGAGCGGATCATCCGCGTCTACCCGGATTCCCCCCGTGTCGACGGCCTGCGCGAGCGCGTCGTGGCGGCCCGCGAACGCTACAAGCAGCAGCTGATGCGCTCCTTCCTCGAAGCGGCCCAGCGCGACCAGACCGACAAGGCCATGGAGCTGCTCCGCGAGCTGGACGCGTATCTGACCGAAGCTGAGGCTGAGCCGCTGCGCGAGGTCGCCCGCGGGGTCATCGGCCGGGCCCGCGACAACCTCGGCGTGCGCTTCAAGCTGCTCGTGCAGGACCGTGCTTGGGCCGAGGCCGTCCGCACGGGCGAGCAGATCATCGAGCAGTTCCCCAACTCGCGCATGGCCAGCGAAGTGCGCGAGGTGATCGACTCGCTGCGGGAAAAGGCCGCCACCGCCCGCAGAGCCACCGTGGGCTGAGGGCTCTGGCGCAGCCGTCCTCAGAACGCCTCGTCGATCTTCCTGGCCAGCTCGAAGTCCTTGTCGGTCACGCCCCCCGCGTCGTGCGTCGTCAGCGTCAGCGAGACCTTGTTGTAGCGGACGAGGATGTCGGGGTGGTGGTCCATCTCCTCAGCCAGCGCAGCCACCTTGTTGACGAACTCCATCGCCTTGGCGAAGTCGTCGAACTGGTAGGTCCGTTGAATGGCGCCTCCGGTTTCGCTCCATTCCGAGAGCTCCGCCAGACGGGCGTCGACTTCTTCGTGGCTGAGAGTCTGCATGTCGGAAGGCTCCAGCGGGGTGGGTGCGGGACGCGCCCTTGCTGCGCTATCTTCGCAGCATGACCACGGGCGCGTCAACCAGCGGTTCGCAACGGGAGTGGACGAGGCTGGCCCCCTCGCCGACCGGGGCGCTGCACCCGGGCAACGCCCGCACCTTCCTCATCACCTGGGCCCTGGCAAGGCGGCGCAGCTGGCGCGTCCTGCTTCGCGTCGAGGACCTGGACACGCCTCGCGTCAAGCCCGGGGCCGTCGACGAGACCATCAGCCTGCTCCGGTGGCTGGGGCTGGACTGGGACGAGGGACCGATCCTGCAGAGCCGCGAGCCCGAGCCCGCCATCGAGGCCATGCGCGCGCTCGCCCGCGCTGGACGGGTCTATCCCTGCGCCCTGACGCGCTCGCAGATCGCCAAGGCGGCCTCGGCGCCGCAGCAGGGGGCGGCGCCGGCGCCCTTTCCCCGTGCGCTTCGGCCGCGGATCGGCCCCCGCGCCTTCGACGATCCGCACACCAACTGGCGCTTCGCCGTCGACGCGGAGGAGGTGGTCGTGGAGGACGCCTTTCACGGGCAGGTGCGCGTGCCTGTGGCCCAGCGGCTGGGCGACGCGGTGGTCTGGACCAAAAGGGGCCAGCCGGCCTACCAGCTGGCGGTGGTCGTCGACGACCATCGCCAGGGCGTCACGCAGGTGGTGCGGGGGGACGATCTGCTCGACTCCGCCGCCCTGCAGCGGCTGTTGTACGAGGCGCTGGAATATGCGCCGCAGCCGAGCTGGACGCATGTGCCGTTGGTGGTGGGTCCTGACGGTCGGCGTCTGGCCAAGCGGCACGGCGACAGTCGGCTCAGCCGCTATCGCGCCCTGGGCGTTCCCGCTGAACGCGTCGTGGGCTGGGTCGCCTGGACGTGCGGGCTCACAGCTGCGCCTGCGCCCATGGACGCGCAGGAGTTCGCCCAGCGCTTCGACCTATCGTTGCTGCCGCGGACGCCTGTGGTGTTCAGGCAGGAGGACGACGCATGGCTGCGCGCATCCACAGCAGCATGAGACAAAGACGGGGAGGGATTGGGGCGGCGGTGTGTGTGTGCCTCCTTGGAGGCGCCCCGGGGGGCTGCGGCGCATCGACGCCGCCCAGCAAGGCTCAGACCAGCGCTCCCGAAGCCCAGCGCGTCCTCGTGCGCGTCAAGGGCGAGCCTTTCAAGGTGGAAGTGGCGCTGGATCCGCAAACGCGCTATCGGGGCCTGAGCTTCCGCTCGCATATCGGCCCGGACGAAGGCATGCTGTTCGTCTTTCCCACGCCGCAGCGGTTGGCCTTCGTGATGCGCGATTGCCTGGTCCCCATCGACATCGCCTTTCTGGACGGCGCAGGTCGCGTGCTCGCAGTGCACTCCATGCAGCTCGAGCCCAGAAAGAAGGGCGAATCTGACGCGGATTACAACGCCAGACTCACGCGCTACTCCAGCCGCTATCGGGCGCAGTTGGCGCTGGAGACAGCGGGGGGTCGGCTTCAGGAGCTGGGCCTCAAGCCAGGCGACAAGGTCCACTTCGACTTCGACCTGCAGGCCCTCAAGCGCCGCGCCCGCTAGGCCGATGCCCGAGGGGCGATCTGTGCGCGCCTCGAGAGGCGCCCCGGCGCAGCCTGTGCGCTGCGCGTCTCGATCGCGAAAGGACCAGGGCTCATGCGCAGGCCCACGCTGGCGCTTTGGCACGATCTGGACGATCGCGCCGCAGCTTCGCTCATGGATTCGATTCTGCAGCGATGGCCTCAGCAGGCTCCCAGGCCGAGGCTCGCCGTCGCGCATCTGGACGAGGCGCTGCGTCAAGGACTCGGGCAGAATCTCTGGTGCGTCTGCCTGGCGCCTTCCGCAACGACTCCCCCCGCGACGGTGCACGCCCTCATCGACACCCTGGCCCAGGAGACGGTGGCGGCGCTGGCGCTCGTTCCTCCTGCCTGGGACGCCAGAGCGCTGTTGCAGGCTGACGGCGCCTGCCTGGTCCTGCCGCAGGACGCGGAGCTTGGCCTGGTTGCTGCAGCGCTCTTCACGCTTGTGGAGCGGCAGCGGGCTGTGGGGGCGCTGGCGCAGGAGCTGACCACCCTCCAGCGCTTCCAGGGCGGGCTGCGCAGCGAGATCGGGCGCATGCACGAAGAGCTGCAGCTGGCGGGAAAGGTGCAGGAGCAGATGCTGCCCGCCGCCATGCCCCATGCGCCGGGCCTCGAGGTCGAGACGCTCTTTCGACCGTCCAGCTACGTCAGCGGCGACATCTTCGACGTGCAGCAGCTGACCGAATCGACGGTGGGGCTGTTCCTGGCCGACGCCATGGGCCACGGCGTTCCTGCAGCGTTGATGACCATGGTCATCAACCGCGCTCTGGCGATGGTCGAACAGGACGTGGAAGGAAGGCAGCGACTGGTTCCCCCCGCAGAGGCGCTGCAGCGGCTCAACGAGGCCCTGCTTGGCGCCTCCGCAGGCGCCGCCCGCTTCGCCACCGCTGTCTACGCGCTGCTGGACGCGCAGGAGGGCTCACTGCGCGTCGCCGCTGCGGGCCATCCGCCGCCTGTGCTGTTCCGAAACGGCGCCGACGAGCCCGTTGTGCTGGACACCGACGGCCCGCTGCTGGGCGTCTTCGCCGACGCCACCTTTGAGGAGGTGGAGACCTCCTTCCGCCAAGGCGATGCGCTGCTGCTCGTCTCCGACGGCGTCGAGGCGATGCTCCCCAGCAGCGACGTCGATCCCGCGGACAAAGGGGCGCACACGCGGGCCTGGCCTGTCTGGCGACAGTTCGGCGCGGTCGCTGAAGAAGAAGGCGTCCACGGCGCCGTCGAATGGCTCGCCTCGCTCTTCGACGCCCAGGCGGGATCACTCCACCAGAACGACGACGTGACGGTCCTGGCGGCGATGGCTGTCGAACAGCCTGCCCAGCGGAGCGACCAGAGCCAGGGCGACCAGCCTCTCGTTCAGCCCTTGCGTTTGCACCGCTGACCCTCGGGCGGTGTGAGCAGCCCCTGTTCCGTCAGGCAGCGCTGCACGATCCGCGCCAGGCAGTCCGCTTCGACGTTGCAGCGGGCGCCCTCGCGCAGCCTGCCCAGCGTGGTGCGGGCGAGCGTCTCGGGAATCAGGGCGACGCTCACCCGGTCGCCTTCACAGGCGGCGATCGTCAACGACACGCCGTCCAGGGCGATCGAGCCCTTGACCGGGCACAGCGCGCCCAGTCCCTCGGGCAGCTCCACCGTCAGCCAGGCGCCGGCGTCGCGGTCCTGTTGCTCGACGACGAGGGCGGTTCCGTCGACGTGCCCCTGCACGAAATGCCCGCTGATGGGGCTGGTCAGCGTCAGGCTCGGCTCGAGGTTCACCGCGGCGCCTTCTTCGAGCTCGCCCAGCGTGGTCCTGCTGAGCGTCTCCTCGACGAGGTCGAAGCGGGCGTCGAAGCAGCTGTCGTCGAGGCGCTGGACGACGGTGAGGCAGACGCCGCTGACGCAGATGGACTCGCCTGGCGTCGCGGGCCGTTTCCAGGCCTCTGCGCGGACGCGCAGGGCCGCTGCGCCCCCCTTGCGCTCGAGGCTCGCCACTTCGCCCAGCTGCTGCACGATGCCTGTGAACACGCAGCAGGATAGGCCCCGCTGCGTGCGCCGCAGTCCTGCGAGCCTTGACCCGCAGGCGCGAGCGCTCGATACTCGCCTGCCCCTGACCCGCCAAGGGCAGGGAGGCTCGTCGGCCCAGCGGAGCGGCGAGCGTCAGCGGCAAAGGCGGCAGTCATGCGTATGCGTTCGGTGTGTGGATTCGTGTCGTCGCTTCGGGGCCTGTTGACGGGGCTTGCGCTGCTGGCTCCGCTGGCAGGCGGCTGCGCCGCCCACCGGGATATCCACGCCACCGGCGCCCCTGAGGCGTACGGCGCCATGGGCTACCGCCTCGCCTGGGGGGGCTTTCCGCTCATGGAGCCGGGCGCCAAGGTCCGCTTCGTCGAGGAGGGCCGCGACGTCCTGGCCCTGCAGACCGACCGCGGCGCCGTCTCGGTCCTGGAGAAGGCCACGGGCAGGCTCCGCTGGTCCACGGGGCTTGGCGGCCCGACCACCAACTTCGTCGGCATGGCGACCACCGACGACGCCCTGCTCGTCGCCTCCGACACGGACCTGTACATCTTCGACCTGACCACGGGCGGCCAGACCGCCAGGCACGCCTTCTCCGTCATCGCCAGCACGCCCCCTGCGCCGTGGCGGGACTTCGCCCTCTTCGGCTCGACGACCAGCCAGGCCTTCGCCCACGACCTGGTCACGGGCTTCAAGGCCTGGGGGTATATGCTCGGCGGCTCGATCACCGCTCGGCCGGTCGTGCACAGCGACAGCGCCCTGTTCGTCAGCCAGGCGGGCGACGTGCTCATCGTGGACCCCGCCGACGGCTCGTCGCGCAGCCGCGACCGCATCTATGGGGGCCTGCGGAGCGATCCGATCGCAGGGGGCGGCGCCTTCTACTTCGCCAGCCTCGACCAGGCGCTCTACGCCTACTCAGCAGTCGATGGCTCGCTGCTGTGGCGCAGGCTCACGGAGTCGCCCCTGACCACCCAGCCCGCCTATGTGGACGGCGTGGTCTACGTGGAGCTGCCCAACGAAGGCCTGCTCGCCGTCGATGCCAGCACGGGCCGCGACAGGTGGCTGGCCAAGGGGGTTCACGGGACCGTGGTGGGGATGCGCCACGGCAAGCTGCTGGTCTGGTCGCAGCGGGGCGTCGCAATGGTGGACCCTGCCGACGGCGCCGTCGAGTCACGCGTCGAGCTGCCCTCCCTGGCTGCGCTGCGCATGTCGCCGCCGGTGGACGGCGACCTGTACGCGGTCTCGCGCAACGGCGTGGTGACGAAGTACGCCCCGACCCAGTGAACCGTCTTCAGCTGGCGGCTCGGCGCGCAGCGGCGCAGCGAGGCTATCCTGCCCCGTCATGAGCGATCTTGCGCCCGTCCGCACCGCGCTGCTCTCCGTGAGCGACAAGACCGACATCGCCCCCTTCGCCCGCGCGCTGGTGGAGCGGGGTGTGCAGCTGCTCTCCACAGGCGGCACCGCCCGGGTTCTGCAGGAGGCCGGCGTGCCCGTGCGCCTCGTCGAGGACCTGACGGGCTTTCCCGAGATGATGGGCGGCCGCGTCAAGACGCTGCACCCCAAGGTGCACGGCGGGATTCTCGCCCGGCGCGAGGACCCCGAGCACCGCAGCGCCATGGAGGCCCACGACATCGGCCCCATCGACCTGGTCTGCGTGAACCTCTACCCCTTCGAGAAGACCGTGGCTGACCCTGCGGTGGCGCTGGAGGAGGCTGTCGAGCAGATCGACATAGGCGGGCCTGCGATGGTGCGCTCGGCCGCCAAGAACTTCGAGCACGTCGTGGTGGTCACGGACCCGAGCCAGTACGACCGCGTCGTCAGCGCGCTGGTGCAGCACGAGGGGGCGACGCCGCGGGCGCTGCGGCTGGAGCTCGCTGCTGCAGCCTTCGCCCGCACCGCGGCCTACGACGCAGCCATCTCCTCCTTTCTGCTGCGCCGCGAGGAGGAGGGCTTCCCCGAGGTGCTCGATCTGCGCTATGTCAAGAAGCGGCCGCTGCGCTACGGGGAGAACCCGCACCAGGAGGCGGCGCTCTACGCGGACCCCGCCTCGACGGGCCAGAGCGTCGTCGCCGCTGAGCCGCTGCACGGCAAGGCGCTGTCGTACAACAACATCCTCGACGCCGCTGCGGCGCTGGAGCTGGTCAAGGAGGCCCGCAGGATGGACCCGAGCCTGGCGGCCTGCTGCGTCGTCAAGCACGCCAACCCCTGCGGCTTCGCCACGGCGGAGACGGTCGCGGAGGCGGCTGAGGCGGCGCTGGCGGGAGATCCGCTGGCGGCCTTCGGGGGCATCTTCGCTTCGAGCGAGCCACTCGACGCCGAGGCGGCGGAGAAGCTCTGCGCCGAGGGCGTCTTTCTGGAGGTGGTCGCTGCGCCAGCCTTCGACGACGACGCGTTGGCTCTGCTGCAGGGACGCTGGAAGAACGTGCGGCTGCTGGCGGTCGGCCAGAGCAATCCCTCGCAGGGCCGCAAGGTCGAGCTGCGGTCGATTCCCGGCGGACTGCTGCTGCAGGACCGCGACACTCGGCTGCCCAGCCCGACGGATTGGCGCCTTGCAGCGGGGCCGCAGCCCGATCCGCAGACCATCAAAGCCGCTGCGTCGGTCGCCCTTGCCGTCAAGCACGCCCGCAGCAACGCGGTGGCCTTGGGGCTGTCCCGGCGTCAGGGCGCTGTCCTGGTGGGGCTGGGCGCTGGCTGCGTCGATCGCGTGGGCGCCTGCGAGCAGGCTGTGCGCAAGGCTGGTGAGCGCGCCCAGGGCGCCATCGCCGCCAGCGATGCCTTCTTCCCCTTCCCCGACGGTCCGCAGCGCCTCATCGACGCGGGCGTGCGCGTGATCGTGCAGCCAGGCGGCTCCAAGCGCGACGAGGAAACCTTCGCCCTGTGCCAGGAAAAGGGCGTCAGCTGCCTGGTGACGGGCGTGCGGGCCTTCCGTCACTGAAGCGGCGCACAGCGGTTGCGCGCCGCGGCGGTCGTCTGTGCACAGCGGGGCAGCCTCAGGCGGAGTTGGCCAGGTCCTTGGCGAGGTTGGGCGGCAGCGGCCTGTAGTCCAGCGGCTCCATGGACGCGGTGGCTCGGCCCTGTGTGAGGCCTCGCAGCGTCGTCGTGTAGCCGAACATCTCCGACAGAGGGGCCTCCGCGGTGATGACGCGGACGTTGCCCCGCTCCTCGGTCCCGACGATCATGGCCCTGCGCGAGCTGAGGTCGCCCGAGACGGCGCCGAAGTACTCCTCGGGCGTGGTGATCGTCACCTTCATGATGGGCTCGAGCAGCGTCATGCCAGCCTTGTGGCACGCGTCGGTCAGCGCGAGTCTGGCCGCCTGCTCGAAGGCCACCGCCGAGGAGTCCACCGGGTGGTACGAGCCGTCGACGAGCGTGGCCTTGATGTTGATGAGCGGATAGCCGGCCAGCACACCCGAGGCTGCGGTGCGGCGAATGCCCAGCTCCACTGCGGGGATGTACTCCTTGGGGACCACGCCGCCGACGATTCTGCTCTCGAAGGCCACGTGGTCGGTGAAGTCGAGCCCCTCCTCCTCAGCCTGCTCTTCGGTGAAGGGCTCGAGGTTGATGACCACGTCGCCGAACTGACCGCGTCCGCCTGTCTGCTTGACGAAGCGGCCGCGCACCTCGTTGGCTGAGCCGGTGATGGTCTCGCGGTAGGAGACGCGGGGCTTGCCGACCTCGACGCCGACCTTCATGTCGCGGACGATCTTGTTGCGGATGATCTCCAGGTGCAGCTCGCCCATGCCGGCGATGATGGTCTGGCCGGTCTCCTCGTCGAAGTGGGCGCGGAAGGAGGGGTCCTCGCGGCGGATGGTCACCAGGGCCTCGCCGAGCTTGCGCTTGTCTTCGCTGGTGCGGGGCTCGATGGACATGGAGATGACGGGCTCGGGGAAGGTCATCCGCTCCAGCACGATCGGGTGGGCCGGGTCGCAGAGCGTGTCGCCCGTGGTCGAGCCCTTCAGGCCGATGACCGCGACGATCGAGCCAGCGGGCGCTTCGTCCACCGCGATGCGCTCCTTGGCGTGCATCTCGAAGATTCTGCTGATGTTCTCGCGCTTGTTGGCGTTGGGATTGAGCACGCGCTCCCCCTTGCGCAGCGTTCCCGAATAGACGCGGACGTAGCTCAGGTCGCCGTGCGAATCGCTGACGACCTTGAAGACCAGCGCCGCCAGGGGGGCTTCGGGGTCGTGCGGCCGGGTCAGCTGCTTCTTGGGGTCCTTGGGATCGACACCCCGCACTTCCGGCACTTCACTGGGAGAGGGCAGGTAGTGCACCACGCCGTCGAGCAGCCGCTGCACGCCGATGTAGCGCAGCGCAGAGCCGCAGAAGACGGGCTGACAGCGCCGCTCGATCGTCCCCCTGCGCAGCGCCCTGCGCAGCGCCTCGACCGTCACGCCCTCCTCGTCCTCGAGATACTGCTCCATGAGCTCGTCGTCGAAGTCCGCAGCCTTTTCGATGAGCTCGTGGCGCCACAGCTGGGCTGTTTCGACCAAGTGCTCGGGGATGTCGCGCTCCTCGACGCGGGCGCCCAGCTCGGTGGGGTCGAAGTAGAAGGCCCGCATGAGAAGCAGATCGATGATGCCCTCGAAGCTGTCCGCCTGACCGATCGGGTACTGCACCGCGACGGGGTTGGCGCCCAGACGCTCTCGAATGCTGTTGAAGGAGTACTCGAAGTCGGCGCCGAGCTTGTCCATCTTGTTGATGAAGCAGAGCCTGGGGACCTCGTAGCGGTCAGCCTGGCGCCAGACCGTCTCCGACTGGGCCTCGACGCCCTCCTTGCCGTCGAAGACGGCCACGGCCCCGTCGAGCACGCGCAGCGAGCGCTCGACCTCGATGGTGAAGTCCACGTGGCCAGGCGTGTCGATGAGGTTGATGCGGTGCTCGACGCCGTCGACCACCCAGGGGCACGTCGTCGCAGCGGACTGGATGGTGATGCCCCGTTCCTGCTCCTCCTGCAGGAAGTCCATCGTGGCGGTGCCCTCGTGCACCTCGCCCATCTTGTAGTTCTTGCCCGTGTAGTAGAGGATGCGCTCGGTGACGGTGGTCTTGCCCGCGTCGATGTGTGCGCAGATGCCGATGTTGCGGATGCGCGACATGTCCATGGTCGTGGTCCTGCTCATGGTTCGATCGGTTGGCGCCCGAGGCGCTCTTTGGGATCAATGGTCGGTCCAAGGCGGCGCGCCCGGGCCCGCTCCGTCGCGGCTGCACGCGTCAGCCGCCTGTCGTTCGGTTGTTCCTGGAGGCCCCATCGTGCGGCGCCGACCCTGCGTCGACCCGCCGCCTCCGTCACTGGCTTCGCCGCCGACTCGGGGCAGGAGTCGGCGCAGCCTCAGGGGCGCAGCCTGTCCTTTGCCGAGCCGGTGGCGTCGTCCTCGTCCATCGACTCCATGACGACGCTCCTTTGACGCGACGCAGACGGTGCGCCGCGCATCGACATCGTATCCCCCCTCGTCCCAGCGTCAAGGACGCTTTCGCCCCGCGCGCGTCTTAGCGCCATCTTCACGTCTGGACGGATGACGCTGGGCGAGGCGGCGCCACTCTTTCCAGAGACGCGAGGCGAAGAGAGCGGGACGAGCCCAGCGGAGGGCGCAGCCTGGCTCTCGCACGCAGAGCAGAGGAGGACGCCATGAAGCGGATGCGTCTTGGGCGACTGGCCGTCGCCGCGGCGGCGCTGTGCGGAGGAGGGGCCTGGGCAGCGGGGCAGGGCGTGGAGGTGGATCCCAGGCTCCCCGCCTACACCCCCGCCCCTGGGGTCTCGGGAAGTCTGCGCAGCGTCGGGTCCGACACCCTCAACAACCTGATGACTCTCTGGGCGGAGCGCTTCCGCAGCTTCTATCCCAACGTCAAGATCGAGATTGAGGGCAAGGGCTCCTCGACCGCGCCGCCTGCCCTGATCGAAGGTCAGGCGGAGTTCGGCCCCATGAGCAGGCCCATGAAGGCCAGCGAGATCGACGCCTTCCAGCGCAAGTACGGCTACAGGCCCACGGCGATGCGCGTGGCCGTCGACGCGCTGGCAGTCTTTGTCAACAAGGACAACCCCATCGAATACCTGACGATGGATCAGCTTCGCAAAATCTTCTCCGTCGAGGGGCCGCAGATGACCTGGGGCGATCTGGGGCTGGGAGGCCAATGGCGGGACAAGCCCATCAGCCTCTACGGCCGCAACAGCGCCTCGGGGACCTACGGCTACTTCAAGAAGGTCGCGTTGGGCAACGCCGACTACAAGCCCACCGTCAAGGAGCAGCCAGGCTCCTCCTCCGTCGTCCAAGGCGTCGCGACCGATCTCTACGGCATTGGCTACTCGGGCATCGGCTACGCCACCGCGGACGTGCGGGCTGTGCCGCTGGCCTTGGAGGAGGGCGACGAGGCCTTCCCCGCTGAGGCGGAATACGCCTACTCGGGCGACTACCCCCTGGCCCGGTTCCTCTACATCTACACCAACTACAGGCCGGGCTCGCAGCTGGACCCGCTGCGGGCGGAGTTCCTCAAGATGGTGTACTCCAGGCAAGGGCAGGAGGCGACCGTCAAGGACGGTTACTTCCCCGTCAACTTCGACATCGCCAAGGAGGATCTGGCGAAGGTGGGGCTCAGGCCCGTCTCGTCCAGCCGCTGACCCGATCCCAACCAGTGGCCGACCGCGTGTCGTTGCGCCAGCTTTCTCAGAGCGCCTTGCGGCTCTGGCGGGAGCTGGCGCGTTTCCCGTAGGCTGTTCCTTCCTGCGTGATCATGGACGACGCACCCCTTCTCAGCGACGCTCCACCCCTCAGGCGACGCACGACCAGCAGGCTGGTCCGCGTGGTGGACAGGCTCAGCGCCGCTGTCATCACCGCAGGCGGCCTGCTCGTGGTCGTCGCGGTGCTGGGGATCGCGGTGTATCTGGTGAGCGTCGCAGGGGCGCTCTTCGAGCCAGGCGAAGCTCGTGTGGTCGCGACGTTCCACAGCGACGCCTTGGCGGAGCCTGCCCTTTTCGTCGAGGCGGACGAGTTTGGCTCCTCCGTCATGCAGCTGCTGCCCACGGGCCAGCTGCGCGTCTTCGACCTGCAGCACGGGCGCCTGGCGGGAGTCGCACAGGCCTTCGATCCCCCCGCTGCGGTCACCGCATGGCGCAGAGCGGTTCGAGGGGGCGACGTGGCTCTGGGACTGGCCGACGGCAGGGTCCTTCTTGGCGTCGTCGCCTTTCGCTCGACATTCCTCACCGACCAGGAGCCGCAGGAGCTGCGTGAGCTGGCGGTGGGGGAGCGGCGCGTCTGGAAGGGGGGCGTCGTGCAGCGCACCCCCATCGGCCAGCTGCGCCTGACCCGCCCTGTCGCGGAGTTCGCCTCGCCGGTGAAGTTGCGGCGAGGGAAGGGCGCCGTTCGGCTGTTGGACTATCACAAGGGCGTCAGCGAAGACCACCTGCTTGCGCTGCGTCAGGACGGCACGCTGCTCTACAGCTCCATCAGAAGGGTCAAGTCGCTCATGGGCGGAGCCCCGCGCCTGCGAACGCGATCCTCCGTCCTGCCCTTCACGCCAGCGGCGGGCCGATCGCTGGAGGACGTCGTTGCGGTGCTGGTCACAGGCGACGGTGCGAGCGCGCTGGTCCTCTACCGCGACGGTCAGTGTCAGCGGTTCGACACACGCGACCCTCGCCGCGGGCGGCTGGCCGAGACGGTCGATCTGCTCCCGGGCGATCGTCGCGTCGTCGTTGTCGAGAAGATGCTGGGCGAAAACACCTTCGTTCTCGGCGACGACGCAGGAGGGTTGCGGGGGTGTTTCGTCGCCCGCAACGAGCTGGCTGCCACGCCCGACCGCAAGACGCTCGTGGCCGCCCACGTCTTCGACCCCGGCCACGCCTCGGGGCTCGCCTCCTCTGTGCGGGCGATCGACACGAGCGAGCGAGGCAGAACCTTTCTCGCCGCCGACGCAGCGGGCGTGTTGAGCGTTCGTCACATGACCAGCCACGCGCGCGTCGCGCAGCTGCGCGACGGCGCGGGCGAGCCCGTCGTGACAGCGAATCTCTTTCCCAAGGTCGACGGCGCGCTGACGGTGAGCCAGGACGGAACGGTCCGCGTCTGGCGGCTGCGCCTGAGACACCCTGAGGCTTCCTTCTCCAGTCTCTTCGGCAAAGTATGGTATGAAGGCGAGCCTGCGCCCTCCTACACCTATCAGTCCAGCTCGGGTGACGACGCAGCGGAGGCGAAGTTCAGCCTGGTTCCGCTGCTCTTCGGCACGATCAAGGCGACGCTCTACACCATGCTGCTGGCGGCGCCGCTGGGGATTCTGGCGGCGATCTACACGAGCGAGTTTCTTCCGCTGCGCCTGCGAGCCGTCGTCAAGCCTTCGCTGGAGATGATGGCGAGCCTCCCGAGTGTGGTGTTGGGCTTCGTCGCCGCCATGCTTCTTGCGCCGCTGCTGCGCGATGTGCTGCCGGGCGCGCTGTTGGCCTTTGTCCTTGTTCCCTTGGGTGTGTTGCTGGCTGCGTACGTGTGGCACTTTGTGCCGGTGCAGCGGGTTTCCCAGGTCGGCAGTGTGGGCAGGCTGGGACTGATCGCGTTGGCGACGCTGTTGTCCGCCGCCGTCGCTGTCAAGGCGGGGCCGCTGCTGGAGCGGGCGCTGTTCGCCCCCAGCGAACGCGATGTGCTCCTCCGCGCAGGCTCCTACAAGCCGCTGCCTCGCCACGCGTGGCCTGCGTGGATGAAGAACGTCAGTCGGGTCGACGACCGCGTGCAGCGCAGGCTGCGCGAAGAAGGCCTGGCCTTTCGCGACGGGGCTGTCGTCCAGCCCGTCGGCTCGCTGGACGATCCCGACATCGCCCGCACGGTCAGGCTGCACGGCTTCGACCGCCCGAGCCTCCGGGCCTGGCTGGACGGTGTGGTGGGAGGGCCGTGGCCTGGGTGGTTGCTCCTGGCCTTTCCCGTGGCGGCGCTGGTCGTGGCGGTGGTGATGACGCGCGTGGTGGATCCGTGGGTGCGCGCCTTCGACGCCCACCTCAGCCGACCTGCCGAGGCGCTGGTGGAGCTGCTCAAGTTCGCGCTTGCCCTGGGCGCGATGACAGCTGTGGCGGCTGGGCTCGCCACGGCGCTGACAGCGTTGGGACTGGACCCGCGCGACTCGATCTTCGGCGCCTACCAGCAGCGCAACACGCTGGTGGTCGCCCTGGCGATGGCGGTGGCGGTGACGCCCATCATCTACACCATCGCTGACGACGCGATGGTCAGCGTGCCCGAGTCGCTCCGCGCCGCGTCGCTGGGCGCAGGCGCCACACGCTGGCAGACGGCGGTGCGCGTGGTCCTGCCTGTGGCGATGAGCGGCGTCTTCAGCGCCGTGATGATCGGCTTGGGAAGGGCTGCGGGCGAGACCATGATCGTCCTCATGGCCACGGGCAACACGCCCATCATGTCCTGGAGCCTCTTTGACGGCCTGCGCACGCTCAGCGCCAACATCGCGGTCGAGCTCCCCGAGGCGCCCAAGGACAGCACGCACTACCGCGTGCTCTTTCTGTGCGGTCTGGTGCTCTTTGCGTTGACCTTCTGCATCAACACCGCAGCGGAGATCGTCCGCCAGCGGGTGCGCACAAGGAGCGCTGCGCTGTGAAGGTCGGTCAGCAGGCGCACACCGAAACGCTGTCGCGGCGAACGCCTCTGGCGGTGCGGGGCGAGCCTGCGCTGTGGCTGACGGGCATGGCCTTGACGCTGTCCCTCACCGCCATCGCGGCGCTGCTCGGGACGACGCTGTGGCAGGGGGCGGGCTCCTTCTGGCCACGGCCCGTCGAACTGGTGACGCTGACCACGGGCGAGCGCTTTCTGGGCGCGCCGGTGCGCACCGAGCGCTACCACCCTGAGCCCGCGCGTCGCGAGCAGCTGTTGCGGAGGATGGAGGCGGGGGAGCTGGGGCCTGACGTCTTCACTGCAGACGGGGGCGTTCGCCGGCGCCTGTACCGCGTCGGCAACAAGGAGTTCAACAGCCAGCCCTTCCGCTGGGTGGATCTGCTCGACATCCAGACGATCGAGCGCCCGCGCGAGGCGCTCTTGCTGGAGCGGACGCAGTGGGGCGTATGGCTCGGCCTGCCCAAACGACTGCTGCTCGTCGAGGAGAAGACGCTTGCGCCGGACGCAGCGGTCGAAGAACAGGGCGTTGTGGAGACGGCGTGGGGACAGCGGCCCGTCGAGCGGACCGTGCTCGGGCGCAGCGACGACGGCCTGCGCGTGCGCGAGACGACGGTGCTGGCTGACGGTCCCGAGGCCACGCTGGCCCTGCTGCGCGAGCTGCACCCCGAAGCGGTCAAACGCCGACAGCGGATCGAATCGCTCAAGAAACGCGACATTGGGTGGGTCAACACACGGCTGGAGCGGGCGAGGCTCGCCTTGCGCCAGGCGGAGCTTGCGCACGCAGAGGGGCGCTTGGACGACGACGGACTCGCCCACGCCCGGGACCGCTTCGCCCGGCGCAAAGAGACGCTCGACGAGGAATACGACGCCATTCTGCAGGAGATCCACCGCATCGAGCGCGAGGATGATCGTTTTCGCATCGAGGTGGTCGACCCCGCCAGCGGCCGTTTTGCGCCCGCTGCGCAGACGCAGCCCGACGAGCCCCTTCGCCTCAGCCAGATCGTCCGAGCGGTGCAGAGCAACGCCCTCGATTGGCGGGGAAGGCTGGGCGTCTACCTGGACCGCTGGTGGGAGTTCCTCACCGCGGATCCGCGCGAGGCCAACACCGAGGGCGGCGTCTTCCCCGTCATCTTCGGCACGGTCATGCTGACGCTGCTGCTGGCGGTGATCGTGGCGCCGTTGGGCGTCGTCGCGGCGCTGTACCTGCGCGAGTACGCCAGACAGGGGCTGCTCATCTCCACGGTCCGCATCGCGATCAACAACCTCGCGGGCGTGCCGAGCATCGTCTACGGCGTCTTCGGACTGGGGTTCTTCTGCTACACGGTGGGGGGGTGGATCGACGCGGGGCCAGCCAATCCCTGGCCGATCGGCCTGTGGGCGCTCGGAGTGGGAGGGCTGGTCGCGACGACCGTGGGCGCCGTGCTGCTGGGCCTTACCGCCAAACCCAGGCCCGGCGCCGAGCCGACGCTGCGCACCAGGACGCTGGGCCTTGTTGCAGGGGCGCTGTGGCTTGCGACGGCTGCGCTGGTCGTGGCGCTGGTCGCCTACATGCCGTTCTTTCATGGCTTTTTCCGTGCGAGGCTGCCCTCGCCCACCTTCGGCGCCAAGGGGCTGCTCTGGTCGTCGCTGACGCTTGCGCTGCTGACGCTGCCCGTGGTGGTGGTGGCGACGGAGGAGGCCATTTCCTCCGTGCCCGGCTCGCTGCGCGAGGCGAGCTACGGCTGCGGAGCCAGCCGCTGGCAGACGATCCGCAGGGTCGTGCTCCCCATGGCCATGCCCGGCGTGATGACGGGGATGATCCTGGCCATCGCCCGCGGCGCAGGCGAGGTGGCGCCGCTCATGCTCGTCGGGGCTGTCAAGCTTGCGCCGGAGCTGCCCTTCGAGCCGCACTTTCCATTTCTGCATCTGGAGCGGTCCTTCATGCACCTGGGTTTTCACATCTACGACGTGGGCTTCCAGAGCCCGGACTCCGAAGCAGCCAGGCCCATCGTCTGGACGACGACGCTGCTGCTGATCGCGATCGTGTTCACCCTCAACCTGGCGGCGATTCTGCTGCGGGCCAGGTTGCGAACCAGGCTTGGCGCCAGGGCGGTGTAGCCATGACCAGCGAAGGCCCGGATATCGCGAAGGAGCCGTTCCGTCAGGCGCCTACGATCGCTGCGACGCCGCCGGCGTCCTTGTCGTCGCGGCCAGCTGCGCCGGTGGAGGTCAGCGTTTCGCCCAACGAGTCTGCGTCGTCGTTCAGCATGCATCCTTCACCACAGACTGTGGATCGTCCGCGTCCATCGCTCCGGTCCCGCACGCCGTCTCCCGAGGAGCCGACGCAGCGGTTCGCCGTTTTGGAGGCGATCCGCCGAGGCGAGCCCTTCGAGGCGGCGATCCACCCGGAGCTGGCCGACGAGACGCCCCTCGTCCGCGTCGAGAACTTCAGCCTCTTCTACAGCGGGACGCAGGCGCTGTTCGACCTGAACTTCTCGATCCCCAAGGGCAAGGTGACGGCGCTGATCGGCCCGTCGGGCTGCGGCAAGAGCACGTTTCTGCGCTCCATCAACCGCCTCAACGACCTCATCCCGGGCGTGCGGACCGAGGGGGAGATCCACCTGGCGGACGAGCCGCTCTACGCGCCGGACGTGGACGTCATCGAGCTGCGCAAGCGCACGGGCATGGTCTTTCAGAAGTCCAACCCGTTCCCCATGTCCATCTACGAGAACGTGGTCTATCCGCTGCGCATCGACGGCGAACGCCGCCGAGCCGTGCTCGACGCCGCCTGCGAGCGGGCGCTCAGGGGGGCGGCGCTGTGGGACGAGGTGGGGGGACGGCTCAAGACCTCGGGCCTGCGCCTCTCGGGCGGCCAGCAGCAGCGGCTGTGCATCGCCCGGGCCATCGTCGCCGAGCCCGAAGCCCTGCTCATGGACGAGCCCTGCTCGGCCCTGGACCCCATCGCCACCGCCCGCATCGAGGAGCTGATCCGGCAGATAAGCCAGCGCTACACCGTGCTCATCGTCACGCACAACATGCAGCAGGCCGCCCGCGTCAGCGACTACACCGCCTTCATGTACCTCGGCAGGCTCGTGGAGATCGGCCCCACCGAGCGCATCTTCCAGAAGCCGTTGCTGCCTGAGACGGAGCAGTACGTGACGGGGCGCTTCGGCTGAGGGGGCGGCGCCAGGGGCCCGCCTCGGCGCGCCGCCGTACAATGTGGGCCACTGAGGAGCCGCCATGAGAACGCTGCAGCTCGATCTGCACACGCACGCCAAGGTCGCCAGGCGGGTGGCCTTCAACCCCGCTGATGCTCTGCGCTACGCCCGCACGCTCCGGTCCCGCGGCTTGGACGGCCTGGCGATCACCGAGCACGCCCACGGCGCCGACTTCTGGGCGATGTACGACGCGCTGCTCGCCCGCTGGCCGTATCGCCAGGGGCGTTTCGAGATCGAGGGGGCGCTGTTCTTCACGGGCATGGAGCTGACGCTGGCTGAGCGCGTCGACGCGCTGATCGTGGCGCCGTTGGAGACGCTGCGCGCGCTGGACGAGGCGCTGCTGGCGCCAGCCACCGCGGGCTACCACCCCACGGGCGAGGAGCTGGCGGCGGCGCTGCAGAGCGTGGAGCGCAGCACGCTGCGCATCGCGGCGCACCCCTTCCGCGACGACAAGCACATCGAGCAGCTGGCGCCTGCGCTTCGGGTGGCGATCTTCCATGCCGTGGAGATCAACGCCTGCTACGCCGACGCGGTGCGCGTCGAGGCTGTGCTGGCCAAGGCGGCGCAGCGCGGTTGGGCGACCACCGCAGGAAGCGACGCCCACACCTGGCCGCAGCTGGGCGCCTGCTGGACGAGCGTCGAGGTTCAGGACGACAGCTTCGAGGCGCTGCGGCAGGCGGTCTTGGCAAGACGCTGCGCGCCGCGGACGCATCCGCAGCGGGCCAGGCTCGTCCGAACGGGACGCGCGCTCAAGGCCCGGTGCAAGGCCCGCAGCCCGCGGATCGAGAAGCTCCCTTGGCGCACGTGCGAAGGCCTGCTCGTCGAAGGCGCGCCACCAAGGCCTGCACGAGTCGAAACCGCTGCAGCGACGGTGTAGACGCGCGCGAGCCGTTGCGTCGTCGCTACGCGTCGGCGACTGCTTTTCAGAACAGCAGCAGCGCCGCTCCGCCGGCAACGGCGATGCACACGAACGACACTGCGGTCCACAGGCCGATCCGCGCCCCGCCGATCACGAAGACAGCCACAGCCTTGAAGACCAGATTGGCCAGCGAGGCGACGACCACCGCCCGCCACGCCGTCTCCAGCGCAAGCGCCTCCTGCGAGACCAGCCTGGCGGCGGTGAGCGTGATGGCGTCCATGTCCGTCAGGCCCGACAGGGCGGCGACGAGGTAGAAGCCCGAGCCTCCCAGCAGATCCTTCGCCCAGGCGCTGGCCAGCAGCACCAGGGCGTAGATCGCTGCAAAGAGCAGGGCGGGGCGCAGTTCAGCAGGATTGTCTGGGATGAAGTTGTTGTGGGAAGCGTCGGCCCGGGCGGCGCGCAGCTGCAGGGAGATCGCTGTCGCTGGCAGCAGCGCAGCGGCGAGCATCATCGCCAGCGGCGGCGCCAGCCGCTGGGCCAGCGCAGGGGAGACCGCTCCCGCCAGGATGTACACCCGCGCGTCCATCACCGCTGCAGCGAGCAGCATGACCAGCAGGGCGGCGGCGATCCCTGCGCGGCGGGCGCGCCTGGCGCAGGCGATGGTGGTGGCGGTGCTGGAGACGAGACCGCCCAATACGCCGTTGAGCAGCGCTCCTGTGCGGGCGCTGAAAAGCCTGTGCGCCACATAGCCCAGCAGGCTCACCGCGACCACCAGCACGACCATCATCCATATCTGTCTGGGATTGAGCACGCTGTAGGGGCCCACGGCGCGATCGGGAAGCGCAGGCAGAATGACCAGGGTGATGAGGGCGAAACGCATGATCGCGCGCACGTCCTGCTCGCCGAGTCTCCGGACGAACGCGTGCAGCGGAGCCTTGGCGTGGAGCAGCACCGCCACGACGCCTCCTAGAGCGACCGCAGCGGGGAGGGGGCCCGCGACGGTCAAGGCGCCGACCGCGTACACCGCCAGAGCGGCGACCTCCGTCGTCACGCCTGGCTCCAGAGCGCCTCGCCGCAGCGCCGCGACGTTGCTCATGACGATGACCGCCGTCAGGGCCAGCAGCCCCGCCGCTGCGGGCCAGGGGCCTGCGACGGGCGCTGTGGCTGTGAGTGCGCCGCCTGTCAGCGCGATGAGCGGAAAGGTCCGCACGCCGCCCAGCCGCTCCTGACCCTGCTGACGCTCGCGCTGCAGTCCCACCAGCAGCCCCAACCCCAGGGCCACGCCCAGACGCAGCAGGAGCGTCGCAGACTCAGCGGGAAGCGCTGCGTCGTTCATGACGGCGCGCAGCGTATCGCGCGACGCAGCCGCTGGCCGTGCAGCCTGCCAAGGCGATATGCTCCAGCGCGATGGGAGAAGGAGTGAAGCAGTCGGCGCGCTGGGACCAGGGGTTTCCGCTCACCGAGGCGCAGCGGCGGGCGGCGACGCACGAAGGCGGGCCGCTGATCGTCTTGGCTGGGCCGGGCTCGGGCAAGACCCGCACGCTCGTCGCCCGCGCAGCCTGTCTGGCGGCGCCGGTGTCCCGCGGCGGCAAGGGCGTCGACCCCTCGAGCATCCTGGCCGTCACCTTCACCGTCAAGGCTGCTGAGCAGCTCCGGGAGCGGTTGCTGGAGCTGGCGGGGTTTCAGGCGGCGGAGCGGATCAGGGCTTCGACATTCCACAGCTTCGGCCGCTCCATCGTCCTGCGTTTTGGCGACACGCTGGATCTGCCTGCGTCGCTGACCGTCATGGACAGCGCCATGCGCAAGGAGGCGCTGCGCGACGCGATACGGCAGACGGGCGCTTTGGCCGACCGGGCCCGAGAGGGCTTCGACAGGCTGGCGCAGGAGATGGACGACTTCATCACCGCAGCCAAGCGCCACGCGCTGGACGCGGCGGCCTGCGCCGAGGGGCTCAAGCAGTGGCGCGCCAGCATCTACGCTGACTCCGAGGCGGCGGAGGCTGAGGAGGCGGCCTGGCGGCGCTGCAGCGCCCGCTGCGCGGTCTACAAGGCCTACGAGGCCCTCACCCTCGCCCGCGGATGGATCAGCCTGGAGGACTACATGCTCCTGGCGGTGCGCATCCTCCGCCGCAGCGAAGACGTTCGGGCTTTGGTGCGCAGCGACATCAGGCACATCATCGTCGACGAGTTCCAGGACGTGAACCGCTCGCAGCTGGAGCTGCTCAGCCTGCTTGCGCCGCAGGAGGACGCGGACATCTGCGTGGTCGGCGACGACGACCAGGCCATCTACGGCTTCCGCGGAGCGGAGCCGCAGGCCTTCGAGCGTTTCGCCGAGCGCTGGCCCAAGCACGCGACGATCAAGCTCGAAGCGAACTTCCGCAGCGCAGAGGCCATCGTGCGCGCCGGCGACGTGATCATCAGCAACGCAGCGACGCGCTTCGATCCCGAGAAGCGCATCCATGCAGCGACGCCTGCGGAGCGCATGGCGGTCGGCGCCGAGCCGTTGCGGGAGACGGGCCAGCTGCAGGGGGTGTACGTCGACGCAGCGGCGGACCTGGGGGAGGCTGCGGCGCTGGCGGCGCTGGTGGAGAAGCAAAGGAGACCGGATCTCCCCTGGTCGTCGATCGCTGTGCTTGCGCGCAACAGCGGCAACGTCGAACGGGCGCAGCTGGCGCTGGAGCTGCGGGGCGTTCCCTGCGCCGTGGCCCACACGAGCAAGCCCGTGGAGCATCCGCAGGTCAAGACGCTCATCGCCTGGCTCAGGCTCGCTGCGGACCCCGCTGACGAGCACCATGCCCAGCGGGCGCTCTACGAGCCTCCGCTGGCTGTGGAGGGCGAGCGCATCGTGCAGTGGCGCAGCGCGTGGCGCAGCGACGGCGCCAAAGAGCCCTTGGCGGTGTATGTGCAGCGGCGCTTCGCGGACGACCCAGCGGTGCGGCGGTTCGCGGCGCTGCTCAGCGAGCTGCGCGACGCCGCGGCGGTCGAGAGCGCCTACGAGCTTGCGCTGCGGGTGGTGCGGTCGCTTGGGCTGGGGGCGGGGCTTGCGCCCACACCCGCTGCGGGCGTACGGGCGGTGCGCGCCCTGACCGCGGCGCTGCGCTTCGTGCGCGCCATGTCGGCCAAGCTCGAGGCGCCCGCGGACATCGAGGCCTTCTGGCGCCGCTACGACGACCTCGACGAGCACGAGCAGGGCTTCATCCTCCATGGCGACGAACGGGTCGACCGCGAGGCGGAGGAGGCGGAGTCGGCCCAGATCGACGCGGTGCAGGCCTTGACGGCCCACAAGAGCAAGGGGCTGGAGTTCGACACGGTGATCGTCGTGGGCGTTCGGCCGCAGGCGGGATCGGGCTTTCCCGCCAGCAAGCGGCGCGACGAGGAGCCGCCCGAGGCGCTGCTTCCCAAGGGGCTCGTCGAACTTGCTGACGACGCCGACGAGGAGCGCAGGCTCTTCTACGTCGCCTGCACCCGGGCTGCGCGCAGGCTCGTCCTCGTCGCCAAGCGGCTGAAGCAGAGCGAAGCGGGCCGCTCGGGAGACTTCTTCAGCGAGCTGGTCGACGGGGTGAGCCTTCCTGTCGTGCATGTGGACGATCTGCGCAAGGACCTGAAGGAAGAAGCGCAGGATTCGCTGCAGCGGCTGGTCGCCGACGACGATCAGGACCGTTTGCGGGGACTCGACGCGCTGGAGCGCGAAGCGCACCGGGCCCGCGTGCGCGTGGCGGAGGCGGCGCGGGCCTTCGAGTCGCCCCAGCTCGACGCCCGCAGCAGGGAGGCGGCGCAGCACGCCGTGCTCGAGGCCCTCGACGAGCTGGCGGTCTTCTCCGCCGCCCGCGCGTCGGAGTCGCTGCCGTCGATTCTCAACGCGCTTCCCAGGAAGCGGGCGAGCGAGCTGCGCAAACGCGTCAAACAGGCGTGGAAGACAAGGAATGAGGAGCGCGTCGTCAAGCCGCTCAAGCCGCCGCTGCAGCTGTCGTACACCAGGCTCAGGCTCTTCAAGGACTGCCCGCGCTGCTTCTATGCGCAGTATGTCCTGCAGCTGCGCGAGCCCGTCGGGCCGCACATGCAGATCGGCAAGATCGTGCACGAGGCGCTGCAGAAGCACGGCGAAGCGACCCTGGCTGCGGCCGAGGAGGGGAGAGATCCGCCCGGGCTCAAGGACCTGCTGGCTGTGGGGGAGGCCATGACGCAGCGGGCCGGGCTCGAGGAGGAGGACCGCAAACAGATTCTGCACATGCTCCAGACCGCCTTCGAGATGGAGCGGCGCGACGAGGGCGCAGAAAGCGCCCCGTTCGCGCTGCAGGATGTGGAAAAGGCCATCGACTTCAGCATCCCATGGTCCAGCGGGATCGAGCACCGCATCGAGGCCAAGATCGACCGCATCGACCGCGGGGCCGACGGGCGCTTCCGCATCGTCGACTACAAGACGGGAAGGCCAAGCAGCGGCAAGCTGTCGCCGAAGGACGACGACATGCAGCTGGCGGTGTACGCCATGGCGCTGCGGGCGCTCGTGGGCGGGCCCGTGGAGGGGGTGGCGGAGTACTGGGTGCTCTCGACGGGCGAGCGGGGGAGCATCAGCCTGGTCGATCTCGATCTGCTCAAGGTGCAGGAGGCCATCCAGGAGATGATCCAGAAGATGCTCAGGGGCGAGTTCCCGCGGGGCAAGGTGCAGCGGGTGGGGGGCTGTCGCGGCCTGTGCCATATCCTCGGGCCGGGATGAACAGGCCCTCTTCGCCGCGACCGCCCCTCGTCCTGCAGGACGCTGCGCCGCTGGCGCCGCCTGCGTCGTTTCTGCGCGACGCGGAGGCGCTGGGCGTGGCCTTCGAGCCCGGCGAGCTGGAACAGCTGGGGCGCTACCTCGCCCTGCTGCTCAAGGCCAACGCGGTGATGAACCTGACGCGCGTCGTCGAGCCCGAGGCCGCGTGGCGCAAGCACGTGCTCGACGCCCTGACGCTGCTGCCCTTTCTGGAGGAGCTGGCTGTGGGGGCGTCGATCGCGGACGTGGGCTCGGGGGGCGGCTCGCCTGGCCTTCCGCTGGCGATCGTCACGCCGCGGGCGCAGCTGCATCTGGTCGAAAGCGTGGGCCGCAAGGCGGCGTTTCTCGAGCAGGCGGCCAGGCTGCTTGGGCTTGACAACGTGCGCGTGCACAACGAGCGGGCCGAGACGCTCGGAGCGCACGCGCCGCGCGGACCGCTGCGCGAGGCCTGCGACGCGGTCGTCGCCCGGGCGCTGGGCAGAATGGCTGTGGCGCTGGAGCTGACGACGCCGCTGGTCAGGGTCGGCGGCCTTGCGCTCTTCATCAAGGGCGAAAAGGCGCAGGAGGAGCTGGAAGCGTCGAAACAGGCGCAGCGGACGCTCTACGCCAGACCCGTGGCGACACAGCGGACGCCGACGGGCGTGGTCGTCGCCTTCGTCAAGGATCGGCCCACGCCAAGGGCCTACCCCCGCAGGCCGGGCGAGCCTGCGCGCAGGCCGCTGGGCGAGCAGGCGTGAGCAGGCTGTCTTTTTCTGCGCAGCTCGGCCAGGCCGCCCGGCTAGGCTTTGCCCATGAGCGCAGAAGCGCGATTCGACCCGCTCGAGGCGCTGCAGGAGGCCATCGCCCGCAGACTGGGCGATCGCTACGAGCCTCGTCCGCAGCAGCGGGCCATGGCCCAGGCCGTCGACCGGACCATGGCTGAGCGGGGCGCGCTGCTCGTCGAGGCGGGAACGGGCGTGGGCAAGAGCTTCGCCTACCTGCTTCCCGCCATCGGCAGGATCGTCAACGAAAAGGAGAAGGTCGTCGTCGCCACGCACACCATCGCGCTGCAGGAGCAGCTGGTGGAGCGCGACATTCCACTGCTGCAGGCGGCGCTGCCTGTGGAGTTCACCGCGGCTCTGGTCAAGGGGCGGGGCAACTACCTCTCGGTGCGCCGGCTCATGCTCGCCTCGCAGCGGCAGGAGCAGCTCTTCGCGGATCCCTTCGAGCGGGCCTCACTCGAGGCGATCGAGCAGTGGGCGCAGACGACGCGCGACGGCTCGCTGGCCACGCTTCCCGTGCTCGAGCGGCCCAGCGTGTGGGAGAAGGTGCAGTCCGACGCGGACGCGTGCATGGGCAAGGCCTGCCCGACGTACCAGCATTGCTTCTACCAGGCGGCAAGGCGGCGCATGCTGCGGGCGCAGCTGCTGGTGTGCAACCATGCCCTCTTTTTCGCTGACCTTGCCCTGCGAAGGCAGGGGGCCTCGCTGCTGCCCGAGCACCACCATGTGGTGCTCGACGAGGCCCACGCTGCGGAGGACGTCGCCTGCGAGCACTTCGGACTCTCGGTCACAGCGGCCTCGGCGCGCAGGCTCCTGCGCTCGCTGCTGGCGCGAGGGGGCAAGCGCGGCCTGCTCGCTGCGCTGCGGGCGCCCATCGACGCGGTGGAGCTCGTCGACCGGGCCTGCCACGCCACGCTCGCTGCTGAGCGCGCCGCAGAGGCGTTCTTCGCCAAACTGCAGGCCTTTGTCGCCAGCCGCGCAGTGGAAGGCCGCAAGGACGACGGCCCAGGCCGAGCAGGCGGCGCCTCCAGGACCGTCCGCGTGCGCACGGCCTGCGAACTGCTCGACGCCGCTCAGCGGGAGGTCGCTGAGGCGGTCGAGGCCTTCCGCCAGCTGGCCAATCTGCTGCGCACACTCAAGGAGGTCCAGGGCGTGGCTGAGGGCGACGCCTTCGAACTCAACGCTGCAGCGACGCGGGCCGGCGCCCTGGCGGTTTCCCTCGAGGCGCTGGCGCACCAGAAGGAGCCCGACTTCGTCTACTGGGCGCAGGCCCGCCTGGACGGCGAGAAGCGCCGCCCGCTCGCCTCGGGGGCGGCGCTGCGGGCCTCGCCTGTCGACGTGGGTCCTGCGCTGCGCGAGGCGCTGTTCTCGGGGGACCGCTCCGTGACGCTCACCTCCGCGACGCTGGCCGGCGCCGGGGGGTCCTTCGGGCACATCGCGCAGCGCCTGGGCCTGTCGCTCACGGCGCCGGACGTCCGCACGCTGCTGCTGGACAGCCCCTTCGACTACGCAGCCCAGGCGAAGCTGATCGTGGACGCGACGCTGCCTCCGCCGGGCGGCCCCCAGCACGACGAAGCCCTGGCTCAGCGGATCCTGCGCTGGTGCGTCAGCGACGGCGGCGGCGCCTTCGTGCTCTTCACCAGCGACGCGCAGCTGCGCCGCGCCGCAGCGAGGCTCCGCAAGGACTTTCTCGCTAGAGGGCTGACGCTGCTTGCCCAGGGGATCGACGGGCCGCGCAGCCAGATCCTCGAGCGCTTCCGCACGATCAACGGGGCTGTGCTCTTCGGCCTGATGAGCTTCTGGCAGGGGGTGGACGTGCCTGGCGAAGCCCTGCGCACGGTGGTCATCACCAAGCTGCCCTTCGACCCGCCCGACCGGCCCATCGTCGAGGCCAGGCTCGAGCGCATCGCTGCGCAGGGGGGCGACCCTTTCTTCGACGAGTCCCTCCCCCGGGCTGTGCTGCGCTTCAAGCAGGGCTTTGGCAGGCTCATCCGCAGCGCGACGGACCGGGGCACGGTGGTCGCGCTCGACCCGCGGATCGTCACCAAGGGCTACGGCAAGGCGTTCCTGCGGGCGCTTCCCGAGGGCGTGGCGGTGGAGGTCGTCAGGGAGGAGGAAGCGACGGATATCCAGGCGGCGCCGAGGCGGGGAGCGTGACGCAGCCTGAGGCTGTGTTCTGGTACGCTTGCTGCACGGGCGCGGGGCGATGAGCCTGCTGGATGACGCGTCCGCGCGGAGGGCGACCATGCTTGGCAACGTCTTCAAGGCGTACGACATTCGGGGGGTCTACCCCGATCCGCTCAACGAGAAGCTCGCCTGGCAGATCGGCTACGGCGCCAGCAGCTTTCTCCGCGAACAGGCCACGCGCTCGGGCGATCGCACGCCCATGCTCAACAACATCGTCGTCGGCCGCGATATGCGCGTCTCCAGCCCAGCCCTGGCCCAGGCGCTGATCGACGGGATCACCGACGCAGGGGGCGACGTGGTCGACGTCGGCCGGGTGGACACGCCCTTCGTCACCTTCGCGGTCAACCACCTCGACTGCGCGGGGGGGGTGATGGTCACCGCCTCGCACAACCCGCCGCAGTACAACGGCTTCAAGATCAGCGCCCGCAAAGGCAAACCTGTGGGGGAGGCGACAGGGCTTGGGGAGATCCGCATGCGGGCCGCCATGGCCAACCCCGACAAGATGAAGGCGCCTCCCGAGAAGAAGGGCCGCGTCGAGGAGCGCGACCTGTGGCAGGCGTATGCTGAGCACGTCAGACGCCATCTCAAACCCGGGCCGAGACAGCTGCGCGTGGTCGCGGACGCCTCCAACGGCATGGCGGGGACGATGCTGCCGAAGGTCTTCGGCGAACAGGGGGCGGGCGTCGAAGGGCTCGAGATCGTCGAGCTCTATTTCGACAACAGCAAGGGGGAGTTCGTCCACGAGCCCAACCCGCTTGTGCTGGAGAACCTGCGCGATCTGCAGGACCGTGTGCAGCGGGAGGGGGCGGACCTGGGCGTCTGCTTCGACGGCGACGCGGACCGCTGCGCCCTGGTCGACGAGACGGGCGCCGCGGTGGGCTGCGACCATGTCACCGCCTGGCTTGCCCGGGAGTTTCTCAGAGAGAATCCCGGCGCCGCGGTCGTCTACGACCTGCGCTCGAGCAAGGCGGTGGAGGAGGAGATCCTTGCAGCGGGCGGCAAGCCCGTGCGCTCGCGCGTGGGCCATGTCTTCATGAAGCAGGCCATGGCTGAGCACGACGCGGTCTTCGGCGGCGAACTTTCCGGGCATTATTACTTCCGGACGAACTTCTACGCTGATTCGGGCGCCATTGCCTTTGCAGCGGCGGTCTCGGCGCTGCGGAACGCGAGCAGAACGCTGTCGGAGATCATCAAGCCCATCGCTCGCTACGCCCAGTCGGGGGAGATCAACTTCGAGGTGGAGGACAAGGACGCGGCGCTGGCGTTGGTCGAGAAGGCCTTCGCCAACCGCGGGAGGATCGACCATCTCGACGGGGTGACGGTGGACTGCTTCGAAACCGAGGGCTGGTGGTGCAACCTGCGCAAGAGCAACACGGAGCCGTTGCTTCGGCTGAATCTCGAAGCCCGCAGCAACGCCCAGATGGCGCAGATGGTCGACGAGATCGCGCGGCTGGTCAGTGAAGCGGTGGCTGGATGAGGCGGTCGGACGCACAGCAACAGGCAAGAGGAAGGCGGTAGCATTGGCTTCCTGCGCATGTCGGGGCGCGCGTCGAGCGGCGCAGCGGCGCTGACGCGCCGAGGAGGCTTCATGCACGTCAGCGATTTCCTGACGCACTGGGGGTTGGTGGAGAACCCGTTCGCTGCGGAAGAGGCCAGGCGGGACGCGGTCTTCGCCAGGCTCTCTGCTACGGAAGCTACGCATCCGGACTTCGAGAAGATTCTCGGCTCGCTGGAGCGGCCCAGCGCGTCGATCGTCTTCGGCGAAAAGGGCAGCGGCAAGACCGCCATTCGCCTGCAGCTGGCCCAGCGGGTCGCCCGGTGGAACGACACGCATCGCGATCAGGCTGTGCTCTTCGTGGCGTACGACGACGCCAACCCCTTCCTGGACAGTTTCCTGCAGGCGTGGGCCTCGCAGCGCAGCCGCAAAGTCGCTTCACGGCGCAGGCGCGAGGAGCGCGACGCCAACCCTTTGTTGGACTTCACGTTGGCGGACCATATGGACGCGATTCTGTCCTTGGCGGTGCGCAGATTCGTCGATGCGCTGCTCGGGGACGAGGCGCACGAGCACGACGCAGCTGCGAGAGTCGCATCGCTCAGAAGTGCGCCGTTGCTCGTCAGACGCAGACTGCTGATGCTGCAGGCCCTGTACGACGAACCTTCGCGCAAGGATCGCAGGCGTCGTCTGTTGCAGCGACGGCTTCGCATTGCAAGGTGGGACAGAACGCAGGCGTGGCGGGCGGCGGCGAGTGTGCTCTGGATTGCGCCGCTCTGGCTGGCGTACATGCGCGACTTCTTCCTGCAGCTGGGGGATCCGCGGTGGAGCAGGCCGCTGTGGCTTGGCCTGGTGGCGGCGACCGCGGGGCTGTGGGCTGTCGCAGCGTGGCGGGGGTTCGTATGGGAGGCGTTGCGGCTGCGCGGCCTCGCTAGGCGGCTCGCCAAGGCGCTGCGGTCGTTGGGGCTTGCGCCCGCGTCGCTGCGGCGGGCTGTTGCGAATCTTCCTCGTGCACATCTGGCGGAGATCAAGCGGCTGCTGGCGGAGGATCCGCTCGAGGCTCGCTTCGAGCTCTTCGAGTCGCTGCTTGAGGCGATGCGCGCCGCGGGCTATGCGGGGGCGATCGTCGTCGTCGACCGTGTGGACGAGCCCGTGGCGGTCTCGGGCGATCCGGACCGCATGCGGGCCTTCGTCTGGCCGCTGCTCAACAACAAGTTTCTGCAGATGGAAGGGGTGGGATTCAAGCTGCTGCTGCCCATCGAGCTGCGTCATGCGCTGATGCGCGAGTCCAGCGCCTTCTTCCAGGAGGCCAGGCTCGACAAGCAGGCGCTGATCGAGCAGTTGGCCTGGACAGGCGCCACGCTCTACGACCTGTGCAACGCCAGGCTGCGGGCTGCCTGGGCGCCCGACGAGAGCAAGGGCGGCGAGCAGGCCCCCCCCACGCTGGTGGACCTCTTCGACGAGGACGTCCACAAGCAGGACCTCATCGACGCGCTGGAGCAGATGCGTCAGCCCCGTGACGCCTTCAAGCTGCTGTATCAGTGCATGCAGGAGCACTGCGCCCGCGTCACCAACGACGCGCCGGTGTGGCGCATTCCCAGGCACGTGCTGGAGACGGTCCGGAGAATGCAGGCGGAGCGCGTGCAGCTGCTGGCGCGCGGCGTCAGGCCGGCCTAGGCGACCGAGGCGCGGGCGGCTTGCGCCGTGGGACTCATTCCCCTGGAATGGTCGAGACGGCGCCTTCCCAGGGGCTCGAGGCGCTGGCGTGGAGCCTGCGTGGTATGCGGCCAGCGAGGTAGGAGTCCCGACCCGCCTGGCAGGCCAGACGCATCGCCCGGGCCATCCGCACCGGGTCCTTCGCGCAGGCGACGGCGGTGTTGAGGAGCACGCCGTCGGCGCCCAGCTCCATCGCGATCGACACGTCGCTTGCGCAGCCCACGCCTGCGTCGACGATGACGGGGATGGCGGAATCGACCTCGCGCACCGCCTCGATGCAGAGGTGGATGTTGTTGCGGTTGAGCACGCCCTGGCCCGAGCCTATGGGCGAGCCTGCGGGCATCACGCTGGCCACGCTCAGCTCCGCGAGCCTTCGCGCGACGACAGGGTCGTCGCTGGTGTAGCAGAGGACCTCGAAGCCCTGAGCCAGCAGCTCCCTGCAGGCCTCGAGCGTGGCCACGGGGTCGGGAAGCAGTGTGCGTCTGTCGCCCAGGACCTCCAGCTTGACCCAGCCCGCCCCGGGGTTGCCCAGCTGCTCGAGCAGCTCACGGCCGAGCAGCGCCACCCGCACCGCGTCCTCCGCGGTGAAGCAGCCCGCGGTGTTGGGCAGAATCGTCAGCCTGTCGAGGTCGAGAAAGTCGAGCAGCGACTGGCCCGCGTCGTTGTACAGCCGTTCGCGGCGGACGGCGACGGTGACGATCTCAGCTGCAGCCGCTGTCAGGGCTTGCTGCATCAGCTCCATGCTCGGGTACTTGCCCGTTCCCAGCACGAGCCTGCTGGTGAAGCTGCGTGAGCCTATGCGAAGAGGCTCGTCCGTCAGGGGGCTGGCCTGTGGAGGGTTCGACGTTGTCGGGACGCTCATGGCGCGAGGACTGTATCGCACCAAACCGTTCAAGCCAGCGCAGGCTGCAAGGCGGAGTCAGTTGCACACGGCGCCCCAGTTGCCCAGCAGCTCCAGAAGGTCCCCTGGGCCGAAGGGATTGTTCCAGTTCGCCAGAAGTTCGAGCAGGTCGTCTGGCCCCACGGCGCCATCGCCCGTCACGTCGCCCGGGCATGGGGCCTGGCCGAAGCCCACGAGGGGTGTCTGCGTTGCGGCGCCTTGCGTGAGCAGCAGCGGCGAAGCGGCGATCGCGTCGATGAGCCCGTCGCCGCCATCGTTGGGGTGGACGGCGCGGAAGCCTGCGACGCCCTGCTGCGACGCGGCAGGCTTCGTCTGGGCGACGAGGAAGTAGCTGCGCGTCTGGCCGGGGGCGAGCCTCGTCTGGTCCGACAGCGTCGCGGTGAGCGTGAAGCGGCCCTGGTTCAGCAGCAGGGTCTGCATGGGCTCGTCAGCGATCAGCGCGTCCTGCGCCGAGGAGAAGACGCCGTCGCCGTCGTCGGCATAGAGCTGGAAGCGGTCGAAGAGCAGCGACGCCTGACCCTGCGTGAGCGTGCTGCCTGTGTCGTTGTCGAGGCGGAAGAGCAGGGACTGCAGATGCGCGTCGGCGTCGCCTGCTCGGCCTTGATGAGTCGTGTCGACGCGGAGCAGCGCCGCAGCGGCGCCGTCGCTGATCGACGCGGGCGCGACGCTGACGGCTGACAGCGACGCCTGTCCGCCGACGTTGCGCAGCATCGAGATGGTGGATTGCGTTGTCGAGGCGTAGGCGATGTCGACGTCCCCCTCGCCGTCGAAGTCCGCGACAGCGATGGCGACGGCGTTGGCTGGCGCCGCAAGGCCGCTGTGCACAGCGAAGGAAGGCGAAGCGCCGCCTTGGTTTTCCAGCCAGGAGGATCCCAGCAGCGCATCCGTATCGCCGTCGCGGTCGAGGTCGGCCAGTTCGAGGGGGTAGACGTCCGTCAGGCCCGAGGCGATGGTCCGCATGCTGAACGACGGCGGCGAGTGGCCGTCGCTTTCGAAGAGCAGCGCGCTGTCGCCCTGGTCGCTGGTGAGGAGGATGTCCACATCGCCGTCGTTGTCGAAGTCGGCGGGGCGCAGGGCGATGCGGTCCGACGCAGCGGTGAAGCTGCCCAGCAGCTGGTTGGAGAAGACGCCCGAGCCGTCGTTGAGCAGCGCTCGCAGCTGGGCGGCGGGAGGTGCGGGGCGTCCTGCGGTGAGGATGTCCAGATCGCCGTCGCGGTCGATGTCCGCCAGCGCCAACCCCGAGCCCGCGGCGCCGCTGGGAACGAGGGTGGTGGTGAAGGTCCCCGGGCCGTCGTTGCGGTAGACGACGATGTCCCCCTGCGCCGTGGGCGCCGCCACGATGTCCACGTCGCCGTCGCGGTCGATATCGCCCGTAGCCAGCGCCTGCACGCCCAGCAGGCTGCTCAGCGCCAGTGGCGCAGCGAAAGCTGGAGGGTTTCCGCCGTCGCTGAGGTGAACCTGCACGGCGCCTGTGATGCTTGACGCGACGATGAGGTCCGGATCGCCGTCGCTGTCGACGTCGGCAGCGGCGAGCCTGTCAGCGTCGGCTTGCGTCGTCAGCGTCAGGGGCGCAAGGAAGGACGTCAGTTTGAACGAGCCTTGGGAACGCAGCAGGCGGATCTGGCCCGTTGCGCTGTCGGCGACGACCAGATCGGTGTCGCTGTCGCGGTCGAGGTCCACAGCGAGCAGGGCTTGTGCGCCTGATCCGCCCGAAGGCGGGCTGTCGACCGCGTCCAGCGAGAGCAGCGTTTGGCGATGGATGAGCAGGTTGGGGCGCAGCGAGATGGTGTCGTCCGCGAGGGTGACGGCGACGATGTCGAGATCGCCGTCGTTGTCGAAGTCCCCCACGATGGCCTGGTTGGCGGTGTTGGCGGAGGCGTCGACGATCCGCTCGAAGAAGGCGGGGTTGGGGCCTCCGGAGTTCTCCTCCAGCGCGACCACGCTTGAGGTGAGGGCGGCGACGACGGCGTCGGTGTCGCCGTCGTTGTCCACATCGCCGGTCGCTGCCCAGCGGGGCGCGAAGAGCGTCGTGATGAGGTGGCCTGGCTGGGCGACGGAAAAGCCGTCGTTGTTCTCGTACCACTCCACTTTTCCGCTGGCGTTGGAAACCGTCAGGGCGTCGGGCTGACCGTCGCTGTCGACATCGGCGAGCGTCACGAACACCGCCTGGTCGACCATGGTGGAAATGGTCAGCTGCGGTGTGAAGAGGATCGGCGAGCCTCCCTCGTTGCGGAACCACTGGATGGTGTCGTCCTGGCTCGAGGCGACGACGATGTCGACCCGGCCGTCGCGATCGACGTCCGCTGCTTCAGCCCGTTGGGGGGCGTTGGCTGCGCCCTCGAAGAACCCGCCGGGGCCGTCGGGATCGAAGGTGATCAGGTGCGTCGTCCACGCGATGGGGCTGCCGCCACGGTTCTCGTGCCAGGCGACGGCGTCGTCAGCGACCGACGTCGTCAGCACGTCCAGGTCTCCGTCGCGGTCGAAGTCAGCAGTGTCGATCGAGCTGGGCGTGACGCCTGCGTTGGAGATCAGCAGCGGCGGGTCGAACGCGACGGGAGAGCCTCCCAGATTGCGCAGCCACATGAACTGGTCCGTCGCGTCCAGCGCCAGCAGCAGGTCCACCTTGCCGTCGCCGTCAAGGTCGCCTGCGCTCAGGTCGTTCATGCGGTCGGGCAGGATCGCCACGACGCGCCGCGGAGCGAAGCCTGTGGGGAAGGCGGGATTGTTCTCGTGCAGGGCGAGCGAACGGTCGGTGTTGTTGACGCTGAGCAGGTCCAGGTCGCCGTCGCTGTCGACGTCCGCAGCGAAGACCCGCAGCGGCTGGACGGGGTCGTTGGCGACGACCACCCGGGCGCCGAAGGGCGCGTCGGCCAGCGTCGGCGCAGCGGTCGGGACGGCGACGAGGACTGCGGTCAGCGGCGCCGCCTGACGCCTCCAGCGGCGCAGACAGGGCCGATGCGGGGGCTGCTGGGAGGGACGCATGCA
>CAYPBL010000010.1:0-51356 GCA_964408965.1 uncultured Phycisphaeraceae bacterium | reverse complement strand
CCGAAGGCCTCCTCCACCGCGTCGCAGAAGGCGCCGCAGAGGACCTGCTTGCTCAGCGACCGCTCCACAGCGGCCCTGGCCCGCAGCCCCATGGCCCGCCTCTGCTCATCGGCCATCGCGCAGGCCTGCTCGATCGCCCCGACCGCCCCCTCCACATCGCCGTGCTCGACCCGCCAGCCCATCTGGTGCTCCTCGAGCAGGTCCGAGACGTGGCTGGGCGAGGGGCCCACGAAGAGTATGGGCCTGCCCACCGCCATGGCGCCGTACACCTTGCACGGGTGCACGATGCCGACCACCCCCTCGCCGATCGTCACCACGTGCAGGTCCGCTGCGGAGAGCGAGTGGCGCAGCTGCTCCAGCGGCTGGTAGGGCAGCGAGCGGATGTTGTCCGCCCCTTGGGCGATAGCCTCCTCGACCTCCTGCTTGGCCAGACCGCCGCCGACGAACAGAAAGACGATGTCCTGACGCCTCTGCAGCTGCTTGGCCGCCTCGACGACCGTCGTCAGGGGGTTGGCTGGGCTGTGGTTGCCGCTGTACATGACGACGAACTTGCCGTCGAGGCCGTGGGCCTGACGGAAGGGGTTGTCCGCGTGCTCGACCAGGGCGCTGGCCTCCTCGTGGGGCCAGGGGGGCAGCACGAGCAGCCTTCCCCGCACCTTCGCCTTGCGCTCGAGCCGCTGGGCCATGAAGCGGTCCAGGGCCACGACCAGCTGGGCCCTGCGGAGGATCCGCCGGTTGATCCAGTCGAAGACCCGGGCGGGAAGGGCCCCCTCACGGATCTTGCCCAGCGCGACCATCTGGTCGGGGTTGATGTCCATGGCCCAGTACGCCACCGGCGCCCGCCTGATGACCGCGATGAGCACCGCGACGATCGAGCACATCGGCGGCGAGGTGCTGACGAGCACACCGCCGAGCCTTGGCGTGAACAGTCCCCGCACGAAGGCCTGGGCCAGAAAGATCGACTGGCCCAGCAGGCGGATCGGGATCGACCGCTTGCCGAAGGAAGAAAGCGGCAGCCTGCGGATCTCGACGCCGTCGCGCAGCTCGCGCAGCGGATAGCGCCGGGAGGGGTCGTCGTAGCCCCTGGCCGAGGCGAGCACGCGGACGCGCCAGCCCCTTCGGGCCAGCTCCGCCGCAGCGTCGTGCAGGTGCTGCCCCACGCTGGCGGGGTCGGGCACGTACACCTGGCTGAGCAGCAGGATGGTTCTCTTGGCGCCCGACACGCGCACCCGCCCAGCGGCTCAGCCCGAGCCCACAGCCTGCTTCTCGCGGACGTGGGCCCCCAGCGGCGCCTTCTCCCGGGGCCCGAGCTTGCCGCCGTACTTCTTGATGTACTCGTCGTAGATCCAGCGGTAGGTCTTCTCCAGGCCGTCGCGCAGCCGGATCGAGGGCGCCCAGCCGAGCTTCTCCCGAATGAGCGTGTTGTCGCTGTTGCGGCCGTTGACCCCCTTGGGGGCGTCGAGGTTGTAGCGTCGCTCGAGCGTGATCCCGGCGATCTCCTCGAGGATGTCGACGACCTGGTTGACCGTGACCAGCTCGTCGGAGCCGACGTTGAGCGGCTCGACCACGTCGCTGCAGGTCAGCCTGAGGGTGCCCTCGACGCAGTCGTCGATGAACATGAAGGAGCGGGTCTGCCTGCCGTCGCCCCAGATCTCGATCCAGTGCTCGCCGGAGACGACCGCCTCGACGACCTTGCGCGACAGGGCCGCGGGGGCCTTCTCTCTGCCCCCCTCCCACGAGCCATGCGGCCCGTAGACGTTGTGGTAGCGGGCGACGCGGGTCTGCAGGCCGAAGTCCTCGCGGAAGTGCCTGCACATGCGTTCGGTGAAGAGCTTCTCCCAGCCGTAGCCGTCCTCGGGAAGGGCCGGGTAGGCGTCGGACTCCTTGAGCGGCTGGACGTTCTCGCTCTTCTGCTTCTCAGCGTTGTAGACGCAGGCGCTGGAGGAGAAGAAGAAGCGCTCGGCGCCGAGGTCTCGGGCCGCGACGAGCATGTGGGTGGTGATGAGGACGCTGAGCATGCAGTCGGCCTTGTGGGTCTCGATGAAGCCCATGCCGCCCATGTCCGCGGCCAGCTGGATGACGCCGTCCATGCCCGCGCAGGCCCGGTAACAGTTGGAGAGGACCTTGAGGTCCGCGACGATGTTCTCCGCGTCCTCGTGCACTTGATGCCACTCGCTCAGCGGCTTGATGTCGACGGCCCGGACGTGGCGAGCCCCTCTGCGGAAGAGCTCCGCGACCATGTGGCCGCCGATGAACCCGCCGCCGCCCCCGACGACGACGCTCTTGCCCTTGACGTCCCAGCTTGGGTGGCTCTGGCTCATGCGTGCACGCTCCTGCGGACTGCGGCGGCGCCGAAAGGGCGGGTCCGAACTCGCCCAGCAGCACTCCGCCTCGGTCCCCTGACGGAAGAATCGGCCCAACAGAGGCGGCCCTGCATCTGAACCGCGGCGCCGCTGTCAAGCTACACGAAGGGTACGCTCCAGCGAGGCTTGGAGTTCAGCCAGCAGGCCGACGCCCCCGCAGGCGCCCCAGAACGAGCTGATGGGCGCCGCCCTTTCGGAGAACGGTCAGCTCCGCCTCGACGCCCGCCCGCTGCAACGCGTTGGCCAGGTCCTCCGCGCCCCAGTCGTCGTGGGTTTCGACAACGAAGCAGCACACGCGATGAATCCATCCCTTGCAGGATTCAAACAGTTCGCGCTCCGCGCCTTCTATGTCACACTTGAGTAGATCGATTGTGTCAGGAGCGCCTGCTTCTTCTAGCAGTTTTTCCATGGTGATCGCTTGTGACGTCAGTGCTCCGCTGCCTTTTGCCACACTTCGGCTCATGTGATAAGCCCAAGGCAGGTCGGAGCGGACGAGCTGCACCTCGCCCTCCTGCGCAGCCACACACACACGGGCAAGCGCAACGGCCGTTTCTCCCTCTTCCAGAAACCCTGCGTCGGCGTTGTTCCTCTTGATGAGGGCGATGTTGTCCGGATCAGGCTCGACAGCCAGCACACGCGCTCCGGGGAACCATTCTCTCCATAACCTTACGCTCAGGCCGATGTTTGCCCCCAGATCGACGATGAACGGCTGATCGCCCAACGAAAGCCCCTTGACGACATCGTACTCGCCTTCTTCTGCAGGACACAACTCCTGCAGCACAGCGAAATCTGATCCGCCAAGCCGAAGATACACAGGCTCGTTGAGCGCTCTTGGCTGTGCGCGAACCACACGACCTCGTCCAGGAAACGGCACACGACGCCAGCGCCGCAGTGCGCGGTCGTACAGACTCCAGAACCAGCTGCGCAGCGTCCGGTGCGCCCGTCGCTCCGACAGTCGATCTCGTGCAATATCGACCAACCTTCTTCCGTCAGGACGCTTGCGGCTGCGCGCGACGCTGTGTTCATGGACTGCATTCATGACGCTCGATTTCCAAGAGCTGCTTCGCGCGAACGTTTTGCAAGGGGCAGCACAGCGGTGTGCATCGGAGGCAGCAGCGCCTCGATGCGCTCGAGCGGCAGCGGTCCGCGCCGGAAGAGTCGTCGTTCAAGCCGATAGGCCCGTCTTGAAACAGGCTTTCGAGGCCCAGCGTGGAGCATGTCGCGCCACCCTGCACACAGCCCGCCGAGCCACGCCCCCGGATCGCCCCGCAGCAAGGCGTGCCTGCACGCCTGCACAGATTCCCACGCCAGCCTCGCAGGCATGTAGGGCATGGGAACGTCCCACCACGTGCGCAACAGGGCGTTGCGGATGGACTGGCGTCTGATCCGCGACAGGCTCCGCTTGGGCGACTCCAGATGGTGGATCGGATCCGCAAGCCCCAGCCGCACCACATGGCCCGCGTCGAGCATGCGCAGGCAGTACTCCCCCTCCTCCGCTTGGTGACGCAGGAACTCCCGATAGCCCCCCAACGCGTTGAACACATCCACACGCAGCGCATGGGCCGTGCCCCGGTATTGCGAAACCACCCAGCGGCGCCGACGGTCGGGCGCGCGCTGCTTCACCGCTGGATCGACAAGCACGTCGACGTACGGCATCGCCACGGCGCCGACGCGAGGGTGGTCGAACTCCTCGAGCGTCTGGGCGACGGTGTTCGCAGATGGAAACACGGCGTCGTCGTCGATGGAGACGAGAATCGGCGCCCTTGCCATGCGCGCAGCCGTGTTACGGTGGACGATGTATCCCTTGCTCGACCCGTGTCGAAAGAGCCTGACCTGCGGAAACTCGCGCTCGATGGCGTCCGCGGAGCCGTCCTCTGAGGCGTCGTCGAAGACGAGCACCTCGACAGGGACGCTCTGCGCAAGGGCGCTGGCGACCGCTTCGCGCAGCTGCTCCCGCCGATTGCGCGTGACGATCGCAATGGAGGCGTTGGGGTCAAGCACCTCTGGCGCCTCTCAAGACGTCATCTAAGCGTTGTGCCGAGGAGCCCACTGGCCGCATTCGTAACACTCGCGCTGGAACCCCAGCCACAATCGCTCCCTCCGGCACATCCTTCGTCACGACGGCGCCAGCCGCAACCACCGCCTCGCGACCTATTCGAACGCCCTTCAACACACACACACCCGCTCCTATCCATACATTATCCTCAATGACCACTGGCGCTGATGCATATGGTTGCTGCCGAATCGGTTTTCCTCGCTCGATTCCATGATCGTGATCTGTTATAAAACAATGCGGCCCAATCATGACATCTTCACCGACTTCGATTCTCTCTGCAGCGGCAAACAGGGTGAATCTGTTGCAATACGTCCATCCCTTGAACACAAGTCGCATTTTTCCTGCAGGTGGACCTGGCAACACGATGGATACATGTCTGTCAAGACACACATGTGGACCAACAAACACTTCCCAAGGATGCTGATGTATCTCCACTCCCCTGAAAGTGCATCCAGGACCAATGCGTGCACCACATAAACGATAATATGCTATCTGAAATCTACTGAATAAAGACCCAGGATAGCGCAATGATCGGTTAATGAGTCCTCCACAATACGGAACACGCACATTGTGTACTTTTGACATGCTCTCATCAGCGCTTTCTAGCGCAGCTGCGTCATCATGATGTTTGCCTGCTTGATTCATCGTGTAAATAGGCTCCGAGTCTACACCGCACGGCCGACCACACTCATCCCTTCTATCGCCATACGAGCAACCATCGCGAAAACCCAGCGGGCATCCGTTGCGCCAGTTGATCGAGCAGTTCGCGCACAGCGGACCGACACCATACATGAGCCAGCGCAAGATAGACGACGCCGCCCGCTCCACCCACGAGCGCTGTCCAGCCCATATCGGCTGCAGGCGACGAGCCGCCAGCGAAGCGCGACAACGCCGCCAAGGGGGCGAAGGCGACAACCGCCGCTGCGACAGGGCCGAGAGCCGCCCGCGCAAGCGCGCCGGGACGCACAGCTGCAGGCCTGATGGCCACGGCGTGCAGCAACGGCGCATACACGGCTGCATGCGCCAGTACGCCCACAGCTACGCCCTGCGCAGCCCCTTGCATGGCGCCAATCCCAACCACAGGAAAAAACATCATGGCTGCAGCAATATGCATCATGAAATATGTCCTAAAACGACCCTGCGCCTGCATGAGATTGCTTGCAGTCGAGCCGAGCATGCGGCCAATCGTCGCCAAGGACAGAAGAGCCAGTAACCCTGCCGCCGCCTCCCATTTGGTATCAAACACGAGCCTGATCAGCCGATCGCTGACTGCAGCCAGAAACATCGCAACGGGAGCGCCGATGAGCGACAACACAGCGGTGGAGCGGAGCATGGCGTGCGCCTGTCGGTCTCTGTCAGCCTTGATATGGCTCAGCGCAGGCAGCAGCACCGCCTGCAGGTTCGTCGTCAGCAGGGCGACGCTCTGCATGGACAGGTTGAAGGCGAAGTAGTACAGCCCAACAACTGCAGAGTCGTAGAATATGCCCAGCACAAGGTAGTCGCCCTGCATGGTGAGCGTGTAGGCGAAGACGGCGCCTACCACAGCAGCGCTTGGCTTGAGCAGTCCGGACCAGCCTGCAGCTGTCGGCCCACCTGGGAAACCGATTTCTGAAGCGGCCCACATGGCTATGGTCCGCAACGTCGAGACGATGGGTCTGGGCGCCACGACCGCCAGCGCCCCTGCGCCCAGCGCCGCCAGTGTGATGGAGACCGCCGCCTGCACGACAGCGAGCGACACCTCCAGCCCCGCCAGGAACCGAAACCGCATGTCCATGTCGAGCCTGGCTCGCGGGACTATCCCCAGCGCCTCGACGGGAGGCGCAAGGGCCAGCGTCAGCATCACCGCTGTCAGGTGAGGCTCCGCGTAGATCGCCACCGCTACGGGCGTCATCGCTGCGATCAGGATCGACCCCAGAAAGCCCGCTGTCACGCTCAGCCACAGCGCAGGACGCTTGAGTTCTTCAAAACGGTCGTGCTGCTGAATGAGCACCTGGCGCAGCCCCGCCTGACTGACGAGGTTGGCGAAAGCAGCGAAGGTATAGGCAAGGCCCACCAGGCCGAAGTCTTCGGGTACGAGCAGATAGGCCAGGACGATCTGCACGCCGAAGGCGATGACCTTCATCACGACGGTCCGCGCCGCCAGCCACGCGAAGCCCGACGCTGTGCGGGAGGTGAGGGGAACATGCGTCGCTTGTGTTACACCGACGTCCTGCTGCAATGCTTTGTCGGACATAACATGTAGCTCTAGATCACAGTTCGTATCCAAGGGACCCCAGATCCAGTCCAGTGATCTCCTCCAGCGCCTTGTTGGATTCTCTATATATTCCTGATAATTCCTTATCTACGAATCGACGCATACGTGCATCTAGCGTGCGCCGCACACGTTTCGGCGTCAGGCGATCGACGCGATTGAACAGTTCGCGCAATGCATAGTTGAATTTCCTGCTGCTTATCAGCCCTGTAGGATTCAAGGTGTTCCTGGCCAAGAGCCAGTTTGCTGGCCGTTTCAGCGCTATTGCTGCGCCAGACAGCGCCGTATTCACTGAGGACGCATCAAGCGTCTTCGGCATGGAGGCGCCTGCAAAATTCACTATCCTCTTGACGTACCCAGCCAGGTCAGCGCGCATGTGTTCATAAGGCAGCACCAAAACTGACTGACGACCAAAGAGCGAGATATAGTAATTTACCATGTAGTGATATTGAAAATATCTATGGTCGAACATCGGTATGAATAAGTCGCCGCTTGCAGGCGTGCGTAAAAACCGTCTCAATGACGATGCGCCTCCGTCGCGCACATATTGCTTGTATATCGAGAGAATGGCGCCGCGCTGCTCCCGAACAACGATCAGCACCTTAGCGTCAGGAAGCGCCGCCTTGATGTTGTCCGCTATCTGCTTGCTGTCGTATCCTCCCGAATAGGGACTTCCGGAAAGACGTTCCGCTGATGCGACTGGAATACGCCCCGAGTCGGCGCAGGCTTGCTCGCGCTCCTGAAAGAACGCTCTGGTCGCCACGCGATCGAATGAGAAAGGATTCGAGCACACGAGCCAATCCATAAGCTCGTTCCAACGCCAAGGCATGGAGAACCCTGTCGTTGGATCGACAAAGAGCCTGCGCTGCATCCATGTGGTGCCTGTCTTGTGATATCCTATGTGCACAAGCGTGCTCAAGGTTCGCTCCCAAGCGCGTGCTGCAAAACGTCGCCTACGCTATCGTCTCTGCTCCCCGCGTTGTGGAGAGGGCGAAGCGAGTGACGGGAGTTGTGATGGCTGCATCGGTTTGTGCTGAAACGTCCTGCATGGTCTCCGCTGCTCGGGCGGAGGAGCTCCGCGCCGAGGCTTCGGGCCTGCCCGCTGTCGACCTGTCGCCCAAGCAGTCGTGCGACCTGGAGATGATCGGCTCGGGCGCCTTTGCGCCGCTGACCGGCTTTATGGGACGGGCCGACTTCCAGCGCGTCTGCGACGAGATGAGGCTCGCTGACGGAACCATCTGGCCCATCCCCATCCTCCTGGCCGTCGACCACCCGGCGGCCCCCCCAGAGGGCGCCCGCGTCGCACTCTACGCCACAGCCGCATCGACGGGACAGCGGGTTCTCCAGGCGGTCATGACCGTCGACGAGGTCTTCGAGCACGACAAGGCCACGGAGATCCCCGCGGTCTTCCGCACCGAGGACCCGGCCCACCCCGGCGTCAGGCAGGTCCTCGACGAAGGCGACGTCTGCCTGGCTGGGCCCGTGGAGGTGCTGCAGCGGTGCGTCGATCCGGATGGCCCTGAGGCCTTCCTCGACCGCCGCCTCACCCCCGCCCAGACCCGCGAGGCCTTCGCCCAGCGCGGCTGGAAGACCGTCGCGGCCTTTCAGACCCGCAACCCCATCCACCGCGCCCACGAGTACCTCTGCAAGTGCGCCCAGGAGGTCTGCGACGGCCTGCTCATCCATCCGCTGGTCGGCGAGACGAAAGAGGGCGACATCCCCGCCAGCGTGCGCATGCGCTGCTACGAGGCCCTGATCGAGCGGTACTTCGTGCCTGAGCGGACGATGCTCGCCGTCATGCCCGCTGCGATGCGCTACGCAGGGCCGCGCGAAGCGGTGCTGCACGCCATCGTCCGCAGAAACCACGGCTGCACCCACTTCATCGTCGGCCGCGACCATGCGGGCGTGGGCGACTACTACGGCACCTACGACGCCCAGAACATCTTCGACGAGCTTCCCGCTGCGGAGCTGGGCGTCACGCCGCTGAAGTTCGAGCATGCTGCCTGGTGCCAGGCCTGTGAGGGCATGACCAGCAACAAGACCTGCCCCCACGGCCCGGAGCGGAAGGTCTTCCTCTCGGGCACCAAGGTGCGGGAGATGCTCTCCAGGGGCGAACGGCCTCCGCAGGAGTTCAGCAGGCCCGAGGTGGCCGACATCCTCATCCAGTGGGCCCAGGGCGGCTGAGCGGACCTGCGTCAGGGGCCTCCATCGGATCCCTGCTGCTGGGCCTGAGCGGTGCGCAGCTGGGCGAAGATCGTTCGCGGATCGACGAGCTGCACGTCGTCGCGCTCGCGGAGCTTGCGCAGAAACCAGCCCTTGTGGGCGGCGCCGTAGGTGATGAGCACCCGGGCGCCCTGGCCCGAGACCGAATCGAGGAAGCGCTCGATGTTGGCCCAGTGCTTGGCGTTGATGTTGTCCCAGCCGCCGTCGGCCAGCTCGTCGTTGAAGTAGCGGTTGTAGGGTCCGCCGTAGCCTGCGTCGATGGCGGCGTCGTACTCGGGGCTGTGGATCACGAAGGGGTCGTCAGCCGGCCCCAGCGCCGCGATCCTGCGGCGCATGGCCTCCATCGCCCGCTCGTGCTCCGCCAGCTGCTGCGCGAAGGCGGGGTCCTGGGCGATCTCCCTGAGCCTGCGCGAGCGGTAGTCGTTCATCTGGGCCGTCCAGCCTGCGGTGGGAACGATCGTGTAGCCCAGCTCGTCCATGAGCGGAAAGACCGCGTCGGTGTATTCAGGAAAGACGCGGACGCGGGGCTCGTCGATCGCGCCCTTCGTGCGCCACTGCGCAAGGGCCGCGTCGAAGCGGTTGGGCGGGATCTCCGTCAGGATGTAGTCGGGCTTGTAGGCGCGGAGAAAGGCCTTGATCGTTTCGATGGAGTAGCGCGTGCTCTTGCGGTGGCCGCTGTGGATCATGCCCAGCACAGCGACCTCGGTCGGCCCCTTGTCCGGCGCGACGCGCTGCGAGCGGCGCATGCGGACGACGGCCACGGTGTTGTCGCCTTCGCAGGAGACGAGCAGGCGCTGGCCGTCGGGATGGGCGCGCACGACGATGGGCTTGTCGCCCACCTGCAGGGCCCCGACGATCTTCTTCGCCTCAACGTCGAGGATCGAGACGCTGTCGCCGTCGGCGTTGTTGATCAGGGCGTAGCGGCCGTCGGTCGTCATCGTCACGCCGAAGGGCCTGGGCCCCACCCCCTCGCGCACGCGGTGGACGACCTCGAAGGAGGCGGTGTTGACGTAGCACAGCTCGTTGGACCCGCTGCAGGCGACGATGCAGTGCACGTCGTCAGCGGTCACCGCGGCGCCCTCGGGAGCCTTGCCCACCTCGACGGTCGCGACGACGCGGTCGTTGAGCGTGTCGATCACGGTCAGGGCGTTGTCGGCCTTGGCGGGGACGAAGAGCAGAATGCCGTCGCTGGTGAGGTCCGCGGGATAGGGCTGCTTGGCTGTTTCCCAGGAGCGCGTGGGCGCGCCCTGGGCGTCGAGCTCGTAGACCCGATCGCCAAACTCGCAGACAACGTAGCGCTTGCTGCGGACCTCCCGGGTGAAGAGCGAGGGCGACAGGGCCACGTCGATCCGCGTCTTGGGCCCTGAGCCGTCCAGCGGGACGCGCGTCAGCGCGTCGGAGTGGAACTGCGTGGCGATGAGGCTGTCGCCCTGGGGTGCGAGAAAGACGTCCAGAGGCGTCGACCCTGCCGGGATGGTCCGCAGCAGCCGCCCTGCGTCCAGGTCCAGCACCGCCACCACATCGTCCCCTGCGCAGGCCACGTACGCCAGGGAGCCGTCGCGGGAAAACGCTGCGCCGTGCGGGTTCGCGGGGACGCTGATCGTCCGCTCGACGGTGAAGACCGTGTCGCCTGCGCGGACGACGTAGGAGGGCTCGATGGCTGGAGCGTCCGCCTCCTGCGCCACAACAGCCTGCCCCGCTGTCAGCGCAGCAGCCAGGGCCGTCGCAGCCGCCGCTGCGCCTCCTCGTGCGTTTCGTCGCTGTGCAGCCATGTCGCAGCCTCCACGGACGCGATGCGCGTCCGCTGAGCCTATCGGACGAGCAGCGAGCTGTGTTGAGGCGCAGCTGCCACGCACGCGACGACGCTGGTCAGCCCCTGCGACCGCTCTTCGTCACCGGACGATCTCGAATGCAGTCTCCACCCGGCCTGCGCAGCGGCTGCAACGTCTTTCAGGCGTTGATCGACTCGACGCGGACGCGCATGTGCTTCTGGCGGTGGCCCTGCTTGCGGCGGTAGCCCTTGCGGCGTTTGAACTTGACGACGTCGATCTTCTCGCCCTTGACCTCGCGCTCGAGAATCGCGGCGCTGACGCTGGCGCCCTGGACGTAGGGTCTTCCCACGGCGCGTTCGCCCTTGTCCGCGTCCGCCACGAGGAGCACCTTGTCGAAGACGACCTGCTCCGCCCCTGCTTCGAGCGGCCTGGGGTCGATGAGCAGCACATCTCCTTCGCGCACGCGCAGCTGCGCTCCGCTGTCTTCGACGATGGCGTACATCGGACGTCTCCTGATGGGCCCTCGCTGCGCCTGCCGCTGGGCCGACAGCGTGCATCGTAGCCTGCGCCGTCCCGTGGACAAGCGCCGCTGTCTACTCGACAGGCAGCGCCTCGGAGGTGGAGAAGGCTGCGGCGCTCGCCTCCTGCGCCTTCCTCCACAGCGCGCACGCAGCGCAGCTGCCGCAGCCAGGCGGCGGCTCGACGGCGCAGACCACCACCGCCTGCGCCGGTAGGGCAGCCTCCCGCACCAGCGTCGCTGTCTGGGCAGGGGTGAGGTCCACCACAGGCGCCTGCACGCTCAGCTGCGAGGCGCCAGCGTCGCAGGAGTCGAGGCTGCATTGCAGCAGCGCCGTCAACAACCCTGTCTGGTCCACCGCCTGGGCGACGACGTGGGCGCCTCGCTCTCCCACGGTCCACGGCAGCAGCACGACTCCCAGTCCCCGTCGCAACGCCTCGTCCGCGGCGAGCAACACCAACGCTGTCGCACGAATCGCCTCGTTCGTCAACCCGCTGAGGACCGCAGCGTGGGTGGAGTCCTGCACGCAGCTGCTCCCTGTGGCCTCCGCGACCAGGGCAGCGGAGCGTGCGATCCATTGGCTGCGCCCCGCCGCCTGTTGCGGAGGCGTCCAGAGCAGGCATTGCTCGGGGGCCTCGAGCAAGCCCGCCAGCGCGACGGCGCCGGGCGAGGCGTCGTAGACCACCAGCGCGGGCTCGCTGAGCCGGGGAGCGAACATGACCTGCTGAAGGTATCGACCCGACGGCGCCGCTGCGCACACCGCCTCTCGCGCCCCTTTCCGCAAGACCGCCGACCAAGGCTCTACACTGCGTCCGATGGCCATTCCCACAGCGGCTGAACATTTGGGCGGTCCCGCCAGGCTTGCGCTGGAGGACGGGGCCGTCTTCACAGGCCAGGCCTTCGGCGCCGTCGGCCAAGGGGGCCTGCGCACCGCGGAGGTCGTCTTCAACACCGCCATGACAGGGTATCAGGAAGCCCTGACCGACCCCTCCTACGCAGGGCAGATTCTCGTGATGACGGCGCCGCTGATCGGCAACTACGGCGTCAACAGCCAAGATGTGGAGTCGGAGCGTGTGCAGGTGGAGGGGTTCGTCGTCCGCGAACTGGCCCGCTTGGCCTCCAACTGCGCCGCGGAGCAGGACCTGGCCTCGTACCTGGCGACCAGCGGCGTCTTGGGCGTCACCGGGATCGACACCCGCGCCCTGACGCGCAGGCTGCGCATCGAGGGCGCCTTGCGGGGAGCGCTCAGCGACGACCCGAGCGTCAGCGACGCGGAGCTGGTGCGCGCGGCGAAACAGGCGCCCGCCATGGCGGGGCGGAACCTCGTCCCGCTCGTCGGGGCTCAGGAGATGCAGCAGGTCTACGAGGCCCGCGACCCGCAGGCCCTGCGCATCTGGACGCTCGACTGCGGCGTGAAGCGGAACATCCTCCGCATGCTGGCGGCGCGTGGCTGCGCCGTGCGGGCCGTGCCGCACCAGACGCCTGCGGACCAGCTGCTCAGGGCCTGGCGCGAGGGGGAGTTCGACGGCCTGCTCGTCTCCAACGGCCCGGGAGACCCCGCTGCGGTCGACGCGACGATCGCCTCGCTGCGCGAGCTTCTGACGAAGGCGCCGGAGCTGCCGATCTTCGGCATCTGCCTGGGGCACCAGCTGCTGGCCCTGGCGCTGGGCGGCTCGACATACAAGCTGCCCTTCGGCCATCGGGGGGTGAACCATCCGGTGCGGGTCGAGAGCGACGGACGGGTCCAGATCACCAGCCAGAACCACGGCTTCGCTGTCGAGGAGGCCTCGCTGACCCGCTGCGGCGCTGAGCTGACGCACCGCCATCTCAACGACGGGTCCGTGGCGGGCTTTCGCCTGCCTGGACGGCCTGTCTTCGCGGTGCAGCACCATCCCGAAGCGAGCCCCGGCCCGCACGACGCTGCCTCGCTCTTCGACGAGTTCGTCGCCTCGGTCCGGGCGCATCAGCACGCGCAGAGAAGGGCTGCCTCCAGCGTCCGGTAGCGAGCTGCAACCTTCCGCGCGACGGGCTGCGCGACGGGTCGCGACCGCTTTCGCGCTCCGGAAAGTCCAATCTGCGGGAACCGCGCGAGGCTTGCGGACGCTATGTAGGCTCGGTATGTTCCGCGCGCCTGTCGCTGTTGCGCGGCCCGGACAGGGAGGGCGGCCGTGGGAGGCGGCAGGCTCCAGACGAGTGGTCCGCCCGACGTCATTCAGGCCAGCGACGCGCAGGCTGGGGCGGGCGCCGCGTGTGCTTCGGTTCGCTGCACAAGAGTGAAGAGAAGAGCATTCGTAATGAACACACCGCCGACGAAAGTGATCGCCTTCGCTGTCTCCGCATGGCTGACGCTGGCTGCTCCGCTGCTGGCCGTCGCCCCCGACGAGACGACCGAGCCCCTTGACGCTGCAGCGGTCATCGCCCAAGCCAAGAAGCAGCTGGACCAGGGCAGGCTCATCGCTGCCAAACGCCTGCTGACGCAGCTGTCGCCGAGGGACGTCTCCAGCGAGGAACAGGACCGCGTCGCTCGCCTGCTGGCCCGAGTGGAGCGGCGGCTGCACGCAGCGGACCCGCTGGAGGTGAGCCTGCAGAAGGCGGAGGCGGCGCTGGAGGAACACGATCTGCGTCAGGCGGACCGGCACGCTCAGGCTGTCCTCCAGGCCCGCAAGGCGACAGCCGCCCAGCGAGAACGGGCGTCGACACTGCTCGACCGCGTCGCCCGCGAACGCGCCGCCTTCGCCCCGCTTGTCGCGGACGCCCTGACCCGTGCTGAGCAGGCCGCCGCCAGGAGCGACTGGGCCGCAGCCCGCTCGGAGATCGATGCGGTGCTCCGCTCAGGCGTCAGGCTCGACGAGCAGGCGCAGCTGCGACTCAACCGCGTCCGCGATCTGGTGCTCGCTGCGACGGACCGGACGCCCCCCGCCCAGACCCTGCCGCCCGCAGCGGCCTTTGCGCAGGCGATGCGCGAGGACGAGCCGCCCCAGCCTGCAAAGGCAAAGCAGGATCAGGGAGAGAAACAGCCACAGAGCAAGGAGCAACCTGCAGGCGAGCAGCAGCCTCAGCAGAGCCCCGAGGAGCTGTTCAAACTCGCCAAGCAGTTCGACGCGCAGCGGCTGCTGCGCGAAGCTGACGCCGCCTTCGACGCGGGCAGGCTCAACGAGGCGCTGGAGAAGTACAGCGCCTTGGCGGGAGAGTACCGCGACGCGCTGACCGAAGAGCAGCAGCAGCGCGTGGACCGGCGCATCGGGGAAGTCCGCACGCTGCTCAACCAGCCCAACCTGCTCGAACAGGAGCAACGGCTGCGGCAGATCACCCGCGAGGAGGCGCTGGCGGAGTTCAACAATCTGCTGTCGCAGGCCAACGACGCGCTTGCCCAGGGAGACGTCGACCGGGCCAGGCAGCTGGTCAGCGAGGCCCGCGTGCGGATCACCCAGGCGCAGGACCTCTTCTCCGAGCAGGAGTTCACGAACCTGCTCAACACGCAGCAGCAGGCGCTGACGCGCATCAACACGACCGAGGAGCAGATTCGCCAGCGCGAGGCGGAGCAGCGCGCCCGCGAACTCGAACGGCAGCAGCGCGAACGCGAACAGGCGCAACTGCGGGAACGACAGCGCAAGATCAACGAGAACCTCGACCGCATCCGCGAGCTGCAGGCGGAGCAGAAGTACGAGGAGGCGCTGCAGCTGGTGGACCAGGTGCTCTTCCTCGACCCGCAGAATCCCGCGGGCCTGCTGCTCAAGGACGTCCTGGAGGATGTGATCATCTACCGCGAGTGGGAGCGGACCCAGCGGGACAAGCAGCTCAGCTACGCCAAGCAGACCCTGGAGAACCAGCGCTCGCTCGTGGCCCCTGAAGGCGTCATCGAGTATCCCCCGGACTGGCCCGAGCTGAGCGTCCGTCGCGGCGAGCCGCAGTCCTTCGTCGAGTCCCCCGCTGACCGCAGGGTGCTGGCGGAGCTCGACTCGAAGCGCATTCCAGCCTCCTTCACCGACAACTCGCTGGAGGACGTGCTCAACTTCTTCGCCACCGTCACCAACCTGAACGTGGACGTGGACTGGGAGTCGCTGGCCAACATAGGCGTGGACCGCGACACGCCCATCACGCTCAACCTGCAGCCTGTCCCTGCTCGGGTGGTGCTCGACCGCGTGCTGGAGAAGGCCAGCCCCGACGCCTTCAGCAAGGCGGGCTGGGCGGTCAACGACGGCGTGCTGGTGGTCGCCAGTGACGAGGCGCTGCGGCGCAACACCTTCATCGTCATCTACGACGTGCGCGACCTGACCTTCGGCATCCGCGACGCGGTGGAGGCCCCGCAGATCGACCTCAACAACGTCCTCAACCAGGCGCAGAGCGGCGGGGGAGGAAGCTCGGGCTCCATCTTCTCAGGCAACGAGGAAGTCACGACCGAAGGCCTCACCCAAGAGGAGCTGCTCGACCTGATCGAGGACATCATCAAGCAAAGCGTGGATCCCGAGGGCTGGCGCGACGCGGGGGGCGACACGGGCTCCATCATGCGCTTCAACGGCAACCTCATCATCACCAACACCGCCAAGAACCACCGCAAGATCGCCGCCCTGCTCAAGCAGCTGCGCGAGATCCGCTCCATCCAGATCAACGTGCAGGCGAACTTCCTCGCGGTCGACCAGAACTTCTTCGAGCAGATCGGCTTCGACGTCGACCTGATCTTCAACGCGGAGAACTCGCAGTTCCAGGACGCCCTTGCCCAGGAGCAGCAGCAGCCGCTGGTCTTCATCCCCAGCGGCAGAACCGCCCTGCAGCCCTCGGACCTGATTCAGCCCTTCTTCGCAGGCAACGGCGCGGGCTCGGTGCAGGAGTTCTCCTTCGACCCGCAGAATCCGCCCCAGCCCGGGCAGAACCAGACCAACACCGTGGGCGCCTTTCCCATCCCCTTCACCACCACCAGGCCTGATCCGGTGAGCATGATCCCGACCCAGCAGAACAGCCTGGATTTGGCCAAGAATCTCTTTGGCGGCTCCAACTTCGCCAAAAACATCCTGAACAACAACCCAGCCTTGGCTGTGGCGGGCTCCTTCCTCGACGACGTGCAGGTGGACTTCCTCATCGAGGCGACGCAGGCGGACAAACGCAATGTCACGCTGACAGCGCCCCGCCTCACGTTCAGCAACGGGCACCGCGCCAATGTCTTCTTCACCACCCAGACCGCCTTCGTCTCCAACCTGCAGCCTGTGGTGGGGACCTCGTCGGTGGCGTTCAACCCGACGCTCTCCTCGCTCAACACGGGCGTGACGCTCGACATGGACGGCGTGGTCTCGGCGGACCGCCGTTACGTGACGATGAACATCCAGACGGGCATCGCGGAGCTGCAGGGCATCGCGCAGCGGGAGTTCACCGCCACCGCAGGCGGCGTGGGCGGCGGCGGCGCAGGCACAGGACAGGCCAACAACGCCACTGCCCAGATTGACTTCCCCACCGTCTCGGTCACCTCCATCACCACAGGCGTGACGGTCCCCGACCAGGGCACGCTCCTGTTGGGCGGTCAACGCCTCACCACCGAGAACGAGATCGAGACAGGCGTGCCCGTGCTCAGCAAGATCCCCCTGCTCAACCGTTTCTTCACCAACCGCGTCGAGGAGACGACCGAGCGCACGCTCATGATCCTCATCAAGCCGACCATCCTCATCCAGAGCGAGGAGGAGGAGAAGAACTTCCCCGGCCTGCTGGACACGCTCCGCAACCGGTTCGGCGAAGGGTTCTGACCTCGGCAGCGGATCAGGCGCCGCGGCGAAGCCGACGCCCCGCCCCGGGGCTTGACGCCGGGGGGGTCCGTCCGATAGGTTTGCCGCCACGCAGCCGTCCCCCATCGGCCAGAGGGAGGGGCTGCGAGCTGCGCGGCCACGCTGGTCGACCAGGCTGATCGAGAGGAGCGCACGCGTTGATGACCGACTCCCGCATCCGACTGGAGCAGCAGGACGACGTCGCCATCGTGCGGTTCGTCGATCGCAACATCCTCGACGAGAGCAACATCGCGCAGATCGGCGAGGAGATCGGCGCCCTCATCGACCAGGCTGACTCCCCCAAGCTGCTGATCTCCTTCGAAGGCGTCGAGCACCTCTCCAGCGCCGCCCTGGGAACGCTCATCACCATCAACAACAAGATCCGCACGAAGGACGGTCAGCTGCGTCTGGCCGACATCGATCCGCAGATCCACGAAGTCTTCGTCATCACCAAGCTCAACAAGCTGTTCCAGATTCACGACACGACGCAGGAGGCTCTCAAGAGCTTCAGCCGCTGACTCCTCTCCCGTCCGTCGCGTCATCGTGTGCACCCATGCCGGCGCAGAGTCCAGACGAGCCTGAGCGCGACGCTGTGGCCTTGCGTCGCGATCGCGCCGCGATCGACGCCCTGGCGGACCGGATCCTCAACGCCGCCCGCAGAATGGGCTTTCCTGAATCCTCCCGCTTCGCCCTGCGGCTGGCGTACGAGGAAGCGGTCGCCAACGCCTTTCAGCACGGCGCCACGGGACGACCCGACGCGGTGATCGACGTCCGCTGGCGGGTGGGGCCGCAAGAGGCGAGGATCACCGTCGCGGACCACGGACCAGGCTTCGACCCCACGGCCCTGCCCGACCCGACGGCGCCCGATCAGCTGGACAAGCCGACAGGCAGAGGCGTCATGCTCATGCGGGCCTACACCTCGGAGCTGCGGTACAACGACAAAGGCAACACCGTCACACTGATCCTGCGCAACCCCCGCGCCTCGACGGGCTGACCTGTCGTCCAAGGGGCTCAGCGCTGGTCGCAGGGCTGCAGGGGTGTGACGGCCACGACTCGGGCAGCGTCGCTGGAAGCGTCGTCCACAGCCTGGCGCAGCGTCGGATCCAACGGCAGCCGCACGGCGCTGAGCAGCGTGGCTCGGCGCCCTTCCAGCGAATCCGCTGGCTCGCTGGCGAACGAGCTGTGGTCCGACTCAGAGCCTGGGGGAGGCTGGAGGTCGTGCGTCGGCGTGTGATCAGCGTAATCGACGATGGCCTCCAGAGAGGCGTCGTACGCGTCGCGCAGGCTGCTGGCGAGGACGACCGTCTCGAAGCGGCGCGGCGCGTGGGGCTCTCCTGGCTCGCCGACACGAATGAGGAGCTTCCACGGCGTCACGCCCACAGGCCGACCCTCCTCGTCCACGTTGGCGACGTCGTCGAGGTTGAGCACCAGCTTCCAAGCGTCGCAGAGGGTCTCCAGTCTCGCTTCGAAAGGCGACAGCGCAGGCGCCCGCTCCTCAGGCCACGGCAGCACGCTCAGATGCTCGTGCTCCACCGCGTCCACAGCTGCCAACTCATCCAGCTCCTCCAGGTCGAAGGCCCCCAGCGTCTGCTCCACAACAGGCCTGAGCGACGCTTCGCAGCGCACGGTGACGATCTTGTGCTCGTCGATGTAGACATAGAGGAAGGGCTCCTCAGCCATGGCGCCGAAGCCCACGAGCCCGTCCTCGAGCAGCCAGTCGCGCAGCGCCTCGAACTCCTCGAAGAAGCGATCGAGCCCCACCCGCTCGTAGGCGATGTAGGGGTCGACGTCGCGGTGCACGTCCTCGCTGAGCACGTCCAGAATCGGGTGCACCCTGCTCGGCAGCAGGGCGAAGAGCGCCCGGGCCAGCGACGCCAGTCGATCGGCGCTGACGACGGCTTCGTAGACATAGCGGTCCGGCCACTCCTCCCAGCCCTCGTCGCCCCCGCCGTCCGCCTGCTCGAAGGACACGACGTAGCCAGGCGTCGGGGCGAGGGGATCGACGGGCTGAACGCCTTGCGGGAACCGGAACCCGTTTCGCTCAGCTCGCCCCTGATCGCGCTGTGCCTTGGTCGGGTGGGTCATACGCTGGCGGGGCCCTGTGCTGGTCCGCGTGCTCAACGATAGGCCAAGAGGCTGAGGCGTCCCCGTTGACGCCGCCTGCTGCGCCGGGGGCAAGGCCCCGCCCTCACGCGGCCCATCGCCTTCGAACGCCCCACCTTCGTCCATCGGCGAACCGCGTCCGCTGAAGCAGCGTGGCGGCGGTGTAACCGCGGCGGACCTTCCGGTGAGGCGGCCGTTGCGTTTTGCGACTGAGCACGGCACAATAGAGGATGCGCTTGCCCGAAGCGCGGAGCGATCGATCGTCCGGACCTCCTTCGCTCCCCCCTTCACGACAGCGGCAAGCATTCTCTGCGCTGAAGCTGACAAGAGGAAAGGCTCTTTGGCGATGGACAGCTTTCTCAAGGCGTTCAACCACGCGCTCGACGCGCTGAACACAGTCATCTGGCACAACTACGTGCTCTACATCGTGATGGGCACAGGCGTGCTCTTCACCCTCTGGAGCGTCTTCTGCCAGTACCGGGCCCTGACCCACGGCGTGCAGGTGATCCGCGGCGTCTACGACGACAAGAACGACCCCGGCGCCATCAACCACTTCCAGGCCCTCTCCGCGGCCCTGTCCGCAACGGTCGGGTTGGGCAACATTGGAGGCGTGGCGCTGGCGATCGCCCTGGGCGGGCCGGGCGCCGTCTTCTGGATGTGGATGATCGGCTTGGCGGGGATGGCCCTCAAGACCACCGAGGTCACCCTCTCCATGATCTACCGCAACACCGACGATCCGGACAACCCGCACGGCGGGCCGATGTTCGTGGCCAAGAAGGCCCTGGCCCAAGCGGAGCGGGAGGGCCGCAAGGGCATCGGCAGGGCTACGGGCATCGTCTTCGCGCTCGTCAGCATCGGCGCGGGAGCGCTGTGGCACGTCGCAGCCTCTCCGAGCACACAGGCATCGGTCATCGGCTTCGCCGTCACGGGCGTCCTGGCGCTGGTCTTCCTGGGGCTGGGCTTCTTCAAGACCGCTGCGGTGGGGGCGTTTGTAGGCGGCGTCTTCTGCGTCACGCTGCTCGTCTCGACCATCACAGGCGGCAACATGTTCCAGGCGTGGAACGTCGCGGACATCACGCACCAGTACTTCCAGGTCCCGCAGGTGATGACGGGGATCATTCTGGCCGTCCTCGTGGGGATGGTCATCATCGGCGGCATCAAGCGCATCGGCGCCGTCGCTGGCCGTCTGGTGCCGGTGATGTGCGGCATGTACCTGGTGGCGGCGATCTACGTCCTGCTGATGAACTTCAGCAAGATTCCCGACATGTTCGCCCTGATCTTCCGCGAGGCCTTCAGCCCCACCGACGCCCAGGGCGCCTTCCTCGGCGGCACGGCGGGCTACGCCTTTCTCTGGGGCATGAAACGGGCCCTCTTCTCCTCCGAGGCAGGCCAGGGCTCCAGCCCCATCGCCCACTCAGCCGCCAAGACCGACGAACCCGTCCGTGAGGCTGTCGTCGCAGGCCTGGAGCCCTTCATCGACACCCTCGTCGTCTGCACGCTCACCACGATGGTGATCCTCTCCAGCGGCGTGTGGAACCGCGGTCCGGACGTCAAGTTCGCAACGGACGCTTCCTCCATCGCTGCGGTGAAAACCGACGACGGCGCCTGGACGCTGCCTCCCACGCCTCTGGACGCGGACAGCGCCGCCGACACGCTCCACGAGGGGCTCGACGTCTTCACCGTCATCGAAGCGGGCAAGAACCGCGACACGGGCCTCAACCTCCACAGGCTGGAGGGCTCGCTGCGCAAACAGGGCGACACCTGGGTCGTCGAATGGGACACACACGAAGACGACCCCTCCCTGGCTGCGGTGCGTCTGCATCAGGACGGCGTCTTCTTCGACTACAAAGGCGCCTCGCTCACCGCCCGGGCCTTCGACATGACCACGCCAGGCCTGGGCATGTGGCTCGTCTCCATCGCTGCCTGGCTGTTCGCGGTCTCGACGATGATCTCCTGGTCGTACTACGGCGAACAGGGGGTGGTGTACCTCTTCGGCGAGCGGTTCGTGCTTCCCTACAAGTTGTTGTATTGCGTGGTCATCGTCGTGGCGACGGTCCCCTCCCTCATCAGGAGCGACGCGGAGCTCGACGCCCTGACCTCGCTGGGAACGGGCGTCATGCTCTGGGCCAACATCCCCATCATGCTCGTCTTCGGAGGCGTGGCCATGGCGGCGTACCACGACTACTTCCGCAGGTACAAGCGAGGCGAGATGACGCCTCCCCACGAAGCTCCGCCCATCACCGAGGTCGTCGAAGGCCACGACGTGGAATAGCGCCGCCGCCAGGACCGACAGTTCGCCTCTGGAGGTCGCTGTGCTCCGTCCGCTGGAGGAGGTCTGCTGCGTCGCGGCGCACGCCCTGGACCTGCGGGCGCGCCAGCTGGACGAGGAACAGTCGCCTTACGGACTCGATGCGCTGGACGAGCGGGCGCTGTGCGACGTATTGCGCGCGGGCTTCGCGGACGCGGGCTTTGGCGTCGTCGCAGAGGCGCCCTACCCCTCAGCCCACAGCAAAGCGCGCCGCAGCGAGGGGGAACGCTGCGACATCGTCCTGACCCCTTCCCCCGCGCGACCCCTCGCAGCTGACCCGCGAGCAGGACCGCTCTTCGCCGCCAGCGGCGTCCCTGCTGCGGAGGCGATCTGGCTGGAGGTCAAGGTCGCCATGCAGTTCGCCTTGACCGACGGTGTCGCAGGGCCAAGCAGACGCTACACAACACAGCTGCTGCGGGAGACGACCGCGGACATCCGCAAGCTGGCCTGTGAAGAAGGCCTGGGGCTTGCTGCGGCGCTGCTGATCCACTGCACTGCATCGCTCGACATTGCGCAGCACGACCTGAACGCGCTCGTCGAGCGCTGTCTGCGCCGCAGACTCCCCATCGACAGTCCGATCGTCGAGCGCAGGCCTCTGACCGACAGATTGGGCAACACCCTGCTGAGCGTCGCGGCGCTGCGGGTCAAGCCTGGCTGAGCCCCAACGTCAGCGCAGCAGCAGAACGTCGGGGCTGACGAGCAGCACGGGCTCGCGGCGCAACTGCAGCATCGCCGCCAACGCGTCGCGAAGCTGCCGCCAACGGCGATCCCCCAGCGCCTCGCGCAGCGCCAGGATCTGTCCGCTGATCGACGCCCTCAGCGGCGCCGCCGGGGAGCCTCCCGAAGCAGGCGCCGCCGCCAATCCAAAGCCCAGGAAATCCTGCAGGATCTCGTCAAGCGACTTGGGAAGCGGATAATCGAGCACGTCATAGGCGCCTTCCTTGAGCCCCAGCTCGTCCGCCATCGCGTCCAGGGCGTCCGCCAGCGAGCCCACGTCGTCAGCCAAGCGCATCTCCACAGCGTGCTCGCCTGCAAAGAGCCTTCCTTCCGCGGTCTTGCGGATGTTGATGTCGGGCCTGCCCTGCTTGACGCGGTCGACGAAGAGGTCGTACGTCTCCTGCATGCGCTGGCGGATGAAGGTCCGCTCCTCCTCGGTCCAGGGCTCGAGCCCGCTGAGCAGGCTGGCTCGTGGTCCGCGGGCGCGAGGGACCGCGTGCAAATGCAGCTTTTCGTACAGCCCTCGCAAGGCGAGCTTGCCCCCCACCACACCGATGCTGCCCACGATGCTCGAAGGATCGACGAAGATGCGGTCGCCCCCGACAGCGATGTAATACCCCCCCGAAGCCGCCATCGACCCGACGCTCGTCCAGACGGGCTTGTTCCGGGCGACACGGCGCAGCCCCTGCCAAATGCTCTCACTGGCGATGGCGCTGCCTCCTGGGGAGTTGATCCGCACGATCAGGCCCTTGACCAGGGGATCGTCCTCGATGCGCTTGAGGGCCTTGCGGATCGTCAGCGAGCCGACGCTTGCGCCCCCGAGGACGCTGGCGGGCTGCGACGCGCCGTCGACGATGGGCCCGTCGATGTGCAGCACCGCAATGGTGTCGCGCACCGGCCGCTGCTTCACCGGATTGGCAAGCAGCTGCAGGAACGCGAAGGGATTGGCCATGTCCAGCCCGCCGCCGCGCGAAGGCGTCAGGCCGGTGATGTAGCGCACGTCCTGGCCGTACTCCTGCGCAAGGTGCGACTCGATGTCCAGCCTGTCCACCGCAGCGTCGACAAGGCCGAGCCTGACCGCCTGCTCGGGGCTGGCCATGACGGCCTGCTCCATCGCCTTGTCCAGCGCGCGGTCGCTCATGCGGCGATAGCGCAGGAAGGGCGCGCGCAAGGCGTCGAACAGCTCGTCGAGCAGGCGGGAGTAGTTCTCGTTCCACGGCTCGCTGGGTTGACTGTTGACGAACGGCTCCTCCGCCCCCTTGTACTTGCCGATCTGCACGAAGCTGGGCTCGACGCCGATCCACCGCAGCGCGTCGGCGAGGTACAGCTCCTCCGCGTACAGCCCCGGAAACGACACCGCAGAGCCGGGCTGCACGATCGCTTCGTCGACATAGGCCGCCAGCAGCGTCTCAGCCGTGTTGTAGATCTCGGTGAAGAGGTGCACCTTCTTGCCCGCAGCCTGCACCTCGCGCACCGCCTGTCCTATCTCCTCGACCTGATAGGGCGCAAGCGTCGCCTGCTTGAGTCTGATCACGACCGCGTCCACATCGGGTCTGACCGCAGCGGCGCGCAGGGCCGCGACGACGTCGCGCAGCGTCATGCCGCCGTCCAGCCCCAGCGCCGCAGCGAAGGGCTCGGGCCGCTCCAGCAACGGCCCCTTGATCTCGATCCATCCCACGCCCACGTCCGCCTGCGCCGTTGGGGACGCCCCGACAACCGCAGCGCCCAGCGCAAGAGCCCCCACGAAGCTGCGCACACACCTCAAGACCGCCATCGACCACCTCGCTTTCAACACGCAATCACACCGCCGCTGCGCCCGAGCAGCACACAGCTGGCTCACCGCTGCAGCAGGTGATTGTATGGATCGGCTGGTCGAGCGTTTCGCTCAAGCCTGCTCAACCGTAGCCCAACGCTTCAAGGTCGCGCTCGTCCAGGCCGAAGTGGTGCCCCAGCTCGTGCAGCACCGTGATGCGAATCTCTCGCAGCAGGCGCTCGCGCGACGCCAGGCGGCCGCCAGCAGCGGCGAGCACTCCCCGACGAAAGATGCGTATTTCATCGGTGGGCACGCCTGACAGCTCCACCGAGCGTTCGGTCAGCGCCACACCCGTGTGCAGCCCGCACAGATGCTCCGGCTGCTCCACGCCCAGCTGTCGCATGAGCTGCGCCGAGGGCGCATCCTCGACGATCAGCGGAATCTCCTCGAAGCGCGCCAGCAGCTCCTCGGGGAGCTCCGCGAGGACCTCTTCGAGCAGAGCGTCGAAGCGCCGACGCTCCTCGTCGCTCAGCGGCGCCGCGACAGTCATGCAGGCTCGATCTCCGGCGGCTCCAGGGCGCCGACGAGCTCAGCTACGCTCGAGACGCCCTGCCTCTTCACCCAGCGTCTCAGCCCCGTGACGATGCGCTCGGGCGCCTTGGGATCGACGAAGAGCGCCGCGCCCAGCTGCACGGCGCGGGCGCCTGCGAGAAGATACGCCGCTGCGTCCTGCCACGTCAGCGCCCCCCCCGCCGCCATGATCGCTGTCTCCCCGCCCAGCTCCCGATGCACACGCCACACCAGGGCCAATGTCACGGGATGAATCCCCGGGCCGCTGTAGCCGCCCGTCCACGTCGACAGCCGCGGCCTGCGCGCCTCGACGTCGATGGCCATTCCCGGAATCGTGTTGGCGATGGTCAGCCCCGCGGCGCCCGCCTCCAGCGCAGCCCCCGCCAGGTCCACGATCGACGCCCCGGGCGCGCCGGTCGTGACCGGCGGCAGCTTGACGAAGACCGCACGCCCCCCCGCCTGCTCGACGACCGCCGACGTCGCTGCACGGACCCCCTCAGCGGTGTCGCCAAACTGCCTTCCTCCCGCGACGTTGGGACAGGAGACATTGACCTCGATTCCCGCCAACCCCTCGACCACCGCCAGCTGCTTGGCCACGGAGGCATATTCCTCCAGGCTGTGGCCTGCGACCGAGCCGATCACCTTGCACGGGCAACGGGCGATCCGCGGCGCATGCTCCTCGCAGAAGCGCTCGACGCCCACATTGGCCAGCCCGATCGCGTTGAGCATGCCGCAGCGGGTCTCGACGATCCGCCACGTCGGATTGCCCTGTCGCGGCTCGCGGGTCAGGGACTTGGCGACTACAGCCCCGACCATCGAGAGGTCGACCACTTCCGCCAGCTCATCGACATAGCCCGAGGCCCCCGCAGCGAGCACGACAGGGGCGCCCAGCGCAAGCCCCCCCAGCTCCACATTCAGCGCATCGCCGCCCATCGTGCGGACAAGCGTAGCCGCGGGGGCCGCCTTCGCCCGCAGCAGCCTCAGCGAGCGCAGCTGGCTAGCATCGCACACGCATGCACGAGGAGGCCCCCTGCATGGACGTCCAGGAACGCATCGCCCGCTTCGAGAACATGGCGCAGGCGGATCCCGACAACGAGATGGCCCACTTCAGCCTGGGCCAGGCCTACAGCCAGGCGGGAAGGCACCGCGAAGCTGCGGAGGCCTTTCTCCGCTGTGTCGAGCTGGCTCCAGCCATGAGCAAGGCGTGGCAGTTGGCGGGAGAGGCCCTGGTCGAGGCAGGGCTGCGCGAACAGGCGATCGACACCCTCACCCGAGGCGTGCGCGAGGCGGAGCAGCGGGGCGACCGCATGCCCGCCCAGGCGATGCGCCAGCTGCTCGAATCCCTGGGAGCGCCAGCGCCTGAACCCGCCCAGCCGACGCAGAACACTCCCGCCGCTGCAGGCGAAGGGGACTTCGTCTGCGCCCGCACAGGCATGCCTGGCCAGCAGCTGCCCGCCCCTCCCTTCAAGGGCCCGCTGGGCCAGTGGATCTACGAGAACATCTCCGCGCAGACCTGGCGGGCGTGGATCGCCCAGGGGACCAAGATCATCAACGAGCTGCGGTTGGACCTCTCTCGCGACGAGGACAGCGCCGTCTACGACCGCTACATGTGTGAGTTCCTGGGAGTGGACGACGAGCTCTTGGCCACACTCAACGCTTCGGCGCGACCGGCCCCCGACGAAACCAACGCTTCGCAGGCAGAACACGCCCGGTGAGCAGCGGCGATCCTTCTGCAGCGACGGAGCAGGGCGCCTCCAGCGCGCATCGTCCCCTCGACGCTGTGTGGCTGCTGTTTGTTGCGCTGGCGGCGCTGGTCCTGTGGTTCAGCGCCGCGGACCATCCGCTGTACACCCCTGACGAGGGCCGCTACGCCAGCGCGAGCAGGGTCATGGCGGAAGGGGGCTCGTGGCTCGTTCCCACCTACGAAGGCAGGCCCCATCTGACCAAACCGCCGCTGACCTACTGGCTGCAGGCGCTGTGCATGCGTGTGTTCGGCCCGACCGAAGGCGCCGCCCGCGCCCCGTCGCTGCTCGCTGCGACGCTGACGCTCTTGCTGACTGCATGGTTCGCTGCGCGTCTGTGGGGCAGGCGTGTGGGAACGATCGCTGCGTGCCTGCTCAGCGTCACACCGCTGTTCCTCGTCATGGGCAGACTCGCCAGCACCGACGCCCTGCTGACGCTCTTCTGGACGGTCGCGCTCGTGGCTGGCGCCCTGCATGCCGTGGAGCGGAGGAAGCGATGGCTTACGGCGCTGTGGCTCGGCACGGCGCTGGCCGTGATGACCAAGGGACCCCTGGGGCTGGTTCCCGTCGGACTGCTCGTCGTCTGGCATGCGCTGGCGGGACGCTGGCGGGCAATCGCTGCGCTATGGATTCCTCTCGGGCTGCCGTTGGCGCTCCTGCCCGCTGTGGGATGGGCGGCGATGGTGATCCGCCAGCAGCCTCAGGCCTTGGAGATATGGCGGCACGAGACGCTCGACCGCGCTGCGGGCAGCGGCGACCATCCCAAGCCGCTCTGGTTCTACATTCCGATCTTTCTTGGGGGGCTCTTTCCCGCATCAGCCATGCTCAGGCTGCCCGGACTCAACGATCCGCTGCGCAGTCTCGGCGCAAGGCTGCGCCGCGGCGACATCGCCACGCTGCTGGGCCTCGCCGTCTGGCTGCCCTTTGTCATGTTCTCGCTCATCGCGGGAAAACTGCCCAGCTATCTGCTTCCGATGGCCCCGCCGCTGGCCGTGGCCACGGCGCTTGCGGTCGATGCGCTGCTGCCTCGCTCCGCCGTGCAGACGGGTGGGCCGACGCTGGCGCGGTTCGCTGCGCCCCGCAGGCCCCCTGCAGTGACGCTGGGGCTGCTGATCGGCGCCGTCGTGATGGCGACGGCGGCGATCGGCGGCGCCGCAGCGTTGGCGCCTGCGTTTCTGCCCCAGGCGATCGTCTTCGCGCTGCTTCCCCCTGTGATCGTCTGGACGAATCTGCAATGGCGCCGCGAGCCAGCGCTGCGCCAGCGCGCGCTCGTCGTCGCCTGGCTGGCGTTCGTCGCCAGCTGGTTGTGGGCCTTCGAGGTCGAGGACGAGGTGCGCACTCCCTCCAACGCCGCCACGCTTGTCCAGGAGATCCGCCTGGCCACGGCGCCTGCGGAGCCCGTCGTGCACCGTTTCGGCTTTCGCGACCCCACCATCACCTTCTACCTTGGACGCGAACTGGTGCGCATCGCCGACGACGACGGCGTGCCCATCGCTGCACAGGGACCACGGGATCGCGTCGTCGTTCTGGCGGACGAAGACCGCTGGCGGGCTTTCTCCAAGCGCCACCCGGCGCAGGCCAAGCGTTGGCGCATCGTCAGCCAATGGATTCGCTGGCCTAACGACCGCGTGCTGGTCCTCAGACCGAAGGAGCCCGAGCCTCCCGCTGGGGACCAGGGTCCCTCCGCAACACAACCGTCCAACGCAGGCGCCGTCTCTACCCCACAAGCCCCTTGAGGCGAAGCGTCTTGAGCAACAGCGTCGAGAGCGACGCGTCGCTGGGGATCAGCGTCCAGTCGATCGAACGCGCCTTGGCGGCTTTCTCGATCCGGGCGCAGTGCTGTTCGAGTCTGGCGCGATACTGCCGGATCAGTGCGCGGCTCACCGTGGCTTCCAGCCCTGCGCCGCTCTCGACATCCACCAGACGAACATCGCCGACGACGCCCGCGCCGGGAGCCCGCTCAGGATCGAGCTCGTCAGGCGAGAGGATCTGCAACAGGTGCGCGTCGAATCGCCCAGCAGCGGCCAGGGCGTCGAGCCCCCGCTCCAATCCAGCGTCGTAGAGCACGTCGCTGAGCAGGACGATCACCCCCGAGCCGCTGGTCCGCTGCACGATCGCGCGCAGGACTCGGGCGACGTCGAAGGCAGCGCGTCCGCCTCCTTCCCCTTCTTCTTCAGGAGCTTCGGGCAGCATCGCCTGCAGCGTGAACCGGGCCAACCTGCTGAGATTGCCGCTTCCCCGCAGCGGATCGAGGTATTCGACGCCTGTGCGGCCGAAGGCGCTGACAAGGAGTCTGTTGTTGCGCGCCAGGGCGATCCAGCCCAGGGCCAGCGCCGCCTTCTGGGCGAAAATGAGCTTGTTCGGCTCGCCCGCGTCCATGCTCGCTGAGCGGTCCACCACCAGATGGACCGTCAGGTCCTCCTCCGCGACGAACAGTTTGAGGAAGAGTCGTTCCAGCCGGGCATAGGCCTTCCAGTCGATTCTGCGGACATCGTCGCCTGGCACGTAGGGGCGGAAATCCGCAAACTCGACGGAGCTTCCTTTGCGTTTGGAGCGACGTTCGCCCTGCAGCAGGCCCTGAAACACCTTATTGCTGCGAAAATCAAGGCGTTTGAGCTGCGCCAGCAGCTCCGGACTGAGCAGCTCTTCGATGGTGGAGGGTCTGCGGGATGGCCCGGGCGCAAGCACCGATGCACATGGTAGGAGCGCGCTTACGCGCCGCCGTCGGCATCGACATATTCCCAGACGACGACGTCCAGCTCCTGCACACCCCATTGCAGCGCCGCTTCGTGGGTGGGGTAGAGCACGTCCAGTCGCTGTCCCTTGATGACGCCCCCTCGATCGAGCACAGGGACAATGGCCCCGCCGTCGTAGCCAGGCACGCTCACCAGCGAGCCCAGGGGCAGCAGCGACGTGTCGGCCGCCACGAGCTTGCCTGCGTTCGTCCAGACGCTCTTGTTGCTTGCGGTGACGCCGTCAGCCCACTTGCCGCAGGACTGCGCGTCGGGGCTGTAGGCGGTGACGCGCATGCGAATCGTCCGCACAGGCCTGACAGGGCGACCGTCGAAGTAACGGATGGCCGCGTTCGTCGGCGCCAGCAGCGGACGTTCTGCATCGACGGCGACGCTGGCGTCGGCGGACGGCTGCGTAGGAGCAGCTGTCGCGGTCGCAGCGACGAGCGGAAGCGGTCCAGGGCGCCTGGCTGTAGCGGCCTCCTTGGCGACGACGGCGCTCGCGGCGACGAGCACGACAGCTGATGTGCAGTTGACGAGGCTGATCGTGGGGCGCACGGATCGCGCAGCCGATCCGCCCGCCTTGTGGGCGTCTGGTCTCATGGCGTCGTCCTGTCTTGGCGCTTCCCTGCGCGAGCGGTCTTCCGCTCCCGCCGTCTCTGCAGTCCCCACCACAGAGCGACCGGCCTGTTCAGCGTACCCCCTCTTCAGCCAGACGCCGAGGCGACAGGGGCAGAAGGCGGCCGAGAGGTCCAGCTCTGCTGTCTGCGCGCCTCGCGCAGGCGCTGCCCGCGGTCGGCGCGACGACACAGGCGTTTTTTTCGGACGAGCGTCGGCGCGGGCGCCGCCCTGTCAGCGACAGGTTGTCCACAGCGGCCCGCTCACCGCCGCGCAGCCTGGACAGGCTCGAGAATCGCCATGGCGCGGAACTCCTCGACGTCGTCCAGCTGCAGCGCGCCAGCCTCCTCGACGATCGCGTTGGCGGTGGCCACCGCCAATCCCTCGCGCAGGGCCTGTCGCCAATCGCCTGTGGTGAAGTAGCTGTGCAGGACGCCTGCCAGGAGCGCGTCGCCGCAGCCGACGCTGGTGAGGATCCTGCCCGGATGGACGCCTACCTTGCCCAGGTAGGCCCCTGCGTCGGTGAAGACGCCTGCGCCTTCTGCGCCCCGTGAGGCCAGGACCACATCCACCCAGCCGCCTCGGGTGGTCAACAGGGACTCAGCTGCACGGACGAAACTGTCGTCGTCCTCGACAGCCTGTCCGGCGGCTTGGGCCAGTTCCTGCTGATTGAACTTGCCCAGCCAGATGCGCTGCTTGCCTGCGACGGACGCCAAGGCGTCGTCGCTGAGATCGACCACGAGCCGTGCGCCCTTTTCCGCGCTGCGCTGCAGCATGGCCAGGAGCGCCTCGCCCGAGAGGCCCGGCGGGAGCGACCCTGCGAAGACCATCGCCACCCCCTCGCGCGAGAGCATGGAGAGCTTGCTGGCGATCCGCTGCACATCGTCGGGCTGCACAGGAAAGCCCTCGTCCACGACATGCGTCTCGGTCTCGTTGACGGGGTCGATGATGGTGGTGTTGTCGCGTGTGCGGTGTCGGACGACGAGGAACTGGCTCACCGCCAATCCCTTTCCCGCACGCTCCAGGTGCTCCTCGAACATGGCCAACTCGTTGCGGCCGACAAATCCCGTGGCGATGGAGCGTCGTCCCAGCGTGGCCAGGACGCGCGAGACGTTCACCCCCTTCCCTGCAGGAAAGAGAGCCACGCGACGGGCGCGCACGTGCTTGCCCACCGCAAAGCCTGGCGCCTCCAGCACGCGGTCCACCGCAGGGTTGAAGGTGCAGGTCACGATGCCCAGCAGCTCGTCCACAGCGACGTCGATGCTACACGAGCGTCGCGCAACCAGCCTGGACGCAGGGGGCTAGCATCCGCCCGTGCTGGCTCAATCCTTGCAGATCGGTCTGTCCGAGGCGCTGCTCGTCGCGGCGGTGGGGCTGCTGGCGGGCGCCCTGGGCGGGCTGCTCGGGATCGGAGGCAGCGTGGTCATGATTCCCGGGCTGGCCTTCGCCTTTCACAATGCAGGGCCGCAGAGTCAGCACCTCTTCCAAGCCTCCGCCATGGCGGTGAACGTTGTGGTGGCGGCCCCTGCGGCGCTGACGCACGCCCGCAAGGGCGCCGTCCGCAGAGAGATTCTTGTGCGCATGCTCGTCCCTGCGACCGTGGCCATCGTCGCGGGCGTGGCGCTGGCGAACCGGCTTGACGGCTCGATGCTGCGCAAACTCTTCGCGGTGTTTCTGCTCTATGTGGCGGGGATGAACATCAGCAGGACGATCCGCCGCAGCCCTGAGCCCACCTCGGCTCAGGCGCGAATCACCTGGGCGCGGTGCAGCGTGGTCGGTGCAGCGATGGGCTTCAGCGCAGGGCTGCTGGGCATCGGGGGAGGCATTCTGACCATTCCCCTCATCCAGACCATCTGCCGCGCCCCGCTTCGGCAGTGCATCGGGGCCACCAGCGCCGCCATGTGTCTGACGGCGCTGGTCGGCGCGACGGCTCGCATCAGCACCCTCTCGCAGCACGGCTACACCGCGACGCAAGCGCTTGCCGTCTTCGCTGCGCTGGCTCCGACCGCGATGGGGGGCTCATGGCTGGGCGCCCGACTCTCGCACGCCCTGCCGCTGCCCGTGGTTCGCGCGGTGTTGGTCGCAGTCATGCTGCTGGCCGCCTGGCGCATGTGGGCGATCAGCTGAAGGATCTGCGCCGCTGCAGCCTGGCGTCTTCTTTGGTTTCAGACACCGCCCTCTCTGGCCGATGCTCCCAGCGATGGCGCCTCGTGGTTCGAAGCACACGCCGAGCCTGCCGAAGCAGGCGATGCAACTGGCGGCGCTGCCCACCATCTCCCACGAACTGCGTCTGCTGACCGAAGGCGCCCAGCGGTGTCTGCACGACGCCCGCGCAGCGCTGGCTTCGCACTGCGACGACGAAGCAGCGGAACGGCTGGATGTCGCTGCTCGGGCGCTGGAGCGCATGGCCCTGTTGGCTGAGGCCGTCGCGCACGGTCGCGCCGCTGCGGTCGAGACGTGCTCCATCGTCGAGGCCATCCACCACACAGCGGCGGCGCTGCTTCCGGAGGCTCGCGAAGCGGGAGTCGAGCTGCTCGTCGAGTGTTCACCTCGGCTGATCCTCACGCAGGCAGGCCCCGTCTACGCTGTGGTGGCCAACACGCTGCGCAACGCCCTCGAAGCGACGCCTCCAGGCGGACGCGTCTTACTGGTCGCGGAGCTGGCCACCCCCCCCACGGGCGGCCCGCTCGTCGAGATCGACGTGCTTGACGACGGCCCAGGTCTGACGATCCCCCCTGAGCAGGCGTTGGCGCCCGGCGTGACGACCAAGCCTGGCGCCTCTGGACTGGGCCTGGCGCTGTGCGTTCAGATCGTGCGCGAGCTGGGGGGCGTCTTCGAAATCGGTCCTCGAGCCGACGGCCGCCACGGCGCCCACGTGCGCGTGCGTTATCCCGCCTGCTCGGTCGTCAACGCCGCTGCGTGAACAGGACGCTGCGCCGCGGAGCGCGACTCCTGCAGATCGGGAGCCACCCCCAGGTAGGGCAATGCGCGCTCGACGATGCGCCTGACCACCGGCCCTGCAGTCCACGAGCCATAGTGTCTGCGCCTGCGAATCGTCTCGGGGCCTGGATCGTCGATCACCACCAGCACGACAAGCTGGGGATCCTGGGCAGGAGCGGCTGCAATGAAGCTCGAGACGTACTGCCCCTTGAGATAGCCGCGCCCCTTGGGGTGCGGCAGGTCCGCTGTTCCACTCTTGCCGAACATGCTGTAGCGAGGTGGAAGCGCCAGAACCCCTTCGCGCAACAGCCGTTGGTCCACGCGTCGCGCCAGCTCGCCCAGCGCCTCCCTGACCTTCCGCACCGTCGAAGGCGAAAGCACCCGCACCTGGAGCGACGAAGCGGGCTCCGAATCCTCCAGCAACGAGAGGGAGGGAAGCGTTCCCACAAGCGCTCCCTCACGGGCGAAAACACAAAAGGCCCGGGCCATCTGCACCGCTGTCACCCCCACCTCCTGCCCGAAGGCCACGCTCGTGTGGGTGTGTCTGGTCCACCGGGAAAGCGGCGTGACAAGCCCGGGAGCCTCCGAGGCCAGCCCCAGCCCCGTCCGCGAGCCGAATCCGAAGGACACGATCGCATCGTGCAGCTGCTGCGGGGAAAGCATCGCCGCCGCCTTGACCATGCCTATGTTGGAGGAGTTGACCAGCACCTCCTTCCAGCTTTGTCTGTCCCGCTTGACGACGTCCTCGATCCGCCTGCCATAGGACGTGCGCCAGCGCCCTCCCTCGGTGTCGATCATGTCCGCAGGATCGAGCAGTCCGCGTTCGGTGACGGTCGCCCAGACGAACGGCTTGAACGTGGAGCCAGGCTCGTACACGTCTTCGAGCGTCCGCAGCCTGCGCAGCGACGGGTCAGCGGCTTCCTTGCAGTCGAAGCCTCGGTAGCGCACGTTCGTTTCGGCTGGGGAGGCCTGCGACGCCACGACGCCGTCTGGCGGCTCGATCGCCTCTGCAGGGCAATGCAGCACGTCGGCCATCGCCAGGATCTCTCCCGACGCGGGATCGACCACCACGGCTCTTCCGCCCGCAGCGTCGGCCTCAGCGACGCCCCGGGCCAGCTCCTCCTCGACGATTCGCTGCACGGCGAGGTCGAGAGTGAGCCTGATGGGTTTGCCCTGCTTGGGGGGGGTGTATCGCTGCGCTTCGAGCCACAGCGGCCTTCCCCACGCGTCGCGCACGATGCGCATTGCGCCATTCCTTCCTTTGAGAACAGCGTCGCGCATCGCCTCCACGCCCAGCAGCCCTGCGCCGTCCGCGCCGACCTTGCCCACCAGCGGCGCCAGGGCTGCGCTGCCTGTGGTCGTTCGGGACGCGTACCGCTCGACCCACACCGCGGGCGTGGAAAGCGATCGCAGCGCCTCGACCTGCGCCTGATCCAGCTGGCCGCTGAGCCTGACGTAACGCAGCGGCGCCTGGCCTCGTCGGGCGCGACGACGCGACCGCTGCTGCGCCCGCACGATGCGTTCGCGAAGGCTGTCGCAAGGCTCGTCCAGCGCCCGACAGAGGTCCACAGCGAGCGCGTCGAGTTGCGCTTCGTCAGCAGGGAGCGCAGCGGGATCGAGTATCGCCCGCCATGCGGGGGTCGTCACCGCCACGGGCCTGCCTCGGCGGTCGACGACCGCGGCGCGCAACGGCGTCTGCCGCTGCAGCCTCTCCCTGGCGGCGAGCAGCCTTTCGACAGGCTCGGGCGGCTGCAGCATCAGGCCCATGGTTCTGCCCAGCACCGCCACCGCGAGCGCCGAGAACCCGATCGCCACACACACGGCGCATCGCGAGGCGCGATCCCCGCTGCGCCACAGCGTTCGGGCAGCGCCCCGCTGTTTCACCGCGCATCCTCCAGAACGGTTGCGTCGTCCGCCTGCGCCACAGTGGCCGTCGGCGGCTCGTCCTGCGGCGCGTCGTCCAGAGCGCTTTCGATCGCGACAGGCGCCAGTTGCAACCCATGCGCCAAGCGCTCGAGGCGTTCGGGCGTGGTCCGTTGAGCGATCTCGGCCTCGAGGCTCGTCGCGGCCCATTGGGCTTCGAGCAGCTCCTCATGGGCTCGGAGCATGGCGGAAGCAGCGTCCAGCCTCCGCTGTCGCAGTGAAAGCGTCTGGGCCCCTACTCCCACGAGCGTCGACAGCAACACTGCCGCCTTGAGCAGCGTCCACCGACGGACCACCTCGGCGCGAACCTCGCGGCTCATCGCGGCGGAAGCTTCAGCGTCATGCCGGGACGGATGTCGTCCGCGTCCTCGAGGATGTCGCGGTTGAGCGCCAGGATCTCGCCCATGCGCCTGACGGACCCGAGCCGCCGCATGGCGATCTCGCTGAGCGTGTCCCCCCGCTGCACGACGTAGGTTCGGTGGCTGGAAGAGGACGACTCGCTCGTTTGCGCGGGCTTTCTGGAGGCGGCGGATCGCGCAGACGGCGCGACGGCGCCTGTCAGCATGGACCTGGGAGGCAGCAGCAGCGTCTGGCCTGCGCGGAGCACTCCGCTTGGTCCCAATCTGTCGCGGTTGTACAACGCCACGCTCCTGTGCAGCGAGCCGTCGCCGTACGCATCGACGCAGATGCTCCAGAGCGTGTCGCCTGGCTGCACGACCCACCGACGCGTCGCCGCTGGCTGCGGAGTGGCGCGGGGGGCCTCCGCCGTCGTCAGCTGCGCAGCGGGGGTGAAGGCGGTCTGTCGAACGGGCGCAGCCTTCCGCTGCTGACGCTGCGCGCTGAGGCGTTCGAGCGTGACCCCCTGCGTGCCCGCGGGGGCGTCGGCCAGCAGCAACGGATCGCGCAAGGCGCTCTCGGCGCCTGCAGGCAAGGGCTCGTCCAGCAAGGGCGCCTCGGCGCTCTGGACTGCGGTCGAAGCGCCCGCTCCGGTCGACGCTGCTGCGGTGGACAGCGACGGCGAAGCCGACTGCGCCGCAGGGGAAGCCAGGTCCGCCTGCGACGCCTTGGAGAAATGGTCCGACAGCAGCATCCCCACCACGAGCGTGACAGCGAAGCCCAGGATCAGAGCCAGTTTGTGTTCGCGCGTCATGGCTTGCGTCCCTGCAAGCAAAGGCGCCAAGCGCCGGTGTGCCCGTCGCGCCCGCACTGCGGGCGACGCCTCATGGTCCCTTCGCCACCCTGATCACCCGAAGCCTGGCGGAGCGGCAGCGGCGGTTGCGGGCCTGCTCCTCTGGCGAGGGGCGAACGGGTTTCCTCGTCAGCGTCGTCGCTGCGCCGCTCCTTGCGATGCGCTCGAAGGCCCGCTTGACCAAGCGATCCTCGAGCGAGTGAAACGCGATGACTCCCACGCGCGCCCCTGGCGCAAGCCAGCTGGCGCCCCCTCGCGCCGCTTCGAACGCGGCGCGCTCCACCGAACCGAGCAGCGCCTCCAGCGCCCCGAGTTCATCGTTGACCGCGATCCGCAGCGCCTGAAAGACGCGCGTGGCGGGGTCGATGCGCGTTCCGGCGCGCCTCCGGCGCACCGCGGAGCGGACCAGCTCCGCCAGCTCCTCGGTGGTTTCCATCGGCTTGTCCCTGCGCGCAGCGACAAGTTTTCGCGCAACGATCCGCGCCGCTGGCTCCTCGCCATAGTCGCGAAAGATCGCCGCCAGCTCCTGCTCACTGGCTGTGTTGACGATGTCGCGCGCCGTCACCAGCGCCTCCGGATCGAGCCGCATGTCCAGCGGCCCGTTGCGTTTCATGGAAAAGCCTCGGGCAGGATCGTCCATCTGCATCGAGGAGAAGCCGACGTCGGCAAGCAGCATGTCCGCGACGAGCCCCTCCTCTTCCGCAACCTGCTGGACCTGGGCGAAGTTGATCCGCCTGGAGAGAACAGCGGGAGCTGCGCAGACCTTGCGCACCCGCTCCTCCGCAACGGCCAGCGCTGCAGGGTCGACGTCGAGCAGCGCCAGCGTTCCCGTCGGCCCCAGCTGCGAGGCGATCGCGCAGGCGTGTCCACCGCCTCCCGCTGTGCAGTCGATGCAGACCTCGCCCGCACTGGGCGCGAGCATTTGCAGCGTCTCCTCGAGCAGCACAGGCTCATGCGGCGGCGCGACGTCCTCAGCGGGCTTGGGCAGCGGGGGCTCGCGCATCACGGCATTGTTGGGCCGCGCCGGGCTTGGGGCCCAGCCTGGCGTCAAGGCGCAGCCCCATGCCTCGCCGATACCTGTCCGCATGACGCGCTGGCGAGAAGCCCTTCTGAGCGCCGCTGCTGCTTCCCTGCTGAGCAGCTGCGCGCCGCTTCGCGTGAGCTTCGACGTGGGTTTCGCCCGTGAGGGCGTCCATGAGCGCGTCGTGCAGCGGGACCCGGGGGCAGGGACCGCCGCTGTGGCGCTGATCCCCTTCACCGGCCTGATCGCTGACGCCCCCCAGCCGCCCGGCCTGCTGGGCGGAGGCCCCAACCCTGTCGATCGTCTTGTCGCGTCGCTCGAGCGGGCCTCGAAAGACCCGCACGTCCGGGCCGTCGTCCTTCGCGTCAACTCGCCAGGCGGCAGCGTGACAGGCTCGGACATCCTCTACAGAGAGATCACCCGCTTCCGAGAGCGAACGGGGAAGCCTGTGGTCGTCTCCATGGGAGAGGTCGCCGCCAGCGGGGGCTATTACATCTCTCTCGCAGCGGACCGCATCCTGGCTGAGCCGACGACGATCACAGGCTCGGTGGGGGTGCTCTTCCAGACGTTCAACGTGCACGAGGCCCTGACGCGCTTCGGGGTGCAGCCTCGGGCCATCACCAGCGGCCCCAACAAGGACCTTGCCAACCCCTTCGCCCCCCCTCGCCAGGAGCACTATGCCCTGCTCCAACAGCAAGTCGACGCGTTGTACCAGCGCTTCCGCCAGCTCGTGCTGTCGCGCAGACCCGCCTTCGACGCCGCCCAGGCTGACGAGCTGCTCGACGGCAGGGTCTTCACAGGCCAGCAGGCTGCGGATCTCGGACTCGTCGACGCTGTGGGCGGGGTCCGCGAGGCGTTCGAAGCTGCCAAGCGACTGGCGGGGATCGCCCGCGCCACGCTGGTGATGTACTACAGCGGCAGGTCCGCTCCGCACAGCCCCTACGCCCAGGCGTCGCTCGCTCCGAGCTCGGCGCCCGTAGCTGCGTCGCCTGCCTCCACCCCGGCGTCCAGCGGTGCGCGGGTGACGCTCGAAGCGCAGCTGGGCTCGAGCCTGCTGACGCCTGGCTTCCACTATCTCTGGGCGCCCGGGCTGCCGTGAGCGTCACTGGGCAGCGGGGTAGACTGGACAGCGATGCCTCCGCCTCCCCAGCCTCGGCGTCTCTCCGCCAACACGGTCCTGCTGGCGGCGCTGGCGGCTGTGGTCGTGGCCATGGCGGCGCTGGTGATCTTCACCCTGGCGCATCGAGACGAGGCGCACCCGGCGCCGCCGCACCCTGCGACGAATCCGCCCGCGTCAACCGCGACGCCCTGACACCGCTGCTCTGCGCAGCTGCTCTCGGATTGCTTCGCGGAACGCCTCCGCCACCGCCTCTTTGACCTGGGGCATCGTCGGACAGCGCGCCTCGCCCAGCTCCTGCGCCAGGCTCGTCACGCCTCTTCCAGCAAGGCCGCAAGGCACGATCAGGTCGAAGTGTCGCAGGTTCGTCCGCACGTTGAGCGCAAGGCCGTGCATGGTCACCCACTTGCGCACGCGCACGCCCATGGCGCAGATCTTCCTTCCGCCGCTGGCGGCGCTCCCGGCGCCCTCGCCGCCCACCCACACGCCCGTGGCGCAGGCGTCGCGATGGGCCTGCACGCCGAATCGCCTGCAGACGCGGATGACGATCTCCTCCAGCCAGCGCATGTACCCGTGCAGATTGAGCCCCAACCTGTTGAGGTCCACGATGGGATAGGCCACCAGCTGTCCCGGCCCGTGGTAGGTGATGTCGCCGCCGCGGTTGGTGCGCGCCACCTGCACGCCCTCGGAGGCCAGCTGCTCGGGGCTCGCCAGCAGATGCTCGGCCGCCTCGGGCCTGCGGCTGATGGTGACGACCGGCGGATCGTGCTCCAGCAGCAGCAGCGCGCCGACACGGGGCGCATCCGCTTCGCTGCGCCAGCGGAGCACTTCCGCATGGATGCGCTCCTGCAGCGCCATCCCCGACGCATAGTCGATCGCCCCCACATCCTGCACGCGGAGAGGGCCTCGATCACGCACGGGGGAGAACACGCCTGCAGGATCCTCCATCGGGTCGACTCTAGCCTCACACCTCGGCAGCGCGCACACGGGGCCTCACGAGGCAGCTTCCTGGTCCTGCTGGCCACAGATTTTCGGAAATGGGGGGAACCCCCCCGCTGGCGCTGCGAATATGGGGCTGGAGGGGCGAAAGCCCATCCGCCCGAGAGAGGCTGGAGCGGGAGAGAGGGCTGGCCGCCTTCCCCCTGACTGACTCGTCAGGCCAGCCACAATGCAGCGGCGCGGGCGCAACGCAGACGCTCTCCGCGGGGGAAACCCCGAGACCCCGTCCGCGCCGCTTTCTCGCTGGGTTGTTGCACAGCGGCCAGCGCGCTCCGCCGTCCCGACGTCATACCACGCTGCACTGCAACGCTCGGCGCTGCTTCGCCTCCGCGTGCAGCTCGACGACCACCTCGCGCAGCTGCTCCAGCGCCGCCTCGGCGCCGCGGGCCAGCAGGGAGTCGGGCTGCAGCGTCCGCCCCGCGACGACGTGCACCGGCCCGCCCAGCCTCGGCAACCTGCTGCTGCGCGGCCACGCTTCATAGGCCCCGGCGATGCCCACAGGCAGCACCGGACAACGGGCCCGCTTCAGCAGCAGCCCGACCCCCTTGCGAAAGGGCTGCACCGACCCGTCGGGCGTGCGCGTTCCCTCGGGGAAAAGCAGCACAGCCCCTCCCGACTGCAGAGCCTCGAGCACCGCGCGCATCGAGCGGACGTCCGCTCTGCCTCCTTCCGCGACAGGAGCGGCGTTGAGCGAACGGATCAACGGCCCCAGCGCGCGCGAGCGGAACAGGCCCTCCCTCGCGACATACCGCAGCGGGCGGTTGTGCACCGCCAACCCCACAAGAGGCGGATCCAGATACGACTGGTGGTTGGCGACGACGAGCAGCGGCCCTGCAGCGGGAACAGGCCCCCGCCACCACCGACGCACGCTGAAGGCCAGCCCCAGCCCCGTCGCCGCCACCGGCCTGCACAGCTCGTACCACAGCCGCCTGGCTCGGGACAGGCTGCGGTCGACATCCCGACGGCCCAGCTGGGCCCTCACGTCCGCCTCCCTGCCTGCTGCCTGCGGACGATCGCCTCCAGCTGATCGATCGTCTCCTCGAAGCGCAGGCCCGTCGTGTCGAGCACGACTGCGTCGGGCGGCTTGATGAGCGGCCCCACGGGCCTGGTCGTGTCGCGTTGGTCGCGCTGACGGATGGCGGCTTCGACCGCCTCCACGTCCACGTCGCGACCAGCGGAGCGCAGCTGCGCGGCGCGACGGCGGGCCCGCTCCGCAGCTGTCGCGTCCAGATAGATCTTCACGTCCGCTTGGGGAAAGACGATCGAGCCCTGATCGCGGCCCTCGCTGACCAGCCGTGGCTGCTGCGAGGCGATCTTCCGCTGCAGCGCCACCAGCACCTGGCGCACCTGGGGCAGAGCCGAGACGGGCGAGACCGCCTGCGAGACGTCCGGGTCGCGCAGCCTGTGCGTCACGCTGCGACCGTGCGCCAACAGCTCGGGGGGGTCCTTCGCGAAGTCGAAACGCAGGTCCGCCTCTTGGAGCAGTCTGGCGACAGCGTCGCCGTCGTTGAGATCCACCCCAGCCTCCAGGGCCAGGGCCGCAGCGGCGCGGTACATCGCCCCAGTGTCCAGAAAGGCCGCTCCCAGCCGCTTGGCCAAGGCCCGGGCGACGCTGGATTTGCCCACCCCCGCAGGACCATCGATCGTCACCAGCAGCGGCTGACGCGCCTCCGACGACGCAGCTGTCACGCCTGCGCCTCCTCCAGGGCGGCATCGACACAGGCCAGCGCATGGGTGACGGCCTTGTCCGGATCCCCCCCGCCTCGATGCTCGATGACGATGGGCCCGTCGTACCCCAGCTCGAGCAAGCTGCGCACCATCGCCACGATGTCGTACGCCTTGTGCCTCCCTCGCGGGGTGAACTCCAAGGAAGAGACGATGACGCACGAGGCGTAGGGGGTCAGCTGCCTGACTGCGTCGGCGGGGTCCTCCGCCTGGGCTGCTGCTTCAAAGTCGGGGGCGGAGCCCATGCGAAAGCCGCCCACCTTCTTGATGGTCTCCGACAGCCCCTCGGAGGAGGCGAAAATCCCCGAGGTGGGCGCCAGCAACAGGTTCAACTCCAATCGCTCCGCAGCCTCGACGCAGGACCGCAGCCTCGCCGCCAATCGGTCCAGCGTCGCGTCGGCGCCCGCCTCTTCCTCCGGCGGTGCGAGCCTGACGATCAGGGAACTGCATCCCAACAGATGCGCCGCCCGCACCACGCGAAGCAGCCGCCGTTGCGCCTCTTCAGCCCGAGCGACGTCGAGCCCCGCCAAGGCCAGGGGCGCAGGCTCCTGCAAGGCCAGCGTCGGGCAACTGGCCTTGTCTCCCGCTTCGCGCAGCGCGAGCAGCGTCTGCTCGTCCGCCCCAGCCAGCTGCTCCGTCGAAACGCACAGCCCCCGGAAGGCGAATCGTTCGCGGGCAAAACGAGGAAGGTCCAGCAGCGTCACGCCGCTTGACGCATCCGCGATCCGCTCCGCGTACGACCTCGTGGAAAGCAGACGAAGCATGGCTCGGCAAACTACTGTAGCGGAAGCGTCGCGCTGTTCAGGGAAGGTCCGGGGCCCCTGCCCGTTGCTCCTTGGCGAGCACGCCCGCAGCGCGATAGCATCGCCCTCCGTGCACAGCCGCTGCGCCCGGAGCTGGAAGAAGGCGCCCGGTTGCGACGCACACCGCCCTCAGGAGCTGTCATGACCCCCCCCGACGATCGACGCTACAGCGAAACGCACGAATGGCACAAGCTCGATGGCGACACGCTCACGCTTGGGCTGACCAAGTTCGCCGTCGACGAGTTGACCGACATCACCTACGTCGAGATGAAGCCTGTCGGCACGACGTTCGAGCCTGGCGCTGTCGTCGGCGAGGTGGAGTCCGTGAAGACCACCAGCGACGTCTACTGCGCCGTGGGAGGCGAGATCGTCGAGGTCAACACCCAGCTCGAGGAGGATCCCAGCCTGCTCAACAGCGATCCCTACGGCCAAGGCTGGCTCATCCGGGTGAAAGTCGCTGACCCCGCTCCCTATGAATCGCTCATGACCGCTGCGGAGTATGCCCAGCGATACAGCGGCTGAGGCCGGCAGCGGCGGAGCGTCCATGATTCGGTGCGTCAACGTCCACAAGCGCTACAAGCAGGGACGAGTCTCCGTGCAGGCGCTGCGGGGGGCTCAGCTGCGCATCGACGAGCCAGGCTTCTACGCTGTGATGGGCCCCTCGGGCAGCGGCAAGAGCACGCTTCTGCACCTCCTGGCTGGCCTTGACTGGCCCGACGAGGGCGAGATTCACATCGCCGGCCGACGCATCGACACCCTCGACGACCGCCAGCTCACACGCCACCGACGCGAACAGACAGGCGTCGTCTTCCAGCAGTTCAACCTCATTCCCACGATGTCGGCCCTGGAGAACGTGGAGCTGCCTGGCTTGCTGGCGGGGCACGCTCCGACCCGCCGCCGCAGACGCGCAGAGCAGCTGCTCGAGTCGTTGGGGCTGGGCGATCGAAGTCACCATCGCCCCGACGCCCTCTCGGGAGGCGAGCAGCAGCGCGTGGCCATTGCGCGGGCGCTCTATTTCTCTCCCCCTGTGCTCTTCGCCGACGAACCCACAGGGGCGCTGGACAGCGCCTCGAGCGAGTCGCTCTGGCGCCTGCTCCGCGACCTCGCGCAGCGTGAACAGCTCACCGTCCTCATGGTCACGCATGAGCCACAGGCCGCGGCCCACTGCTCCGCCGTGCACGTGCTCCGCGACGGCTGTGTGGTCGACCGGTTCAGCACGGAAGGACTCGATGCCCGCAGCGTGGCGGATCGCTATCGACTGGCTGGCGGGTAAGCCGCTGCGCACTGCGCTGCTCGCGACGGCTGTGGCGCTCGCCTCGAGCCTCATCGTCGCTGTCTCGAGCGGAGTGGCCTCGGTCAACGCCGCCTTTCGCCTGCGCGCCGAGGGCGCCGTGGGCGCTGCGGACCTGCGTCTCGAACGGGTGGGCGCGGCGCCTTTCGGCCACGAGGCGCTGGAGATGGTCCAGAGCTGGCCCGAGGTGGCCGTCGCCGCCCCTCGCACCGAGCGAGCCCTGCCGCTGCGCAATCCGCGAACGAACGACGTGGAAGTGGCTGTCGGCCGAGGCGTCGATCCGATCCTCGAGCAGCAGCTGCACGATCTTCCGCTGTTGACGGGCCGCTGGCTCAGCGCCGCGGACGAGATCGTCCTCGACGAGGCCCTGGCCCGCAGGCTGCACGCTGCGGTCGGCGACACGCTCGACGTCCAGCGCCTTGGCCAGCCCCTGCAGCTGCGCGTGGTCGGCGTCACCATGCCTTCGCCGCTGGGCGAGCCGTTGCGCCCCCCCGCCTATGTCTCCATGGACACGCTGAGTCTGATCGCCAACGAGTCCCCTGCGAACCGGCAGTTCGTGCAGATCGACATGGCGCTGCGCCAGGGCGTCGATCCGATCGCCTTCGCCCGGCGCATGCAGGAGCGTCTGCCCAAGGGTCTGCTGCTGCGGCCCACCGCCCGCATCCTGGCCAACGTCCACAAGAACCTCCGGGCCAACCAGCTGGGACTGCTCATCGTCTCGGTCATGGCCTTTCTCGCGACGGCCTTCATCATCCTCACGGGGTTGACGACGAGCGTCAGCGAACGGCTGCGGGAACTGGGCGTCCTGCGCTGTGTGGGCGCCGCCCGAGGCCAGATCCTGCTCAGCCAACTCCTTGTGGGACTGATCATTGGAGGTCTGGGCGCAATCACAGGAACACCCGCAGGCATCGGTCTGGCGTACGTCGCGTCGCGCGTCTACCGGGAGCAGCTGTCAGCGGGGCTGCATCTCTCGGCCTTGGGCGTGACGCTGGGGCTCGGCGGCGCCATCGCCTCGGGACTGCTGGCGGCGGCGGCGCCTGCGGTCGCAGCGTCGCGCGTCTCCCCCCTGACGGCGCTGACCAACCGGGCGCGCCCTCCCTCGCGCACGGGGCTTGCGCTGACCGCGACGCTGGGGCTGCTGTTGATCCTGGCCCAGCTGGCTGCAGCGACGCTGCCGCGCGACCCGCAGGTGGTGTACTGGCTGTGGGTGCTCCTCGGCGCTCCCGCGATGTTCACGGGCTACTTTCTGCTGGGCGTCCCTGCGGCGCTGCTGATCGCGACCTTCATCGCCCCCCTCCTGGCCACAGCGCTGCGGATACCCCTTGGCCTGCTGCGATCGGGCGCGCAGCAGACCCCCTACAGACACGGCTTCACCGCTGGCTCGCTCATGCTGGGGTTGGCCATCATGGTCAACGTCTGGACCGACGGGCAGGCCCTGCTGCGCGACTGGATCGGCGCCATCCAGTTTCCCGACGCTTTCGTCCACGCCCTGCGAGGCATGAGCGTGGAGGACCGGGCCAAGGTCGACGCTCTGCCTTTTGTCGAAGCCACCAGCGCCGTCACGCTGCTTGGCGTGCGGACGACCGCCTTCGGCGTGCGCGCCCTGCGCGACGTGGGCACCACGTTCGTCGCCTTCGAGCCCGAGTCCTTCTTCAGGATGACGAAGCTGCGCTTCGTCGAGGGCGACGAGTCCAGCGCCTTGGCGGCGCTGCGACACGGCGGCGCCGTCCTCGTGGCCCGCGAGTTTCAGGTCGCCCGCAACGTGCACGTCGGCGACACCATCACGCTCTTCCACAACGACAAGCCGTACACCTTCACCATTGCGGGCGTGGTCGAATCCCCCGGGCTGGACATCGCTTCGCGCTACTTCGAGATCGGCCAGGAGCGTCAGCGGCTGGCGCTGCACGCTGTCTTCGGCACGCAGGACGACCTGCGCAGGCTCTTTGGTGTGCGCGTGGTCCACCTGCTCCAGATCGACCTCGCGGACGACGTGGACGACCAGACGGCGATCAGGCGCATCCGCCAGACCCTGGGCGGCACACTGCTGGCTGCAGGCTCGGGCCGAGAGATCAAGCAGCGCATCCGCGACATCGGCGCACGCGCGCTGCGCGTGCTCTCGGCTGTGGCGGTCGTGGCCATCGTCATCGCCAGCCTGGGTGTGGGCAGCGTCATCGCAGCGGGAGTGCGAAGCAGATCCGCGCAGCTGGGCGTGCTGCGGGCCGTCGGAGCCGACGCCGCCCTCCTCCGCAGAGCCATCCTTGCGGAAACGTTGACGATCGCTCTGACAGCGTGCATGCTGGGCACAGCCATGGGCGTTCAGGCCAGCATGATGTCCAATCGTCTCAACCGCTCCCTCGCAGGGCTTTCGCTCAGGCTCATCGTGCCCGCGGCGCCTGTGGCTGTGGGCTGGCTGATCGTCGTCGCTGCGGCGCTGCTGGCCGCTGCGGGCCCTGCCCTTGCCGCTTCACGCAAGGCGCCCCGCGCGCTGCTCTCGGAGCACGGGTCGTGACGACTGTCTCCATCCGTCGATCGGGCTCGTTGGCGGCGGCGGGCGCGCTCGCCCTGGCTGCGCAGCCGGGACGCGCCGCTGCGCACACGGACGTCGCGACGCTCCCGCAACAGCCCCCCTGGACGATCGTCCTTCGTCCATCGCTGTGGAGGCCGGGCCTGGGAGGAGACGTCGACACGAACGCCCGCCGTCTCGATGTGCGTCGATTCGACCTGGACGATCCGGACATCGGCTTCACCGGCGAAGCGGAGCTGCGCACGGCGCATGTCGTCCTGCGGCTGGGCGGGTTCCACTTCGATACCACCGGCTCAGGCGAGGCGTCCTCGACGCTGACGCTCGACAAGGCTGTCGCCCCGCCGGACGCGCGCTTCCGCGCCGAGGCGGACATCACTTCCGGGCAACTGACCATAGGCAGACAGTTCACGTGGACGATTGGTCGCGATGCGCACCATCGCAGCGTTGATCTGTCGCTGGAGGTGTATGCAGGAGCGCGTGCCTACGACGCTACGGTCTCGCTCGACCCTGCAGGCGGCCCGGGCGACGAGACGGGCGGCTTTTTCCTCGAGCCTCTGGCGGGAGCCCGCCTGACGCTGGACGTGTTGCAGCGGGGAAGCGTCCGCTTCAGCGCAGACGCGGGCGCCCAGCCCTTTGGCAGCCGCACCAGCGCCTCGTTCGACCTGCAGGCGGTCTTTGCCCTCTCCCCTGCGCCCAACACGGAGATCTTCGTCGGCTGGCGGCAGATCGTGATGGACCTGGAGCGCAGCGACGACACCCTCGACATCTCGCTGGCGGGGTTGTTCTTCGGCGCCACCCTGTCGTTCTGAGCTGGACGCTGTTCCGAGCAGCGTCCCAGGCCACGCCCAGCGTCAGCGCTGCAGCCGCAACGGCAGCTTGTACGTCCTGCCTGCGGGGTTGATCACATCGAGGAAAACAGTCAACTCCTCGCCTCGGGCAGCGGGGTCCGACGCCTTGTGCAGGAGGGCGTCGAGCAACTGCTCGAGGGTGACGACGGGCTTGTCGTCGACGCCGATGATCAGCTGCCCGGGACGGAAACCCGCTCCCGCCGCTTCCGAGCCAGGTCTGACCGCCAGAATCAGCACGCCTCGCTTCCGAGGCTCCCACGCCGTCAACCCGTACCGGGCGATGTTCTGCACCAGCTCCGTCAGCTGCTTCTCGCGCGCCAGCGCCGCTTCGACGTCGCCGAAGGGATCGACCACGCGCAGCTGTCCGCTGGCGTCGACCCGCGCTGCAGCGAGTGTGACCTCCACCTCGTGCACCTGCCCGTCCCGCCAGAAGCGAACGTGCACTTTCTTTCCGGGAGATTGGTTGGAAACGATGCTCCGCAGCACCTCGACGGTGCGCGTGGGTCTGCCGTCGATCTCGAAGATGATGTCGCCAGGCTGGATGCCCGCGCGCTCCGCGGGCTGCCCCTCCTGCACGCTCCCGACCACGACTCCCCAGCCATAGGGATACCCCAGCCTCTCGGCCAGCGACACGTCGAGCTCGCTCAGCGAAACGCCCAGATAGCCCTTGAAGACCACCCCCCGCTCGATGAGCTGCGTGACCACCGACTCGATCGTCTCCAGCGGTATGGCGAAACCGATGCCGCCTGAAATGCCCGTCACCTCTCCCCCCTGGGCGGCCCGTTCCTCGCTGGTGATGATCGCGGTGTTCATGCCGATGACGCGGCCGTTGACATCGACCAGCGGCCCTCCCGAGTTGCCGGGATTGATGGCGGCGTCGGTCTGAATGAAGTTGGAGTACCGTGATCCGCTGTCAGGCCCGGTGGCGGCGTTGCGTCCCAGCCCTGAGACAATGCCTCCGCTCATGGAGAACTTGAGCCCGAAGGGAGACCCGAAGGCGAAGACGCGATCGCCCTGGTGCACCGGAAGGCCTGTGGCGCGCCGGGCGGGAAACAGCGTGTCGGGCGCGTCCCCGACCCGCAGCAACGCAATGTCCGTCGACGGGTCAACCCCCACCAGCGAGGCCTTGCGAACCCGACCGTCGTAGAACTGCACCCGCACCTCGCTTGCGCCAGCGATGACGTGATTGTTGGTGACGATGTGTCCCAGATCGTCGTACACCCAGCCTGAGCCTGTCGACTGCCCCACCGTGTTGAATCTTCCCGGAATGACCGCCCGGATGAAGACCACCGAGGGCTCGACCGCTGCAGCGATGTCGCGCGTCGCCTGGTTGAGCCGCTCGAGCAGATCATCCTCATCCAGCCGCTGCTGAGCCAGCGTGACCACAGCCTCGATTTTCGCCGCGGAGAGCCTTCGCACCGCAGCGGGACCGAGCAGCAGCGTCGCCAGCACCGCTGCCAACACCGTCAGGCTCGGTCCGTACGCGATGAATCGTCTCAGCATCGGCGCGTCGCTCCTGTCTGCGTCCTCATCCCGTCTCAGGGGTCGTCGCGGCGCCCGCCTGGCTGGTCGACGCAGGGGACGACCGCGCCGGCGACAGGCCGTTGGAGGCGCACGCCGCCTGCGGAGCCTCTATCGGCACGCGCTCGCCCGGGGCCATGCGATACCGATGGCTCGCCGCCTCCCGGGCCCGCACACGGTCGACCCACAGCGTCGCTGCTCGTTGTATTTCCCGCCCCAGCCCCACTACCGGCTTTGCGAAGGCGGGTTGCCACTCGGTCAGGCCAAGCAGATCCTGCAGCACGAGGATCTGGCCGTGCGGCGCAGGCCCCGCGCCAATGCCGATGACCGGCACGGACGTTTCCCGGACCACCCACGCAGCGACCTCGTCCGGAATCGCCTCGACCAGCAGCAGGGCGGCGCCTGCCTGCTCCAACGCCACAGCGTCGGCGACGATCCGCTCCGCCTGCTCCCGGGTGCGGCCCTGAGCGCGGTAGCCGCCGGTGAGCCTGGTCTGTTGGGGCTTGGCTCCCACATGGCCGCACACAGGAATCCCCGCCCGCGTCATCCTCTCGACCAGCGGCGCGAACGAGGCGTCGGCCTCGAGCTTGACCACGTCGGCCAGCCCTTCGGTGAGGAACCGCCCTGCGTTGCGGACCGCCTCGGCCTCGTCGGCCTGGTAGCTCATGAAGGGCATGTCGCCCATGACAAGCGTGCGAGGGGCGCCCCGTTTGACCCCTGCAGTCAGCGCGATGGCCACGTCCAGCGGCATGTGGATCGTCGAGTCGAACCCCAACACCACCTCCGCAGCGGTGTCGCCCACGAGCAGCACATGCACGCCTGCGCGCTCCAGCCAGCGGGCTGTCGTCGCGTCGTAGCACGTCAGGCAGGCGAAGGGCTCGCCCGCCTGGGCCATGGCGCTGAGCGTGCGCAGGGTGACCGCTTCGCGCTGGTCCGTGACTGGCGGAGCCTCTCGGTCGTGCGGCGCAGAGGCCATCGCTGCATTGTACGACGCCCGCCCGCCCCCGATCGCCTTCGCTGGCCCCCTTACAGGACAAACACCGCGATGAAGCCCAGCAGCGTCGCGATCAGCAGCGTCGCGATCAGCGTCTTGCGCCTGCTGTGGACGCTGTGCAGGGCGTTGGCAGCGGGATCCACCGCACCGCAGCGAGGGCAAAACGGCGAGTCGTCGTAGATCTCCTCGCCACAGGCTGGACAGGCGAGCGTCTCGGCCCCGAAACGCTCCACATCCTCCAAGCTGGGACCGTCGTCATGGTGAACACGCTCATGCATCGCGCTTTCCCGCACCCTGCTGGGCCTCAGCAGCCTGCTGTGCAGGCCTCCTCGTCCAGCGCCGCCAAGCATAGCGTGGCCACTCCCATCGGGATGGCCTCGTCGTTGAAGTCGAACCGGGGCGAGTGCAGCGGCGCCGACTCGCCCCCGTCGCGGGGCGCAAGCCCCAACCAGCAGAAACAGCCAGGGCGCGCCTGGCAGTAGTAGGCAAAGTCCTCCGCCCCCATCGACGGCGCCCGCACCCGCTCGACCCGCTCCGCCCCGAATGTTGCAGCGGCCAGCGCCAGGAACCGCTCCGCCAGCGCCTCGTCGTTGACCGTCACCGGGTAGTGCTCGTAGGGATGGAACTCCGCCAGGCAGCTGAACGTCGCTGCGGTCCGCTGGGCGACCTTCTCCACGGCCTCGAGCAGCTCGTCGCGCAGCGCAGACCGCAGCGCCCGGATCGTCCCGAGCATGCGGACCTCCTCGGGGATGATGTTCGAGGCCGTCCCCGCGTGGATGGCGCCGATCGTCACCACCGCAGCGTCGAGCGGATCCGCATTGCGCGAGACGATGGTCTGCAGCGCCGTGACGCAGTGCGCCGCTGCGACGATGGGGTCGCGCCCCAGATGGGGCTGGGCGGCGTGGGCCTGCCTGCCTCGAATCGTCAGCTCGAACTCGTCCGTCGAGGCCATGATCGGCCCCGGCCGTGTCGCCACGACGCCCAGCGGCAGCTGCGGCCAACCGTGCAGCCCGAAGATGCGGTCCACGGCGGGGCCGAGGATCGAGCCGTCCAGCGCCCCCTCGTCGCGCATGCGCATGCCGCCGCCGCCCGACTCCTCCGCAGGCTGGAAGAGGAACGTGACGGGGTTGGGCCGATGGTCGAGCTGCGAGAGTGTCTCCGCGGCGCCGAGCAGGATGGCCGTGTGGCCGTCGTGGCCGCAGGCGTGCATGACGCCCTCGCGCAGCGACGCGTGCTCGACGCCGGTCTCCTCGGTGATGGGCAGGGCGTCCATGTCGGCCCGCAGGGCGACAGCGGGTCGGTCCTGCGCCGCGGTGGTCGCGGGCAGATGGGCCAGGACGCCCGTCCCGCCTGCAAGACCGCGGGCGACCTGCAGCCCCAGCTGCTCCAGACGGTCAGCGACGATCCTGCTGGTCCGCTCCTCCTCGTAGGCCAGCTCGGGATGGCGGTGCAGGTCCCGCCGCAGCGCCGTCAGCTGCGGGTGCAGCTGCTGTGCGATCCGCTGAACTGCGTCCATCCCCCCCCGCTGCAGCGCGTCAGCGGACGACCCTTGCGTGGCGTGGTGCATGGCTGATTCTACACCGGTTACACCTGCGCCCGTCCGCTTCGAGGCATGGAAGCGGGACATCTGGCCGCGCCAGAGGCGGACAGGCTATTCTCTTTCGCTGTTCCCGTCGTCACCCGCACGCTGCGGCGCGCCGAGCCTTGAGTCGCTGGACGCGCGCCGAGCCTGATGAGAGATCGATCCACCATGAGCGCAGCCATCACCCGCACGGACAAGGGCCTGCACGTTCCCGATCACCCCGTCGTTCCCTTCATCGAGGGCGACGGCACCGGGCCGGACATCTGGCGGGCCAGCCAGCTCGTCTTCGACGCCGCTGTCGAGAAGGCCTACTCCGGTCAGCGCAAGATCCAGTGGCTGGAGGTCCTGGCGGGCGAAAAGGCCTACAACAAGACCGGGTCCTGGCTTCCCGACGAGACGCTCGACGCCTTTCGCAGGTACCTGGTGGGAATCAAGGGCCCGCTGACCACGCCCGTGGGCGGCGGCATCCGCTCGCTCAACGTGGCCCTGCGGCAGCTGCTGGACCTGTACGTCTGCCTGCGTCCGGTGCGCTACTTCGAGGGCGTCCCCAGCCCGGTCAAGCGGCCCGAGCTCGTGGACATGGTCATCTTCCGCGAGAACGCTGAGGACATCTACGCGGGCGTGGAGTTCGAGGAGGGCGCCAGCGACACCCGCAAGTTCCTCTCGCTCTTCAAGGAGCACTTCCCCGAGCGCTACGAGAAGATCCGCTTCCCCAACACCTCGGGCATCGGGATCAAACCCGTCTCGCGCGAGGGGACCGAACGGCTGGTCCGGGCCGCCATCCGCTACGCCGTCGACGAGGGCCGCAGCTCAGTCACGCTGGTGCACAAGGGCAACATCATGAAGTTCACCGAGGGGGCCTTCCGCGACTGGGGCTACGCGCTGGCCAAGCGCGAGTTCGGCAGTCAGGACCTCGACGGCGGCCCCTGGCAGGTCATCAAGACCAGCAGCGGCCGCGAGGTGATCGTCAAGGACGTCATCGCCGACGCCTTTTTGCAGCAGATTCTCACGCGTCCCGCGGAGTACGACGTCATCGCGACGATGAACCTCAACGGCGACTACATCTCCGACGCGTTGGCGGCGACGGTGGGCGGGATCGGCATCGCTCCGGGGGCCAACATCAACTACGACACCGGCCACGCCATCTTCGAAGCCACGCACGGCACAGCGCCCAAGTACGCGGGGCAGGACAAGGTCAACCCCGGCAGCGTCATCCTCTCGGGCGAGATGATGCTGCGCTACATGGGCTGGACCGAAGCGGCGGACCTGATCATCAAGGGCGTCTCGACGGCCATCGCCAACAAGACCGTCACCTACGACTTCCACCGGCTCATGGAGGGGGCGACGCTGGTCAAGTGCAGCGAGTTCGGCCAGAAGGTCGTCGAGGGCATGGACTGAGCAGCG
>CAYPBL010000009.1:53687-67201 GCA_964408965.1 uncultured Phycisphaeraceae bacterium | reverse complement strand
CGCTCCGTCTGCATCAGGTGCGCGACCATCGGCGCCGCGGCGCCGTCGAAGAGCTGCTTGACCGTCTGCCGCAGCCTCGACTGCACGACCTGCTCGCGCTGCACCAGCGGGTGGTAGACGTAGGCCTGGCCGCTGCGGTCGCTGCGGACGCAGCCCTTCTTCTCCAGCCTGCTCAGGAAGGTCAGCACGGTCGTGTAGGCGAGCTTGCGGCCCTTGCGTCGGAGACGGTCGCGGACCTCGCGCACCGTGGCTGGGCCGTGCTTCCACAGCGTCTTGAGCACTTCCAGCTCAGCGGCGCCCAGCTCGATGGAGGGAGGGGTGGTCATGCAGCGTCTCGGCTCCTGCTGGCGGCCTCTCTACGACAGGCGTAGGAGACAATACTACATACGTCGTACATGGCAACCGGTTTCACGTCGAAAGGTTGCGGAGGTGGATTTTTTTTCAACCAGGGGGATCGACGGGAAGGCCCCTCCAGCAGGTCGCTACGCTCGGGGCATGCAGCCGCTGCGGGTGGCCATGTGGTCCGGGCCTCGCAACATCTCCACCGCCATGATGCGGGCATGGGAGGCCCGGCAGGACTGCGTCGTCTGCGACGAGCCCCTCTACGCCCGCTGGCTGCTGCGCACAGGCGCCGACCACCCCGGCCGCGACGAGGTGATCGCCCAGCACGAGACGGACTTCGACGCGATCGTGCACTGGCTCACGGAGGCGCCGCTGCCCCAGGGGGCGCGGATCTTCTACCAGAAGCACATGGCCCACCACCTGCTCGCCGGCGACGACGACGCCTGGACGGCCAGGCTGGCCAACGCCTTGCTCATCCGCGCGCCGCGGGCCATGATCGCCTCGTACGTGAAGATCGTCCCCAACCCGACGCTCGAGGACCTGGGCTTTCCGCAGCTGCTCAGGCTCTTCGAGCAAGAGGGCGAGCGGCTGGGGCGCACGCCGCCCGTGGTCGACGCTGCGGACGTGCTGGCCGACCCCGCAGGGATCCTGCGGGCGCTGTGCAGGGCCCTGGGGGCGCCCTACGACCCGGCGATGCTGTCGTGGAAGCCCGGCCTGCGGAAGACCGACGGCGTCTGGGCCCGCTGGTGGTACAGCAACGTGGCCAGGTCGACGGGCTTCGGACCGCCCCGCACGGAGCAGGCGGAGGTTCCCGCGAGGCTCACGGGGTTGCTCAGGCAGTGCGAACGCGTCTACGAGAAGCTGCGCGCCGTCAGGCTGGGCGCCGTGACAAAGGAGCAGGGCGATGCTGCAGCGCTTTGACGAGCGCAACCGGGACATCCTGATCAACATCAATGGCCAGCTGCTGCCGCGGGACCAGGCGGGCGTGAGCCCCTTCGACTCGGCTGTGCAGGGGGGCGACGCGGTGTGGGAGGGCCTGCGCGTCTACGACGGCCGCGTCTTCAAGCTCCGCGAGCACCTGCGAAGGCTGCGCGACGGCGCCAGGGCTTTGGCCTTCGCGGAGATCCCCGACGAAGACGCAATCGTCGAGGAGATCCGCAAGACCCTCCAGGCCAACGCCATGCGCGACGACGTGCACATCAGGCTCACGCTCAGCCGCGGCGTCAAGGTCACCTCGGGCATGGACCCGCGGCTGAACCAGTCGGGCCCCACGCTCATCGTGCTGGCTGAGCACAAACCGCCCGTCTACGCCGAGGCCCAAGGGGACGAGGGGCTCTCGCTCATCACCAGCAGCCTGCGCCGCTTTCCGCCCGACTGCCTGGACCCGAAGATCCACCACTGCAATCTGCTGCAGTCGATCCTGGCCAAGATCGAGGCCAACGCTGCGGGCGCCGACGACGCGATCATGCTCGACACGCGAGGCTTCGTCGCCGAGACCAACGCCACGCACCTCTTCATCGTCAGGGAGGGCGTCCTGGCCACGAGCAGAACCGTCGCCTGCCCCGAGGGGATCACCCGGGCGACCGTCCTCGAGCTGTGCGAAGAGCATCGTATCGCCTGCGAGGTGCGCGATGTGAGCCTTGCGGAGGTCCACGCCGCCAGCGAGTGCTTCTGCACCGGCACCATGGGCGAAATCGCCTGGGTGGGGCGCGTTGACGGCCGACCCGTCGGGAACGGCGCAATGGGGCCCATGACACGCCGAATCTGCGAGCTGTTCTGTGCGCTGACGCGCGTCGAGGGCGAACGGCTCGTCGAGTGACCCCGCAAGAAACCGAGAAGGAGCCGCGATGGACCAGCCGCCGACGATCGAGCAGATTCGCGCAGCCCGCGCGCAGCTGGGGGAGCGCGTCCGCACGACGCCGTTGTGGCGATGGCGCAGCGACGTCGTCGCGGAAGCGCTTGGCGAAGAGGCTGAGGTCCTGCTCAAGCTCGAGCTCTTCCAGGAGACGGGCACGTTCAAGGCCAGAGGCGCTCTGCTCCATGCGCTGGCTCTGTCGGACGGGGAGAAAGCCAGGGGCGTGACGACCGTCAGCGCGGGCAACCACGCCATCGCCGTCGCCTATGCAGCCAGAAGCGCTGGCTGTCACGCCAAGGTGGTCATGCCCAAGACCGCCAATCCCTTCCGCCTCCGCCGCTGCGAAAGGCTCGGGGCGGAGGTGACGCTGGCGAAGGACGTGCACGAGGCCTTCGAGCTGGTCGAGCGGATCCGCCGGGACGAGGGCAGGGTGTTCATCCATCCCTTCGAAAGCCCGCGCACCTCGCTGGGAACCGCGACGCTTGGCCTGGAGATCGCCGAGCAGGCCGAGGGGCTCGACGCGGTGGTCGTCCCCATCGGTGGAGGCGGGCTCATCAGCGGTCTCGCCTGCGCCGTCAAGCAGCTGCAGCCGTCGTGCGAGGTCTTTGGCGTCGAGCCCGAAGGCGCAGCGTCGATGCGCGCAAGCCTTGCTGCGGGAAAGCCCCTTGCGCTGGAGAAGGTCGAGACGATCGCTGATTCGCTGGCTGCGCCGCACGCGGCGCCGTACTCCTTCAACCTGTGTCAGCGGTATGTGGACGAGGTCGTCCTGGTCAGCGACGAGCAGCTGCAGGCGGCGATGGCGCTGCTCATGGCCCAGATGAAGCTGGCGGTCGAGCCTGCGGGCGCCGCGGCGACGGCGGCGCTCTTCGGTCCGCTGCGGGACCGGCTTGCGGGCAGGCGCGTCTGTGCGCTGGTCTGCGGGACGAACATCGACGCGCAGACGCATGCGCAGCACGTGCAGCAGGGCTTTGCAGCCCTTTCCGAGGCGCTGGGCGTCGAGCTGTAGCGCAAGCAGCGGCTGAACGACGGTTCAGAGCAGATAGAGCGGACCGCCAGCGCTGCGAGCCGCGATCATGTGCTTCTGCAGATTGCGCCCGGGACACAGCGTCGCAGCGAGCTCCCGATGGGTGAAGAGCCTGCTGACCGGAACGCGAAAACGACGCATCTGCTGCGTCACGAACGCGTCCAGCGAACGCAGCTGCGCCGCTGTGGGCTGTTGCTCCTCGAAGTTTCCCAAGGCCATGATCCCCAGGTTGCCCTGGTTCTGATGGGCTACGTGGGCGCCCTGAAAACGCAGCGGACGCCCTTCCCACAGCCCGCCCATGGGATCGACGATGTAGTGGTAGCCGATGTCGCCAAAGCCCCGCTTCAGGTGCGACAGCCGAATGAGCTCGAGCCTGTGGGCCACCTCGCTGCGCGTGCGGAGCGTCACTGGCGGCAGTCCGTCGTGGTGCACGGTGATGCGGTAGATGGGCGCCTGTCTGTCCATGCGTGAGGGGATGGGGGCGCCCTTGGCCCATACTGCGCGAGGCGTGACGCGCAGCGATGGCGTCGGCGTGAAGGGCTCGACGGGCGCGGTGGGAGAGGCGTCCTCATGGTCTGTCAAGGCAAGGGCCTCTCGGCGCGCTCGGCGGTGCGGGCTGATCGAGGGGGTGTTCACGGCGCCCGGGACAGCGTCAGCAGCGTCGGCGGGAGAGCGTCCGGGCAAGATGGCGTCTGTAAGGCCGCGCAGAGGGGAGCGCCTGGCGGAGGAGGCGCACCCCTGCGCCAACGCTGCCACAGCGCCAGCCAAGCCCAGCTGCAGCGCTGCCCTGCGGTCCAGCCACAGGGCTGGGTGGTCCTCAGGGCGAACGTCACAGGCTCGCGCTTCGTCGTCCTGCATGCGACGCATGGTCCGTTCTGCCGTTGGCGGGGTCAACCTGGCTGTGTGCATCGGCTGGGGGGGCTTGCGAGCTTTATCCGCCTCCTGCCGAGCCTGCCCAAGGGGTCAGCCCAGGGCCACGTCCAGCGTCATCATGACCGAGAACCCGAGCATGAACCAGAGCGTGGCCCAGTCGACGTTGCCCGCCTGCTGCGACTCGGGGTTCACCTCCTCAACGACGACGAAGATCATGGCGCCAGCGGCGAAGGCCAGGGCGTAGGGAAGGATGGGCTCGGCGTAGAGCGTGGCGGCGGCGCCTGCGACGGCGGCGATAGGTTCGACGATGGCGGAGAGCTGTCCCCACCAGAAACAGCGGCCTCGGGGCAGGCCCACGCCACGCAGCGGCATGGCCACAGCGACGCCTTCGGGGAAGTTCTGCAGGCCTATGCCGAAGGCCAGGGCCGCGGCGCCGCCCACCGTCGCCTCGGGTATCCCCAAGGCTGCTCCACCAAAGGCCACGCCTACCGCCAAGCCCTCGGGGATGTTGTGCAGCGTGATGGCGGTCACGAGCAGCACGCTGCGGCGCCAGTGCGTGTGGACGCCCTCAGCCTGCTCGAGGTTCAGCCCCGGGTGCAGGTGCGGCAGGACCTTGTCGATCCCCCAGAGGCACGCGCCTCCCAGCAGAAAGCCCGCCAGAGCAGGCAGCCACGCAGGTTCGGGCCTGCTGCGGGAGATCTCGATCGCAGGGGCCAGCAGCGACCAGAAGCTCGCTGCGACCATCACCCCGCCCGCAAAGCCCAGCATGCCGTCGAGCATCCTGCGGTTGACGCGGTTGGTCAGCAGCACCAGCGCGGCGCCGGCGGCGGTGACGCCCCACGTGAACAGGCCGGCCAGCAGGGCCTGCAGCACAGCGTTCTGCTGAAGAAACCAGGTCGTCATAGGCTCTGCGCACGCGCGGGAAGAAGATTGCGGCGAAGGCGAGGCGAAGCATATGGCCAGCGGAACGCAACCACCCCAGCCAGCAGTCGTGACGGTCGCGCAGGCCCTCGCCGCTGCGCACGCCGTCGCTGTGCTCACCGGCGCAGGGGCCTCGGCGGAGAGCGGCGTGCCGACCTTCCGTGACGCGCTGACGGGGCTGTGGGCGAGGCACGACCCGATGGAGCTGGCCACGCCCCAGGCCTTCGCCCGCGACGGCGCTCTGGTCAGCCGCTGGTACGACGAGCGCCGCAGACGTTGTCTGGCCTGCAGGCCCAACCCGGGCCACGAGGCCCTTGCGGCGCTGGAGCGCCGGGCGCAGGCGCGCAGCCAGCGCTTCACGCTGCTGACGCAGAACGTCGATCAGCTGCACCAGCGGGCGGGCAGCGACAACGTCGTCGAGCTGCACGGCTCGCTCTTCGTCTGGCGCTGCATCCGCTGCGGCGAGGAGCGCGAAGAGCTCGGGGAGGCCGCCTTCGCGGCGCATCCGCCGCGCTGCCTCCGCTGCGGCGGAGCCCGCAGGCCCGGCGTGGTCTGGTTCGGCGAGACGCTGCCCTCCGCGGCCCTGGAGACGGCGCTCGAGGCGGTTCAGCAATGCGATGTCCTGCTCTGCGTGGGCACGAGCGCCGTCGTCCACCCCGCAGCGGGTTTCGCCGAGACGGCCAAGGCGCACGGCGCCTTCGTCTGCGAGATCAACCCGCAGGCGACCCCCGCCTCGGAGGCTGCGGACGTGGTCCTGCGCTCGACCAGCGCCGCGGCGCTTCCAGCGATCGTCGAGGCGCTCACTCGCCTGGATGCAGGTGGGCGGCGAAGAAGTCCATGATCCTGCTGTAGAGCCGTTCGGTCACCAGCGGGTCGGGGACCATGTGCGTAAAGCCAGCCAGCGGCAGGAAGTCGAAATCCTTGCCAGCCTTGAAGAGGGCGTCGGCCATCTTCAGCGAGTGCATGAAGTAGACGTTGTCGTCCACCGTGCCGTGCACGATGAGCAGGGGCTTTTGCAGCTCGGGCGCATGGGTCAGCACGCTGGCGGCGTCGTAGCCCGCCTTGTTCCTGTCGGGAAGGCCCATGTAGCGCTCGGTGTAGTGGGTGTCGTAGTCGCGCCAGTCGGCCACGGGGGCGCCGGCCACGCCCGCGTCGAAGACGTCCGGCCGCTGCATCGTCGCGTGCGCGGAGAAGTAGCCGCCGAAGGACCAGCCGTACACGCCCACACGCGACAGGTCCATCTCGGGGAATCGTTTGCCCAGCAGCGTCAGCGCCTCGACCTGGTCGTGCAGCGGAATCTCGATGAGGTTGCCCTTGATGGCCCGTTCCCAGGCCCTTCCCCGCGAAGGCGTGCCGCGGCCGTCGATCGAGACCACGATGTAGCCGTGGTCGGCGATCCACTGGTTGAAGACGTAGCGGCGAAGGCTCTTCGTGACCATCTGCGTGTGCGGCCCGCCATAGACGCTGAGGATGACGGGGTAGCGGCGGCCCTCGACGAAGTTGCGCGGCCGCAGCACGACGGCGTGGTAGTCGCGCTGGGGGCCCTTGACGACGGTCCACTGGGCGTTGGGCGCAAAGCCCGGCTCCTCGGCCACCGAGCGGATCTCCACGTCCAGCGGCTGCTCGTTCTCGTCGACGACGACCCGGCGACGCGAGCCGTCCATGCCGCTGAAGGTGTGCACGTGGACGGGGCTGTCCTCGTGGAACGAGACGCTGTGCAGGCCCGGCTCGGTGGTCATGCGGCGGGGGCCGCCAAGCGAAGGGTCGATCGGAACCCGCCACACGTGCCGCTGCGTCGGGTCCTCCGAGGCGTAGACGACGGCCTCCTGCCGTTTCTTGTCGTAGTGGGCGAAGCCCTGGAAGCCGAAGCCCACCGGCACGAGCACCCGCAGCAGCTCGCCGCTTCGGTCGCGCAGCTCCAGCTGCCAGGCGCCGTTGCGCTCCGTCGTCCAGAGAAAGGCTGAGCCGTCGGGCAGCCAGTGGGGCATCGACTGGTCGAGGTTCAGCCAGGCGTCGTCGCGTTCGATGAGCAGCGGTGTGGCTGAGCCCGTCGCGGGATCCACCGCCAGCAGCGCCTCCTCCGTCTGCTCGCGGTTCTGCACCAGGATCGTCAGCGGGGCGTTCTCCTCCCACTTGACCGTGGCCAGGTAGGGATACCGGGCCCGGTCCCACGAGACCCAGACGGTCTCGCCTCCCTCGACGGGAATGACGCCCAGCTGCACGTCGGCGTTCTTCTTGCCCGGCCGTGGGTAGGCAGGCGAGGGGGCGGGGCGCTCCGGGTGCGTCGGGTCCATGACGCTCAGCCGCTCGACGCCTGTCACGTCGGCCCGCTCGTAGGCGAGGAACCTGCTGTCGGGCGACCACCAGTAGCCGGCGAAGCGGCCCATCTCCTCCTGGGCGACGAACTCGGCCAGGCCGTTGGTGACGTTCTCGTTCTCGCGCGTGGTCAGCCTGCGCTCGGCCCCCGTCTCGACGTCCATGACGTAGAGGTCGCCCTCGCGGACGACGGCGATCTTCGAGCCGTCGGGGCTGAAGCGGGGATCGATGGGGTAGCCGGCGTCGCTGGGGAGCTCCTGGACGGCGCCTGTGGCGCGGTCGACCACGTAGAGGCTGCCCGAGAGAGGAATGAGGATCTTCGAGGCGTCCTTGGTCAGCCGGTAGGTGGCGACGCCCCGGGCGGTCTGCCTGGCGCGCTCGCGGCGGGCCTTCTCCTCGGGCGTCAGCTGTTCCTCGGCGCCCTTGAGGACGCTCTGGGCGGTCAGCAGCACGCGCTCCTGGCCCGTGGTCAGGTCCAGGGCGTAGAGGTCGCGGACGAAGGAGCGGGGCCCTGAGCGGAGAAAGAGCAGCGTCTTGCCGTCGGGAAGCGGCGTGATCCCCGCGGGCTCGCCCAGACGGAAGCGGTACGACTGGGCGTAGCGGCGGAGGAAGCCTGGCTGGGGGATGTCGCTGGCGTCGCCCTGCTGCGCCGTCCGCTGCGCAGCGTTGGGCTGCTGGGAGTCGGCTGCCTGCGGACCAGCGGCGCAGCTCCACAGGATGGGCGCAAGCGTCAGCAGGGCCAACGAGCGCACCCTGCGGGAGAAGAGGGGGGGCGACGTGTGTCGTGTCTTGGGATGCGCCATGGGAAAGCTCCTGACGGATGGGGCAGCGCTGCCCGGGCCCTCATGGTACCGACGCGGGCGCATGGCGGATGGTCGCTTTCGTGTATCCTGCCTGCCTCTCGCTGCGCAGCGAGCCCCTCCAGCGACCGCTGAAGCGGATGTTGACGACCGACACGGAGCGATGGACGTATGAGCGAGCAGAACAGGCCCCCCGACGATCAGGAGCGCCTCGCAGAGGAGCTCAGCCAGGACGTGCAACTCGAGGAGCGCGCCGTCGAGACGCTCGAACGCCGGGGAGCTGGGGATGCGCTGCTGGCAGGGCACCCGCCGGGGCTCTTTCTTCTCTTCGTCACCGAGATGTGGGAGCGCTTCAGCTACTACGGCATGCGGGGGTTGCTGACGCTCTTCCTCATCGCGGAGGTCGCTGGGACGGGCATCGGGGGAGAAGGCGGAGGGTTCGGCTTCACCAGAGAGCAGGCAGGGAAGGTGTACGGCTGGTACACCTCGCTGGTCTACCTCACACCCATCTTCGGCGGCATGCTGGCGGACAAGCTGATAGGCACGCACCGTTCGATGGTGATTGGCGGCGTCATCATCGCCATGGGGCACGGGTGTCTGGCCCTGATCGACCTGGTGGGGGGCTCCGGGGGCGGCGCGACGGTCACGATCGCGCAGCAGGCGGTCTTCTATCTGGGGCTGGGGCTGATCATTCTGGGAACGGGGTTCTTCAAGCCGTGCGTCTCCGTCATGGTGGGGCAGCTCTACCGCGAGGGCGACCCCCGCCGCGACGCGGGCTTCACCATCTTCTACATGGGCATCAATGTCGGGGCGTTCCTGGGAGGACTGCTCTGCGCGTGGCTGGCCAACCGCTTCGGCTGGTGGGCGGGCTTCGGCGCCGCTGGCGTGGGCATGGTGCTCGGGCTCGTGGCGTATTTCCTCGGCAGGCCCGCCTTGTTGCAAGGGATAGGACTGCCGCCTCAGGATCACGAAGGCGCCCTCAAGGTCGTGCTCAAGGTGCTCGGCTCGATGGCGGCGCTGGGGGCGGTGGTCGCGGGATATCTGCTGGCCAAGCGGCTTGGCTACGGCGGGTGGTATCTGGCGGGAGGGCTGGGCGCGGGCCTGGCGGGCATCGTGTGGTTCGTCTCCATCCAGGAGAAGCACGAACGCGGGCCGACGACGGCCCTCTTCATCATCGCCTTCTTCGTGATCTTCTTCTGGTACGCCTTCGAGCAGGCGGGGTCCTCTCTCAACGTCTTTGCGCAGCAGCGCACGGACCGCTCCTACGAGCGGCTCGACGCGGACGGCGTGATCCAGTCCAAAGACCTGGGGGAGAAGTGGAAGGGCATGGAGCAGACGACGTTCCACTCGCTCAGGCCCCCCATAGGGCTCTCCGAGAGCGCGCATGGCGCCGAGGGCGGAGACGACGTCGCGGCCAAATTCCTGAGCAATCCCTACAACGTCGGCAAGGGCGACATCCATGTCGTGCAGCGGGACGGCGACGAGTTCGTCTTCAATGTCGAGCCCGAGACGACCGTGGCGCAGCTGGCGGCGATGATGGCTCGGCGCACCGATGGAGAGCTGACGCTGCAGGAGAACGATAAACACAACGGCGTCACGCTCACCGACGCTTCAGAAGGCCCGAAGGGACTGCTGGTCGAAGACGCGCGCGGGGCTGCGGCTCGCGACCTGCGCATTCTCAGCGCCAAGGAGTTCCCAGCAGCTTGGTACCAGTCGCTCAACCCGTTCTACATTCTGGTCTTCGCGCCGGTCTTCGCGTTCCTGTGGGGGTTCCTGCGCACGCGCAGGCTCGAGCCCCACACCGCGGTCAAGATGGGGTACGGCCTGGTGCTGCTGGGGCTGGGGTTCGTCTTCATGGTCATTGCTGCCCGTTTCAGCGACCACGGCAGGTTCATCCCCCCCGGAGCGGTCGAGACGCCCGACGGGCAGGTGCAGCTGTCGCTGGTGGGGCCCTACTGGCTCGCTCTGACGTACCTGCTGCACACCTGGGGCGAGCTGTGCCTGTCGCCCATTGGGCTGTCGCTGACGACCAAGCTGGCGCCTCGCAAGTGGGTCTCCTTCATGATGGGGGTCTGGTTCCTGGCCCCGTCGATTGCCCAGCTCGTCGGCGGCTACACCTTCGCGTACATCGAGCCCATCGAGCGGGGCGAGGCCTTCGATCCGATTTTCGGCGGCCAGGCGGACTTCTTCTTCGTCTTCGTCGTCACCTCCATCGGCGCAGGTCTGGTGATGTTGCTGATCAGCCCGGTCCTCAAGCGGCTGATGAAGGGGCACGAGTAGCGGAGGTCAAGCGAGCGGCGCACGCGCTGTTGAGAGCCGCAGCGCGCAGCAGCCCGGCGCCTGACCGCGCATAGACTGGCAGCGGTGCGCCATGGCCTCCTGCGCGGTCCATCTCGAAACCTTCGGCTGCCAGATGAACGAGCTGGACTCCGAGCTGGTCGCTGGGGCCCTGCGCGCGCTGGGCTGGCGGCTGGTCGACGATCCCGACGAGGCCCAGGTCCTGCTCTACAACACTTGTTCCGTCCGCGATCACGCGGAGCAGAAGGTCCGCTCGAGGCTCGGCGAGCTGGCGGAGCGCAAACGCCGTGAGCCCAGCCTGGTCGTGGGCGTCATCGGCTGCATGGCGGAGCGCGACGGCGCCCGGATCTTCCAGAAGCACCCGGTCGTGGACGTGCTCTGCGGCCCCGCGGAGCTGGACAGACTGCCCGCGCTGCTCGACAACGCCCTGCGGACCAGACGGGCGCTGGCCTGGGACAGACCCGCTCGGCTCAGCGCCCTGCAGGGGGGGGCCAGCAGAAGGACCGCGACCCTGGCGGCGGCGGAGGACCGCCTCGAGCTGCTGGACCTGTCGCGCTCCATGAGCCCAGCCGACCACAACGGCTCGGCGTACGTGCGCATCACCCGCGGCTGCAACAAGTTCTGCACCTATTGCGTCGTGCCCTACACCCGCGGCGCCGAGGTGCACCGGCCGCCCGACCACATCGTCCAGGAGTGCAGAAGGCTCGCCGACGCCGGCGTGCTCGAGGTCACGCTGCTCGGCCAGACGGTCAACCACTACCGCTATGAGCACGGGGCGGCGGCGCTGGTCAACGGCGTGGCCCAGCCGCAGAAGGGCAGGGCGATCACACGCAGCTCCGCAGCGTCCCGGGCGGGCAGCGGCAGGGTGACGACCTTCGCGGACCTGCTGCACAGGGTGCACGAGGAGGTCCCGGCGCTGCGCAGAATCCGCTTCGTCACCAGCTACCCGCGCGACTTCACCGACGAGGCCCTGCAGGTCATGCGCGACTGCGAGCGCATCTGCCGCTACCTGCACGCGCCGGCCCAGAGCGGCAGCGACGCGGTGCTCGCCCGCATGAACCGCGGCTACACCGTCGCGGAGTACCTGGAGTTCGTGGACCGGGCGCGCCAGATCGTGGATGCGCCCCAACGGCCCCTCATGATTGCGGGCGACATCATCGTGGGCTTTCCCGGCGAGACCGAGGAGGACTTCCAGGCCACGCTCCGCCTGCTCGAACGCGCGCGCTACAAGAACTGCTTCATCTTCAAGTACTCGCCGCGGCCCGGCACCGTCGCCTTCGAGAAGCTGCCCGACGACGTTCCTGAGGAGGTCAAGCGCCGCCGCAACAACCAGGCCTTGGCGGTGCAGCAGCGCATCAGCGAAGAGACGGCCCAGCGGTTCGTCGGCCAGGTGGTGGAGGTTCTGGTCCAGGGCGCAAGCCCTCGGCAGCGGCGCCTGGAGCGCAGACGAACGACTGCCGGGGCCGCAGTCGCGCCCCTGACGGTGGGGGGCAGGCCCGCAGCGGCGCCCGCGCGGAGCGGAGCTGTGGCCGAAGCTCCAGAGAGGGTTGAACGACCCGCTTCGCCGCAGATGGCGGGCAGGACCGACGGGGACATGATCGTCCTCTTCGACGCCCCCCCGGGCCGCTCGCCGGACGAGCTGACGGGGGCGCTGGTCGACGTCCGCATCACCGAGGCCGGCGCCCTGAGCCTCTTCGGCGAGCTGGTCCGAGGCTGAAACAGCCGAGCTGCCCCGCAGCCTCTCGCCAGGCGCCGCTGGGCAGTCCGCGAATGTGCAGCATTTCGGTTCTGTTCCGCAAAAACCACTTGCACCGCGGCAGTCTCCGGTGTATGTTGACGATGCACAGCGCAGGGTCTGAGGAGTCGGACCTGCGGACATGACGGATTCAGCACGCAGCGGCAGGTTGTGCGCTGCGCAGCGTGCGCACAGGGGTTCGGGTCGCAGCCCGCACAGCTGCGCCTCGGGGAGAGCAGATGATGCATGCGCGTTGTGTCGCAGCGGTGTTGGTGGGAGTGGGGGCGGCGGTCGCGTCGCAGACGCAGGCCGCCATCGTCTTCAGCTTTGCGGATCCCGGACCCGGGCAGGAGATCCTCCACTTCGAAGGCCGCCCCGTTCTGGACGGGCCGCCAGCTGTGGAGGGTGTGACAGTGGACACGCAGCCCGGCGTGCTCGTCGCGCTGGAGGACCGCGTCTTCGACTTCGTCATCGACGCGTCGGACGACGGTTTCGGCGTGCACATCGTGCCGGCCAAGCTGTGGATGTTCGTCGAGGTCGGGCAGGTCTTCGACACGCTGTCGCCTGTGCTGACGGCGCCTGCGCAGGGCGGCTTTGCGCTGGTCGATCCGGAGACGAACGACCCCTACATCGTCGGGGCGGGCTCGATGGCGTTGTCCTTTGCGGGAACCAGCGGGGCGCTCTTCGCCTCCAGCGAGTCGATGCAGCGGGACTTCTTCTATCTGGCGGGGCCTGCGCTGCGGCGCGAGCTGCCGTTGCTGGAGTTCCTCGGGCCGACCTTCGACGCCTCCTTCGCCCTGGCCAACGCGGAGATCGACAACACGCTCGTCAACGACTTCGGCTTTCTCAAGACGTTCGTCTCGGACGTGGCGTTCGTGGGAAGCGCCGAAGCGTCGTTCGTCCCTGCGCCGGGATCTGCGGCGCTGCTGGGCGCGGGCGGTCTGTTCCTGACGTCCCGACGCCGTCGGGCCGCCTGAGAAGCGCGGATCAGCCCGAAGCCTCCGCTGCTGCTCCGCCCTGTGCGCTGAGCTTCTTTTCCACGAACTTCTTGAGCCAGGTCGTAAACGACTTGCCGTGCGCAGCGTCTCTTCCCGTGAACGCCACGCGCGCGATGCGGTCCATCGCGACCACGACGGGGTCGTCCCGCCCCGCGACGAGCAGCCTGACGCAAGAGTCGCGCAGCGTCGGACCGCGTCGTCGGTCGAAGATGTAGCCCGTGATCGCTTCGCCCGAATCGAGCGTGAGCGTCACGTCGCCGCGGTAATCAAAGGCTTTTTCCAAGGCCTCGAGCAGGGCCTGTTCGTCCTGGGCGTCGGCGACGAGGCCCTGCAGCGAGGGCGCCTCCTCGCC
>CAYPBL010000009.1:48201-53587 GCA_964408965.1 uncultured Phycisphaeraceae bacterium | reverse complement strand
GTGCAGCACGTTCATGATGTGCAGGCAGGTGTCCAGGCCGATGAAGTCGGCCAGACGCAGCGGCCCCATGGGGTGGTTGCAGCCCAGCTGCATGATGCCGTCGATGGCTTCGGGCTCGGCCACGCCCTCCATCCAGGCGTAGAAGGCTTCGTTGATCAGCGGCATGAGCACGCGGTTGGAGACGAAGCCGGCCCGGTCGTTGGCTTTCAGCGGCGTCTTGCCCAGTCGTTGCGCAAGGGCCACCGTCCGCTCGACGATCGACTCGCTCGTCTGCAGGCCCTGGATGACCTCCACCAGGGCCATGACCGGCACGGGGTTGAAAAAGTGCATGCCGACGACGCGGTCCTCGCAGCCCCTGGCCGAGGCCGCGATGGCCGTGACGCTGATGCTGCTGGTGTTGGTGGCAAGGCCGACGCTGGCCCGCTCCGGCGAGGGCAGTAGCTTGGCCAGGGCGGCGAAGATCTCCTCCTTGACCGCCTGGTCCTCGACGACCGCCTCGACGACCCAGTCCACGTCGCCCAGCGCATCGAGCGACTGTTCGTAGCGGATGCGGGCCAAGGCGGCGTCGGCGTCGGCCTGGGCGATCTTGCCCTTCTCGACGGCCCGGGTCAGGAGCTTCTGTCGCAGGGCCTTGCAGGACTCGATCTGGCTCTCGTTCTTCTCGACGACGACGACATCGAGGCCCTGCTGGGCGGCCACCTGGGCGATGCCTCCGCCCATCTGGCCTGCGCCGATGACGCCGAGCGTGGCGATCTCGCTGCTCATGGAGTCAGCTTCCTTTCGTGCTTTCGTGTCAACGAGCGTTCCGTCGCGTGCGGGCTCAGCCCAGAGGATAGGCCAGTAGGCTTGCAACATGGACGAGGGATCGCTGTTGGCTCGCCATGTGCTGCTCATCGGGCTGCGGGCCTCGGGCAAGACGACGCTGGCCCAACTGCTGGCCGAGGAGCTGGGCACGCCGTGGGTGGACTTGGACGAGCGGACACTGGCGCTGCTGGGCTGCGCGACGGTGCAGCAGGCGTGGGAGGAGCAGGGGGAGGGAGCGTTCAGAGAAGCCGAGGCCCAGGCCCTGGCCGAGGCCTTGTCGGCCGGGACGCCCACGGTCGTCGCTGCGGGAGGCGGCACGCCCACGGCTCCAGGCGCAGCGGAGCGCATATGCGAATCGCAACAGCGGGGGCGCGTGATGGTGCTCTACCTGCGCTGCTCGCCCGCGACGCTGCGCGAAAGGTTGCAGCTGCTGGGCGGCGGCGGGGCCAATCGGCCGAGCCTGACAGGCGCCTCGACGGTGGAGGAGGTCGACGCAGTCTTTCAGGCCCGCGACGCGCTCTACCAGCAGCTGGCTGACCGCATTGTGGACTGCGACAGCGTGGCGCCGACGGTCGAGGCCCATCGGGCGCTGGCTGCGGCGCTTGCGCGCGAGCTGGTCGAGCAGCGTTGAGACGGGGGGCTGAGGCGCTCAGGCCGCCTGGCGGTAGGCCGTCCGCATGAGCCTGTTGAAGAGCAGCTCACGGTCGCCTTCACGGGCGAACTGCGTGAAGACCGCCGCCATGCGGACGGGGCCGGGCTCGTCCTCGTCCTGCAGCCAGACGATGTTGGCGAAGACGAAGGCGGATCGCCTCATCGTGCTGCGCTCGCTGGGAGCGTGAGGCAGGTCGATGCGCATCGCCACGGGCGTCCCCGGCGCAATGGCCCGATCGAGCTCGAAGCGAAGGCCTCCCTCGCTGATGTCGTACGCATGGCCTTCCCAAGTGAACTCGTCCTCGTCGAGCAGTCTGACGAGGACTCTGGTGTACATGGGGGGAAGCGCATAGCGGGGATGCTGCCTGCGCTCTTCGCTGCGTTTCTTCATGGTGGGCATGACGCGCTCCTTGCGCCCTGTGCAGATCGCCGCGAGCGACGCGACGCTGGCTCCTTCATCGGTCCGATCATGCAGCAGCTTCAGCGAAGCAGGGACCGCCATGGGTTATTCCGCTTGGGGAAGCGTGTGTTGCAGCGCTGCGTGTCCCGCCTGCGGAAACTCAGGCTGCCTCAGCGGGGGGCTCTTCGTCCTGCTCGTCGCGGGTTCGCAGCCGTTCACACACATCCTGCAGTCGGCGGAGCTCCTGAATGGACTCCGCGACGGAATAGGAGGCGTCGATCGCTGTGATGGCGGCCTGGGCGGCTTCGAGGAGCTCGGAGAAGCCATAGCCGCCCCCTGCCTCCTTGAGCGTCAGCGAGATGCGGCGGGCTCCCTCGAGGTCCTCCTTGACGATGAGCGTGGCCAGCTCGTCAGCCAGTCTGCGCGCGTCGCGGATGAACTGCTTGACCAGTTCTCGCGTCGCGTGGTCCTTCTCCATCTCGCTGTAGATGGGTTCGTCAGGGGTGGTGAGGCTGCTGGCCTTGAGGAAGGAAGCAATGTTCCGCAGCAGTCTGCTGGCGTCGTAGGGCTTGGGCAGCACAGCAGCTGCGCCGGCGTTGCGGGCCTCCATCAGCGCGTCCTTGCGCCACTCCCCCGACAGCGCAATGATGGGGCCCTTGTATCCCCAGCTGCGCATGGCGCGGATCGCCTGGGCGCCGGGCTCGTCTTGCAGAGTCATGTCGCACAGGATGAGGTCGAAGGGATGTGTCTGCAGCAGATCGCGGGCGTCCTCGACGGTGGCGGCATGATGCAGGTCGACGGTGGCGGCGCGCAGGTGGTGCGCCAGCAGCCTGGCCTCGAACGCCTGATCGTCTACGAGCAGAATCCGTCCGCTGATCTCGGAAGGGTCGACCGCCTCGTCCTCCGCGTCGCTTTCCAGCGGAATCAGCAGCTTGATGTCGACTGCCTGATAGAACAGCACAGCGACCTGATGGACGGCTCCCAGCAGGTGGTCGCAGCGCACGACGGCGCCTTCTATGGCGATGTCGTTTCCAGAGAGCGCAGGCAGGTCCAGCACGCAGTGCGTGCCCGTGTGCAGGTATCCTCCGTGCAGAAAGGAGATGGATTTGTCGGAAATGTCCCGGGTGGGAACAGCGAATCGCGCGACGCTTCCGCCTGGATGCACGACGGTCAGACGCACTGCGGGATGGCGGAAGGGGTGGCGCCTGACCTGCCTGCGGGCGTCGACGCGCCGGCCGCCCTGAGGCTCCTGCATGTCCAAATGATCGAGGAGCTCAGTGATTTTCGCTTCAGGCAGAGGAACGGAGCGAAGGAGCCCCATACCCCCCGCTCGAAGCAGATCGCCCGTCAGGGCGCTGTTTCGAGACCCCTTCTCTCGGTGCATCGGTGCTCACATCGACCACCAGAAGGGGCGGGATGACTTGGGGGGAGAAGGACCTCACGTCCGTTTGACTTGCAGTCTGGCGCACACATTTTCGAGCCTGCGCAGCTCCTGCATGGACTCCGCTACGGAGAAGGAGGCGTCCAGCGCGGTTATGGCCTGTTGGGCGGCTTCGTAGAGCTGGGGGAAGCCGTAGCCGCCCCCCGCCTCCTTGAGGGTCAGGCTCACCTGCCTGGCGCCTGCCAGGTCTTCCGCTTCGATGCACGTGGTCAATCGTTCCGCCAGCTTGCGGGCGTCGAGAATGAACTTGCGGATCAGATCCCGCGTCACGTCGTCGGTTTCGAGTCTGCTGTAGACAGCGTCGCTGTCCGCGCCGCTTGCTGTGCGCAGGAAGGAGGCCAGGTTCTGCATCAACTTTGCGGGATCATAGGGTTTGGGCAAGATGGCGGCGGCGCCCGCCTCCCTCGCTGCGGTCAGTTTCTTGCGGGACCACTCCCCTGAAAGGGCGATGATGGGGCCTTTGTACCCCATGTCCCGGAACGCGCGGATCGCTGCTTCGCCGCCTTCCTCCTCCAGATGCATGTCGCAGATCACCACGTCGATCGCCTTGGTCCGCAACGCTTCCCGCGCAGCCTGGGCTGAAGGAGCGTGCTCGATGTCCACGTCGCAGCAGCGGAGATGGTGCCCCAGCAGACGCGCTTCGAAAGGCTGGTCGTCCACCAGCAGAATGCGGCCGATCAGGTTGGGCTGATCCACCATCTCGATCAGCTCGGGCGCTTCGTCCGAACCTGTGTCGACGAACTCGCTGATGTCCTCGGGCTTGTAGAACATGACGGCGATCAGGTGAATCAACCCGACCAGATGGTCGCACCGGACGACCGCGCCCTCCACCGTCGTCGTCCCGCCCCAGAGGGTGGGCAGCTCGAGCTTGCAGTCGGTGCCCGCGTGCAGATAGCCGCCGTGCAGTATCGAGATCCCCGTGCTGGAGATGTCGCGAGTGGGGATCAGAAACCGGGCTACGCCTCCGCCTGGGTGGAGCACGCTGAGCTGCACGTCGAAGTGCCGAAACGGCTTGCGCTCGGTTCGTCGTCGGGCGTCGACGCTCTTGCCGCCTTGAGGCTCCACCTTGTCCAGGTGGTCGAGAATCTCCTCTACACGGCTTTCCGGCAGACTGACCGAGCGGATGGGGGCTTGCGTCGTGATGCGCATCACGGAGTCGCTCAGCGCCTTGGGAGCTTGGCTGGCCATCGACTGGGCGATCGGCGTGTGGACTGGGACTGTCGAGCCTTTCCGGGCAAGGTGGCGCGTCCACAGCGGAAAGCAGGTTTGGAGCGGCCTTGATTCAGGGGGGGCGGACGCGCAGGCTGGGCGGCGGACGCCGCTGCGAGGCTGCGCGACGGCTGGCTACACTCCTTTGTCATGCTGGCCAAGCGCAGACCAACCAGGCAGGTGCTCGTGGGCGACGAGCGGACGGGCGTGGTGCGTCTGGGCGGGGGGCTTCCCGCAGCGGACGGCTCGCCCACCGAGCCCGCCCCCGTCGCTGTGCAGACCATGACCGCAGGCGCCACGAGCGATGTCGACCGCTGCGTCGCCGAGATCAACAAACTGCACGCCGCGGGGGCCGACCTCGTCCGCGTGGCGGTGCCGCAGCGCAAGGACACGCAGGCCCTCCGGGAGATCGTCAACCAGACCCGCGTGCCCATCGTCGCCGACGTGCACTTCCATTACCAGCGGGCCCTGGAGGCCCTGGATGCGGGCGTGCACAAGATCCGCCTCAACCCCGGCAACATCGCCGACCGCCAGCAGGTCAACGCCGTCATCGACGCCTGCCGCGAGCGGGGCGTGCCCATCCGCGTGGGCGTCAACGAGGGCTCCATCGTCGAGCGCAAGGACAAGCAGAAGCGCATGCGCGAGCTCGGCGAGTTCTTCTCCGACCGCAAGGAGGGCAGGCTGCTTGCGCTGATGATCGCCAAGCTCGAGGAGTACCTCGACATCTTCTACGAGCGGGAGTTCTTCGACGTCGTCATCAGCGCAAAGCTCATGGACGCAGCGTCGGTCATCGCCATCTATCGGGAGATCAGCAGGCGCTTCGACCACCCGCTGCACCTGGGCGTCACGCACGCAGGGCCGCGCGAGACGGGCGCCGTCCG
>CAYPBL010000009.1:11416-48101 GCA_964408965.1 uncultured Phycisphaeraceae bacterium | reverse complement strand
ACCCGCTGCACCTGGGCGTCACGCACGCAGGGCCGCGCGAGACGGGCGCCGTCCGCTCGATCGCGGCGTTGTCTGCGCTGCTGGCGGAGGGGATCGGCGACACGCTGCGCATCTCCTACGCCTCGGATCCGGTCTACGAGGTCGAGGACGGCTTGGAGCTGCTCTGTTCGCTGGGGCTGCGTGAGCGGCGGGGCGTGGACCTGATCGCCTGCCCCACCTGCGGCCGCATTCAGGTGGACCTCTTCACCCTCGTGCAGCAGGTGCGCGAGAAGCTGGCGCAGGCGATCGACGTTCCCATGAAGATCGCTGTGATGGGCTGTGTGGTCAACGGCCCGGGCGAAGCGGAGGGCGCCGACGTGGCGGTCTTCGCGGGCGACCGCAGGGGCATCATCTACGTGCAGGGCAAGCGCGTGGCCAACGTCCCCGAGGCCGAGATTCTCGACCGCCTGCTGGACGAGTGCCTGACCCTGCAGGAGCGGGTCAAGCGGGGCGAGGCGAAGCTCGGGGAGAAGCAGGTGGAGATCGTCCCGCCCGATCCGATCGGCGAGCTGGGCTCGGGCTTCGAGAAGATCGCTGCGGGCAAGGTCGAACGGATGTCGCAACTGACTGTGGGCGAGTCCTGACCATTTCTTGGGCAGGAAAACGAAGGGACGCGGGGTATGGCTGACGCGCCGGCGCAATCGACGGAGCCTTCGCCAGGCAGGCGCACCAGCTTCGATGAGGGGTTGGACAACCTGCAGCGCACGCTGCAGCGGGAGGCGTCGCTGGCGGTGCAGCAGGTGCACGAAGCGGTGCAGGCCCTGCGCGAGCTGGATCGGGAGAAGGCCAAGGCTGTGCGCCGCCGCGACGACGAAGTGGACAAGCGGGAGGTGCGCATCGAGGAGGACTGCATCCGGCTGATCGCGTTGCATCAGCCCGTCGCGTCGGACCTGCGACGGGTGATGGCGGCGGTGCGCATCAATGCGGATCTGGAGCGCATCGCGGACCATGCCTCGGGCGTGTGCAAGTCGGTGCTGCACCTGGACGAAGCGGAGGCTCCGCCCGTCTGGCCTGCGGCGCTGCTGGAGATGGCCAACCGCATCGTGCCTCGATGCAGGCGGATGCAGTTTCTCCTCAGCGATCCGGACGAGACCTCAGCCAAGGCTCTGGTGGATGAGGACGAGGCTCTGGACGCGCTGACCACACGCGCGTTTCAGGAGATCGAGCAGGCCATGGTGGAAGGGACGCTCACCCACCGCGCAGGGCTGCTCGCCTTCCGCGCCCTGCGGGACCTGGAGCGCATCGGCGATCTGTGCAGCGACATCTGTGAGGACCTGATCTATCTCCAGACGGGATCGATCGTCAGGCACAGCGTGGGCTGACTCGCACAGGTCGACCCGCAGCTGTGTTGCGGATGTGGAGCCGATCGGACTTGAACCGACGACCTCCTGCATGCCATGCAGGCGCTCTCCCAACTGAGCTACGGCCCCGTTGTCGCAGGGCGGCTGCTGCGCACAGGCGAGCTCAGCCCTGCTGCTCTGCGAGGATATCGGCTCAGCAGCGCTGATCAAGTCCACGAGGGCGTCTTGGGAGTAGACTCCTGCATGGCGGTTGACAGACGGGGTCTTGCGGATCCGTACGCCCGCAGGGCCAGGGCGGAGGGGTTCGCGGCCCGCTCCGCGTACAAGCTGCTCGAGATGCAGCGGCGGTGGAGTCTGCTGCGGCGGGGCGATGCGGCGCTGGATCTGGGGTGCGCTCCGGGCGCCTGGCTGCAGGCGGCGGCGCGATTCGTCATGCCTGGCGGCGCGCTCGTGGGCCTTGATCTGCAGCCTGTGGACAGGAGCGTGCTTCCTGCGGGAGCTGTTGCGCTGCAGGGGGACGTGTTCGTCGTCTCACCCGCATGGCTGTGTGCGCAGCTGCAGCGACTGCGTGGGGGAGGGGACAGCAGATTCGACGTTGTCCTTTCCGACATGGCTCCCGCCACCAGCGACAGCCCGCAGTCGGATCACCACGCGTCGATCCGTTTGGGTGAGCGTGCGCTGGAGGTGGCGTCGGAGACGCTGACGCCCCGGGGCGTGTGCGTGGTGAAGTTCTTCGAGGGGGAGGCGTCAACCGAGTTCGTTCGTCGGGCCCGGGAGCGGTTTGCGCGGGTTCGACTCTTCAAGCCCAAGGCGAGCAGGGCCCGCTCGCGTGAGATGTACCTGCTGGGGGAGACGCCGACGGGCGGGTTTTCCGCTGCGGGCGCCTCTGCTGGAGCGACGGAGGGCGATGTCTGACGAAGGGTACGAGCTTGCGCCTCCGTCGACGCTTCCAGCGGCGTCTGCGCCGGGCGCAGCGATCGTGCACAGCACGTTCGACGAAGCGGTCGACGCGCTGGCGGCGGAGATGTTGGTCCATGCGCTCAACTGTGTGCGAACCTTTGGCGACTTCCATGTGGCGCTGTGCGGCGGAAGGACGTTGGCGCCGTTGTACATGAGGTTGTTGTACGACCCTCCCTTGCGGGCGTTCCCGTGGGCGAGGACGCATGTCTGGCTGGCCAGTGACTGGCGGCGGGAAGGGGAGCGGCGAGGGCGGGTCTTCACGGAGTTGGAGGAGACGATCGTCGCCCATTCAGGCATGCCCCCGGAGCAGGCCCACGAGGGCGATCTGGAGAGCGACGAGCCCGCAGCTCGATATGAACAGACGCTCAAGGAGGCGCTGGCTTGGCGTGAAAAGGGCCACGATCGACTGGACATGGTGCTGCTCAGTGTGGGGGCGCAGGGGCGGGTGGCAGGGCTGCGCAGCCCGACCTCGGGCGACGACGCTGCGCTGCCTCTGGTCAGACGGAGCGATCCCGCAGAGGGGCAGGGCGCCGTGCAGGGGTTCACCCTCACCGAACGGGCGATCAACGGCGCCAGGCTTGTCTGCGGGCTCGTGGCGTCGCCGGGGAAGGTGGAAGCGCTGCGCCGCGCCTCTGCATCGCAGCGCGACACGCCGTTGGCGCGACTCCAGCTGCGCGGTGGTGAACTGCGATGGCGCGTGGCCCTGACAGGGATCGAGCCTCGGTGAGCGTTCGACGCGCCCAGCTGCTGGGAAGGAGGCTCGTTGTCCGTCAGGGCGTCTGCGCGAGCAGGGCGGGCAGCTGCGAAGCGGGGTAGCGAAGCTCCACGTCCCCTGCGCGCACAGCTAGCTGGCCGTTGTCGAGTCTGCGGAGGGCCAACGTCGTCAGCGGCCCGTCTGCGAAGTCGTACAAGGTGATGGTGCTATCGGGCGCCGACCAGGCGTCGTCGTCCGCCAGAAGCACGTCGCTGGCGAGTCTGCTGGAAAGGAACGTGAGCGTCGCTTCGACAGCCTCCGCGTCTGTGGGGCTGCGCGAACCGTCAGCCTGCAGTTTCACCCATCCGTCCGCATCGCGTCGGAAGCCTTGCTCGCCCTTCGCGTCGCGCAGGGTCAGCATGCCGACGTTTGCGGGCTGCACAGTGACGGCGGTTCTGCTGGCGTAGGCGAGGGGGTCTGGCTCGAGACGCTCCAACTCGTCTGAGACAGCGATCAGCAGCAGCGGACTGCTCGACCCCGCACGGGCAAAGCGCGTTCTCCCCTCAAGGTCTCCCTTGCCTCCCACGACGAGGAGGCTCGTCCGCGGCTCGATGCGCACCTGGCCGTCGGGCTGGACCGTGCGGACCTCCCGGGTTGCAGCGATGGTCATCACAGGATGGTCCATCGCTGCCACCTGAAGGTCTTCCGGGCTCGGGTCGTCTTCGAAGTCTTCGATCCGCACGGCGCGCACGAGGTCGACGAGTTGGCGAACGAGGGCGTCGTCGGCGTCTGCGCGCACCGGCTGCAGGATTCGCCAGTCGCCATTGATGCGCTTCAGTCGCAACGTTTGATCGTGGCGGGTGATGGTCACCTCGCTGGTCTCGGCGCCTGTTTCGGGCAGAGCGGTTCTGCTGCGCCACTCTCTGGGGCCCGGATTGGTGAAGAGAGCCGCCACTGCCTCGTCCAGGAGGCTGAGGAGGCCGTCCTGCGTGCGAACAAGCCTGCGCCCGCCCAGCGGCGCGGACGCCATCTCCATCCTGAGCGACGCGCCAGAGGCCAGTTGAAGCGTCAGCGTCACGGGGTCAGGTCCCAGGGACGCTTCCGGCGAGACCGCCTGACGCAACGGCGCCTCCGCCAACGCCCGCAGCGCCGTGCGCACTCGACTGTCGATCAGGGGCCACGTGGTGAAGCGTTCTGCATCGTCGCGGCGCGTGAGCGTCAGGGACCAGCCCGCGGGCCGTTGTCTTGACAGCTGTTGCAGAAAGGGCAGTTGTGGATCGTCCACGGTCAGGCGCTCGACGTGCGCAGGATCGAACGTCAGCAGCAGCCTCGGCGGCGTCGAGGTCCTTGCTGGTCGCACCAGGGCGATCGCCGCCAGGATGGAGATCGCTGTGAGCAGCCCCAGCCAGATCAGCAGCGCCGTTTTCGACATCGCCTGCAGTGTATGGGCCGTCGAGGATTCGCTGGGAGCGGTCCGCTGGGTCAACGCCTCGCCACCCTGATCGTCACACCGAGAAGGACGATCGCAGCGGGAAGGCCCAGCGCCAGCCCCCAGCGGTAGGCCGCCAGTGCAGCGGGGGAGACAGGCTCGATGCGCGGCGCGTCGCGGCTGAGCGATGCAGGGGCGACCAGCTCGTCCAGCCCCGCCAGCCAATGCACGCAGGCTTCGAAGAGCTCGCTGTTGCCCGGATACGCCAGCACGCGCTGCCCGTCGACCGTCGTCGCCAACTGCGTGAACGGATCGAAGAACCAGCCGTGCGAGCCCACGACGACCAACCGGGCTGGCTCCTCCTTGTTCGCCAGCCTCCATTCGAGCTGGCCTGCGACGGTCCACGGGCCCCTCACGTCGTCCACGCTGGGGTTGGGTTCAGGCTGGACCTGGCTTGCCCGACGACTGGCGCCAAGCGCGCGGAACGTGCGCCACTGCGCCTCAGCCCAGCGGTCTGCGTCGTGAGGCAGTGTGAAGATGGGCGTGAAGCGAACGTCGGCAATCTCGTCGCTGGCTGCGGGAGGCTCGAAGTGGAGGGGCGTCATCCACGCCAGGAGCGTCGCCAAGCCGTTGATCGCCTGGCCAATGGGCGAGGCGGTTTCAGCGCGGCGGAAGACCTCCTCGGGATGCACGACCACGCCCGAGGCGGTGCGCTCGCGCCAGAGGATGGCCTTGCCTGAGTCCACACGCACGCCCAGCGGTTCGAGGAACGCGACCATGGGGTCGGGCTCGCCGACGCCTGGCAGCGGCGAGAGGTTCACCGAAAGCAGCACGGGCTCTCCGTCTCGCACCAGGCCTTGGACAGCGTCGGCAAGTTGTCCCATGGCTTGGGCGGTCTGGACGGAGTCCGCTGCTGTGGGAATCACCACCCACACCACACGGCGTTCGACATCGTCCTGCTCCTGGGCGAAGGAGGGTCTCGTCGGCTCCAGCGTGACGGGCCATTCACGCACAGCGATGTCCCGCAGCAGCAAGCGGTCGATCAGCGCCCCGAATGTCTGGCGAGCTGCTGCGGTCTGCGGTCGGCCTGCTTCGTCGAGTTGCTTGGCGGGCGCAGCGTGCACGAAAACGACCAGCGGCAGGGCGCGGGCGCTGAGTCTGGCCAGGGCGCTGGCGATGAGTTCCTCTCCTGCGAACCGCAGCTCCGAAGCCGAGGCGCCCACGGCCTCGACATCGTCGGCGCGGGGAAAGAGCGCGGGGAAGCTGACCGCGGTGGAGCCGTGGGGGCCGATGACGACGACCGCGTTCTGTCTGGCCAGCAGTCTGGCCACCCGCAGCGCGTCCACCTCACCCAGTCGCGATGCGGCGTGCTCCACAGCGGCGGCCTGCTGCTCCGCCTTCTGGGTCAGTTTCACGGCGCCGGTGAGAGCGTCGAGCAGGGGGGATCCTTCCTCTGCGTCGCTGCGCATGCGTTGCAGGGCCTGGGAGAACTCGCTGAGCTGGTCGGCCCAGCCTTGAAGGGGGTCGAGGAGCAGCGATCGCGTTTCGTCCAAAGCGGGCAGCGACGACCCCGCCATCGTGCGATCCAGCGCCTGCCCTGCCTGGTCTGCGGAGGCCTGTGCGCGTTTCGCCTGCAACTGCAGCAGCTGCGCAAGCTGCTGCAACTCCGCGGCTCGCTGCTCGCTTGGGGCGAGGGCCTCTCCTGCGCGGGTCAGGGCGGCGGCGAGGCTGGTCAACGTGCTGGCCAGCGCGTGCGCATCGCTCACCGCCTGCTTGGCGACGACCTGTTGACCCGCGATCGCCTCCTTGTCGCGCAGCGCCAGTCTGTCCAGCAGGTCGCGGAGCTTGACGGCGTCAGCAGCGTCCGCAGGATCGATCCGCGTGATGCGCAGGGCATTGGATCGCAGCGCCATTTCCTGCAGCAGGTCGTCGACGCGCTGGGCGCTCTGGGGCGAGACCGTCGTCGAGTCCGCCACGACCACGATCTCGAACTGCCCCTGCAACCGCTGCAGGATGCGTCTGGTGCGAGGCGCCAATGAATACCGCTGCGTGCTTGTCAGGTCGATCCGCGTTCTGCTGCGGGTCGCCGTGGTCACCGCCAGGGCGCAGGTGGCGCTGATCACCGCCAGGAGCGTCAGCGACGCTGCAGCGATCCGCCGTCTGCCGACGAGAGCGGGGTCCACGGGCGTGGTGGGTGTCACCGCCATCGTCGCATCTCCAGAGACATGGCTGTGAGCGAGGTGAACCACACGCTGGTCGCGAGGAAGAAGACGACGTGGCCCGTATCGACGACGCCTTTGCCGAAGTCCTCCATTCGCGGCGCCAGCGCCAAGGCGTAGAGCGTCTGTTGGAGCCACCCCATGCCAGCGCGTCCCGCAGCCTGGGCGCCCAACGTCGCCGCTGCCTGGCTGAGCAGGGCGACGAACGCCGTCGCCAGCAGCGCCGCCACCTGACTGCGCGTCAGCGAGGAGAAGAACAGCCCCATGGCGATCAGCGTCAGGCCAAGCAACGCCAGCCCCAGATAGCCTGCGACGATGGGGCCCCGTTCGGGATCCGCCACGCGCTCCAGCACAACGACGAAGACCAGGGTGGGGGTCAGGATCGTCAGGAAACAGGCCCACCCCCCCAGCGCCTTGCCGAAGGCGACGGCCCAGTCCGACACCGGCGCCGAGGCCAGCGTCTCCAGCGTGCCCGTTCGCCGCTCCTCCGCAAGCAGGCGCATGGAAATGGCGGGAGCGATCAACAGCGTCAACCAGCCTGCGAGCACGAAAAAGAGCCGCATCGTCGCGGGCTCGCCAGGCACAAAGCCCACCAGGAACACAACGGCGCTGAGCAACGCAAAGAGCGCACAGATGATCCACCCAGCTGCGCTGCGAAAGAACGCAGCGAACTCTCGCAGGGCGATCGCGAGCAGGGCCCTCATCGCGCGCCCTCCTGCGGCTCGCTGTCCTCCTGCGCATTGCCTGCCGAAGCGCAGAGAGCGGTCCGGGTCGAGGCGTCGTCCTGCCCCTCGGGCGCAGAAGGAGGGGCAGGCTCCTCTATGTCTTCCGCAGTTCCCTCGAGCAGGCGCATGAAGAGCGATTCGAGCGACCCCTCGTCGCGTCGCAGCTCGCGGATGAGCAGGCCCTGTTGCGCGCAGGCCAAGGCGACGCGTTCTCGTGCGTCTCCATCGCCGTGTTCGTCGCGTATGCGCAAGCGGCGCCACCCTGTGTCGCTGCACGGTTCGATCGATTCCACCACCAGCCCTGGACGCTGGGTGATCGCCCGGATCGCCTGTTCGTCGTCCGCTGCGCGCAGCTCAACGACACAGCGGCTGCGCGCTGTGTCCAAGGGCTCGTTCATCGCCGCGGCGCCGCGGACCTCTCCCTGCATGATGATGACGACGCGGTCGCAGGTCTTCTCCACCTCAGCGAGGATGTGGCTGGAGAGGATGACCGCCCGATCCCGGGCCAGCTCGCGGATCAGCGCCCTCGTCTCGACGATCTGCGCGGGATCCAGACCGCTGGTGGGCTCATCCAGGATCAGCGCCGCAGGCTCGTGGAGGATGGCGCAGGCGAGTCCGACGCGCTGGCGGTAGCCCTTGCTCAACTCCCCCACGCGTCGCTTGCGGACCTCCGACAGCCAGCAGCGTTCGAGGGCGTTCTCCACCGCAGCGGCAAGCTTCCTGCGGGGCACGCCGTGCAGCACGCCCGTGAAGCGGAGATGCTCCTCGACGCGCATCTCCTGGTGCAGGGGCGCCGACTCGGGCAGATACCCCAGACTGCGTCTGGCCTCCATCGACTGCCTGAGCGTGTCGAATCCTGCGACGAGCGCCTGTCCCCGCGACGGAGCCAAGGCGCCTGCGAGCATGCGGATCGTGGTGGTCTTGCCCGCGCCGTTGGGGCCCAGCAGCCCCAGCGCCTCTCCTGTCTCCACACGAAACGACACGCCTCGCACAGCGTGGACGGAGCCGAACCAGCGATGCACAGAGCGGACCTCGATCATGGCGCTGCTGCAAGGTTCATCGGCGAGGTGCGCACGGGCGTTGCACTACCTGTCCAAAGCAGGGGCCGTTTGTGCAGCGCCCCGCAGTGATGGGCCGACGACAGAACCCAGAGCCGACCTCCTCGCCGCTGTCGCTCTCTGCGCAGGGCGCCGCAGCGGGGCGGGGAGGAAGAAGCAGGACGCTGAGCATCGTAGACTGGACGCAGGAGGCGGGAGGGCCCGTGGCGGGCGCCGTGGTCGGAGCTGGCATGCCTGATTCGCCCCGCGTGGACGTGCTGATCGTTCGAGGCGCCGCGCCCCCTGACGACGCCCTGCTTGAGGCCTTGCGCGCCGCGGGAGCGAGGGTGGAAGTCTTGGAGGCGCAGCAGGCGGCTCGCAGGCTTGCGCAAGGGCCGGCGCCCCGCAGGCCCGTCCTGGTGCTGCCCGACGCCTGGCGCGACCTGCCCAGCTTGGTGCGGGGTTCGGAGGACTTGGAGCGCGCGCTGGACGCTGTGGGAAGGTCGGTGGCTCGGTTCAGCCCCCTGGGGTCGCTGGAGTGGGCCTCCTCGGGCTATCAGGCGCTTCCCCCGAGCGTGCAGCGGAAGACCGTGCAGGCTGTGCAGGAGACCATCCGCAACTTTGCTCCCGTCTCCACCGTGGAGGAGTCGATGAAGCCCGTGCGCAGGATCGTCGCGGACGATGAGGGGCTGCGGCGCTTCGAACTGGCGCTGGCTCCGATCGCCGACGCGACGGGGCTCAGCGGCGTCATCGCCATGCTGCGGGACACGACGAGCGAGCTGGAGTCGCAACGCCGCATCGAAGCCATCGATCGAGCGGGACGCGAGCTGCTTCGGCTCGATCCGGACGAGATCAGGCAGCTCAACGCAGCGGACAGGCTCAACATTCTGCAGCAGCGCATCGCCCGGGCGGCGCACGAGCTGCTTCGGTTTGATCATTTCACCATCAGGCTCATCGAGCCTCGCACAGGCAGGCTCGAGCCTGTCATCGCGGTGGGGGTGCCGCGCGAAGCCGTCGATGTCGAGTTGTACGCCCAGCGAGAGGGAAGCGGCCTGTCAGGGTACGTCGCAGCGACTGGACGAAGCGTCCTCTGCCGTGATGTGACGCGCGACGAGCGCTACATCCGAGGGCTCGATTCGCCGGGTTCGTCCTTGACGGTGCCTCTGCTCATCAACGATCGTGTCATAGGCGTGCTCAACGTCGAGAGCGACAAACGGGACGCGTTCACCGACGACGATCTGCGCTTCGCGGAGATCTTCGCCCGCTATGTGGCGCTGTCGCTGCACATTCTCGATCTGCTCGTCGCGGAGCGGTCTACGACCAACGAGCAGCTCAGCGGCAGAATGGTGGGGGAGATTCGCGAGCCGCTCGAGGATCTGGAGCGGGAGGCTGCTTGGCTGCGGGATCACCCTCAGGCCGAGGCTGAATCCGCAGGGCACGTCTCCCGCATTCTCGACGACATCGCTGCGATACGGGCGCGGGTGGAGCGCGTCGCCATGGGGCCGCGCTCCCTCCTCGGCGCGGAGGTGGGGCTGCAGGAGGCGCAGTCGCAGCCCGAACTGCAGGGCAAGCGCATCCTCGTCGTGGACGACGAAGCGACGATCAGGACCCAGATCGCCGACGTGCTCCAGCGGCGGGGCGCTGTGGTGCAGACCTGTCAGACCGGCGGCGAAGCTGTCGAGCTGCTGCGCACGACCAAGCCGCCGTTCGATCTGGTGCTTTCCGACATTCGTCTTCCTGACCGCAACGGCTACGAGGTGTTCCGCGCCGCTGTCGAGGCCTGCGAGAAGACGCCTGTGGTGCTCATGACAGGGTTCGGCTACGACCCGCACCATTCGGTCATGCGGGCAAGTCAGGAGGGGTTGCACGCGGTGCTCTTCAAGCCTTTCCATGTCTCCAAGTTGTTGGAGGTGGTGGTGGGGGCGCTGGCGGCGCACAAGGAGGACGCGCACGGCGTCAACGGCGCCCGCGCCGCCCGCGCATCTCGCACAAGGAAGCAACGGGGCCGCGCCTGACCGCAGGATTCCTACGCTTGCGCGATGGCAGCGCTCTTTCCCCGCGCAGAGGACGCGACGCTGGTGCGCGTGGCGCCTGAGCGTGCGGTCGACCATCCTGAGGGCCTCGTCTACGAGGCGCCGGGCGAGCTGCGGGACGTGCGCGTCGGCGAGCGGGTGTATGTGCCGCTGGGAAGGGGCGACGCGCTGGCGGCGGGCGTCGTGGTCGAGGTGGGTGTGCGCGCCGAGATCGACCCCTCCCGGATCAAGCCCGTCGCGCGGCGGGCGGGCCTGCGGCTGCCCGAGACGCTGGTCGAGCTGGGCCGCTGGATCGCGCAGTACTACTGCGCGCCGCTGGGGGTGGCGCTGGCGGCGATGGCGCCCGCAGCGGTCAAGAAGGGGGTCGGCCGCAGGCGCCGTCGCGTCGTCGCGCCAAGCGGCGCCGAACCTGCGGTGCAACTGCCCCCCCAGACGCGCGCCGCGTGGGAGGCGATTGCGCGCCTGCCCGCGGAGACGTTCCCCATCGAGCCTCGCGCGCTGGCGGACAGGCTCGGCTTGCCTTCGGTCGCCGCGGTGAACAGGCTCGTGAAGCTGGGGCTGCTCGCCGAGCGCGAGCAGGCCTACGTCAGCGCAGCCTGGCGCGACAGCGACGAGCGATCGGCCCTTGGCGTGGCTGGGGGAAAGCCCGCCGTCGAGCTGACCGAGGAGCAGGAGCGGGCCGTGCGCGCCGTCTCCCGCACCTTTGGAGGCTTCGTGTCGCATCTGCTCTTCGGCGTCACCGCCTCGGGCAAGACCGAGGTGTACCTCAGGCTCATCGAGCAGGTCGTGGCGCAGGGCAAGGCGGCGCTGGTCCTTGCGCCGGAGATCAGTCTGACGCCGCAGCTGCGCGCCCGTTTCGCTGCGGCGCTTCCTGACGTGGGGATCGCGACGCTGCACTCGGGTCTGACCGCAGCCCAGCGGCACGAGCAGTGGCGGGCCGTCGCCGAGGGCCGCTGCGCCGTGGCGCTGGGGGCGCGCTCCGCGGTCTTTGCGCCTTTTCCGCCGGGAAGGCTTGGGCTGATCGTCGTCGACGAGGAGCACGACGGCGCCTACAAGCAGGACGAGGCGCCGCGCTTTCACGCCCGCGACGTGGCGCTGAAGCGGGGGCAGATCGAACGCTGCCCTGTCGTGCTCGGCTCAGCGACGCCGTCGCTGGAGTCCTGGCGCAACGCCCTGCAGAAGCGGCACATGCTGCACGAGCTGCGGGAGCGGGCGCCGGGCATGCGGCTGCCCACAGCGACGATCGTCTCGATGCAGGAGGAGCGCAGGCGCCTTCGCGCCATGGGCGAGCCCCGCTCGAGCGTCATCGGCCCCACGCTCGCCCGGGCGCTGCGGACGACGCTGGACGAGGGCGGACAGGCCGTGGTGCTCATGAACCGTCGCGGCTACGCCGTCTGCGTCGCCTGCCCCGACCCCGGCTGTGGCTGGGTCAAGACGTGCGATCGCTGCGACGCAGCGATGGCGCTGCACCATGTGGAGCAGCTCGGCGGCGTGATGCGCTGCCACCACTGTCAGGCCGAGCAGGTCGTCCCCAGCCGCTGCCCCATCTGCAGCAGGAAGCTCGCGGTCGTCGGCGCAGGCAGCCAGCGCGTCGAGGCGGAGCTGCTCAGGCGGTTTCCCGATCTTGCCCTGGGAGAGACGCTCGTGCGCGTCGACAGCGACGCGCTGCGGGCGGGAAGGTCCATCGCCCAGACGCTCGAGCGCTTCGCCGCAGGCGCAATCCACGTGCTGCTCGGCACGCAGATGATCGGCAAGGGGCTCGACTTTCCCAACGTCAGGCTCGTCGGCGTCGTCAGCGCCGACACCGCCCTTGCGCTTCCCGACTTCCGCGCAGCCGAGCGCACCTTCCAGCTCGTGGCCCAGGTGGCGGGAAGGGCCGGCCGCAGCGACGGCCCGCCGGCCCGGGTCGTCATTCAGACGCTCAACCCCGACGAGCCCGCCATCACGCTCGCCGCCAAGGGCGACTACCGCGCCTTCGCCTCGCGCGAGCTGGCCCTGCGGGCCGAGGCGGATCTGCCGCCCGTGTCGCGCATGGTGCGCTTCGTCGTCAGGCATCGCGACAGGCATGTGGCTCTGGAGCGCGCCAGGAGGCTGCGCGACGCGATCGGCGCGCACGGCCGATCGCTTGCCGCGAGCGAGCGGTTGAAGATCCGCGGCCCCTTCCCCTGTCCTCTGAGCCGCATCGAGGATCGGCGCCGCATCGCGATCGAGATCACCACAGCCACCGCCCAGGCGGCGCAGCGGCTGCTCGCTGCGCTGCGCAGCGCAGGCGCCGTGCACGCCGACGCTTCGCTCGTCGTGGACGTGGACCCGCTGACGCTGCTGTGAGTGGTTGGGCGGGGTTCGCGGGAGAACGTCAGCGTCCGCTCTCGGCCTTCGTCTGCGCAAGCAGCGCCTCGAGCAGGGCTGCGCAGGCCCGCTCGATCATCCTGTAGACGCGCTCGAAGCCGTCGCCGTCGCCGAAGTACGGATCGGGAACGTCCAGCGGCGCCTTGGCCTTCGGGTCGAAGGAGCGCAGCAGACGCACCTTGTCGCGCGGCGCCCCACGCGCAAGCAGCGTCCGCTCGTTCTCCCTGTCCATGGGCAGGAGCAGGTCGAAACGCTCGAAGTCCGCAGCGGGGTCGACCACCCGCGCCCGACTGGGAAGCGTCACCCCATGGGCCCTGGCCACAGCCAGCGCCCTGCGGTCGGGCCGCTCGCCCACGTGCCAGCGGCCCGTGCCCGCCGAGTCGACCAGGAAGCGCTCCGCCACGCCCCGCTGCTGCGCCAGGTGGAGAAAGACCCCCTCGGCCAGGGGGCTTCTGCAGATGTTGCCCAGGCACACGAAGAGCAGCGCCGTGCGGTCGTTGGTCTCGGCTGCGCCGCTCACGGCTCGTAGACCACCTGCGGTCTGCGGTCGGCCTGCACCACGTCCACGCGGGCGGTGGGGGCGTGGTGGGGGGCCTGCTTGAGCGTCTCGGGGTCGCGCTGGGCCTCGTCGGCGATGGCCCGCATGGCCTCGACGAAATGGTCGAGCATGCGCAGCGGCTCGCTCTCGGTCGGCTCGATCATCAGACAGTTGCGCACGGGCCAGTGCATCGTGGGCGGATGCACGCCGTAGTCGATCAGCCGCTTGACGATGTCGTTGAGCGTCACGCCCCTGGCCAGCAGCTCTTCGGGCACGGCCAGGAACTCGTGGGCGCAGTAGCGGCCCTCCTCGGGCGCGAAGTTGAGCACCGTGTAGCGGTCGCGCAGCCTGGCTGCGAGGTAGTTGGCGCTGAGCACCGCCAGCTCAGCCACGTCCTCGAGCCCGTCGGGCCCGCAGGCCCGGATGTACGTCCAGCAGCGGATGAGCACGCCGATCTGCCCGAAGAACGACCGCACCCTGCCGATCGAGCGCGGCCTGTCGAAGTCCAGGCCGAAGGCGCCGTCGTCGCGTTTGACGACCTGCGGGGCGGGCAGGAAGGGCGCCAGCTCCTCGGTGACGACGATGGGCCCCGCGCCGGGGCCGCCGCAGCCGTGGGGCGTGGAGAAGGTCTTGTGCGTGTTGTAGTGCATGGCGTCGGCGCCGAAGTCGCCCGGCCTTGTCTTGCCCAGGATCGCGTTCATGTTGGCGCCGTCGAGGTAGAGCTTGGCGCCGGCGTCGTGCACGATGTCCGCGACGCGGTCGATCTCCCTGTCGAAGAGCCCCGCGGTGTTGGGGTTGGTGATCATGAAGGCCATGATCGTCTCGGGCCCTTCACGGTCGATGATCCGCTTGAGGTCCTCGACGTCGGTGCAGCCGTCGACGGTCTTGACCGCGATGACGTCGGCGCCGCACATGGCGCAGCTGGCGGGGTTGGTGCCGTGGGCGGTGTCGGGGGCGAGGGTCTTGGTCCGCTGCTCCTGGCCCTGGGCCTTGAAGAAGGCGCGGATGACCTTGAGCGCGGTGAACTCGCCGTGGGCCCCCGCAGCCGGCTGCAGCGACGCCTCGTGCAGACCCGCGATGCGCTCCAGGAACGTGCGCGTCTCGTGGAGCAGCCGCAGCAGGCCCTGGGCGTCCTCGTCGTCCTGCAGCGGGTGCAGCGACGCGAAGCCCGGCAACGACGCCGCCCACTCGTTGAGCCGCGGGTTGTGCTTCATGGTGCACGAGCCCAGCGGGTAGAACTCGCCGTCGATGGAGAAGTTCTTCTGCGACAGGTGCGTGTAGTGCCTGATCACCTGCGGCATGGACAGCTCGGGAAGGTCGGGCGCCGCGCCCAGCAGCTCCTGCGGAACAGGCGTCTGGGCCACGTCCAGCGGCGGCAGCGCCACAGCCTGGGCGCCGGGCGAGTGCTTCTCGAAGATCGCAGGCTCGACCGGCTTGTCGCCTCGGGTCGGGACAGCGTGCGCAGCGGCGTCGGGCATGGCGGCGTTGGACTCCGGAGGAGGGGCGGTCGTCGTGGGCATGGATGTCGGCTCGTCGTTCACGGCGCAGCGTCTGCCTCGCGCAGAATGCGCTCGATGAGGGCGGGGTCGTCGGGAAAGAGTTTCGAAGCGGGAAGGCGCCGCAGCAGGGCTTTCCAGTCGGCGCCGGGCGTCGGGTCGGCGAAGGCTCTGCGGAAGTGGGGGAGCGCTTCGTCGACCCTGCCCGCGCTGGCGAGCGTGACGCCCGTCCAGAAGGCCATCTCCGCCACGTCCGGGGCAAGCCGTTGGGCGGCGCCGTAGTGCTCCACCGCCCCAGCCACGTCGCCGTGCTCCATGGCCAGGTCGCCGGCGTTCATGTGCTCGTACGCCTCGTGCAGGCGCAGCAGACGGGCGATCTCCGCGACGGGATCGGGATGGTCCTCGACGCGCAGATCGACCAGGCGGTCCTCCCATGCCCTGCCTGTGCTCTCGCTGCGCACGACGAGGATCGCCGCTGACTGCATGCCCCGCACGTCGCCGCCAGCGGCCTGCGCCGCCTCGAGCGCCGCGACGAGCCTCTCAGCCAGGGAGCCCGTCGCTGCGCGAAAGCCCCGAGCCATCGCTTCGGGAACGCCCGGGCGGGCCATCATGTTGGCCTGGCAGGAGAAGACCGTGCCGTCCGCAAGCTCGCCCGCGACATCTCCCGCGTGGGCGATGCAGAGCGAGCCGGTGTGGGTCGCGACGTCGCCGTTGGCGTCGACCATCGCCACCTGGCGGTAGGCCTGGCCGGGGTCCGTGCTCGTCAGGGCCTGCAGCGCCTGCGTCGCGCTCTTGCCCCCCGCCATCAGCGCAAGGCCCAGCGGGCCGTACTTGACGTCGACCAGGCTCTGCGTGGCCACGGCCCCCACGCCCGCCTTCGCCCACGGCACGCTGGTTCCCACCGAGAACCAGTGGCTCTGCACCGCCACGCCGAGCTGCCCCGTCTTCCCGTCGCGCGCGACAATGGAAAAGGTCGCCACGGGCCTGCGCGTGTGCAGACCTTCCGGAAGGGGGGCGACCTGCTGCGCTCGGCCAGGCTGGGCACAGAGCGCAAGGCCCATCGCGACGATCGTGATCAACGACTCCCGCACGACGCACCTCCTGATCAGCGGTCTCCTTCGAGCAGACCTCATGCAGCCTGGGCCGCTTCGCCCAGCGCCTGCGCAAGCGCCTCGATCTCCGTCTTCGTGCGTTTCTCCGTCACCGCCACGAGCAGCTCGTCCTCTGCGCCGATGCCGCCGAGCCTTGGGTCGTCGAGCGCGACGCCTGGCAGGATCCCCCTGGCCTTGCACGCCTTGACGATCGTGCGCGCAGGGAGCGGACACTGCACGACGAACTCGTGGAAGAAGGGCCCGCTGTAGCGGACGCGAAAGCCCGGCAGGGCTTCGATCCTGCGGGCCGCGTCGTGCGCCTTGTGCCAGCACTGCTCAGCCATGGCGCGCAGCCCCCTGGGCCCCATGGCGGTCATGAACATGGTCGCGCGCAGGGCCAGCAGCCCCTGGTTGGTGCAGATGTTGCTCGTGGCCCGTTCCCTGCGGATGTGCTGCTCGCGCGTCTGCAGCACGAGGCTGTAGGTCGTTCTGCCCTGGGCGTCGACGGTTCTGCCGACCATTCTGCCTGGCATCTTGCGGAGCAGACGCTTGCGGGCAGCGAAGAAGCCGACGTAGGGCCCGCCGAACTGCAGCGGCACGCCCAGCGGCTGCCCTTCGCCCACAGCGATGTCCGCCCCCGACTCCCCAGGCGTGCGCAGCAGGGCGCAGGCGATGGGGTTGCACACCGCGATCGCCAGCGCCCGTTGGCTGGCCGTCTTGACGCGCTCGAAGAGGCCCGCCCAGTCCTCGACGACGCCGAAGACGTTGGGCGACTGCACGATCGCCGCTGCGGTGTCGGCCTCGGCCAGCTCCGCAAGGGCCGTGGCGTCCGTCGCACCGCTGCGCGGATCGACAGGCGCCACGACGAGCTCAGCGGGCAGGTCCTCCAGGTACGTCCGCAGCGTCGCCAGCGTGTGCGGATGGACCGCCTCGCTGACGAGCACGCGGCGCAGGCCCGTGGCGTTGAGCGCCAGCAGCGCCGCCTCCGCGACGGCCGTCGCCCCCTCGTAGAGCGAGGCGTTGGCGATGTCCATGCCGGTCAGCCGGGCGATCTGCGTCTGGAACTCGAAGAAGGCCTGCAGGGCCCCCTGCGAGGCCTCGGGCTGGTACGGCGTGTAGGCGGTGAGAAACTCCCCACGGTTGACCAGCTGGTCGATGAAGGCGGGGATGAAGTGGTCGTAGGCGCCTGCGCCGAGGAAGCAGACCATGCGGTCGGCGCCGCGGTTCTCCGCAGCCCGCTGCGCAAGCTCGCGCTGCAGCTCCAGCTCGCTCAGCGCTGGCGGCAGGTCCAGCTGGTGGTCGAGTCTGCTGCGGGCGGGGATGACCTCGAAGAGCGCGTCGACGCTCGGGGCCCCGATGGCCTCGAGCATGCTGGGCCTTTGATCGGGCGTGATGGACGTGTAGTTCATGCTGACGACCTTCCACAACGTCGAGACGGCAAGGATGAGGCGATGACGCGCCCGCAGCGGCGCAGGCCTGATGCGCAGTGTAGATCGCCCGCAGGCAGGCGTCCTGCGGAGCGCCCCCTCCAGCACAGCGCCCCCAGCGGCCCCGTCGAGCCTGTACCATGCCCGCCGTCTGGCCGACAGCAGCCACAGGAGAGGCACGAGCATGCTCAGGTTCGCGTTCAGCACCGTCGCCTGCCCGACGTGGACGCTCGACCGCGTCGCGTCCTTCGCCCGCGAGTGCGGCTTTACGGGCGTCGAGCTGCGCACGCTGGGCCATGGGTCGAGCAGACTGGCGTGCGACCCGGCGCTGACAGCGGGCGAGAAGGTCCGCTCGATCTTCGCCAGCGAAGGCGTGGCGGTCGCGGGGGTGGGGACGTCCTGCCGCTTCGACGAGCCCATCACGCCGCCGGTCCTGGGCAGGCTCAGGGACACCGAACGGCCCGTCCGGGAGGCCGAGCGGGCCCTGGACATCGCGCGCCAGGCGGGGGCGGGCTGGGCACGCGTCTTTCCCTTCGAGCCCGCCCCCAACGAAAAGCCCCTGCGCGCCCAGGTCCGCATCGTCGAGCGGCTGCGCTACGTCGCCGACCACGCCCGCTGGGGGAGCCTGCGCATCGCGGTGGAGAACAGCGGCGGCTTCCCCCGCGCCGCTGACGCGCTGGAGATCGTCGATGCGGTGGGCCATCCCCTGGTGGGCGGCTGCTGGTGCTCGCTGACGGGCGTCATGGCGGGGGACGCTCCCGACGAGGGGCTGCGTCTGCTGGCGGGCGATCTGATCGCGGTGCGTCTCAAGGACGTCGACGCTGCGGGAAGGCCGTGTCTTCCGGGCGACGGCGTGGGCCGCTGCGAGGAGGTCGTGCGGGCGTTGGACGACGCGGGCTACGACGGTTGGGTGGTGTACGAGTGGGACGCTGCGTGGCTCGAGGGCTTGGCCCCAGCCGAGGATGTCCTGCCCGCTGCGCTGGAGCGGCTGCTGGGCTGGGTCGCGCCCGAGCCTGCGGCGCTGCAGGCGGGCGAGGCCGTCTCCGCGGCGTAGCCTCCTGCATGACGCGCGACCGCGCCGCGGAGGAAGCCTCCGAACGGGTCCTCGGGCTCTGCGCCGAGCTGGGCTTCGCCCTGGCGGGCGTCTGCTGCGCTGCGCCCAGCAGCAGGGCCGAGGCCTTCGTCCGCTGGCTCGGCGCGGGAAAGCACGGCTCGATGGCCTATCTCCAGAACCACCTGGAGCAGCGGCTGGACATTCGCCAGTTTCTGCCGGGGGCCCGCGCGGTGGTCATGGTCGCGGACCGCTGCTGGTCGACGTCGCCGGAGGAGTGGTCGCAGGGCCCCCATCTGCAGGCCCAGAGCAGAAAGGGCCTCGTCGCCCGCTACGCCCGAGGCAGGGACTACCACCGGTCGATGAAGCGACGGCTGCACCGCCTCTGCGACGCGCTGCGGGAAGAACACCCCGCCCAGACCTTCCGCGCCTTCGTGGACACCGCCCCGGTCCTGGAGCGCGAACACGCAGCCCGGGCGGGGCTCGGCTGGATCGGCAAGCACACGCTGCTGATTCATCCGAGGCTGGGCAGCCACCTGCTGCTGGGGGGCGTGGCCACGACGCTCGAGCTCGCCCCCACCGGCCGTGTCGAGCCCGACCACTGCGGCAGCTGCACCCGCTGCATCGACGCCTGCCCGACCGGCGCCATCGAGCCCTACACGGTCGACGCCCGCCGGTGCCTTGCGTACCTGACGATCGAGGCGCGTGAGCCGACGGATCCGCAGCTGCACAGCAAGGCGGGCCCGTGGCTCTTTGGCTGCGACATCTGCCAGGAGGTCTGCCCGCACAACAGGCCGCGCGACGCGCAGGGCCCTCCCGTCCATCCCGACTACGCCCCCAGGCGCGACGGCTTCGACGTGCTCGAGACGCTCGACTGGACCGAGGCCGACCGCCGCAGGGCGCTTGAGGGCTCAGCGATGAAGCGGGCGACGCTGGCGATGCTCAAGCGCAACGCGCTGCACGTCGCTGCGGCTCTCTTGCGGCGCCGACGCGACGAAGCGCTGCGGCGCAGGGTCGAGGCGCTTGCGCAGGACGCCGCTGCGCCGGCGATGGTCCGCGAGGCAGCGGCGCAGGCGCTCAGCGGATGCGGCTCTTGACCCGCTCCAGGTCCATCCGCAGCCGAGCGAGATCGCGCTCGAGCTGGTCCACACGGCGTCGCAGCTCCTGGCTCTCCAGCTCGAGTCTGCGCACGAGCGTCTCTGCGCGGCTGTCGTCGTTCAAGGCGCGCTCCAGCGTTTCGAGCCTGCGCACGAGGCTGTCCGGCCCCTGCAGCAGCCTGGCGAGGTCCTCGACGCGGCGCTCCAGCGCCTGGCGCTTCTGCTTCTCGCCGCGCAGCTCGACGGCCAGGTCGGTCAGGCCGCCTGGGGTCGTCCGCTGCGCAGGCTCAGCCGCCAGCGCAGCGAAGCGCCGCTGGGCCTGCTCGTCTCCCCGCAAGAGTCGCTCGCCAAGCAGCAGCAGCATGGCCAGACGCGCATCGCCTCTCTGCTCCGCCTTCGCCGCCAGCTCCGCGAGGTCGACAGGCCGCTGTCGCTGCTCCTGATGCGCACGCGCCCAGCCGACCAGCGGCGCACAGCACAAGGCAAGGCCAAGCGCCGCGACGACGGCGCGCGCCGACCAGCGTTGCAGGGCGCCGTTCCTGCGGCCTGCGTCCGCAACCGTCATGGTTCGTCTCCTGTGGAGGCGACGCCTCACGTCGCCCCGACGGTGATGCGCGAGGGCTGGGGCGAGACTTCGTGCGTCGGCTCGAGCACGAGCCCCAGCGGAACCCGCTTGCCGCCCTGCGTGGGCGGAATCCCCTCGTTGTCGATGATGCGCTGAATGGCCATGCAGCCCTCGAGCAGCATCTCCGGCCGGGGGGGGCAGCCCGGCACGTACACGTCGACGGGGATGAACTGGTCGACCCCCTGCACCGTGGCGTAGGTGTCGAAGACGCCGCCGGTGGAGGCGCAGGCGCCCATGGAGATCACCCAGCGGGGCTCAGCCATCTGCTGGTAGATCCGCTGCAGGACGGGGAGCATCTTGATGGCCACGCGGCCGGCGACGATCAGCAGGTCCGCCTGGCGGGGGGAGAAGCTCATCCGCTCCATGCCGAAGCGCGCGATGTCGTAGCGGCTCGAGGCCGTGGCCATCAGCTCGATGCCGCAGCAGGCGGTGGCGAAGGGCATGGGCCACAGTGAGGAGCGCCGGCCCCAGTTGATGAGCCTGCGCAGCGAGGTGGTGAGGAATCCTTCCGCTGTCAGCGCCGCTTCGAGCCCCATGGCGCAGCCTCCTGAAGTCGCCCGCTCCCGTGGGCGCTATCGGCCGTGGGGAGAGTCTAGCACAGGCGGGTCATCGAGCGGAGGCTGCAGGTTTTCGGGCGCGTCGAGCTGGGGATCGAACGACCTGCGCCGGGTGCGCCGAGGGCGCAGCTTTGAACAGTGGCTCCCACAACCCGTCAGGGCGAGCCTCAGGAGCGGACAGCCGATCGACGCTGTGTGCCTTGGCGAGCTGTGAGTCGTGTGCAGCCGCCCGCGCTGGTCGTGGGCGCAGCGGTTGTGGGCGCCGCGATCCTGGCGGCGGCGCAGGCGCCTGCGCCGCCCTCAGCGCACGCAGCAGACACGTTGCTGCTGGGTAGACCCGTCAGCCACGAGCAGGCCAAGCGCGAGCTGACGCTGGGTGATGACGCTGTGCAACAGGGCGCGCTGGCACAGGCTGACGCGCACTACCGACTGGCGTGGGGATCGCCGCAGGTGCGGGCTGCAGCGGCGCAGCGGCTGTGGCGACTGCACGAACGTCGTGATTACGTTCTGCCCGTTCCACAGCAGCAGGTGCAGGAGACGCGTCGCGCGCTCTCGAGCGACTTCTCCCTGTACGAGACGCCGCATTTCGTCATGCTCACCGACGCCAGCCGCGCCGCTGCGGTGAAGACAGCGTCGTTGCTCGAGCGAACGCGCGAGCGGTTCTTCCGCGTCATGCGCTCCGTTGCGCCCGAGGCGGCGCCGCCCGCGACGAAGCTGCTCTGCGTGCTCTTCGCCGACGAGCAGGCCTACCGCGATTTCGCCCGCGAGTTCGACCGCGTCGAGGCGCCGTGGGTCGCGGGGTACTACGCCTCGGTCAGCAACCGCATCGTGCTCTACGACGACGCCACCTCCAGCGCCGTCGCCAGCGCGCTGGAGGCGTTGGAGCAGCAGCGGCTGCACGCGCAGCAGCAGGCGAGGCATGCTCGACGGCAGGGCGTGACGATGCAGGTCAGCCAGCGCGACCTGAATCAGTCGTACGAGCGGCGGCGACGGAGCATGCTCGAGCAGGCCCGCAGCGCCGCCACCGAGAAGGTCGTGCACGAGACGACCCACCTGCTGGCGTTCAACTCGGGCGTGCAGTCCCGTCTGCACAGCCAACCCTTCTGGCTCACCGAGGGCTTGGCCACGGCCTTCGAAACCGACAGGCCCGAGCAGGCCTTCGGCCCAGCCCAACCCTCGCCCAGGCGGCAGGCGGAGGCAGCCAGGCTCCTGGCGGACGAGCTGCCCCTGCCGCTTCGCGAACTGGTGTCGCTGACGGATGTGTCCACAGTGGCGGAGGAACGGATCGACGCGCTCTACGCTGCCAGCTACGCGCTCTTCGTGTACCTCCACAGGCGCCAGAGACGGGCGCTGGGGCGGTATCTGGCGGCGCTGGGGAGCGAGCCTCCGGGCGAGATCGCCTCGCAGCGGTTGCTCGAGCTCTTCGAGGACAACTTCGGCGACGCTGACAGACTGGAGCGCACCCTGCTCCGCTGGCTGCGGACCCTGCCCGACGCTTCTCGCTCCAGCGGTGAAGGCGGGAACCGCGGCAGATTCGTGACGGTCGTCGAGGGAGACTGAGTCGTCGCAGCTGAATCCCGGTCGAGGCGCTGGCGGGCGCCTGTCGACAGCGATATCGTCGTTGACGCAGCGACCCCGAGGCGCACGCGGTGTGCGCCTGCAGCGGCGCATCGTGTACAGGCTTGGCTGCTCCGGTCCGGACGGAGCAGAGGGAGACGCCCGCGCCATGACCTCCACCGCCACGACGACAGAATCGCCTGCCCCGATCGTCTCCGTCGAGGATCTCGGTCCGTGCCTCAAGAGGCTGCGGATCGAGGCGCCCGCGGAAGCGGTCGACCGCGAGTTGGAGGCTGCTCTGGAGGCGTTGGCCAGCGAGGCGCAACTGCCAGGCTTTCGCAAGGGCAAAGTTCCCCGCAGACTCCTGGAGCGGCGCTTCGGCCAGTTCTCTCGGGACGAGGCCAAGCAGCGGATCATCAGCCAGGCCTACCGCAAGGCCCTTGAGGAACACGAGCTGCGCGTTGTGGGGGATCCGGAGCTGAGCGACGAGATCGCAGCCCTGGAGGTCGAGCCAGGCAAGCCGTTGACCTTCAGCGTCGATGTCGAAGTGGCCCCCGACGTTGCCCTTCCCGACCTCAGCGATGTCACCGTCGTGCGGCCGCTGGTGGAGATCACGCCTGAGATGGTCGAGCGCGAGCTCGACCGCCTGCGGGCCGACCACGGCTCGCTGGAGGACCGCGACGTCGCGGAGCGAGGCGACTACGCCACGGGACGAGGCGTCATGCGCGTCGAGGGGGAGGAGGAGCCCGTCCTCGACATCCCCGGCGCCGTCATTCGCATCCCCACGGAGGACGAGGGCGAGGAGGGGATGATCCTGGGCGTGAAAGTGGAGGATTTCGCCGCACAGGTTGGTTCGCCCCAGCCGGGCCAGACCGTGACCGTCAAGACCGTCGGTCCCGAGCACCACGAGGACGAGCGCGTTCGCGGCAAGGCGCTGACGATCGAGTTCACCGTCGAGAAGGTCTACCGCGTGCATCCCGCCACAGCGGAGGAAACAGCTCAGGCGCTGGGGCTGGGCGACGCGGATCAGCTGCGGTCGATCATCACGCAGCGGCTGGAGCAGCGTGTACTGCTGGAGCAGCAGGCGGCGATGCGCGCTCAGCTGGCTGACGCGTTGCTCGAGCGCGTCGAGATGGAGCTGCCGCAGCGGCTGACCGCTGCGCAGGCGGCGCGCAATCTGGAGCGGCGCAGGCTCGAGCTGCTCCAGCAAGGGGCCAGCGACGAGGAGATCGAACGTGCACTGGCTGAGCTCCGCGCAGCCTCCGACGAAGCTGCTGCACGGGAGCTCAAGCTCTTCTTCCTTCTCGACGCTGCAGCCCGCGAGCTCGACATCGAGGTCACGGAGCAGGAGGTGGCGGGAGCCGTGGCCCAGATCGCCGCCTCGCGAGGCTTGCGCCCAGCGGACGTGCGGGCGGAGCTGGCCCGCACGGGCAGACTCCACGGCGTGGCCCAGCAGATCCGCGAGCACAAGACCCTCGACGCCCTGCTCGCCCAGGCGAACGTCGAGGAGATGAGCGCCGAGGAGTTCAATCAGCGGCGCAGCGAGCAGGCAGAGGATGCGGGGAAGACGGAAACGACGAAAAAGAAGAAGACCGCCTCCCGAGGCGCCAGGAAGAAGTCGTCCCGCAAGAAGCCATAACCCTGTCCAGGAGACGCGCCATGCTCAGGTCGGCGAGGCAGCGAACGTTGGGCTCTGTCGTGATGGCTGTCGCAGCGTTGTGCGCAGGGCCGATTGCGCCAGCGACCACACAGCTGCGGACGATCGCTGCGCCCGAGGCGCCGATGGAGCATGTCGTCGTGCTGCACTGCGGGTCGCTGCTGACCAGGCCCGGCGAGCCGCCGATGCGCAAGGCCACCCTCGTGGTGCGCAACGACAAGATCAGCGACGTGCTGCAGGGCTATCGCGACTGGCGCACGTTCGAAGCGCCTGGCAGGACGATCGAGTTCATCGACCTGAGCGACCGTTTCGTGCTGCCCGGCCTGATCGACGCGCATGTGCACCTCACGGGACAGATGGACGCGATGTCCAAGCTTCGTCAGGTGACCGAAAGCGACGCCGACGCTGCGCTGCGCGGCGCCCTCTACGCCAGGCGAACGCTCGATGCGGGGTTCACCACGGTGCGCGACGTGGGGGCCTCGGGCGACGCGATCTTCGCCCTGCGCGACGCGATCAATCGAGGCGATGTCCCGGGCCCGACCATCCTGGCCGCTGGCGCCCCGATCACGCCCACCGGCGGCCACGGCGACGACACCCATGGCTTTCGCGAGGACCTCTTTCCCGTGCCCGGTCCGGCGCAGGGCGTGGCTGACGGACCCTACGAGGCGCGCAAGGCGGTGCGCTATCAGGTCAAGCGGGGGGCCGACGTCATCAAGGTCACCGCCACTGGCGGCGTCCTGAGCGACACCAACGCGGGAACGAGCCAGCAGTTCTTCCCTGACGAGCTCGAAGCCATCGTCGCCACGGCCCACGCCCTGGGAAGGAAGGTCGCTGCGCACGCCCACGGCGCCGACGGGATCAAGGCGGCGCTGCGCGCAGGCGTGGACTCCATCGAGCACGGCACGTTTCTCGACGACGAAGCGGTGAGTCTCTTTCAGCAGACGGGGGCCTTTCTCGTGCCGACGCTGCTGGCCGGCAGGACCGTCACGGAGATTGCTCAGAGCAAGCGGGGATACTTTCCGCCCGCTGTGCGCACGAAGGCCCTGGCGGTGGGGCCTGTGCTGCAGAAGGCCTTCGCCAAGGCCTTGGCGGGAGGCGTGCGCATCGCCTTTGGCACAGACTCGGGCGTCAGTCCGCACGGCCAGAACGCCCGCGAGTTCGCCCTCATGGTCGAGGCGGGCATGACGCCCATGCAGGCCATCGTCGCAGCGACGACCTCAGCAGCGACGCTGTTGGGCGTGGACGACCGCGTCGGGAGGCTGACGCCTGGCATGCAGGCGGACGTGATCGCGGTCGAGGGAGACCCGCTGCGGGACGTGCGGGCGCTGGAGCGCGTCGTCTTCGTCATGAAGGCTGGCAGGGTCCACACAGCGCCGTGAAGGGGGCGTCCACGGGGACGTCCCGTATGGTTATGGGCGGCTGCTCCCGCCCCCGGCCGCAGGCAAGGCGGACGCTGGGAGAGGAAATTTTTCCTTTTTCGGTGTTTTCTTGCCCCGCCCCTGCGACGAGAGGGTATGATCCACGCGGTACAGCTTAGGGCAGGCGGTCCCCAGGCAGCGTCTGGGGGATGCGCGACACACGCCAGGGTGGGGATCCTCGTGGGGGGAGAGCCCGCTGGTGGGAGAAAGAAGGGCTAGGGCATCATGTTGAAGCAGTGCACACTTCTTACAGCAGCAGCTGCTGTGGCGGCGATGTCTTCGCAGGCGCTGGCGGCGCCTGTCGCGCTCCATTACAGCGACGTGGAGCAGGGCACACGCGACGGTTTCGGCTTCTCCGTCATCCACCATCCGACCAACGCCTCCGGCGCCGGCGACATTCTCTACAGGCTCGTCGTCAGCTCGCTGGACGTGGTCTGGGACGACGCAGCGGGCAGCCTTTCCTTTGTCGGTCTGCAGGGCCGGCTCTTCGAGGAGAACAACCTCAACCCCTCGACGCTGGGGCCTGAGGTTGGCTCCCTGACGCTCAACGGCGTCAGCACGCTGTCGCTGAACGCTTCGCCCGTGGCGGGGTCCGATCCTCTTGCGGGCGCAGGCGGCGAGTTCCTCGACGGTCAGATCAACTTCTCCATGACGCTGTTCGGCGCCGACATGGCTCCGGGCGGCGGCGACGACACGCTGCGCGACTTCACCATCCGCTTCGTCGGCAAGCACTACAACAACCTGGCCAACCGCTTCAACCCTCAAGACGCCTTCAGCCTGGGGCTCTGGGGCGCCACGCCCGAGGTCTTCACGTCGGGGTCGACAGCGGACAGCTTGGCGATGGACCTGTTTGGCTCCAACCCGATCGTGCCGCTGCCCACCGCAGCAGGCCTGGGCGCGCTGGGGGTGGGGCTGCTGGGGCTGCGTCGCCGCTCCCGCTGCTGAAGCTGGCTGGAGACAGCCGAGAGCATCGTTCCCGTCTTCCTGCTGCAGCATCGTGTGGCTGCGCGCAACGTCTGTGGATGTTGCAACGTCGTGTTCGCCTGCCCCATCCAGCGCAGCGGCGACGTACCATGGACCGATGCTTCTGCGCGTCGAGGCGCTGACCGTTGCGCAACGAGCGCCCGCAGCAGCCGCTGCGGTGTGGGCAGCCGTGATTCTCATCGCTGCGGTGGCGCTGTTGGCGGGCGCACTGTGGTTTCGACGCTGGCTCCAGAGCCGCATGGATGCGCCGAGCAGCGAGCCTTCGCTGCTGACGCTGCAGCAGATCCGGGCGCTCCACGCAGCGGGAACGATCACCAGCGAAGAGCGGGACGCGCTTCGAGCAGCGGCGATGACCAGAACGCTGGGAAACGGACGAGCCGCCGCTGCGCAGACGGACGGCGGCAGCGGCGAAACCTGCCTTCGGGCCCCGCCTGGTGTCGACCTGACCGGGGAGCCCTTGCCCCGCGTCGACGCTCCGCTGGAGGAGGATGAGGACGGGCCCGAGAACCCGCGCCCCAGCTCGCCCTCCTAGAGCCGCACAGACTGGACAGACGGAGCAACCGGTCGGGCGCGAGCAACCGAGCAGCTCTGTGGGCGCAACGTCGTGGGTGCGTGCAGCCCGCCTCGGGACGCGCCGATACACTTGCTGCGTCAACGAAGAGGAAATCAGCGAGCCATCCCCTCGTCCGCACGCGACGGGACTGAAGCGAGGAATCCATGTCCAAGGGCCGAAACGACAGCGGCGAGACGCCTCCTGCGGGAAACGGCGGCGACGGAGGCTTCCGCGGCCGCCGGGTCACGACCTGCTCCTTCTGCGGCAAGACGTCGCGCGAAGTCGGCCCCATGGTCGAGGGCCCCAACAACGTCTACATCTGCTCCAACTGCACGGACCTGTGCCAGAACATCTTCAAGCAGGAGCGCCGCAGGGTCGCTGCGGGCAAGCAGCAGTTCGGCACGATTCCCTCGCCCCGGCAGGTGACGGAGTTCCTGGACCAGTACGTCATCGGGCAGGACCGCGCCAAGCGCACCCTCGCCGTCGCTGTGCACAACCACTACAAGCGTCTGAGCCAGCTGGAGGAGGAGAACGCCTCCGTCGAGCTGGAGAAGTCCAACGTGCTGCTCATCGGCCCGACGGGAACGGGCAAGACGCTCCTTGCCCGGACGCTGGCCCGCATGCTCCACGTCCCCTTCGCCATCGGCGACGCCACGACGCTCACCGAGGCAGGCTACGTGGGCGAGGACGTCGAGAACCTGCTGCTCAAGCTGCTGCAGGCGGCGGACTACGACATCGAAGCCGCCCAGCGGGGCATCATCTACATCGACGAGATCGACAAGATCGGCAAGACCTCGCACAACGTCTCCATCACACGCGACGTCTCCGGCGAGGGCGTGCAGCAGTCGCTGCTGAAGATGCTCGAGGGCACCATCGCCAACGTCCCGCCGCAGGGCGGACGCAAGCACCCCGAGCAGCAGTACATCCAGCTGGACACGTCGAACATTCTCTTCATTTGCGGCGGCACGTTCGTGGGGATCGAGGAGATCATCCGCCGGCGCATCGGCAAGCGGCGGATCGGCTTCGCCACCGACGCGAGCACGGCGGACGAGGCGCAGGAGCGGGCGCAGACGCTCGCGCAGGTGACGCCCGACGACGTGCTCGAGTTCGGCATGATTCCGGAGCTGGTGGGAAGGCTTCCGCTGATCGTGCCGCTGGATCCGCTGGACGAGCGGGCGCTGATGTCGATTCTCGTCGAGCCTCGCAACGCGCTGGTGCGGCAGTACCAGCGGCTCTTCGAGCTCGAAGGGGCCAAGCTGACCGTCACCGAGGACGCGCTGGTCGAGATCGCCCAGCGGGCCATGAAGCGCGAGACGGGCGCCCGCGCCCTGCGCGCGGTGGTCGACGAGATCATGCTCGACTTCATGTACGACCTGCCCGACATGGACAACGACGGCGCCGAGTACGTGCTCGATCGCCAGGCCATTGTCGCCAAGGCGCCGTTGCGGCAGATCAGGATCCAGCGCAAAGAGAGCGCCTGAGGCGAAGCGGCAAGCGCAGCCTCGCTGTCTGCATCTCTCGCCGCTGTCCGGAAAGCTGCTGGGGCTGGTGAGCGCGTGATATGGGGCGTGTGCGCAGCGTTGCGCCTGCAGCGACACTGCCAGCGAGCAGTACACCATTGCTGGAGTTGGGACGGTGGAGCGGGAAGCGGGCCTATCGTCCACGCTGCGGGCAGACAGGGAGATCGGTGGAGCAAGGATGCGGCGCAAGGCCACAGGGCGAGCGTGGAGCACTGTCGCAGCGTTGTGCGCTGCGCTGGCGGCGCAGCAACAGGCTTCAGGACAGCAACGCGGTGATTCAGGAGGACCGCCGCCCGCTGCGGTGGTGGTGGATGCGGTCAGGCTCGAGCGTCTGGAGGCGCGTCGTGAAGTGGTGGGGGAGCTTCGCGCCGTCAGACGCTCCAGACTCGCTGTTCGACGCAGCGGCTTGACGGTGGAGGTGGCTGTCGAGTTGGGCGACACCGTCGCAGCGGGACAGACGCTGGTCAGACTGGACGACCGCGACGCGAAACTGGACCTGCAGCGCGCGCAAGCGCTGCTTGCACAACGCAAGGCGGAGACAAGTCGACGCGAGGCGGAGCTCGAACAGGCGCAGCGCGACGTGCAACGGTTGCTCGCCCTGGTTCGCAAAGGGTCCGCCTCGCAGAATGAGCTGGACGACGCCATGACCGCGGAAGCGGTCGCCACGGCGCAGTTGGAGCAGGCCAGAGCGCAGCAGCTGCAGGCGAAGGTGGAGACGCAGCAGGCGCAAGCCAGGCTGGGGGACATGACGGTGCGGGCGCCGTTTGCGGGCGTTGTCGCCGCCAAGCTCACTGAGGTGGGCCAGTGGGCCCGGGAGGGCGACGCTGTGATCGACCTGGTGGCGCTCGATCCCATCGACGCCTGGCTCGAGGCCCCCCAACGCGTGGCGGCGAGGCTGATCGCGCTCGGGTTGGACCCGACCAAGGTGTCGGTGCAGGATGAGGCGACCGGAACGCAGCGAGAGGCGATCTCGCTCGCGGTTTCGCCCGTGGCGGATCCGCAGTCGCGCAACGTGGAGGTGCGAGCAAGGCTTGCCAATCCTTCCGGGCTGCTCAGGCCGGGCATGAGCGCAGTGGGGCTGCTTCCCGAGGGACGCGTCGCGCCGACCCTGACCGTGCACAAGGATGCGATGCTGCTCGACGCAGCGGGATCGTTCGTGTATGTCGTGCGGAACGGTCGGGCGGCGCCTGTGCGGGTGCGTGCGCTGTTCGCTGTGGGCGACCGCGTCGCTGTGTCGACGGAAGAGCTTCAGGCCGGCGATCTGGTGGTGGTGGAAGGCAACGAAAGACTGTTTCCGGGGCAGCCTGTGGCGCCGCAGCCCATGACGTCCGCGCCCTCCGCTGCGACGACCCGAGCGCCGTCAGCAGCTGCGCCCGATTCGCGTCATGGCGGGGCTGAGCGGTGAGTGTGGTCGGCGCCGCTGTCCGAAGACCTGTCGTCGTGACCGTGGGCGTGCTGCTGCTGGTCATGGCGGGACTCATCGCGCTGACGCAGACGCCTGTGCAGCTGACGCCCAACGTGGACAGGCCGATCATCACCGTCACGACGCTGTGGCCGGGTCGAAGCCCGGAGGAGATCGTCGACCGCATCACCAAGGAGCAGGAGGAGCGGCTGAAAAATGTCGCCAACCTGCGGAAGATGCGCTCGACGACCAGTGAAGGCCAGGCGCAGATCACGCTCGAGTTCACCGTTGGCGCCGACATGACGCGGGCGAGGCAGGAGGTCTCCGACGCGCTGCGACAGACTCCTGACGTTCCTCCCGACGCGGAGGAGCCCGTCATCATCGCCACCGAAGGTTCGACGGAGAACGCCATGGCCTGGTTCATGCTCGAGCTCAAGCCTGGCGCACAAGACAAATACCCGGGGTTCTCCGTCAGCCAGTTGCAGGATCAGGTCGAAGAGCGGATCAAGCCCGTCTTCAAGCGCGTCAAGGGCGTGGCGGAGGTGAACGTGTTCGGCGGGCGCAAGCGCGAGGCCCGCGTGTTGATCGATCCGGTGAAATTGGCCCAGCGGGGATTGTCGCCGCTGGATGTGATCGAGGCGCTGACGCGGGAAAACGCCAATGTCTCCGCGGGGACGCAGGCGGAAGGCAAACGGGATTACCGCGTGCGCGTGGTGGGCAGGTTCGAGACGCCTGAACAAGTGCAGCAGGTGGTGATCGCCTTTCGCGACGGCGCGCCGGTGCGTGTGGGAGATGTTGCGGAGGTCGCCATAGGCTATGAAAAGCAGCGGGGATTCGTCCGCTCGCTCTCGGGGGAGGCCCTCGCCATCAATCTCAAGCGGGAGGCGGGCTCGAACTCCCTGCAGGTGATGGAGCAGGTGCGCGCTGCGCTTGACAGCGTCCGTCGCGACATTCTCCCTGCGCTGCATCCCTTGGCGGGGAAGGATCTGCAGCTTCGTCAGGTGTATGACGAAACCGTCTACATCAACAGCGCCATCGATCTGGTGATGCAGAATCTCTGGGTGGGGGGGAGCGTCGCTGCAGCGGTGCTGCTGTTGTTCCTTCGATCGTTCGTCTCGACAGCTGTGGTGGCGCTGGCGATTCCCATATCGGTCATCGGGTCGTTTGTGGTGATGCCTGCGCTGGGGCGCACACTCAATGTGATCTCCCTGGCGGGGCTGGCGTTCGCTGTAGGCATGGTGGTGGACAACGCCATCGTGGTCCTGGAGAACATCGACAGGCGGTTGCGCGCGGGAGACGCGCCTGCAGCGGCGGCGGAGCGAGGAGGGCGGGAGGTCTGGGGGGCGATTCTCGCCTCCACACTCACCACCATCGCGGTCTTCGTCCCTGTGCTGACGATTCAGGAGGAGGCGGGGCAGCTGTTTCGCGATATCGCGCTGGCCATTTCCGCAGCGGTGGCCTTGTCGCTGATCGTGTCGGTCTTCGTGATTCCCGCTGCGTGCTCGCGGTGGCTGCGGGATCACGAACGCCGCATGGCCAAGCCGTGGCGCCGAGCCTTCGAGTCGCTGCTCGGGCTGGCGCCTCTCATGGCCTGGACGACGCGGAAACTGGAGGAGTTCGTGCTCTGGTCTCTGCACGGGGCGCGAGCCTGGACCATCAGGCCGCTGATCGTCGCTGCACTGACGCTCGCGAGCCTCGGGGGCGCGTGGCTGCTCATGCCTCCGCTGGACTACCTGCCTGCGGGGAACCGCAACCTGGTGTTCGGAGGGTTGTTGATTCCTCCCGGCTATTCCGTGCAGCAGAAGAGGCGCATCGCGGAGCGGATCGAACAGAGACTGGCGCCCTACATCCATGTGGATCCAAACGACGAGGAGGCGGTGGCGGCGCTGCCTCCCATACCACGGCGCGAGCCCGGCGCTGCGCCGTATCCTCCTGTTCCTGTGGAAAACATGTTCATCGGCGCCTTTGGAGGGGGCATGTTCGTGGGCGCCACCAGCGCCTGGCCGCAGATCGTGGCGCCTGTCGGCGCGTTGCTCACCAACGCGATGAACTCGATCCCGGACGCGTTCGGCGGCGCCCGTCAAGCGTCGATCTTCGGCAGAGGAGCAGGGGGCGGAGGGACGATCAATCTCGAGGTGAGCGGTCCTGACCTGGCGCAGGTGACGCAGGCCGCTGCAGCCATGTTGCAGCTGGCCACTGCGAAGTTCGGGCACGGGGACGTCGCGCCGGAGCCTGCCAACTTCAACCTGGCTCAGCCTGAGTGGCGCATCAGGCTGACCCGGCTGGGGCGGGAGCTGGGGCTGCGCACTGCGGACGCAGGACGCATCGTGCGGGCCTTTTTCGACGGATCCTTTGCAGGAGAATACAACCTGCAGGGCGATTCGATCGATCTGGTTGTGCTTCCCAAGGGGGGCAGGCTTGCTTTCAAGGAGCAGTTGCCTCGCATTCCCATTGCGACGCCTGCGGGGCCTGTTGTTTCGCTCGACGCGCTTGTGGAGATCGTTCCCGCCCGCGCGCCGCAGCAGGTGCAGCGCATCGAGGAGCTGCCCAGTGTGACGCTTCGCATCACGCCGCCTCAGGACAAGGCGTTGGAAACCGTGATGACGGAGATTGAAGAGGAGGTGGTGCAGCCTGTGCGGGCCAGCGGGCTGGCGACCTCATCCATGCTCGTTCGGCTCGAAGGCACCGCAGCGAAACTCGATGAGGTCAGGCATGCCCTGCTGGGCGATCCTGCGGTGCGCGACAAGGCGGGGGAGCCCGCCCGGGCCAGTCTGGGCGTCGTCAGCGGCGCAGGGGCGGCGACATTGCTGGCGCTGGGCGCTGTGGCGTTCGTGCGCGGAGGACGCCGCAGGCGTCGCGGATTCCTTGTGGGAGGGCTGGGCGCGTGGCTGCTCGCAGCGATGGTCGTTGCGCTCGGAGCGGTGGGAGTGCTGCGGCCTGAGCTGCTGGGCGCCCGCATGATATGGGCTCTTGTGGTGACGTACCTGCTCATGGCGGCGCTCTTCGAGAGTTTCCTCTATCCCCTGGTCATCATGTTCACCGCGCCATTGGCCCTGGTGGGAGGCTTTGCTGGACTCAAGATCGTGCACGAGTGGACGCAGGCGAATCCGCTTGTCCCCACGCAGAAGCTCGACGTGCTGACCATGCTGGGGTTTGTCATTCTGATCGGCGTGGTGGTCAACAACGCGATCCTGCTGGTGCACCAGTCGTTGCAGTTCATGCGGGGAGGTGTGGACGGGCAGGACGAGCCGCTGCCTCATCGGCGCGCCATTGCAGCAGCGGTGCGCACGCGCGTGAGGCCCATCTTCATGAGCACACTGACCTCGGTCGGGGGCATGACGCCGCTGGTGCTGTTCCCTGGAGCAGGATCGGAGCTGTACAGGGGATTGGGCAGCGTGGTAGTGGGGGGATTGCTCGTCTCGACCGTCTTCACGCTGCTCTTGACGCCGATGCTGCTGAGTCTGGTGATCGAGATGCGCAGCGGGCTGCGGGCGGCGCTGGCTCCTGCTCCAGCGAGCATGGCGCCCGTCGCGTCGCCGTTGATCTCCCGTGCGCGATCGGAGACGCCTGCAGGCAGCGAGGAGCTGGACACCGAGCGCATCGTCGTGGCGTCGCAGCAGCGCGCCGCGGAGCAGATCTGATCGCGAGGCGCGCCCGACCGCTACAGATCGATGGCGAAGAGATGGTCCTGTCCCGCGACGTGTCGCTGGACCAGCAGGTGAATCCTGCAGGGCGCCGACAGCAGTCTGCGGGCTTCCTCAGCGGACTCGACGAAGATGTGCAGCGGGGCTTCGCTCGCTCGCCGCACCGGTTTGCGCACCGCCAGTTCGAGCAGGTCAGCGTGCTCTGCCGCCCAGGCGCGGACGACAGCTGCTGCTTCGAAGGCGCGCGGGCTGCGGCGAACGAGCAGATGCAACGACGACGAGGCGTCCAGCGCCAGCTCCACCGCCTGCTCCCGGGGGCAACGAACGGGAAGCATCGCCAAGGGCGGATGCAGCAGCGACGACAGCGAGTCGATGCGCATTTCGCGCTGCTCCTGTCCTGCAAGGAGTGTGCCTGCAGGTTCGTGGACGCTGGCGGGGAATGTCGCAGAGACGTCGGTTTTGCGGCGCTGCGCGGACGCTGCGGCGCTGCGCAGCGCCTGCACAGCTGCAGCGGGTTGCAGCGGAGCATCGTCGTCGTAGAGCGCGACGCTGTCCGTGGACTCCAGACGCTGCAGCGGTTCGAGCGCGTCGACGGACAGCTCGAGCATCGTCGCTGCAGCTTGACGAAGGGCGCCGCTGACTGTTTCCAGGCGTTCCCGCGCTGCGCCGACCAGCCGCAGGCCCACGCAGCGGCAGCCAGCGTCGTGGAGCGAGCGCAGCGCCTCGTGGGCTGACGCGACAGCGTCTTCGTCGGCGCCGCTGAGCAGCGTCACGCTCGCTGGACAGTGCTCCTCGAGCAGGGAAAGAGCCTCGTCGAGATCCGTCGCCACGAACCACGCAGGCTGCGTCGATGCGGCGCAACGCAAGGCGTCCTGCAGCGACAAGATGTGTGAGGCGGGGGGCTCGAGATCACCAGGTCTTCCGGAGGGCAGCAGCCGCAGGGTTGTGCGGGCGGGCGTCAGGACCAGCAGCGCCGCAGCCTGCGGCGCGCTCGAGCATTGGGCATGCTGCGCAAGCCACGCCAGACGAGGCGCCGGCAGCGTGTTGGCCACGACAAGCTCGAAACGCACGGGCGCCGCAGCGTCCGTCCGGGTGGAAGCTGCAGCAGCCTCTGCCGGCGGCGGAGCAGCGCGGACGGCAGGCTCATCGTCGCGAGCAAGCTTCAAGGGTGTGCTCTGACGGGCAGGGTCGTTGTTGTCGAGGAAGAGATCCGCCAAGGCGTCATACGGGCTGTCGTCGCCTGCAGGGGAAGCGTCGCAGGTGTCGCATTCCGCAAGACGCAGCAGGCTGGCGGGGTCGTCCCTCCGAGGCGCTTCTGCCATGACGGCCTCTCCTGTCCATGCGCTGCGCAGCGGCGTCAGTCGGCGCCTTCTGTGGCAGCGGCGTGGGGCTGCTTTGTGACGATCACCATGCTGTTGCCTTTGCCCAGAGGCGGCGGGTTGTGTGGATCCGCCATCCACACGCCGTCGACCACGAGGCGATACTCACGACGGCCTGGTGGAAGGGGCACACACGCTTCGTGCACTCCCAGACTGGGGTTGTAGCGCAGGACCGTCGCGCTCTCCGACCAGTTGTTGAAATCGCCCGCTACAGCGACTCGCGCGTGAGGAGGAGCAGGGTGGACGAACAGCACGCCCGCGCTGGTTTCGCGCGCCCCGCACAGCCGTTGCGCTTCGGGCGTCAACGGCGGGGGGGCGTCGCCCTGGCCAGACGAAGCAGGGGCGCGATTCGACTGCTGGCGCTGGACGCGGTTGACGTTCGGGTCGCCCTGAACCCGGGCCTGCAGCTGGGCGCTGCGCGCCAGCAGCAGCCTGGCGCGCACAGCCAGATCCACCGCTCTGCTGACCGGCGCGGGGGACGGACCAGCTGCGGGGGACGCTGCGCGGGCGCGACGACGCTCAAGGGCCTGCTGCGCCGCGGCCAAGTCGCGGGGCTCCAGCAGTCTGGCTGCCCGCTCCGAGACGTCGGTGGAGGAAGCAGCGGCGTTCTCCGCATTGGCGGTCGGCGCCGCTGCGCTCTTTCGACGCGGCGGAGGCGAGGACCACAAGGACGCCTCCCACAGCTCGTCGCCCGTAGCGCGCCGCGATCGTTCAGCGGGGCTCTGGAGGGGGTGCGTCAGCAGCCAGGCTGCGAGGTCCGCATAGTCGCGGGCGCCGGGGCTGGCGGCGTCGTATTCGATCAATGGCCTTCCCAGCGAGGCAGCTTCACGGAGCTTGGGGTCGTAGCGCACGACGAGAGGCAGGAGTTCTTCGCCAAAGGCGCCGCGCAGCTGGTCGAGCAGCTCCGACGCCAGCGACTCCGTCGGCTTGTGCATGGTCGCCAACAGGCGATGAGGGATCTGGCCTCCCAGTCTGCGGGACAGCGAGCGGATCGTGCGCACCTGCCGTTCGGCCCCCTTGAGCGAGAAGAAGCTGGTCTCGACGGGGATGACCGCCTCGTCCGCGGCCCGCAGCGCGTTGAACGTGAGCAGGCCTATGTGCGGCGGGCAGTCGATCAGGCACAGGTCGAAGCGCCGCTGCAGCTGTTCGAGGACGAGCTGCAGCCTGCGATCGCGGTCTTCCTTGTCGGCGATGCCCCCCGTGGCGGCTTCGAGCCCTGCGAGCCTGACGCTGGAGGGGGCCAGCTCGAGGTTGCGGCTGATGCGCCACAGCAGCCTGCCTTCGTCGAGGGGCTTGCCCGGCGCCGTGAGCATGGCGTCGCCGATGTGCCAGTCCAAGCTCTCCTCGGGAACGCCAAGGCCCGCGGCGCAGTGCGACTGCGGGTCCATGTCCACCAGCAGCGTGCGTTTTCCCAAGCGAGCAAAGGAAGCAGCGAGGTTGACCGCGGTGGTGGTTTTGCCGCACCCGCCTTTCTGGTTGACGATGCAGATGGTGCGCACAGCCTCTCCCGCCAGGCTTGCGAGGTCCGCCAAGCTTGCGTGAGCGAAGCGGCTCCGCCGCTGCGGCGCGTCCGTGCGCCGCGCGTCTCCCGGGCGGGGACGACGCGGCAAGCGTTATCGGTATCGGTGGACGTGGTTCTCGGGCTTGAACCGGTCAGGCGCGGATGGCGGCCAGGCCCGCCTTGACCGCCTCCAGCGGCGGATCGCGGACCACGCGGGCGCAGCCCAGCGGGCCGGGCAGCGCCAGCCGCATGGCGCCCTTGCGCTGCTTCTTGTCGTGACGCATCGCCTGGAGCAGGGCGTCGTCGTCGGGAAGGCCCGCGACGCTGGTGGGAAGGCTGGCGGCGGCCAGCGCCTGGCGGATCCGCTCCACGTCCGCAGCCTCGAGCAGGCCCAGCGCCTCG
>CAYPBL010000009.1:1326-11316 GCA_964408965.1 uncultured Phycisphaeraceae bacterium | reverse complement strand
CAGCGCCTGGCGGATCCGCTCCACGTCCGCAGCCTCGAGCAGGCCCAGCGCCTCGGCGCAGGCGCCAGCCGCGACCAGCCCAAGCGCCACCGCTTCGCCGTGCAGCAGCGGGGAGGCGGCTTGGCCCTCGGGCCAGCGCAGCCCCGTAAGCGGCTCGATGGCGTGGGCGAAGGTGTGCCCCAGGTTGAGCAGGGCCCGGCCGCCCACGTCGTCCGCAGCCTCCTCGCGCTCGTCCTGCTCGACGACGCTGGCCTTGACGGCGACGTTGCGGGCGACGAGCTCGACGAGCGCGCCCTCTTCCAGCGCCTCGACAGCGGGGATCGCCTCGAGGGTCCAGTCGAGCAGGGCGGGGCCGCTCATCGCGCCAGGGGCGCGCGCCCAGGGCGTCGAGGAGGCGATCAGCGCGTGCTTGACGCACTCGGCAAGGCCTGCGCGCAGCTGTCGCGCAGGGAGCGAGCGCAGCGTCCGGACGTCGCACAGGACGAGGGCGGGCTGCCAGAAGGCGCCGACCATGTTCTTGCGCAGCTGCCCCGCGACGCGCAGGTTCACCGCGGTCTTGCCGCCCACGGAGGCGTCGACCATGGCCAGCAGCGTGGTGGGGCACTGCACGACGGCGACGCCCCGTCTGTACACCGCCGCAGCGAAGCCCGCGACGTCGCCCACGACGCCCCCCCCCAGCGCGACGACCACGTCGCTTCGCTCAAGGCGACACGCCGCCATCGCTTCGAGCAGGCGCCCGAGCGTGTCGAGGCTCTTGTCCGCTTCACTTGCGTGAAGGCTGACGCTGGCGGCGGCCAGCCCGGCGCGCTCGAGCGACTGGGCTGCGCTCTGCGTGATCGCCTCGGGAAGCGCCCCGTCGCACACGAGCAGCGCCCGCGCGGGCGCCAGGGCCTCGCGAATCGCGCCGCCAAGGCCTGTGAGCAGGTCGGGACCGATGCGCACGGTGTACGTCCCGCCCGCTGCGCGGACAGCGACGACGCGCTTCGCTGCTGACCCGCTTGGGGTGGTCATTCCCACTCGATCGTCGCAGGGGGTTTGCTGGTGATGTCGTAGACCACGCGGTTGACGCCCTGCACCTCGTTGACGATTCTGCTCGAGATCGTCGCCAGGACTTCGTGGGGGAGCCTGGCCCAGTCAGCCGTCATGAAGTCCTCCGTCTCGACGGCGCGCAGGGCGACGACGCTCTCGTACGTTCTGCCGTCGCCCATCACGCCGACGCTGCGCACGGGCAGCAGCACGGCGAAGACCTGGCTCAGCTGTCGGTAGAGGCCTGCGGAGACGATCTCCTCGAGCAGGATGGCGTCGCACTCGCGGAGGGTGTCGAGCTTGTCGCGGCTGACCTCGCCCAGGACGCGCACCGCTAGGCCGGGCCCCGGGAAGGGGTGGCGCCAGACGATCTGGGCCGGCAGCCCCAGCACCTCGCCCAGCTGCCGCACTTCGTCCTTGAAGAGGTCGCGCAGCGGCTCGACGAGCTCGAAGTCCAGGTCCTCGGGCAGACCGCCCACGTTGTGGTGGAGTTTGATGTTGGCGCTGGCGCCGGCGTGACCGTGGCCCGACTCGATCACGTCGGGGTACAGCGTGCCCTGGGCGAGAAAGCGGGCGCCCTTGAGCGAGGCTGCGGTGTCGCGGAAGACCTCGATGAAGCGCCTGCCGATGCGTCTGCGCTTCTCCTGCGGATCGCTCACCCCCGCAAGGTCAGCCAGGAACTGCTCCGAGGCGTCCACCACGCGCAGGTCGATCTGGAAGTGGTCGCGGAAGGTCGTCTCGACCAGGGCCCGCTCGTTCTTGCGCAGCAGGCCGTTGTCGACGAAGACGCACGTGAGCTGCTCGCCGACCGCCTTGGCCAAAAGCGCCGCGCAGACGGAGGAGTCCACCCCTCCCGAAAGGCCGCAGATCACCCGCTCGCCGCCGACACGCTCACGAATGCGCGCCGTCTCGGTTTCGACGAAGCTGGCCATGCGCCAATCGCCTCTGCAGCGACAGACGTTGAACAGGAAGTTCTGCAGGATGTCGCTGCCGTGGGGCGTGTGGGTGACCTCGGGGTGGAACTGCACGCCGAAGAGCGGCCTGTCCCTGCAGCGCACCGCAGCGTGGGGGCAGGTGGGCGTGGAGGCGAGCGTGTCGAAACGCTCCTCGACGTCCTGCACCTGGTCGCCGTGGCTCATCCACACGGTGGTGCGCTGGGGGATGGCGGCGAAGAGGTCGCTGTCGTCGCGGATGCTCAGCTGGGCCCTGCCGAACTCGCGCCGCTGGGCGCGGACAATCCTGCAGCCCAGCGCCTGGCAGGCGGCCTGCATGCCGTAGCAGACGCCGAGCATGGGGATCCCCAGTTCGAAGATGGCCGGGTCGGGCCGGGGGGCGCCGTCGTCGAGGACGCTGGCGGGGCCGCCCGAGAGGATCACCCCCCTCGGCGCCATGGCCCTGAGCTCCTCCACAGCGATGTCGGGCCTGACGAGCACGGAGAAGACGCCCAGCTCGCGCACGCGCCGGGCGATCAGCTGCGCCGTCTGCGAGCCGAAATCGAGGACCGGCACGACCTCGTCGTGAGCGAGCGGAGGGGAGTCCTGCATGGGCGGGCGGCCTGTTCCCGCCAACGTGCGCGCCGCAGGCGGGGAAAGGCCAAGCCTAGCCGCCAGTCGAATCTCTGTCGAGAGGACCCCGTCGCCCTACGATCCTGATCGAATCGGGCAGCGCCCCGGAGGACGCGCCGTGGACAAGGACGACGGGTCGGCCTGATGCGCACACAGGATGCCGAGAGTCCGCTGGTGGAGCTTCGCATCCTCAGCCAGCCTCGCTGCGCTGCAGGTGTGCGCGACATGATCGCAGCTCTGAGCAGGCGGATGGGCTTCGACAAGGCGGGGGCGGGGCAGATCGCCCTGGCGGTGGATGAAGCCATCGCCAACGTCATCCACCACGGGTACAACCGCAAGGAGGACGGGCCCATCTGGGTGCGGATCTACACCCTCGATGAGCAGGGGGCGGTCAATCCCCGTTGCGGCGACGTCCGGGCGGTGCGCATCGTCATCGAGGACGAGGGCAGGCAGGTCGATCCGCAGTCCATCCGGGGCCGCGATCTGGACGACATCAGGCCGGGCGGCCTGGGTGTGCACATCATCAAGCACTACATGGACGACGTGCGCTTCGAGAAACGCGACGATGCAGGTATGAAGCTGACCATGACCAGGCGGCTGGATTCGACCAAGCCGACGGCGCCGGTCAGCGGCGATAGGTGAGAGGCTGTTCGATCGCCCCTCGCATTTCGCGGAGCAGGATCATTCCCAGAAAGCCCAGCGCCGCCAGGGAGGTCATGATGAGGCCTTCCGTTCGTTTGCCTGCTCCCAGGAGCCAACCTGCGTGGTAGAGCGCCAGCCAGAGCCCGCCATAGCGGGTCAGGCGATCCGCCGCCCGCTCACTCGTGGTCACCCCTCGCAGCCTCAGCCAGACGAACAGCGCGAAGAGCCCCGCCAGAATCGACGGTCCGATCGCTGCAGCGGGGGGCACCCACGCAGGCCAGAGCGTCCCTGCCCGCAGCCACGCCGCCGCTGCCAATGTTGTGGACCAGAAGACCCAGCCTGCAGCAATCGCCACAGCGCCGGCGCCCGTCAGCGGCGGACGCCTTCCCGCGACGCTGTGGCTCAGCGCCGCCACCGCCAGCGAGTGCGTCATCACCAGCCAGACAGGAGCCAGAAAGAGCAGGGCGGGATTGGGAATGAGCATGTGGATCGCGTAGGTCAGCCCCAACGCCACCAGCCCCAGCGCAGGCAGATGCCGCGCAAAGGCGTTGTAGGCCAGGACCGCCCCTGCCGTCGCCGCTGCTGCCGCCGCCGCCAGGAGACCGAGCGGTATCGACGCCAGAAAGGCCGTCACCAACGTCGCTGCGGAGAGGTAGGCGGCGGTTTCCAGGCTCAGGGCTCCTGAGGGAAGCGGCCGATCCGGATGCAGCGCCCGGTCGCGGCGATAGTCGAGAATGTCGTTCAGGGCTGCAGCGAAGGCATAGAGCGAGACGCCAGCGATCGCAGCAGCGATGAGGCGCAGCCATGTGGGAAGCGCAGGCGTCCAGGGCGGCAGCGGCTCCTGGTCGAAGGCGTCCGTCCAGAGCACCACGAACCACACATTGGCCACCGCAGCGAAAGCGGTGGTCACGCGTGTCAGCTTGAACATGGGCGTCAGGCGCCAGCCTGTGCTGAGCATGTCGGCGATGCTACAGGGCCCTCGCTGTCGTGGATCGACCCCAGCCCGACGGGCTCTGCCTGCCTCCAGCCGGTTGCGCACTACGATTGCGGCAATGTCTCCCGCCAGGGCCTTCGACACGCCTGTGGAAAGCGACGCGCACGGGCTGCGCATCGCTGTGGTCTTCAGCGCGTTCAACGGAGCCATCACCAACAAGCTGCTGCAGGGGTCGTTGTGGGCCTTCGAGCAGGCGGGTGGGGATCCAGGCGCCGTGGCGGTGTTCCGCGCGCCGGGGACCTTCGAGCTGCCCGCCCTCGCAGCGGAGGCGGCCCGCACCGGTCGGTATGACGCTGTCGTCGCGCTGGGATGCGTCGTCGCGGGCGAGACCACCCACGATCGCGTCATCGCCGACGCGGCGGCCCAGGCGCTGGCCAAGGCGAGCGTCGACACCGGCGTGCCCATCGCCTTTGGCGTGCTCACCTGTCAGACGTGGGAACAGGCCCAGCGGCGCGCCGTCGAAGTGCACAGCCTTGGTGAAGAGGCGACGGAAGTGAACAAAGCCGACGTACAGGCTGCGCCCAGGCGGACCAACAAGGGAGTCGAGGCCATGCGAGCAGCGATCGCTGCAGCCCAGGCCATGCGCGAGCTGCGGCGGTGGAGCGGCGCTGGCGCCTGGTCGGAGCGGACGTCCTCATGAGCAGCGTCTCCGAGATGCAGCGAAGAAGAGCCAAGCGGGCCCTGGCCCTCATGGCCCTGTACATGCTCGACGCGCGTGGGGACGACGAGGAGGACATCCGTCGCTGGGCCATGACGACCGAAGACTTTGGTCAGGAGACGGAGGAATCCGTCAGCAGCGGCGGCAGGGGGTGGTCCCAGATCGTGCGGGCGATGCGGACGTTGTCGCCTGCGCAGCGCGAGGAGGCGTTCGACCTCGCGTTGCATGCGCATCGGTGTCGACGCGAAGCCGATGCGGAGGCGCTGCAGTATGCGCCAGAGTGGCCCGCGTACAGGCAACCTGCCTTGGATCGAGCAATCATGAGATTGGCTTGGCAGGAGCTGCGCGAAGGCGCATTGGACCCGCGCATCGTCATCAACGAGGCGGTGGAGCTGGCCAAACGCTTTGGGGGAGAGCGTTCCAGCGGCTTCGTCAACGCGGTGCTCGATCGCGTGGCCAAAGGACGCGCCTCCGACGCGTGCGGCGCACCAGCGACGGAGAGGGCGCGATGACGCTGCGACGGGCGTTCCAGTCGCTACGCAAGGGCTTGGCCAAGACCAGGCGGTCGTTCACCGCAGCCCTGCGCACAGCGCTTGTGGGAAAGCGGCTCGACGAGGACCTGCTGCGGGAGATCGAAAAACGGCTCATCGAGGCCGACCTCGGCGTGCAGACGGCGACGCGCCTCGTTGCGCAGCTGCGGGAGCAGGCCTCGCACGGTTCGATCCGCACTGGCGAAGAGGCCTTCGAGTTTCTCAAGGCTCGCGTCGCTTCCATGCTCACGGACGCGTGCGCTGCACAGCCGACCGCGTCGGAAGACGCGCTTGGCCCCCAGCGGCAGCCCCGGACAGCCTCCCCCCGCGTCGTGCTGGTCGTCGGCGTCAACGGCGCGGGCAAGACGACGACGATCGCCAAACTGGCCAAGAGGCTCACCGAGCAAGGGGAGCGCGTGCTGCTGGGCGCGTGCGACACTTTCCGCGCCGGGGCTGTGCATCAGCTGACCGTCTGGGCGCAGCGGCTGGGGGTGGACATCGTGAAAGGCTCGGAGGGAGGCGATCCCGCTGCGGTGGCGTTTGACGCCTGCCAAGCAGCCAAGGCTCGGGACGTCGACACGCTCATCCTCGACACCGCAGGCAGGCTGCACACGCAGGCGCCGTTGATGCGGCAGCTGCGCAAGATCCGCGACGTCGCTGCCCGGCACATCGAGGGCGCCCCGCACGAGACGCTTCTGGTGCTCGACGCGACAACCGGCCAGAACGCCTTGGAGCAGGCGCGGATCTTTCAGGACGTCGTCGATGTGACAGGACTGGTTCTGACCAAGCTCGATGGAACCGCTCGCGGCGGCATCGTCGCTGCGGTCGCCAGCGAGACCGGACTCCCCGTCCGATATGTGGGAGTAGGCGAGACGCTCGACGACTTGACCCCCTTTGACCCTCACGCCTTCGCGCAGGCGCTGTTCGAGCCCAGTGAGGACGATGTGGAGCTCAACATCGGTTGAGGGGAACTGGGCGAGACCCGCAGCGTCCAGTGTGGTATGCGCCAGCTGTGCAGTCTGGACGAGCCTGCGCGACGCGAAGACGCTGATTGACGCAGACGCAGCAGCGGACGTGGTGTAGGCTTGCAGGGCGCGGGGCATGATCGTCCCGTGATCGTCCCGAGGAGGCGTGGAAGACCAGGCGAGCAAGACATGGGAAGACTGGTCTGGCTGATCATCGCAGCAGCGGCGCTTTCGCTGGCGTTGCTGCAGCAGGCGCACCGCGGCCGAGGGGATGCTTCGCCGCAGCCTGCAGGGCGGATAGCCGCCACGACGGCGCGGACTGCGCCTGCGTCGCTGCGCTCCCCCCTGACGCTCCGACCTCAGCGTCGCGCCGCCTATGGAGCGTCCGCTGTCCGCAGTGGGACAAGCCGCGCCAACGCATCTCGAAGCGCCACAGCGACGACCCCGCCCCTGCGGCAGGATCGCATCATCAGGCCTGACCGCGACGAAGTCCTCGCCAGGCGGGCTGCGGAGGCTCGTCGGCTGGCGGAGGAACGCCGCCAAGCTGCTGAGCGGCGTCGCGCCGCCTTGCAGAGCAACGAGGCCATTCGCAGACAACAGGAACGGGCCAGACGATTGGCTCAGCAGCGGCAGGCGTCGATCGCCCAGATGCAGGCCCTGCAGGCGGGACTGGACCGCTCGCTCTTGGCGAGCCAACAGCGGACCGCGCCAGTGAGCAATCTCGCCCGAGCCCCGCGCCCCCTGCGAAACGCCCACGGAGCGCCATTGGCTGGGGGAGGCTCAGCTGTTCCGGGAGGGCAGGCAGCAGCTGAGGGCTCCGGGGCGGGAGAGGCCGTCGAGGCGTTCCAGGAGCAGACCAGCCAACAGGCAGCCGAAGGACTGCAGCCAAGGAACGGCGCCGGTCTTGGGTTGAACGATCCCACGCTGCAAGGACTCCTCGACACGCTCACCGGCGCAGGCTTCAGCGCCGACGCCGCCTCGCAGCTGGTTTCGCTGGCCACAGGCGGCGCCGCACCGCCGGGCGGCGTTGCGCCGCTGGTGACGCTCTTTGCCCCGCCCGACGACGCAGCTGACGCATCCGGTCCCGCCTCGGACGCAGGCAACGCTGGTCAACCAAACGCTGGCCCATCGCCTTCTCAGGGAGGCAGCGACGGTGGAAAAGCAGGCGGACAGACGCCTCCAAGCGCCGGAGAGCCTCCGATCCCTCCCAGCGGCGACGCCAACGGCGACACGGGCACGGGAGGAGGCGAGGGCGAGGCTCCGCCGTCTTCGGAGCCTCCGCCCCCCGTCGACAGCGGCGCGCCACCCGTGACAGAGCCGTCCTCCCCTGTGCTGGTGGGGCTCTCGCTAGCGTCCTCCTCGGTGGCGGCGGGCGAATCGACCACCGCGACTGTGCGCATTCTGCAGCCGTTGGCGGTGGAGACGACTGTGCTCCTCGCTGCAGATTCCTCGCTGGCGACACTGCCTGGCGCTGTGGTCATACCCGACGGCGCCGTCGCCGCCACGTTCACCATCACCGCAGCTGACGATGTGCTCCAGGAGAGCCGGGTCGTCGTCACCGCCCGCATCGACCAGCAGAGCAGCGCCGTGGGGCTGACCGTCAGACCCGCTGACCTGCCTGCTCCGCCCCCCCCTGCCATGGAAGAGCCCGCGATCGCCCTGCGCTGGATGCCCGTGGGGCAGGTGGACTGTCTGGACGACGCGATCTCGCCCCCTGTGCAGGTGCAGGATCATTTCAGCAACGATCTGTACGTGAGCTTCAAGGAGCCTCCGACAGTGGACGGGGCGGGCAGTCCGCTGCCGTTGATCGTGGATTCGTCCATCGAGGCGGGGCTGCAGATCGCAGGAGGCCAGTTCTTTCAGCACCCGCTGGGGGGCAACGGACCGCCGAAGGGGCAGCTGCCCACGTCGAGTGATGCGCCGTCGTGCCTTCCCTTCGACTCGCACATGACGGTGGGGGGGGCGGACCCGCTCTTTCTGCCGCAGCGGACGCCCCCAGCAGCAGCATGGCCCTCGCCGTTGGACGCTGCCTGGTTCACGGTCCGCTTTGACGATGTGCACGTGGAGCAGGACGCCGCCAAGTTCGGCGACAACCGCTTCTATGTGCGGATCGCCAGGCTGACGGCGCCGCGCGGGGCGCGGGTCTTCGGCCAGCTTCGCCTCTTCGCCAAAGGCGTCGCTGACCCGGAGGGGGGCGAACTGCTCGACGTTCCCGACGAGCCCTCGCTGTGGAGCCGGTTCGACGTCAACGGCGACGGCGCCGTCACCGCAGCAGATGCGCAGGCGGTCTCCGCGCAGCTGGGCCAGCAGGTCGCCTCCTCGCCTGCGGACGTCAACGGGGACGGCGTCGTGAACGAGCCCGACCTGCGGCTGCTCGTGAACGATCTGAGCTCGCGGAGGTCCTCTGAGCGGCCCTGAACGACACGATCGCCGAGTCTCGACGCGTCGACCCGCGTCTGTCCGAGGCGCGGGTTATTTGCTGGCCCGATATCGCCGATCTAGACTGCACCGGGGAGGGAGGAGGAGTCAGCCATCGCCCCCGAGGCCGACATGACCACTGTGACGACCCCCACCGACGCATCCTCCCGGCCGGTCAAGCCGCTGACCGACGAGCTCCCCGACAGCGAGCTGATCCGCTGGCTGCGGGACATGATGCTCATCCGCGAGTTCGAGATCCGCACGATGCAGGCGTACGCCAACGCGCAGATCGGCGGATTCTGCCACATCTACATCGGTGAAGAGGCCTGCGCCGTCGGGACGCTGGCCTGCGTGAACAGGGACGACCCGGTCATCACCGCCTACCGCGACCACGGCCATGCGCTGGCCCGAGGCATGGACCCGGGCGCCTGCATGGCGGAGATGTTCGGCAGGATCACCGGCTGCGCCAAGGGCAAGGGCGGATCGATGCACATGTTCGACCGGCCCAACCAGCTCTACGGCGGCCACGGCATCGTCGGGGCGCAGACGCCGCTTGGCGCAGGCCTGGCCTTCGCAGCCAAGTACGAGCTCGAGGTGCTGGGCTCAGGCGCGAAGAAGGTCTGCCTCTGCTACCTGGGCGACGGCGCCCTGAACCAGGGCGCGTTCCACGAAGCGATGAACCTGGCGGGGTTGTGGTCGCTGCCCGTCATCTACATCGTTGAGAACAACCGCTACGCCATGGGCACCGCCATCGAGCGGGGGACCACCATGGCCCACAAGCTGCCGGTCAAGGCGGCTGCCTACGGCATCGAAGGCGTCACCATCGACGGCATGGACGTGCTGAACGTCTACAACCGCTTCAAGCCCATCGCCGACGCCTGCAGGGAGGAGCAGCGGCCGGCCTTCGTCGAGGTGCAGACCTACCGCTACTACGGCCATTCGATGTCGGACCCGCAGAAGTACCGCACGAAGGACGAAGTGGCGCAGTTCCAGGAGCGTGACTCCATCGACCGCTTGGCCAAACACCTGCTGGAGGAGCGCCGCTGTCTGGACGAGGCGGGCTACAAGAAGATCCAGAAGGAGGTCCGCGCCCAAGTGCGCGAGGCGGTGCAGTTCGCGGAGTCTTCACCGTTTCCCGACCCAGCCGAGGAGCTCTACAGCGACGTGTACGTCAACCCGTTTCCGCCGTACA
>CAYPBL010000009.1:0-1226 GCA_964408965.1 uncultured Phycisphaeraceae bacterium | reverse complement strand
TGCGCGAGGCCATGGTCGAGGAGATGCGCCGCGACGAGCGGGTCTTTCTGCTCGGCGAAGAGGTGGCCCAGTACAACGGCGCCTACAAGGTCAGCCAGGGCATGCTCGACGAGTTCGGCGAGAAGCGCATCTTGGACACGCCCATCAGCGAGTCGGGCTTTTCGGGTCTGGCCATCGGCGCCGCGATGTACGGTCTGCGGCCCATCGTGGAGTTCATGTCCTGGTCCTTCTCGCTCGTCGCCGCTGACCAGATTCTCAACAACGCCCCGAAGATGCTGTACATGAGCGGCGGACAGTGGGGCTGCCCGGTCGTCTTCCGCGGCAACGACGGCGCAGGCGGCCAGTTGGGCTCGACCCACTCCTGGTGCGTCGAGGCGCTGTACGCCAACGTGCCCGGCGTCAAGATCGCCATCCCCTCCTGTCCCTACGACGCCAAGGGCCTGCTCAAGACGGCCATCCGCGACGACGACCCGGTCTTCTTCCTCGAGTCGGAGCGCATGCTGGGCGATCGGGCCCATGTGCCGCCCGAGGAGTACACGATCCCCTTCGGCAAGGCCGAGCTGCGCCGTCAGGGCGACGCCTGCACGCTCGTCTCCTTCGGCAGACCCGTGAACTTCTGCCTCGAAGCGTGGGACGAGCTGGCTGGCGAAGGCATCGAATGCGACCTGCTCGACATGCGCACCATCCGCCCGCTGGACGTGCAGGCCATCGCGACCAGCCTGCGCAAGACCAACCGCATCGTGGTGGTGGACCAGTCGTGGCCCTTCGCCTCGATCGCCAGCGAGGTGGTCGCCCAGGTGGTCGAGCGGCTGTTCGACTATCTCGACGCCCCGCCTGTTCGGGTCAACACGGACGACGTGCCCACGCCCTACTCCAAGCCGCTCGAGCAGGCGTACCTGCCCCACAAGGGGAAGATCGTCGAAGCGGTCAAGCGGACGCTCGGCGCCACAGTCTGAGGACATCGCCATGCCCATCGAGATCACCATGCCGCGGCTTTCGGACACGATGGAGACGGGCACGATCATCAAGTGGAACGTCAAGGAGGGCGACCACGTCGAGCCTGGCGATGTGATCGCGGACATCGAGACCGACAAGGCCACGATGGAGCTGCAGGCCTACGACGAGGGGACCGTGGCCAGGATCCTGCTTCCCGAGGGCAAGGAGGCGCCTGTCGGGGCGGCCATCATGGTGCTGGCCGAGGAAGGGGAGGACGCGCAGGAGGTCGC
>CAYPBL010000008.1:19417-69846 GCA_964408965.1 uncultured Phycisphaeraceae bacterium | reverse complement strand
GCCTCGAGGGAGGGCTGCGCGTGGAAGGAGCAGGCCATGACGCGCATCGCTGTGAACATCCCCGCCCTGACGGGCGCCAGAAACCTCTCGCTGATCGGACGCTCCCTCAACCGCTCGCTCGAGAAGCTCTCGACGGGCCTGGCCATCAACCGCGGCGCCGACAACCCCGCGGGGCTCATCGCCAGCGAGAACCTGCGGGCGCAGCTCAGCTCGCTCGACGCTGCGTCGCGCAACGTCGAGCGGACGGGGGCGGTCATGGCTGTGGCGGACCAGGGGCTCAGCGAGGTCTCGAACCTGCTGGTGGACCTGCGCGGCCTTGCTGTGCAGGCGGCCAACACCGGGGCGCTCTCGCCCGCGGAGCGCGACGCGATCCAGCTGCAGGCGGACTCGATTCTGCAGTCCATCGACCGCGTCGCCGGCTCGACGAGCTTTGCGGGCCTTTCGCTGCTCGACGGCGGCCAGAGCTTCCGCGTCTCGGGGACGTCGGGCGACTTCGAGAGCGTCGAGGTCCACCAGGGGGCCATCGCGCCCGGCGACAGCGCGACGGTGAGCGTGCAGGTGACGCAGGCGGCCCAGCGGGCCGGCGTGGCGCTCTCCTTCGGCGCCGGCTCGATCGACCTCGGCGGCTCGAGCAACGGCTCGTTCAGCCTGCGCGTGGGGGGCGCCGCGGGCGAGGCGGAGATCACCCTCGCCTCGGGCCAGAGCCTCGACGACGCTGCAGCGGCCGTCAACGCCCAGAGCGAAGCGACCGGCGTCTCCGCGACCGTCTCGGGAACGGCGCTGGTCCTGCGCTCCGCGGAGCTTGGCAGCGACGCCTTCGTCAGCGTCGAGGTGACCGACGCCGCCAGCGTCGCCGCTGCGGGAACAGGCGTCTTCGGCCTTGACCCGAACGATCCGACGCAGGCGGACCCCGCCGCCAAGCTGGCCGACTTTTCCATCGCCGGCGACAGCGCCCGCGACGAAGGCGTGGACGTGGCGGGGACGATCAACGGCGCCGTCGCCCAGGGACGGGGCGCGACGCTTTCGCTCGACAGCGCGTTCCTGTCGATCGACGTGGAGCTGAGCGAAGCGGCGGCCACGAGCGTCGGCGCAAAGCCCGGCTTCACCGTCATCGGCGGGCCGGTCTTTCAGATCGGTCCGGACATCGCGGGCTCGCGCGTGGGGATCGGGCTTCCCAACGTCGCCACGAACAACCTGGGGCGTTTCAGCAGCGGCGGCAGGCGCTTCTCGCTGCGCGACGTGGCTGCGGGGGGGGCGCTTGCGCTGGCGGGAGGCGACATCGCCGGCGCTGCGCGGGCGATCGTCGGGGCGGCGAGCCAGATCGCCACGGCCCGCGGCCGCATCGGCGCCTTTGGCAGGAACGTGCTCGACTCCGCCAGCCGCCAGATCGGCGCCGCCTTCGTCAACACGGCCGCGGCGCAGTCGCAGATCCGCGACACCGACTTCGCCTTCCAGACAGCGGCGCTGCGCCGCGACGAGGTCCTCTTCGCCTCGACGGTCCAGACGCTGCGGGCGGCGACGGGCTCGAGCCCGACGGCGGCGCTGGCGCTGCTGGGCTGACGCTGCGGGGCTTGAGCAGGTACAACGCTGTTGTGTCGTCGCTTGTCGAGAAGTCGAGGAGGTGGTGGTACGCGCTGTTTCTGCTGCTCTTCTACCCTGCGTGGCTGGGGGCGCTGTGGGCGCTGGACGCGCAGGCTGAGGCGCTGGCGAACTGGCCCATGGCCCTGGCCATGGCGCTGGGCTCCTACGTCGCGGGCTCGACGCCCATGGGCGGGGGGACGGTGGGCTTTCCCGTGCTGACGCTGCTCTTCGACCAGCCCGCAGCGATGGGCCGCAACTTCGCCTTCGCCATCCAGTCCACGGGCATGACGGCGGCGTCGCTGTGGATCTTCAGCAGGAGGGTGCAGCTGGACTGGCTTGCGCTGCGCTGGTCGCTTGTGGGCTCGCTCGTCGGGACGCCGCTGGGCGTGGCGCTGGTGGCGCCGCTTGTCTCGGGCGCTGCGGTCAAGCTGCTCTTTGCGACGGTGTGGGCGAGCCTTGGGGCGCTGCTGCTGTGGAAGCGCAGGGCCTGGACCGATCCCGCAGCGGCCGCGGAGCGGCTCGAGGCGCCCTTGCTGGAGCGCCTGACGGCGCTGGCGACGGGGCTTGTCGGCGGAGCGGTCGTCGCGGCGCTGACGGGCACGGGCGTGAACCTGCTGCTCTTCGCCCTGCTGCTGCTGCTCTTCGGCCAAGAGGTGCGCTGCGCCATCGCCACGAGCGTCGTGCTCATGGCGGCGACGTCGCTGATCGGCCTTGTCGCCTGCGCCGCGACGGGGGCGCTGGCTGAGCAGCCCGGCGTGCTGGGGGCGTATCTGGCGGCGGCCCCCGTGGTGGCGCTGGGGGCGCCGCTGGGGGCCTGGGCGGTGCGGCGGATTCCCCGGCTCGTCACGCTCTGGATCGTCGCGGCGCTGTGCCTGGGGCAGTGGGTGTGGACGCTCGTCGAGATCCAGCCTGGCCCAGCTGCTGCGGCGCTGTCGCTGGGAGGGGTGGGGGCCTTCGTCCTCGGCTTTGCGCAGCTTGCGCGGGCGGGCCAGCGGCTGCGCCGCAGCAGGGCCGGGATGAGCCCGTAGAATCGCAGCCCTCATGCGCAGGCGAACGTTCTACATCACGACGCCCATCTACTACGTCAACGACCAGCCGCACATCGGCCACTGCTACACGACGCTGCTGGCCGACGCCGCGGCCCGCTTCTGGCGCCTGGCCGGACGCGACGTCTTCTTCCTCACCGGCGCCGACGAGCACGCGGAGAAGGTCGTCGCTGCGGCAAGGGAGCGGGGACTGTCGCCGCAGGCCTGGGCCGACCAGAACGCCCAGGCTTTCCAGCGAGCCTTCGCGGAGCTTGGCTCAAGCCACGACGACTTCCTCCGCACAAGCCAGGCGCGGCACAAGGAGCGCGTCGGCCGCTACATCCAGGAGCTGCTGGACAAGGGCGAGATCGAGCTGGGCCAGTACGTCGGCTGGTGGGACGCCTCGCAGGAGGAGTACGTCACCGACACCGTCGCCCGCGAGCACGACTTCAAGAGCCCGGTGACGGGAAAGCCCCTGGTCAGGCGGTCCGAGGAGAACTACTTCTTCAGGCTCTCCAAGCACGCGGAAAAGCTCGCGGCGCACATCGAGGCGCATCCGGACTTCATCGCCCCGCAGGCCCGTCGCAACGAGGTGCTCGGCCGCATCAGGCAGGGCCTGCTGGACGTCCCCGTCAGCAGGAAGGTCCAGGAGGGGGACGACTGGGGCGTGCGCATGCCAGGCGACGCGTCGCACCGCGTGTACGTCTGGATCGACGCCCTGTTCAACTACCTCACCGCCGTCGACACCGAGGAGCGCAGCGTGTACTGGCCGCCGAGCGTCAACCTCGTGGGCAAGGACATTCTGTGGTTCCACGCGGTGATCTGGCCCGCGCTGCTGATGGCCCTGGACAGGCCCCTTCCCGAGAAGGTCTACGCCCACTCGTACTGGATCCGCGAGGGGCGCAAGATGAGCAAGAGCCTGGGCAACTTCCTGGACATGCCCACGCTGCGGGGCTACGTCGCCCGCTACGGGCTGGACGCGGTGCGCTGGTTCCTGCTCACGCAGGGGCCGCTGGGCGCAGCGGACGCGGACTTCGCCCACGCCAAGTTCGTCGAGGTCTACAACGCCGACCTGGCCAACGGCGTGGGCAACACCTTCTCCCGCACAGCCAACATGCTCATCAGGTACTTCGACGGCGCGATCCCCGCGTCCGCCTGCGCCGAGCCGGTGATGGGCTTCGACCTGCCGACCGAGGCTGCGCAGGCTGTGGGCCGGGCTGTCGAGGCGATGGAGCGGTTCGAGATCGACAGGGCCCTGGGGGAAGGGCTTGCGCTGGCCCGCCGCGTCGACGCCTTCATCCACGCCACCGAGCCCTTCAAGCTGGCCAAGGAGCCTGCGCGGAGGGACGACGTCGCGGCCATTCTCACCCACGCCGCTGAGGCGCTGCGCATCGCGTCGCTGCTGCTGCAGCCTGCCATGCCCTGCGCGATGGCGGAGCTGCAGCGGCGCCTGGGCCTCGAGCAGGCGCCGGGCGCAGCCTCGCTGGAAGCGCGGGCGGCATGGGGAGGGCTCGAGGCAGGAGCGCGCGTCGAGAAGGGCGAGCCCCTCTTTCCGCGGGCGGACGTCGACGAGCCTGCGCCCGGGCCCGTGGAGGAGGCGCAGCTGTGAGGCGCCTGGCGTGATCCGTCTGGCCCGCTACGCCAGCAGGATCCACGCGGAGCATGCAGCGGAGCATCTGCGCGCCCAGGGCGTGCCTGTGCAGGTCGTCGGCGAACACGTGCAGGACATGTTCGCCGTCCCGACGCTCAAACAGCTGCAGATGGAGCTGTTGCTGCTCGATCCTGCGCAGGAGGAGCGGGCCAGGGCGCTGCTCGAGGCCTTCGAGCGCTCGCTCGGCGCCGCGCAGCTGGAGGGCGAGGCGCCCAGGCCCGACCTGGCCAAGCTCGATCCCGCGCATGCGCAGGTCGCCTGTCCCGCCTGCGGGGCGCAGCTGCGGGTCGAGGCGGAGCGGGTCCGCTGTCCGCGCTGCAGCGAGGAGCTGGACGCGCTGGAGCTGCTCGTCGCGCAGCACGGACCCGAGGCGCTTGCGCCCTGCTACGAGGCGCAGCAGCGCGTGGAGCTGCGCGCTCGCCCGCGCTGCAGCCACTGCGGTCAGGCCCTCCCGGACGCCACGGTGCGCGGCCGCTGCGCAGCGTGCGGATCCCTCTACGATCTGGCTGAGCCATGAGCCGCGAGCCACGCGACGAAGCACGTGACGAGCCACGCGACGAGGAGGCGCCTGTTTCCGTCGATGAGGCGGTCCGCTTCCTGCGCAGCCAGTGCGAGGGGACGCTGCTCTTCGACGGCCAGTCGCAGCGGACGGCCTTCGTCGTCGATCCCGCCACGGGGGCGCTGGTCATGCCCGTGATGGCGGCGGCGACCTTCGCCCTCGAGCACGTGCTGCACACGCCGGACGAATCCGACGGGGCCATGAGCCTGCTGCTCTCGCCCGAGGAGATCGACGCGGAGGGGGCGCTGGCTGACCGCTGGCGCGCCCACCACGGCGAACCTGCGGACGTGCGCTTCGTCAGGGCGGCGATCGACATGGCCCGCTGGAGGGGGTGCGTCTTCGACGGCGAGGCCCTGACGGCCCCCGATCCGTTGGCCTTGGAGGAGCAGGCGGTCCTGCGGGCGCTCAACGCGGACCGCGACGCGCTCACCCGCGCGTGCCGGCGGGCGCTGGGCGTCGAGGCCGGGGCGCCCTGCGCCGTCGGCGCCGACGCATGGGGGGTCTTCGTCAAGCTGCGCTTCGGCCCTGCACGGCTCAGCTTCGACGGTCCCGTTTGCAGCTCCCAGGAGGCGGTCGAGGCGGTCCGCGCCCTTGCGGCGGGCGAGGAGACGCCCTCATGAGCAGCTCGTTCAGCGGCCTGCGCGACGCGCACGTGCACATCGCCCACCACGGTTGGGAGCTGTCGCTGCCGTCGCTGGCTTTGTGCGCCTCGCTTGAGGAGTGCCTGTCGCGCGCAGCGGAGGAGGCGCAGCGGCTTTCGCGGGACCAGTGGGTCGTGCTCGCAGCGGCGCGGCCGCAGGCCTGGCCCGAGGGGCGATTCCCCACAGCCAGGGAGCTCGACGAGGCGGTCGGCGCGCGGCCCGCGATCGTGCGGTCCTTCGACTTCCACGCCCTTGCCGCCTCGGCGACGGCCCTTGCGCTGGCGGGGATCGACGCGGCGACGCCCGACCCTCCAGGCGGGACCATCGACCGCGACCTGGCGAGCGGCGAGCCGACGGGGCTGCTGCTCGAATCCGCCATGGAGCTGGTGGACGATCTGCGGCCTGCGCCGACGCAGCAGGAGCGGCGCGAGCACATCCGCAGGGCGCTGGCCGACTTTGCTGCGCGGGGCTTCGTCGAGGTCCACGACATGCTCTCGTGGCCGTGGCTGTGGCGGGAGCTTGCGGCGATCGACCGCGAGGAGGGGCTGCCGCTGCGCGTCCGCCTGACGGCGCCGCTGGAGGCGGTCGACGAAGCGGCGGCGGAGCGCAAGGCCTTCGAGAGCGACAGGCTCACGCTCGGCGGCGTCAAGATCTTCACCGACGGCACGCTCAACAGCAGAACAGCCTGGATGCTCGAGCCCTACGCCGACCCTCGGCCCGAGGCCCCCTGCGGCGTGTCGATGCTGAGCGACGAAGCGATCGAGCGGGCGCTGCGCGCAGCGGAGGAGCGCGGGCTGGACCTCACGGCCCACGCCATCGGCGACGCGGCGGTGCGGCGGATGCTCGACGTCGTCGAGCGCGCCCAGCCGCGGACGCGCGTGCGCATCGAGCACGCCCAGTTCGTCGACGAGCAGGACGCGGCGCGCCTCGTCGAGCTCGGCGTGGTCGCGAGCATGCAGCCCTGCCACCTGCTGGCCGACGTCGAGGCGATCGAACAGCTGGTCCCGCACAGGGCGCACAGGGCCTTTCCCGTGCGCGATCTGTGGGAGGCGTGCGAGCGGGCTGGTGTGGACCCAGCGTCGCGCATCTGGTTCGGCTCCGACGCTCCGGTCGTGCCGCCTGAGCCTGCGGACAACCTGCAGGCGGCGGTCTTTCGCAGAAGGACAGGCGAGGAGCGGGCCGTCGCGCCCGAGCAGGCCATCAGTCAGGAGCAGGCCCTTGCGCTCATGCGCCCGTCTGGCGGTTGACGACGAGAACGCGCGGCTCGGTCATGTGCTCGATGGCGCTGCGCACGCCTTCGCGGCCAAGGCCTGAGCGCTTCACGCCGCCGTAGGGCATGGCGTCTGCGCGGAAGGTCGAGGCGTCGTTGACGACCACGCCCCCCACCTCCAGCTGCTCCCACGCGGTCAGGGCGCGGTCGAGCCTGTTCGTGAAGAGGCCCGCCTGCAGGCCGAACTCGCTGTCGTTGACGCGGTCCAGCGCCTCCTCGAAGCTCTCGACGGCGATGACCGAGACGACCGGCCCGAAGACCTCGCAGCGGACGACGGAGGCGTCCTCGGGAGGGCTGAACAGGACGGTCGGCTGGACGAGTCTGCCCTGGCGGCGACCCCCTGTCAGGACGCGGGCGCCGCGGTCGACGGCCTCGTCGATCCAGGCGTCGAGCCGCTCGGCGGCGGCGTCGTCGATGACCGGCCCCACGTCGACAGTCTCGTCGAGCGGATCGCCCACGACCAGCGCCGCTGCGCGCTCGGTCAGGGCCTGTGCGAACGCGTCGGCCACGGGCGCAAGGGCGTAGACCCGCTGGACGCTGATGCAGGACTGGCCGGCGTAGCTGAAGGCCCCCGCAGCGACGCGGTCAGCGGCGAAGGCGACGTCGGCGGTCTCATCCACGACGCAGGCGGCGTTGCCCCCCAGCTCGAGGACGACCTTCTTGCGCCCCGCCCGGGCCTTGAGGGCCCAGCCCACGCGGTCGGAGCCGGTGAAGCTCAGCAGGGCTGCGCGGTCGTCCTCGACGAGCGGGCCGACGTCGGAGACGTCGCAGAGGAAGACGCTCCAGCTTCCTGGGGGAAGATCGCACGCGCGCAGCGCCTCGGCGAGCAGGGCCGAGGTGATGGGGGTCTTCTCCGCGGGCTTGAGCACGAAGGGGCAGCCCGCAGCGATCGCAGGGCCGATCTTGTGCGCCGCCAGGTTGAGCGGAAAGTTGAAGGGCGTGATGCAGGAGCAGACGCCGACGGGAACACGGCGGACGAAGCAGTCGTAGCCCCGCGTGCGCGGGCTGTGGTTGATCGGCTCGACGGCGCCGGCGATGCGCGTGGCCTCCTCGGCGCTGAGCGTGAGCGTCTCGAGGCAGCGCTCGATCTCGACGCGGGCGGCCTTGAGGGGTTTTCCCGCCTCCAGGGCCAGCGTGCGGAGGAGCTCGTCCTGACGGGCGCGCAGCGCTTCGACGAGCCGGCGCAGCGCCGCCTTGCGCCGGTCGGGGGGCAGCTGCGCCATGGCCCTGCGGGCTGCGAAGGCGCAGGCCAGGGCCGCTTCGATGTGTTCAGGGCCAGCCAGGCTTGCGCGGGCGAAGGGCTCGCCCGTGTGCTTGGCCAGCACCTCCAGGGCGCGGCCCGTCTGGACGGGCTCGCCTGCGATGTATGCTGGATGCAGCGGCGGCGCAGCGGCGGTCATGGCGGCGTCTCCTCCATGTGCGCAGGCTGCTCCAGCGCGTCGAGCAGCGGGGCGAATCGGCCGGCCAGCGGCGCGACCAGCGCAACATACACCGCGGACAGCGCAAGCGCAGCGACGGCGAAGTCCGGCGCATAGCTGACGGCGAGCCCAGCCAGCGCCGCCTGAGCGCAGGCTGTGGCGCCGCTCAGCAGGCTCGTTCCCGTGCGCCAGACAGCGGTTCTGCGGCCCCCGAGACGCAGGCCCATCCAGGCCCCCGCGACCCGGCCGTCGCCCGCCAGCAGCAGCGCGACGAGCAGGGCGATCCAGAAGGCCCGCTGGCCGAGGAGCGGCTGCAGATCCACCCACAGCAGCGCCGCCGTCATCGCCCACACGCCCGCTGCGCTCGCCACCAGCGGGCGCTGCGCAGCGGACAATCGCAGCGGCGGCGCAAGCCAGGTCAGGAGCAGCAGCAGCGCCGCGGCGCCTGTCGGGCAGGCGGCGAAGAGCGCCAGCGTCGCGACGCGCAGCGCCCAGGCGGCGATCCGCCGGGAAGCGTCGTCTGCGTGCGCAGCGGCGGGCAGCGCCGCAGCCAGCGCCGCACAGGCTGCGACAGCCTCCACAGCGCCGGCGCCCAGCCCCTTCCACAGCACAAGGGTGAAGAGAAGAGCCGGGAAGACCGCAGCGAGGGCGCCCGCGAGGGCATCGGCGACGCTCGCGCGCCCGCGCAGGGGGGCGGTCGGCGAGGCTGTCAGGAGCAGCAGCAGGACGACGGCCATCGCAGCCAGGGCTCTGCCGCCGGCCTGCCGGGCGCGCAGCGCGCGGGCCTGCTCGCGCTGCGCAGCGGCGATCTGCGCGTCGATGTCGCGGGCCGCTTCATCGATGGCTGCGGGGCTGACGCCCGTGCGGGCCAGGGCGTCGAGGGTCTCGGCCCGAGCGGCCTTGAGGGTCTCGACGGCGCGCTGGCTGGGCCTGGCGCCGACGGCCAGGGCGTCGTAGAGGGCCGGCGCTGCGCGCCCAAGGCCCGTCGCGCCCAGCAGCAGGCCTGCGACGAGTCCCGCCGCAAGCCCCTTCGCAGCGGCGTCGAGCTTCGTCCGCGCAAGCAGCGCAAGCAGCGGCGCCGCGACCAGCAGCGACAGACCGCCCATCGCCAGCGCAGCGAGCGTCGCCGAGACCGCGAGCATCGGCGCAGTCTAGGAGCGGCGGCGGTATCGTTGACGCGTGGCTGGCGCGCTGGCGGCGTATCTGCACCGCATCGATCCCTTTGCGTTGCGGATCAGCGGGGAGTTCGGCATCCGCTGGTACGGTTTGGCGTACCTGGCGGGGTTTCTCGTCGCGTTTCTGTTGCTGCGGGCGCTGGCCAGGCGGGGGAAGATTCTGCTCACCCCTGTGCAGGTGACGGACTACGTCTTCGCGATGGTCGTGGGCGTGGTGGTGGGGGGGAGGCTGGGCTACGTCCTCTTCTATCAGCCCGCGCTGTTGTGGGAGTTCTCCGCTGATCCGCCCTGGTGGGGGCTGCTGGCGATCAACCGCGGCGGCATGGCCAGCCACGGCGGCATGCTCGGGGCCCTGGCGGCGTGCTGGTGGTTCTCGAAGCGTCAGGCTGTCCCCACGCTGCACCTGCTGGACCTTGCGGCGCTGAGCGCTCCTGCGGGGCTGTTGTTCGGCAGGATCGCCAACTTCATCAACGGCGAGCTGCTGGGGAGGATCGTCGCCCCGCCTGGGGAGCCTGCGCCGTGGTGGAGCGTCAAGTTCCCGCAGGAGCTGCTCACCAGGCACGCTCCGCCGCTCACGCCCCAGCAGCAGATGCAGCTGGCCCAGCTGATCGATCGCTTCCGCATCCGGCCCGACGAGCCCGCGGCGCTGGCGATCGAGCGGATGATCCGGGCTGTGCAGCGCAGGGGGCAGGCGGCCGACGAGCTGGCCCGCGAGCTGGCGCCGCTGCTCGCAGCCAGGCACCCCTCGCAGCTCTACCAGGCGGCGGCGGAGGGAATCGTCCTGGGGGCTGCGCTGTGGCTGCTGTGGCGCAAGCCCCGCAGGCCCGGCGTCGTGACTGCGTGGTTTCTGCTGCTCTACGGCGCGCTGCGCGTGCTGACGGAGCTGTGGCGCCTTCCCGACGACCACCTGAAGGTGCAGCGGATCATGGGGCTTTCACGAGGACAGTGGCTCAGCGTGGGGATGATCGTCGGCGGAGCCGTCCTGCTGGCAGTCGTGCGCAAGAGCAGGGCTGCCCCCGTGGGTGGCTGGGGGAGACGCAGCGAAGCGAACGCCGCTGCTGTCGACCGCTAGGCGTCCATGCTCTGAGGGCGAAGCAGCGCAGCCAGTTCGCACGCGCCGGCGCAGGCGTCCAGGTCGGTCCAGCGCTCGACGGGGCACGAAACGACCGCACACTCCGCTGTGGCTAGGTGGACCTCGCGCCCTGTCAGGGTCTCGGCGAAGCGGCTCAGGCCCGGGTTGTGCCCCACCAGCGCGACGCGCGACGCATCGTCAGGAAGCGCCCTGCACAGGTCGACCAGCTGCGCCTCGGAGGCGCCGTAGAGCGACTCGTCGAGCCTCAGCGGGGCCTCGAGGGCCTCGGCCAGCGTCGTCGCGGTCTGTTTGGCCCGAAGCGCAGCGGAAGCGAGCAGCAGCTGGGGCCTGTCGTCGAGGTCGAGCAGCAGCGCAGCCAGCTGTTGCGCCTGCCGTTGGCCCTGCTCCGTCAGCGGACGGTCGATGTCGGGCATGGGGGCGTGGCTGGCCTTGGCGTGGCGGATCAGCAGCAGGGTTCGCATGGGATGCGCTCGCAAAGGGAGGCGATCGGTGTTGGGCGACCGCTAACATGCCTGCAGCGATGGAGTCCTGGCTGTGGGCGGTGGTGGCGGCGGCGGTGGCGGGCCTCCTCTGGGCGGCGATCGCCAACTGGCTGCTGCGCCTCTCGCCGCGCAGGGACGACATCGCAGCAGCCGTGGTGCTGCTGGCTCTTCGAGTGTACGCCAAGCTCGTGCACAGACTGCGCGTCGAGGGGCTCGAGCACATCCCCCGGACTCGCGAGCCCGGACCGCTGCTGGTGGTCAGCAACCACACCGCGGGGGTGGATCCGCTGCTGATCCAGTCGGTGTGCCCCTTCGAGATCCGCTGGATCATGGCCCAGGACATGCGGACAGCGTGGGTCGAGCCGTTGTGGCGCTGGCTGCGCATCATCTTCATCGAGCGCGACGGCTCCAGCGCCCTGGCGCTGCGCGAGGCGCTGCGCGAGCTTTCCCGGGGCGGGGTGGTGGGAGTCTTCCCCGAAGGACGGATCGAGCGCAGCCCAGGCGAGCTGGGCGTCTTTCACGCGGGCGTCGGCGCGCTGGCGGCCCGCTCGGGGGCGCCGATTCTGCCCTTCGTGATCGAAGGAACCCCCCGCGTCGACAGCGCCTGGGGGAGTCTGTGGCGCCCAAGCAGAGCAAGACTGCGCGTCTTTCCCCTCCAGCGCGATGTGCTCGAGCAGGCGGGACGCAGGCCCGAGGCCATCGCGCAGCTGCTGCAGCGGCGCTACGCCCAGTGGACCGGCTGGCGCGTGCGCAGCGACGGAGAGGCTGCGGATGCGCAGACTGGCGCAGCGGGGGCGTGCGTCGCGGCGGGCGGATAGCATCGACACAGGCGGCGGCAGGAAGACCAGAACGAAGGACCACCGATGCGATGCAGGATCACGGGCGTCGTGGAGCGGGTGGGCGACGACGGCAGAGTCGTCGTCGATCAGCCTGCGCTGGGAGTGGCGCACGAGGCGCTGGCGCCCGCCTGCGCGCTGGAGACGCTGCGCAGCTGGATAGGCACGGAGGCGCAGCTGGTGACGCTGGAGCGCTTCGAGCAGGAGGCGCAGGGAGCGGCGCTGCTCCCCACGCTGCTCGTCTTTCGCAACGAGCGCGAGAAGGCCTTCTTTCAGCTGCTCACCAAGGTCAAGGGGCTGGGGGCGCGCAAGGCGCTGCGGGCGATGGCGGCGCCCCCCGCCCAGATCGCCGCCGCCATCGAGCGCAAGGACGCCGTCTGGCTTGCGGGCCTGCCGGAGATCGGCAAGCGCCTTGCCGAGACGATCATCGCCCAGCTGGCGGGCAAGGTCGCCGCCTTCGTCGAGGAGGAGGAGCGAACGCCCGTCGCAGCAGTGCGGAGCGAGGCGGTGGAGACGGCCTTGGCGGCGATGGTTCGGCTTGGCGAATCCAGACACGAGGCGCAGCGCAAGCTCGAGCGGGCGATGCGCGTCAAACCAGGCGCCACCGCTGACGAGTTGCTGGCCCTGGCCTACAGCGGAGGGAGCGAAGCAGCGGACGGAACAGCTGAGCACTCTTCCCGGGGCGAGGCGAAACGTCGCAGCTGAGGCCCGCAGAGGGGACAGGAGCGCAACGAACCATGGAGCACGCGGTGATCATGGCGGGGGGCTCGGGCGTGAGGCTCTGGCCCATGAGCCGACGCGACGCGCCCAAGCAGCTGCTTCCCCTCATAGGGGGACGCTCGCTGCTGGAGATGGCCTTGGAAAGGCTCGAGGGGCTCGTTCCTCCCGAGCGGCGCTACGTCTGCGCAGGAGAGGCGCATCGGCAGGCGATCCGCATGGCGTCGCCTGGACTTCCTGCTGAGAACATCCTGGCTGAGCCCGTCGGTCGCGACACGCTCGCTGCGGTGGGGTTCTCCGCTGCGGTGATCGCCAAGGAGGACCCCGACGCGGTGATCGCGGTCTTCACCGCAGATCACCTCATCGAGCCCCTCACGGTCTTTCAGCGGCGCGTGCAGCTGGGGCTGGCGCTCGTCGAGGAGGGACGCAATCGGCTGCTGACCTTCTGCATCGAGCCCGACAGGCCCGCCACGGGCTTTGGCTATGTGGAGAAGGGCGAGCCTGTCGAGCTGGGGGAGCAGGCTGCGCGCATCGTGCAGGAGGAGCGGTCTCGCAACGACCGCCCCCGCACCGAGCCGCTGGTCTTTCGCGTCAAGCGATTCGTTGAAAAGCCCGATCTCGAGCGCGCGAAGGAGTACCTCCGCAGCGGACGTTTCGGCTGGAACAGCGGCATGTTCGTGTGGCGGGCGCAGACGATCCTCGACGCCATCGAGGCGTACAAGCCCGCGGTGCGCCAGGGGCTGGAGGAGATCGCCCAGGCCTGGGGGACCAAGGCGCAGGACGAAACCCTTGCCCGGGTGTATCCCACGCTGGAGAAGATCAGCGTGGACTACGCGGTGATGGAGCCTGCTTCGACGGACGAGCGGTTCGAGGCGCTGACGGTGGTGATGGACCTGCAGTGGCGCGACATCGGCTCGTGGCCCGCCTACGCCCAGACGCTCGAGCCCGATGAAGCGGGCAACCGCGTCGCAGGAGGGCAGGCCAGGCTGCTCGACTGCTCGGGCGTGTTGGCGGTCAGCGACGAGCCCGACCACCTCATCGCCGCCATCGGGCTTTCGGACGTGGTGATCGTCCGTACGCGCGACGCCACGCTCGTCATGCCTGCGGAGCGGGCGGAGCAGCTCAAGCAGCTGCACAGGACGCTGCCTGAGGAGTTGCAGTAGGCAGGCGGTGAAGCTGGCGTGAGGAGGCTGAGAGGAGGCGCAGGACATCGCCGTCCGCAGCGAGGGAAGCAGCGATGCACCCTGCGCAGCTGGCCAGAGTGTGCTACGCTCAGGGGCGATGCGGTCGTTTCGTTGCGCAGTCTCTGGTCTGCTGGAGCTGGCGAGACTGGCGCTGCTGACGAGAGGCCGTGTGCAGCGGAGCAGGTATTGGCGCTGGCGGTGGGAGACCGCCTTCGGCGCGGGGGGGCCTCGTTCGAAGCGACGCCTCCTGCACGCGGCGCTGCAATACGGCGCCTGGGCAAGACGGCTGCGCACGGAGCGCTGTGTATGGGAGCCGCGTTCCGGGCAGCGACAGGACAGGAGCCTGGTGTGATGACGCAAGCTGCGCCTGCGCCTTCCTTGTCCCCCACACGGGGCCGAGACATGGTGTACTTCGACAACGCAGCGACCAGCTGGCCCAAGGCGCCGGGCGTGGGGCCTGCGATCGTCGAGTTTCTCGCCCGCGACGCAGCCAATCCTGGCAGAAGCGCCCACGCCATGGCCCAGGCCACGCACGAGATGATCGCGACGCTGCGCGAAAGGCTCGCTGCGATGATCGGAGCTGAGGGGCCTGAGCGGCTGGTCCTGACAGCGGGGTGCACCGACGCGCTCAACCTGGCGATGCACAGCTACCTGGGAGGATTGGCGCACGCCAGCCATCCGCAGCGCCGCAGGCTCCAAGGCGTCAGGCCCCGCGTCGTCACCACCACGCTCGAACACAAGGCTGTTCGCAGGCCGTTGGCGGATCTGGTCAGCCAGGGGTTGATCGAGGTGGACGTCGTCTCCTGCAGCGAGTCGACAGGCGTGCTGGAGGCGGAGAAGGTCCTCAGCAGGGTCGACGAGCGCACGGTCCTGGTGGCCATGACCCATGTGAGCAACGTGGCGGGGACGATCCAGCCTGTGGAGGAGGTGGGAAGGGCCTTGCGGGAGCGCTTTCCCCAGACGCTGTTTCTGGTGGACGCGGCGCAGAGCATGGGGGCGCTTCCTCTGGACGTGCAGGCCATGGGGGTCGATTTCCTGGCCTTTCCGGGTCACAAGGGGTTGCTTGGCCCGACGGGCATTGGCGGGCTCTACATCAGTCCGCGGGCCTTCAGCGATGCGGAGGGGCCCGCAGCCATGCCTACGCTGCGCCAGGGGGGAACGGGCGGCGGGACGGACACGCTGGAGATGCCCGCTGTTCTTCCACGCAGGTTCGAGGCAGGGACGCCCAACACGGTCGGCTGCGCGGGGTTGCTCGGCGCGCTGGATTCAGCTCCCGCTGACGCGCTGGCGCGGGAGCGCGCGGTGGCCGAGAGGATCATGCGCTGGGCGGCGGCGCGCCAGGGCGTTCGGGTCGTGGGGACGACGGACCTGACGCTGCGCACGGGCGTGGTGCTGTTGACGTTCGAGGGGGTGTGCAGCGAGGAGGTCGCCCGCAGACTCGCCTGCGAGCACAACGTCGCCTGCAGGGCCGGCGAGCACTGCGCTCCGGACGCACACCGGGCCATGGGCACACATCCGGACGGCGGCGTGCGGCTGGCGCCGGGGCCGTACACCACGGACGACGAAGTCGACCGCCTGTTGACGGCGCTGGAGGCGGTGACGGCTCATTGAATGCGCCTCGCGGGAGCGCCGCGCACAGGGGGCGGCTGGACTGCGGGGCGGCTGGGCGTCGATACAGCGAAGGATGCCTTCAGAAACAGCCACGGCGGGGTCGGCTGAGCCTGTGGTGCGCATCGGACGGGAAGAGCTGCTGGCGCTGGAGCAGCGGGCGCCGTGGCGGTTCCTTCCGGTGGCGATGCAGGCGCTGGAGCAGGCGCCCGACGACGTGGAGCTCCGCCTGACGCTGGTGGTGGCGCTGGCCAGGCTCGGGCTCAACACGCTCGCGCTGGAGCAGCTTCTGAAGACCCCTGCAGCGGTGCGGCGGGAGGGCGACCTGCCGCAGCTCGAGGCGATGCTTCGCGACAGCGCAGGCCGCGATCGGATCAGCCCCCAGGCGGCGCTGCGCCGGGCGCGAAATCTCTGTGCTGCGTTGGCTGCACGGGGCGTCGACCTCAGCGAGGCGCTGGAGCGCTTTGGCCAGCGCGTCGAGCGGACGGAGCGCTTCGTCGCGGACGACGGCAATGTCGTTCGCAGGCGGACGGGCGAAGAAGGGCTGGCGGCGTTCACGCATCTGGCGGACGAGCGGGGCGTGGCGGCGGCGGTGGAGCTGCCCTTTCTCGACGCAGAAGGCAAACCCAAGCCTGTGGCGCAGTCGCAGTCCTGCGTCCTTGTGGGGGTGGATCCACCCTGGCTGCTCGATCGAGTGTGGCGCTGTTCGCCTCCTGCAGCGGACGGGCACCAGCCCCGCATCATGGCGCTGGCTCCCGACGAGGAGGCGCTGCTCGAAGCAGCGGCGCTGCTGGACATGCGGCGGATTTTCCGGGAGGAGCGCGTCGAGCTCTTCACAGGTCCGCAGACGCTGTGCGCGTTTGAGCGATCGCTTCTGCAGCGGCTGGACATTTCGCTGCGCTGCACGGTGTTGGAGCTGCCCGGGCGGGAGGCGACCAGGCTTGCTGAGCCCGTCGACGCGGTTGTGGAGCGAGTGTTGAGAGCGCAGCAGAAGGCGGGAGAGGAGCTGCGCACGCAGCTGGCGGAGATCTATGGAGGACGCGACGCTGCCTGGTGGGCCAGGCGCTACGACGCAGCTCTTGGCCACGCTGCGGTTGAGAAAACGCAGGAACAGAGCGTCGACGCCTCGCCCTTGCGCGTGCTCATTCCCACGTGCCTGTATTCGACGTATATTCGACACAGCGCTGCGGACTTTGCTGCCGCTGTGGAGAAGCTGGGCTGCCAGGCGCAACTGCTCATCGAGCCTGATCGGCACAGCAGGCTCACGCAGGTCGCCCATCTGCGCAGGTGTGCACAGTGGCGGCCCGACCTCATCGTGCTCATCAACTACACGCGCGAGCACCTGCGCGATGCGCTGCCCGCGGAGGTTCCCTTCGTCTGCTGGATCCAGGACCGCATGCCGCACCTGTTCGACGAACAGCTCGGCGCTGCGCAGGGCGAGCTGGACTTCGTGGCGGGGCATCTCTTCGGCGAGCTGTTCCACCAGTGCAGCTGGCCTCGGGAGCGGGCGTGGCGCTTTCCCATCGCGGTCAGCGAGGAGAAGTTTCATCCGGGCCCTGTCAGCGACGAGCTGCGCAGCAGGTTTACCTGCGACGTGGCCTACATCAGCCACCAGAGCGAAACCCCTGAGCAGCTGCACGAGCGCATCGCAGCGGCGCTGGCGGGAAGCGCCGCGGTGCGTCGGATGCTCGACGACGTGTACGACCGCGTTGTGTCGGCGCTGCGCGACGATCCTGCAGGGCCGGTCAATCGGATCGTCACGCAGGCGTTGCGCGAGGCGAGGCTGACGCACGATCCGAAGAGACAACTGGAGTACCCCAAGCTCAGGGCGACGTACGCCGTCCCCTTGGCTGAGCGGGTCGTCAGGCATCGCTGCCTGGAGTGGGCAGCGAGGATCGCGGAGGAGGAAGGGCTCGACTTTCGCCTCTATGGCGCAGGGTGGGAGCGGCATCCCACGTTGGCGAAATACGCCAGCGGCCCTGTCGAGCACGGCCAGGAGCTGCGGGCGGCCTACCAGTGCGCCGCGGCCCAGCTGCATCTGTCCGCAGCCACCAACGCCCACCAGCGGGTGTTTGAGTGCGCCATGTCGGGGGGGCTGTCGGTCAGACTCGCGGTGTGGGCCGATCTGCACGCTGCGGAGGCGACGCTGCTCAAGCGCCGACTGCTGCAGGCGATCGAAGAGGGCCAGACGACGCCCGACACCTTCGACCCAAGACGCTTCATCATGGACCATGTCGGCGCGCAGGACAGCGATGCAGCGAAGGCGCTGGCGCAGCTGCGCGAGGCGCTGGGCGTCCAGCCCTTGCTGCCTGCGGTGCTGCAGCAGGGAGAGGCGATGCAGCGTCGCGCCTGGGAACGGGGCGTCACCAGCTTCGCGAGCGAAGAGGCGTTCGCGGAGCACATAGCCCAGCTGCAGCGCAGGTGGCTGCTCGAGTTCGTCGAGGCGGACCTGGCTGCGCTTCCCGACCTGGTCTTTCCCGCAGCGGCGCAGACGCTGTTTCGCGACGAAGCGGGGCTTCGCGCCTGTCTGCTGCGGGCTGTGCGGGACAGGGACTGGCGCAACGAGACAGTGCGCAGGCAGCAGGAGGTTGCGCAGCGTCGCTTCAGCATGACGGCGTTTGCGCGCGAGCTGCTGCAGCGGGTGCGCGACTCGTTGGCGGCGTCAGCGGCCAGCTGAGGGTGAACACGCGGGGCGCTGCGCCAGCGCAGCGGCGGCGATGGCCCGCGCCCGCTCGCTGTAGGCGTACCGCTGGGCAAGACGCCTGCGGGCCTGTGCGCGATCGGCGTCGGGCTGCGCCGCCTCCTCGAAGGCGGCATCGAGCGCCCGCAGCAGATCGTCCGCGTCGTCGGGCGTGAACCAGTGCGCAAGCGGCTCGGGAAGCAGCGGCGCAAGGGCCGGGATCCGCGAGGCGACGAGGGGCTTGCCCGTCGCCAGGTACTCCCCCAGCTTGACCGGGCTGGTCCACCGCGCGGAGGGGTGGTCAGCTGACGGCGGCAGGAGCAGGACAGCGGCGCCGTGCAGCCAGGCTGGCGTCTGGGCGTGCGGGACGCGCCCCGGCAGATGCGCGTTGACGGCGCCCAGCTGCTCGCGCAGCGCGAGCAGCCTGGTCCGATCCTCCTCGGGTCCTCCCAGCAGAACGAAGGGGGTGGCCGGGCGGCGCGCCGCAGCCTCGAGCAGCGTGTTCACGCCCTTGTACGCGTAGAGCCCCCCGCTGTAGAGCGCCGCGGGCTGATCGCCCACGATCGCGCGCAGCGGCGACGGCTCGCAGCGACGGCGCCCGAAGAGCTCGACGTCCACGCCGTCGGGCACGATGTGCACTCTCGACGCGTCGGCGCCGCGGCTGACGTAATGGTCGCCAAGTGTGGGGGAGATGGTGATCAGCGCAGCCAGGGCGCCGGCAGGCGAGGCTTCACGGAGCGCCTCGACGAGGGCGGGGTTGCGGTCGCCGACGTGGGCGTGCGTCTCCATGGCGGCGACAAGGCCTGCGCGGGCCGCTTCGATCGCAGCGTGGAAGTGCCTGGCGTAGACCAGATCGGGCGCGAGCGTCTCGAGCTGCTCGCGGGCCCAGCGGCCGAAGGCCCGTTGGCTTTCCAGTGAAAAGTCGACGAAGCGGTTGGGCGGCGCACACAGCGGGCGCAGGTGGGGCTCGTGGTAGAGCTGCAGGGCCTCCTGGGGGGAGCATTCCTTGGGGGGAAGACACAGCAGCGTGGTCTGGCAGCCCAGGCGGGCGAAGCCTCCCGCGGTCTTGACGACGTTGATGGCGTGGGCGCGGTGCGAGCCCAGCTCGAGCTGGCTGACGACGGCGACGTGCAGATTGCTCCAGTCGACGCTCACGGCGCAGCCCACCCCTCGTGCAGATCCGCCCAGGCGCAGAGCATGGCCAAAGCCACGAGCCTTCCCAGCGCCCGCGGATGGTCGGGCTCGAGCTGCGCCTCCCAGGTGCGCGCCACGAGCCCCTCGCGCACGAGCCTCGAGCCCGCGATCCGCTCGCGCAGCCAGCCTGTGTGCCGCGACCAGTCCACACGCATGCTGAAGCCCTGCTTGGGCCTGCGCAGAACGTGCCTCAGGCTGCGCCGGGCCAGAAACCGCCGCAACAGCGGTTTGGCGCCTTGGGGCTGCTCCGCGTCCGCCTCGACGGGAAGCGCCAGCGCCCAGGCCAGCAGCCTGCGGTCGAGCAGGGGCGCCCGCACCTCGAGCCCCACGCCCATCGACATGCGGTCGACCTTCGGCAGGATCGAGCCTGCGCAGAGCCCGGCCAGATCGATCCGCTGGGCTGCGCGCAGCGCAGGGCCGGACAGCTCGACCGACTCCAGCAGCGGCGCCGCGAAGGCCTCGTCGCTCTCGAGCGAGCAGGCGGGAAGGAGCGCCCGGGCCTCCGCGGGCGTGAACCAGTCGCGCACGCGCAGCAGATAGTCGAGCAGGACGTCGGTCCTGTCCGGCGCCACCGCCACAGCGGCTCGTCCTCCAACGCAGTTTGCAGGCGCCGCGTCGAGGACGCCCCGCTGCTCCTGCGCCCAGCGCAGCGCCCAGGCGTAGCCGCCAAAGGCTTCGTCGCCGCCGTCGCCTGCGATCGCCGCCTTGTGCCGCTGACGCACCGCGTCAGCAAGGCGACACTGCGCCAGAAAGCTGCCGAAGGTGTGGGGGCTGTCCGCCCGGCGCAGCGCCTCGTCGAAGAGCGTCTCGAGGGGTCTGTCGCCGATGTCGACCACAATGTGTTCGAAGCCCAGCGCTGCCGCCGTCGCAGCTGCAGCGGCGCTTTCGTCGTGCCCGCCCGGCATGCGGACGCTCAGGCAGGCGAGCTGCGCGTCCAGGTTGCGCAGCGCCGCAGCCAGCGCCGTCGAGTCGAGCCCTCCCGAAAGCAGCAGCGCAAGCGGCTCGTCCGAGAGCAGGTGCTCCTCGACGACGGCGAGCAGCAGCGCCTCGAAGGCGTCGTCGAGGGCCTTGGGGGCCTCTTCCGCGTCGGCGACCGTCGCGGGCGGCCGCCACCAGCGCTCCTGCCGCAGTCCCTCGCCCGGGCGCCAGGTGACGGCTGTTCCCGGGGCGAGGGTGAGGCAGCCTTCGTAGACCGCTTTCGGCTGCGGGACGTAGCCCAGCGCAAGCGCCCAGGCCAGCGCGTCGGCCGACAGCGCAGGCGGCTGTGGCGAGAGGGCCCGCAGCGCCTCGAGCGTCGAGGCGGCCCGTACCTGCGCGCCGCCCGCCTGCAGCGACAGCGGCTTCATGCCCGCGTGGTCGACCGCAGCGCGCAGCGTGCGCGAGACGTCGTCCCAGAGGACCAGGGCGAACATGCCCTGCAGTCTGTGCAGGAAGTCCGGCCAGCCCCAGACGCGCCAGGCGTGCAGGACGACTTCGCAGTCGCAGCGGGAGCGGAAGACGCAGCCCTTCCGCTCAAGCTCGCGGCGGAGCGTCGGGGCGTTGTAGATCTCGCCGTTGCACACTGCAGCGAAGGGGCCCTCGACGAAGGGCTGGGCGCCTGCGGGGCTCGGGTCGTTGATAGCCAGCCTCGTGTGGCCTAGAACGCACAGGCCCGAAGGGCTCGTCCACAGCGACGAGCCGTCAGGGCCGCGGGGCGCCAGCTGCTCCAGCGCCGCAGTCACGTCCATCTGCGCCGACGCTGCGTCCAGCGGCTGACGCTGCGCGACGGCGACAAGGCCGCACATGGCTCAGCGCTGCTCCGCCTCGGCGCGAACAGCCGTCGCCTTGATGTCCACGCCCGCGCGCAGGTCCTCGACGCGCCAGCCCGCAGCGGTCAGCTGCTCCTCGAGCAGCTCGGGCGTGTACTCGCGGCGGTGGTCCGCGTCGTCCATCCACGGAAGGCCCAGGTCGCGGAGCATGACCTTCTCCCAGGCGTTGTCCAGCGGCGGGACGCAGACGATGAGGCGTGGGGCGCAGGGGCTGAGCCCCTTCAGGAAGGCGACCGGGTCGTCGATGTGCTCGATGACGTGCGAGCAGATGAGCCAGTCGTATTGGCCGCGGGGGGGATCAGCGACAGCGTCGCGGAGCTCGAAGCGCAGGTTCGGATGCTGCATGAGCGAGCGGGCCAGCTCGACGCGGTCGGGGCGGATGTCGCAGCCTGTGACGACGCAGCCCTTCTCCGCCATCCACAACAGGTAGGCGCTGGCGCCGCTGCCCACGTCCAGCACCCGCTGACCCGGCTCGACGCGGTCGAGGATGTACCGCTTGTGCGAGCGCCACAGCCAGTGCTTGGGGTGCCTGCCGTCGTAGGCCAGCACAGCCAGCTCGTTGAAGGCGCGCCTGCAGCAGGCCTGGATGTGCAGCAGCCAGCGCAGCTCGCGGACGACCTCTTCGCGCGAGGGCGTCCGGCCCAGCGCCTCGACCCGCGCCCGCAGCAGCGCGTCGAGGGCGTGGATCTGCTCGCTGTTGGTGCGCGCAAACAGCTCCTGGGCGATCTCAGCGGCGGCGGGCTCGATCTCAGCAGCGGCGGTGGGGGGCATGGCGGAGGGTCCTGGTTCAGGAGGGTGTGCAGACGGTGGGACCAGCAGCGGACGTTGTCAGCGGTTCGGACGCCCTGCAGGTTTTCGGTTCGAGCACGGTCGTGTCGTCGCGCCTTTCCGCTGCTGCGGGCGCCTTCTGGAAGAGCGCCGTCAGCGACTCGGGCCATTCGAAGAAGCCCCAGCGCCTGCCCACGGTCTCCAGCGGCGGATCCGTTCGCAGGGGGCGCAGCTGCGCTGCTGCAGCCCAGGCCAGCGTCTGGGCCAGCGTGTGGTGCGAGGCGCGGGGGGCGGACCACCAGTCGAGGTTGTGGTGCACCGTCGGCCAGTGGCGAAAGACCCGGTAGAGGCGCTGCTGCAGCGTGAGTCCGCCTCGGCTCGGCCTGCGGGCGCTGGCCCGTTCGACAGCCTTGCCCACCTCCGCCAGGCGCCTGGCCAGCCGCAGCTGCGCCGGGGGCGACAGCCTCGTCGTCCAGCAGCGCATCAGGCGGTCGATCGTCTCGTAGGCCCAGTTGCCCCGGTGGTAGAGCCGCACAGCCAGGAGCCCTTCGGGCTTGACGGCCTGCGCGATGCGCACGAAGGCTGCGCGGGGGTCGCGCGTGTGCATCAGCACGCCTATGGAGAAGGCGACGTCCACGCAGCGGATGGGCAGCTCCAGCAGGTTCGCCTGCACGACGTGCACGCGCCTGTCGCTGGCGAAGCGCTCCTGGCAGACCTCGACGCCCCAGCCCAGGTCGACCGCGATCACCTCGCGGGCGCCTTCGTGCAGGGCCGCTGCGGTGAAGCGGCCGTTGCCCGCGCCGGCGTCCAGGACAAGCGCGCCCTCCACGCGGTCAGCGAGGAAGGTCTTGCTGCGAAAGGCGCCCAGCGTGTGGCGCCAGAGCCCGCCCCGCAGCTCCGCGGGCGCCTCGTCCGCAGCGGTTTCGAAAAACCCCCAGTCGCGGAAGAGTCGCCACTCGCGGCCGAAGCGGTCGCGGGTGTCGCGTTCGACGCTGCGTGGGCGCTGGCGGGTCCGGGTCGGCTGCAGGTCCAGACGGCGCAGCTCGCGGGCGAAGCGGCGTTCCCGTTCGGCGCTGGCGTAGAGCGTGGGGGGCAGCAGGCGGGGGACGCCCTTGGCGATCCACCACCATCGCCCCGAGGCGTCGTGCAGGACGCCCTCGAGAATCTGGTCTCCCCTGTGCTCGAAGACCGCCAGCGACAGGGGCGCAGCGTGGGAGGGGTCGGCCTCGGGCGTGGTCAGGTGCTCCAGCAGCGATTCGCGCATGGGCGGTCTCGGGCGAATGGGCGTTTCGCGTGGGCCGTATCGGCCAGCGGCGCCGCAGCGGCGCAGAAATGGCCCTGCGTCAGCGGGCTTGCCCCTCTTCGCCCGGGGGAACGGCCCGCACCCAGTGCCCGCCCCGACGGCTCAGCCACTCCACAGGCGCAAGGCCCGCTTCGTCGAGCTCCCGGGCCAGCTGCTCGCGGGTGTGCTCGATTTCGTGCGTCGGGTCGAGCCGCCACTCCACGTCCAGCTCGCGCTTGAACGGCACGCGCCAGTCGCGCTCGAAGCTGGGCACGCGCAGCAGCAGCTGCCGAAAGCGGCGCCTGGCGAACAGCCTCGCCAGCAGCGCGGGCCTGTCGGGAAGGTGCTCCAGCACGTTCGAGAGCACGAGCGTGTCGAAGGGCTCGTCCTCCAGCAGATCGTCGAGCTCGAGAATGTCGCCCGTGAGAAAGCGCGTCAGGCGCTCGACGCCCAGCCGCCTGGCGCGGTCGCGGGCCTGTTCGACCGACGCGGGGTTGATGTCCACGCCCGTCACACGGGCGCCGGCCCGCTCGGCCAGCGCGCAGGCCAGGGCGCCCGAGCCGCAGCCCAGGTCCAGCACGCGCTCGCCCTCGTCCACGCGCTCGACGAAGAAGTCGTGGTAGCGGGTGAGCCTGTGCTTGGGGTGCAGACCGCCCTCCGCCTCGACCGCCGCCTGGCCCTGCATCTGGTAGAGCGGATCGTCCAGTCCAAGGAGGAATCGCGCCCGCTCGCGGGGCGCAAGGCGTTTCTGAAAGCCGTGCAGGCTGTCGCGCCAGGCCCGCAGCTGCTCCTCGTGCGGCGCTTCGAGCAGCTCCGCGGGCCAGGTCACCTGCAGCGAGGGCGCCTTGCGGGGCTTGCGCGCCGCACGCTCCAGCGCCTCGCGCAGCGCCAGCGCCTCCAGCTGCGCGACGCGGTCGAGGCTGCAGGTCTCCAGGACGCGCGCGCAGGCGGCTCGGCCCAGACGCTCGCGCAGCGGTTCGTCAGCCAGCAGCCGTTGCAGCGCGTCAGCGAACGCCTCGGGCGCAGCGGGCGCGAGCCAGGCGGTGTCGCCGTGCTGGGCGACGTCGCTCAGGCCCGGCGCCCTGTCCGCCAGCGCCACCGCGCAGCCTTGGGCCATCGCCTCGAGGACCGTCTTGGGGTGCCCCTCGTACGCCGAGACCTGCGCGTAGACGGCGCAGCGGCGCATCTGGTCGAGCAGCGCCTCGTGCTCCATGCGGGGCAGGAACTCCACCGGCGCCGCCAGCTCGCGCGCAAGGGCGCGCAGCGCAGGCTCGAGCGGCCCCTCGCCCACGACGCGCAGCTTCGCCTCGACGCCCCGCTGCGCAAGCGCCGCGACAGCCCGGATCAGCAGGTCCACGCGCTTCTGCGCAGCGAGCCTTCCTGCGGTGAGGACGAGCCCCGCTTCGCGCTGTGCATGGAGCGCGTCGCTGTTGGTCTCGACGACATAGTTGGGGACGACGCGCACACGCTGTTCCGCAAGGCCATGGCGCCAGGCCAGGTCGTCCGCCATGGCGTGGGTGGTCGCGACGACGAGATCCGCCTGGGCGAGCAGCTGCGCCTCAGCGTGGGCTGCGCTGCGCGCCTGGGGGGAGGCTGCGCCGAACTCCCACGCGCAGAAGCGCGACCAGGGGTAGCCCCCCCGCGCGACCAGGGCGGCGCGCGCCCCCGCGTCCCTGGCTGCCTGGGCGACGGCGACGGCGACGTCGCCGCCCTCGAACTGGTTGGTCTTGACGACGACGCGCTCGTGTCCCGCAAGCGACGTTCGGGCGAGCTCCGCCGCCTGTCTGCGCTGTTCATGCGGGGAAGCGGAGGCGTCGAGCGCCGCGACGAGGGGCTGCGGAGCAAGCTCGCGGGCCAGCGTCGCTTCCTCAGGTGGATCGCCGTAGGTGAAGAGGACGATCCGCCCCAAGGCCCCCAGCTGTGCGAGCTGCTCGTAGAGGGCCCACTCCCGCGCAAGCAGGCCCGCCCGCCGCCACGCAGCCAGCGACATCCCGCGCGTCATGGTCAGGGCCAGGGTCGTCGCGATGGGCCTGGTCTCCTCGTGCACGGCGCCCTCTGCGCCAGCGATTTGCCAGCGTTATGGGTGTATCGGCTGCACAGTTGCGCAGCGTACAGCTGCGGCGCACACCTTCTTTCACCGTCGAAGCTTCACGACGGCGCACCATCCGCATCGTTGTCGTTGCCGCTGCTGCGGAACGTGCTCTACAGTGGGAGGAGCGATCAGCAGCAGCGCACAGCTCAGAAGGAGTAGTTCGCGTGTGGATTGAGGTTGGTGGCTATCGCGCCGGACGTCACGATAGCGCCGACAGTGTTGGACGGGGCGATCGCAAAGTTCGAAACATTGCCTGAAGCGCTGTTGCGCACGATCAGATTCCCTCCCATGTCGACCAGGAATCCTTGGTTGTTGTTCGTCGCGGTGTTGCCTTCCACATGCACGTCGCTTCCTCGCACGTGCACGCCCGCAGCGTTGTTGAGCGAACACGCGTTGTCCTTCACCAGGCTGTTGGCGTCGATGGACACGCCGTCGCCGCTGTTCTGGTTCGACACGCATTGAGTCACGGACGATCCCGATCCTGCCTTGATCCCGTCGCTGCCGTTGTTGGTCGCGGTGCAGACCTGCACGACGCTGTTGGCGCCGATCTCGAAGCCTGACTGGCTGTTGTGGCTGGCGGCGCAGTTGAGCACCGACGAACTAGGCCCTGCGTTGATTCCAGCAAAAGTGTTGAACGTGGCGACGCAGCCTCGCACCGTGCTGCCCGCGCCGACGAAGAGGCCGTTGCCCGTGTTCGTGTCAGCGACAGTGTCCATGACGCTGCACGCTGTTCCCGTCAGCACGCCTGAGGAGCCGTTGCTCCTGACCACACATGCCTGCACCACGCTGCTGTCGCCCACACGGATCCCCAGGCCGCCGTTGTTGTGCGCCCTGATCCGCTCGACGATGGCCCTGCGGGCGAAAAAGCCGCTGATGCCTGCTCCGCCCCAGTCGTGCGCCGCTCCGTTGCGAATCGTCACTCCTTCGACCGCGGCGCTGACGTGCACTCCGTCCAAGGAGCCAGGAACGCCGACCAGCGAAAAGCCGTTCAAGTCCAGCGTCACGTCGCTGGCGGTGATTTCCACACCATGCTTGCCCGCCTCGCCGACGATGTCATTCGTCAGGTAGTACGAACCGGGTTCGGTGATCTTGAAGAGCGAAGGAGTGGCGTCGTTGTCGCCGGGCGTGTTCGCAGCGTTGACCGCCACACGAGGCTCGATCTCCGCCAGAGGCTTGTTCGTCGGCGAGATGGGCCCTGGAGGAGGAACAAGCGGGCCAGCCACGGCGAACGCTCCGACCAGCGTCACAGCAGCGACGATCGCCGCTGGGTACAAACGATGTGCACAGCGCATGGGGCGCCTCCTTTCAGCACGGTCGACCAGCGTCGCTGACCCCGATCCCACCACAGCGATCGCCTGTGGTCAAACAACGCACAGTCCCACTGCAACAGAATAGTGCATACGGAGCCAAAAGCAAACGACTGCAAGGCGGCGTCGGCGCGCAGCGAGGGCGCGGACGTCCTGTGTCGCAGTCGCGTCACGCGCCCATTCGCTGCGCCGCCCATCCCCCCTCCGGGCGTAGTCTGCGCAGCGGTGTCTCTACGCAGGATGTGCAGGCGCCTGCCGTCTCCGCCCGTTCAGGACAGCCAGCCCCGCAGCAAGCGAAACCAGGCTTCCCGGACCGGGCACGAGCGGCGCGCTCAGATTGAAGTTGGCGAACTTCGATTGCCGCACGACGTGCAGGCTGGTGATGTCCACAAGACTTTCGAGAAAGATCGAGGTGTTCACATTGACGCTCACAGTGGTGCCGTCAAACGTGTACTGCCCCGTCGTTTGGTCAAAGCTCCAGCCGGGCATGTCTTGCTGCAGGACGGATTGGCCAGGGCCGGAGCCAGTGCCAGCGACCCCTACCACGTCGCTCAGCCACGGCGTCGTAATGGCGTCGCCAAGGGAGTCGAACGCTGCAAGAGTGAATATTTCATTCGTGGCGGATCCGAAGTCGAGATCGCCGAACCGGAAGAACGTCCCCGCAGGCAACACATTGAGCGGCAGGGTGGAAAAGTCGTAGGTCGTCGTGCCAGCGGGGCGCGTTGTGCTCGTGGGAATGGGCCCGGTCGCCTGGAACGAGCCTATCCAGTCCGGCTGTGCAGGCGCCGTCCAGGAGCCCTCCCATGTGTTGCTGGTGATGGGCGTTGCGGTTCGAGACTGCGCAGGCGGTGCGCCCGGGTTGGGGCTGGGAATGGGCAAATGCATCCCGCTTCCCGTCAAGGGCGCTGCCCGTGACGTCCCGCACCACCCGCTGGCCAACGCAGCGATGACGACAACGCCCGCACATCGTGCGCAGCGTATCTGCACCATGGCGTGTTTCCTCCTTCTTCGCGTCGGGTGGCGCCGTTCAGCAACACGCCCCGCTGAACGGGGATGGGCGCTCCCCGTCTGCGATCGTGCTTGTGACGTGCGAATCTTCCCTCGACGCCCCCCTGCTGATCCCCCCAACAGATCAGCGTCGCCACGCTGTAGAGAATCTACCTCCGTTGCTTGGCAATGCAAGCGGAAATACCCCAGGACTGCACAAAAAAGTGCAGTTTCCACCGTGCCATGGCCCGCAGCTGCGTTGGCACAGCGGCGAAGTAGCATGCGCAGCCAGTTGTTCGACCCACAGCGGATGGTTAGCAGCGGCGGTCGATCGCCATCTTCGCCCGGTCCAGGTCCGCGGGCATGTTGACGTCGAGCAACGCCCCTGGCTGGACGGGGACGGCCAGCGCGTGCGCCTCGAGCAGCGGCGCAAGCGAGCGCCGGCCCTGAGCCAGATGCGTCCGAACGGTCGACAGCAGGGCTGCGCTGTAGAGCCCCGGAAAGGGCTGCCAGCGGTCGTCGCGCAGCGCCACAGCCAACGCCCCGCGAACCTCCGCCTCGGGAAGCGCCTTCAGCAGCGTCGTCCACAGCCCTGGCTCGAGGACCAGCCTGTCGCAGGCCGTCACCACCGCCCACGCCCCGCCCCGGGCCTGCAGGTCCGCAATCGCTGTCGCCAACCCCCCAAGCGGCCCGAGATGGGGCGTCTCGTCCGCGATCGTGCGCAGCCCAAGCGAAGCGAATCGGTCCAGCCGGTCAGCCACGACCGTGACGCTGCGCGCAACGGGCGCCAGCGCGTCGCGCGCGTGCAGAATCAATGGTTTGCCGTCGAGCGCAGCCTGCGCCTTGTCGGCGCCGAAACGTCGGCTGCGGCCGCCTGCGAGGATGTAGGCGGGCAGGCGGAGCGTCATGGTTTCGCCTTTCGCAGCTGTCCAACGGCCGCAAGCGCAGCGGCGACCGCGCAGCCGGCGAGGAAGCCCTCCAGCGCCCCAGCCAGGACGATCGTCCCTGCGGTCGGCAGCATGACCGCGGCGCCGCGGCGCGTGCGCAGGCTGTCGCGCGCCGGCTGCATGAGCGTCAGGCCGGCGAAGAGCAGCGTCGGCGCCAGGATCGACCGCGGAAAGGCCTGCGCAAGCGGCAGCAGGGCGGCGCCCAGCGCAAGGGCGAGGACGATCTTGCCCGCGCCGAGCATGACCACGCTCCCTCCCGTGCGGGCGCCGAATCGATGCTGCGCCGCCAGGCCCCCAGCCCCGTGGCACATGGGCATGGCGCCGAAGGGCGCGCACAGCAGGTTCATCAGCCCCACGGACAGGGCCATGTTTTTCGTGGATATCGCGCGTCCCGGGAACAGATCGCCGCTCAGCGCGCAGACGGCCAGCACCGAGTTGAGCAGCGTCAACGGCAGTTGCGGCAGCGCCCCGCGGGCAAGGCCCGTCGCCCATTCCTGCCCCGCAGGCAGTTGCAGCTGCACAGCGGGAGCGGCGAAGAGCGCTGCGCCGTCGATGGGCGCCGTCGCCGCAGCAAGGCCAAGCCCTGCCAGGAAGAGGGGCAGAATCACGGGAAGGCGCCTTCCCAGCGTCGCGATCGTCAGGGCCACGATCACCGCCGTCAGCGCGCTGTCGAGCCCTGTCAGCGGAAGCGCCCCCGTCCAGGCGAGACCCTTGAGCGCAAGCTTGGCGCCCACGCCCGCCTGGACGCCGCGGATGACGGGCCGGGGGACCACCCTGCTGATCCAGTCGACGCCGCCGCTGAGCGCAAGGGCCGTCACGACCGCCGCCACGCCCAGCCCCGCCGCGGCGACCTCGCCCGAGGTGAGCCCCTCCGCGATGGCCACCGCAGCGACCGCCTTCATGGGCTGCACGGGAACGGGCAGGCGAAAGAGCAGCCCCGTGGCGATGTTCATCAGCCCTGCGAAGAGGAAGATCGCCGCAAGGTCCATCCGCGCCGCCGCCGCCAGGGCCACCGCGATGGGCAGAAACGTCCCCAGATCGCCAAGCCCCCCCGCAAGCTCGCGCGCCGTGAAGCGCAGCGGCAGGGGCCTGACGGGCTGCGCCGCCGTTGTCGCGGCCGCAGCGGCGCTGGGTTGGGCGACGACGACGCTCACGGGGCCCGCTCCCTCGCCGCTGCGTCGCGCAGCGCGTCGGGCGGCGCGTCGCGGCTGTGGTCCTCTCCCGCAAGCACCCCCAGCGCATGGGGGAGGATGTCCGCGACGGCGTCGAAGCACTCGACGGCCCCGCGCACAGAGCCGGGCAGGTTGACGATGAGCGAGCGCCCCGCCGCCCCGGCCTCGGCCCGCGAGAGATACGCCCGCGGGTTCTCTGCGCCCGTGCGCAGCCGCATGAGCTCGACGAGTCCGCTGTGCCTGCGCTCGACGACGGCGAGCGTCGCTTCGGGGGTGACGTCGCGCGGCCCAAGGCCCGTTCCGCCCGTCGTCAGAATCAGCGCAGGCGCCTTTGCCCCAAAGGCCCACGACCGCAGCGTCTGTTCGATCCGCTCGCGCTCGTCGGGAACGCACGCGAGCTCGGCGACCTCCATGCCAAGCCTCTCGCGCACGCGCTGCGCCAGCGCCGGGCCCGACTCGTCCTTGGCCTCGTTTCGGAAACAGCGGTCGCTGACGGTCAGGATGGCTGCGCGCATCGTCATGGCCCGTCTGCGTCGGAAAGGTCCGGCGCCGTGTACTCGCCCCGCGTTCCTCCCGTCTTGCGCAGCAGCCGGACGCGCTCGATCACCATGCCGCGGTCGACGGCCTTTCCCATGTCGACGACCGTCAGCGCCGCGACCGCCGCAGCCGTCAGCGCCTCCATCTCCACGCCCGTTCTGGCAGTGGCGCAGACGCGGGCGCGCAGCAGCACGCCCTGGTCCTGCACCTCCACGTCGAGCTGCGCCTCGTCCAGCGGCAGCGGATGGCACAGGGGGATGAGCTCGTCGACGCGCTTGGCGGCGAGCGTTCCCGCGATCCGGGCTGCGCAGGCCAGGTCGCCCTTGGCCAGGCTGCGGGCGCGGATCGCCTCGACGAGCGCTCCGCTGCAGCGCACGAAGGCCTCCGCGACCGCTTCGCGGCGCGAGACGGGCTTGCCCCCCACGTCCACCATGCGGGCGGCGCCGGCGTCGTCGAAGTGGCTGAGCCTGCTCTGCTGACCGTCGCCGTCCATCGTCAACCTCCGAAGCTGTAGAAGGGAAAGGGCCCTGCGCCCGCAGCGCCGGGCGCGACCTCGACGAAGCCGTCGCTGCGCCCCAGCGCGACCACATCGCCCGAGCCCCGGTTGGGCTTCAGCTCCGCAGCGGCCGTCCCGCGCCGCTGGACCAGCAGCAGGCGCGCAAGCGACGGATGCAGCTGCACGGGCGCCTCCAGCTGCACGGTCGCCTCGGGCCCGGCGCCAGGCGCCCCAGCCATCGCAGCCAGCGCAGCCAGCGCGATCCGCCTGGCCGTCGCCAGCGCCGAGACCGGATTGCCGGGAAGGCCCAGCAGCAGCCGCGGCTGCTCTTCTTCCTCGAAGCGCGCAGCGAAGAACGGCTTGCCGGGCTTGATCGCAAGCCTGTGCGCGATCGTCCTCGCCCCAAGGCGCGCAGCGGCTGGAGGGACGTAATCGTGCTCGCCCATCGACACGCCGCCCGTGGTGACCACGCAGTCAGCCTGGTCGAGAGCCAAGGCCAGCGCGTCGCAGATCGCGTCGAAGTCGTCGGGCGCCCGGGCTGTCTGCACGACCTCGATCCACGGCCGCTGCGCAAAGAGCGCTGCGACGGCGCAGCTGTTGGCGTCGCGCAGCTGCGTCAGGGCCGGGGACGCCGACGCGTCGACCAGCTCGTCGCCCGTCGCCACCACCGCGACGCGCACGCGACGTCGCACCACGGGCTCGACGACCCCCGCATGCGCAAGGGCCGCGATCGCCGCGGGCGAGAGCGGCGTGTCGGCCTGCACGATGCGCTCGCCCGCCCTGGCGTTTTCGCCTGCGCGTCGGATGTGCTGGCCAGGCCTGATCGACGCGGGGTCGGCCAGCAGCTGCGCTGCGCCGTTGCGCTCCAGGACGTCCTCGCGCTTGACGACAACGTCGGCGCCGCGCGGCGCGGGGCTGCCGGTGAAGATGCGCATGGCTGTCGCCGGCGCAAGCTCGCGAACGTCGCGGCCCATGGCCGCTTCACCCACGACAGCAAGGCCCTCGCTCGCCATGCGCGCAACATCCGCCAGGCGCACCGCAAAGCCGTCCATGGCGCTGACGTCCACCGCGGGGCAGTCGCGGTCAGCGACCACGTCCTCCGCCAGGATCCGCCCGCGCGCCTGGCTGAGCGGCACGCGCTCGACGCCCACCGGCGCGCACGCGCCGAGGATCGCCTCGACCGCCTCGTTCAGCGGCCTCAGGGCGCACGCGTCGGCGGAGGCTGCGGAAGTCACCGCGCCGCCTCCTCACTGGCGCGCGGCGCAGGTCGCTGTTCGACCGCAGCGCCGTCGGTGAAGACGGGCGTCTTCCAGATGGGCGCGTCGCGCTTCATGGCGTCGATGAACCACGCCGTCGCCTCGAGCGCCTCGCGTCGGTGCGGCGCCTGGACCGCGAGCCAGAAGGAGGCGGCGCCTGCGGGGACGAAACCCTGGCTGTGGGCCGTGGCCAACCGAATCAGCCCAAAGCGCTTGATCGCCTGGTCGCCAAGCTCCTGCAGCACGCGCAGCGCCATGGGCTGGTAGACCTCGTAGCGCAGGCCGCGGATCGCCCTGTCCTGCTCCGTCGGCCTGACGACGCCGAGGAACTCCAGGGCGCCGCCCGCGCCCGGCGCAGGGCCTGCGCGCAGCGCCTGAGCGTCGAGCGGACCTTCGACGAGCTCCACGCGCGCCGCGCCCACAGCCTCAGCCTCCCGAGACCAGCCCGACCAGCGCCACCTCGTCCTGCGGTCGCACGGGCGTTTCGTCCGCGGCGAAGGCGCAGTTGACCGCCAGCCTGCACGCGTCCACGACGTCGCGCAGCGCAGGCGCCTGTGTGCGCAGGGCCTGCAGCACGTCGCCAGCGGTCGGGTCGCCGTCAGCGAGCTCGACCGCGACGCTGCTGTCGCCCGCCCGCTGGGCAAGCGGCCCGAAGAGCAGCACCTGCACGCGCACCTGTCAGCCCTCCTGCGCGTCGCGCTCGAACTGCTGCTGCGCCCACTGCCAGGCGGCGACGGTGCGGGGGAATCCCACGGTGTTCATGCCGAGCAGAATGGCCTGTTCGATTTCCTGCTTGGTCGCGCCGTGGCGGACAGCCCTGCGGACGTGGCTGCGCAGGGCGGATTCGAGCCCCGCCCCCAGGCACACGCCGATCTTGACCAGGGCGCAGGCCTTGGCGTCCAGCGGCCCCGCCCGCTCGACCGCCTTGGCCACCTGCTCGTGGGCGGCGCCGAGCTCGGGAAACTTCTGCACGAAGGCCTTGTACGTCGCAGGCGCCTGGGTCGATGCCCCGCTCATGGTCAACCTCCTATGACGGTCATGGTGACGAATCCTCGCTCCGGATGCACAGGCTGTTTCCGAGCCAGCGCGTCGCGCAACAGACGGTCAAGCAGCTCGCCGTCGAAACGCGGCCTGATCGCAGGGAGGATCGAGCCCGCGGGCCGGTCCATCAGGCAGGGGTAGATCGCGCCGTCCGAGGCGATGCGGATGCGGTCGCAGGCGGCGCAGAAGTTGCAGCTCATGGGCGTGATGAAGCCCACCGTCGCTTCGCCTCCGCCGCGGAGCCCGACGCGGAAGCGCCGGGCCGAGTCCGACCCCTGCGCAAGCGGCCGCCAGCGTTCGACCACGCGGTCCAGCGACCTGCGCATGTCCTGCTCGGGGACGTAGCGCTGGCGCCACTCCCCAGCCAGCGGCCCCATGGGCATCAGCTCGATGAAGCGAATCTCCACACCCTTTTCCGCAGCGAAGCGCACAAGCGCCGGGAGCTCCTGCAGGTTCTCGTCGCGCAGCACGACGGTGTTGAGCTTGAGGGGCGTCAGCCCAGCCTCCAGCGCAGCGTCGACGCCCTGGAGCACCCGGGGCAGCGCGTCGACGCCCGTCATGCGGGCGAAGCGCGCAGGGTCCAGCGAATCCAAACTCACGTTGACCCGCGACAGCCCCGCTTCGACGTAGCGCCGTGCGCGCGAGGCGAGGGAGAGGCCGTTGGTCGTCATGGCCAGCTCGCCCAGGCCCGGAATCCGCGCAAGGCGTTCGATGATCTCGAGCAGGTCGGGCCTCGCTGTCGGGTCGCCTCCCGTGAGGCGGATCTTGCGCACGCCGTGGGCCTCGACGAGCCGCAGCGCCAGCGCTTCGAGCTCGCTTGGCCCGAGCATGTCCGGCGCGCAGTTGGTGTGCAGGGCGGGTCTGCAGTAGACGCAGCGCATCTGGCAGGCGGGCGTTAGCGAGAGCCTGAGGTACCGAACCGCTCTTCCCAGCGCGTCCTGCACGGTCGCTGCTCCCCGCGGCGCATGTTAGAGCGCGCCGCGCCCTTCGCTGGCCGCCTGGGCCAGCGCCCGCACCACATCCATGCTCGTGACGACGCCCACAGCGGCGCCGTCGTCGTCGACGATCACCACGCGGTGGACCTCCTCCTGCGCCATGCGTTGGGCCAGCTCGCGCAGCGGCGTATGCGGAAGAGCCGTGATCGGATCCTCCGTCATGAAGTCCTCCACGCGCAGGTCGGGCGCTGTGTACTCCTCCTCGAAGTCGAACTCGCTGTCCTCCTCGTCCGAGAGGATTTCGAAGAGGAACGCCGGCTCGTAGTCCTCCGCCCGCGCAAGGCACGCGCGCAGCAGATCCGTGCGCGACACGACGCCGATGACCCGCCGCTGATGGTCCACCACAGGGACGCCCGAGACGCCTGCGCCGTCGAGCAGCTGGGCCAGCGTCCGCAGCGGCATGTCCGGCGCCGCGCAGACCGGATCGGGCGTCATCACCTCCCGCGCAGAGAGGGCGAAGATGGATTCGTTGATGGATTCGTTCGAAGCAGCCATGGCTGCGGCCCTCCTGTTGCGCATGTGCGCCGCTCAGACGGGCTGCACAGCGACCATCGTGTCGTAGAACGAGCTGCTGCCGCCCACGGGGTCCGTCAGGCACACGTCCTTGAGGATCGGGTCGACGGTCATGACGGGGTTGGGACAGGCGCCCGCGGCGCGACGGCGATCGCCCCTGACGAGCTGGCCGTCCACTTCGACGTCGCGTGAGCCGTAGGCCCAGTGCCCGTAGTGCCACGAGAGTCCGACGACGCCCGGCCTCATTCCCTCGACCGCTTTGACGGGCGCCACCACGTCGATGAAGATGTCGTCGTTGATGCGGGCCCGGCCCTCGGGATTGCTCGCCGAGACCAGCCTGGCCTTCTGGCCGGGCCGCAGGCCCAGACGCTGAGCGTCGCGCTTGTGCATGACGATGAAGTTCTCGTTCTGCAGCGCGATGTTGGACCAGTAGTTGCTGATGGTCCTGCTCTGTCCGCCGAACGGCTCCTTGTAGGTGATCAGGGCGAAGGGGTAGGCGCCGCCCCGGTCGAGGGGCCTTCCCGCAGCGTCGAACTGCCCGCGGTAGGTGGGCAGACCCGCGAAGAACTTCCCGCTCATGCTGTTGCGCTGCGCCGCCACGTCCTCCATGAAGAGGTGGAACATCTTGCCGAACTTGTGCTTGAGATAGGGACCGTCGTAGGCGCTCTGCGCAGGGGCGAAGCGGCCGCCGCGGTTGAGCACATACACCACCTTGCGCCACAGCTCGGGCCGCACAGCCCGGCGCCACTTCTCCTCGTCGAAGACGCTCCTGGGCAAGAACGCCCGCGCCTCCCGGAAGATGCGCAGCTCCTCGTCGCTGGCGTCGGGGACCTCCTCGCCTGGCTTGTCGCCCACCGCGATGTTGGCCACCGCCTTGAGGAACCAGTCCTCCATGCGGTCGAAGCGCGTTCCCGGGCCGAAGGCGTCCTTGCCAAAGCCGGGCAGCCCCAGCTTCTTGCCCACCGCGATGAGGAACGCCTCCAGGCACAGGGGCATGGGCTCGCCGTCGACGACCACCTCCTCCGTCAGCGGCTTGGCCACGGGCTGGCGAATCTTGCTCGTCGTCGTCGTCACGTCGGGCGTGACGTGGGGCGTGCCCCAGCGCTCCAAGTACGTCAGATCGGGCAGGATGTAATCCGCGTACATGCTCGTCTCGCCGATGACGACGTCGCAGGCGATGAAGAGCGGCACGCGTTCCGGGTCGCGCAGCATGTCGATGACCTTGTGCCCCGCAGGCGCCGCCAGCGCAGGTGTGCCCTTGTGCAGGAAGAGGATCTTGCCGGGATACGGATACCCCTGCGCAAAGGATGGAATGATCTCCTGGTAGACGTTGTCCGTGAAAGGAAACCACGGCCGTTTCGCGGGATAGCCGTCCTCGCGGAAGTAGGAATAGTCCTCGTAGCGGGCCTTCTCGCGGGTGATGCGCGGGCCGAAGGTGGTCATCTTGGCCGGATGCATCGCGGCGAAGGTGTAGGCGCTGTTTGGCTTGCCTCCCGCTTCGTGCCAGTGCCCGCCGCCCTTGCTCAGGCCGCCCTTCCAGTCGGCGTTGCCCAGCAGGACGTTGAGCGTGATGACCGCTGTTCCCGCGTAGAACCCGTCGGTGTGCTGCACCGGGCCGCGGTACATGTCCACCGCCGCCCGCTTGCCGTGGCTCGTCAACTCCCGAACGACGGGCTCGAGCATCGCCAGGCTGATCCCGGTGATCTCCTCATATTCCTTCCACGACCTGCTGAAGGCCTCCTTGCGCAGCAGCGCAAGAGGCGTGGCGACGCGCAGGCCGTTGACTTCGCCTTCCGCGAAGAGGTCGCCCTCGACGGGGGTCGTCGCGTCGTCGGGGTCGACGGCGACGGGCGCGCCGCCTTGCATCACGACGCGCCGCCCCTTGGGCCCCACGCCCGCCTCCTCCGCGTCCAGCAGCCTGGCGGCGCGGCCGTTCTCGATCACCACCAGATGCGTGCCGTTCGTGAAGGTGGGCTCGCCGTCCGCGTCCGCAGCGGCGCGATTGGCGTTGGCCAGGTAGCGGGCGTCGTAGCGGTCGCGCTCGAACATCCAGCGCATGAACATGAAGGCCAGCGCCCCGTCGGCGCCGGGCTTGACGGGCAGCCACCAGTCAGCCTTGGCGGCGTCGTGCGAGAGTCTGGGGTCGACAACAGCCGTCTTCATGCCCCGTTCGACCCGCCCCGTCGTCACCTTCTCGCTCATGGGGGTCAGGCCGAAGTTGGCGGTGAAGGCGCCCGTTCCCCAGAAGAGCACGAACTCGCAGTTGTTCAGGTCGGGCTTCATGTGGTGAGTGGCGCCGCCCGTGAGTTCACCAAAGGCGATGTGGTGCGACTGCTCGCAGATGGTCGTGTGCTCGTAGGCGTTGACCGACCCCAGGCCGTCGTGGGTGAACCACTTCATCAGCTCCTTGCGGCCGTGCTCGATGCGGCCGGCGTCGAAGACGAAGCCGTTGTTCTTGGGGCCAAGGTCGGGCCTGTCGGGATCGATGAGTGTGTCCAGATGCGCCGCGTGCTTGCGTTTGAACTCGTCCAGCGGCATCTGTCCCTTGCCGACTTTTTTGGCGTCCTCCGCCATGGCCTTGGCGGCGCTGCGGTCGCGCAGCGCGTACACCTCCTCGAAGCCGGGGTAATGGCGATCGTCGCCCAGCTCCTTGAAGAGCTGGCCTCCCTTGACGACCTCGTCGATGAACTGCTCGAAGGGGATCGTCCGCCATGTGTTGGAGCCGCGAGGCCCCGCCCGCTTGAGCACCTTGCGCACGCGGTAGGGATCCGCGTAGGTCTGGATGCCCGACTGGCCCTTGGCGCAGAGCTTGCCGTCAGCCTTGGCGGCCTTGTGCAGGTCGGTCTCGTAGGGCAGGTGCGGCAGGTAGTTCTGCGGGCTGTAGGGGTTGCCCGTGAGTTTGGCGAGCACGCCGTCCCAGTGCTTGGCCTTGACCTGACAGTCGACGTGGCATTGCAGGCAGGTGGTGTACAGGACGCTTTCAGGCTTGGCCAGAATGTACTCGGGGAACGAGCCGTCGGCGCCGACCTCGAGGCCCACCAGGCGAGGCGAGCAGCCCGTTCCCAGCACGCCTGCTCCGCCGACGAAGGCGGCGCTGGCGAGGAAGTCGCGTCGGCTCAGGCCGTCGCCCTGACCGGAGGCGTCGCGCAGCTCCGATTGCTTGACGGAGCACGTGATGGTGCGTTCGTTGCGAGACATGGCGAAGCTCCTTCCGTGTTCAGGCGGTCGCTGCGTTCTGGCGCAGCGGCAGATAGCGCACGCCGAGCATGAACAGCCCCAGCGCAAGCGCCACGACGAAAGCGACGACGGACCACTCGAACAGGCTCGGGACGTACTCGAAGCGCAGCCTGTTGTCGACGTAGGCGGACTGCAGGCCTTGCAGCTGCGGCGTGATCAGGCCGGGGATCACGATGTTCAGCCGCACCGCCAGGAAGGTCAGCGCGATCAGCCCTCCCGCCAGTCCCGCCGCCAGCGGCCGGCCTGGCCTGGTCAGCAGCAGAACGATGGGTATGGCCGAGCCCAGCAGAATGTGGAAGATCCAGAAGACGTACCAGTACTGCCCGAAGAGCACCTCCTGCAGCAGCTCGTACTCGTGTCCCACGCCGTACCACATGGGGATGGAGAACTCGGCCCACTCGAGGATGAGGTCGAAGAGCAGCAGCCCCAGCACGAGCTTGGAGAGCGTGGTGAGAATGCGGCGTTTCTCCTCGCCCGTGACGACCTTGCTCATGGCGGTCAGCGCCAGGATCAGCGCGCCGCCCGAGACCAGGGCGCCGGTGAGGAACATGATGGGGTAGATCGCCGAGTGCCAGTAGGGCCTTGCGGGGAGCGTGGCGAAGAGGGCGCCGACGCCGCCGTGGAAGGCGATCGCCAGCGGCACGCCCAGCGAGCCCAGCACGCGCATCACCCGCTCGCTCTGCAGGTGGCACACCTCCAGGCGCTGCGGGTCGGTCGGGCACTTCCACCCCAGCGCCAGGACGCGATACACCGGCGCAAGAGGGCCGCCCTGCTCAGCCAACCGGGCCAGGTCGCAGCGGAGCTCGAACCACAGCTCCGCCAGAATGAGCAGGAAGTACGCGGAGTAGAGCCAGACCATCCAGGCCATCATGGAGGAGAAGTTGGGCCTGGTGAAGACCTCGTAGAAGCGCCACATGTGCCCGAGGTCGAACCAGATGGACAGCAGCGCCATCAGCAGCGTCAGCGCCGCGGTGAAAAGCGCGAGTCTGCCTATGGGCCTCAGCGCCTTGATGTGGAAGACGTAGATGAGCGAGGAGAGCAGGAAGGCCCCTGCGGAAAGGCCGATGAAGTAGATGTAGGACGAGACCCACAGGCCCCAGGGGACGTAGGAGCCGTAGTTGGCCAGCTCGCGTCCGCCGAAGAGCCGCTGCCAGACGCCCGACAGCCCCCAGACGAGGAGGGCGATCCAGACGACGAATCCAATGGCCTTGAGCATGCGTTGCATCGCCAGCCTCCTTTACACGAGGTAATAGACCTTGGGCTCCGTTCCCAGCTCCTCCTTCAGCCGCATGACGCGAGTGGAGCCCACCAGCTCGTGCACGAGGCTCTTGTCGTCGTTGTAGTCGCCGAAGTACGTGGCGCCGCCCAGGCAGGTGGTCACGCAGGCAGGGAGCATGCCGTTCTCAATGCGATGCAGGCAGAAGTGGCACTTGCGGGCGTTGCCGATGGGCGAGGCGTGCCTGCCGGGCTCGCGCTTCCACTCTCTGCCGTACTCGAAGTTGGGTCTGGTTTCGTAGTCCATGATCTGCGGCGCGTCGGCGTTGTAGAACTCGCCGAAGTCCGCGGTGCGGGCGTTGTAGGGGCAGGCCGCGATGCAGTACCTGCAGCCGATGCACACGTCGTAGTCGATCTGCACGATGCCGTCGGGCCGCTTGTACGTCGCGTTGACCGGGCACACGGGCGTGCAGGGCGGGTTGTCGCACTGCATGCAGGGTCTGGGAATGAAGCGCGTGCGCACGTTGGGAAACTCGCCGATCTCCTCCTCGATGACGGGTCGATAGACAACCCCGGGCGGCAGGTTGTTCTCCGCCACGCACGAGACAGTGCAGGATTTGCAGCCGGTGCACTTCTGCAGGTCGATGACCATGACCCACTTGCGCCGCTCCATGGGCTTCTTGAGCGCCCGCTCCAGGTCCGCCAGCATGCGTTCGAGATGGTTTGCGGGAGGGCCGTCGGCGCCGTCGAGGACGCGGGCGACTTCGGATCGCTTGATTTCCGCAGCCAAAGCGGGGCCCGCGCCGAAGAGCGCCGCCAGGCCGCCTGCGCCGACGAGCGCCTCGCGGAGAAAGGCTCTGCGCTCGGCGCTGAGCGCAGCCGCTGCGCCGGGCGGCGCCTTGGAGCGGTTGTTCGCCACGGGAAGATGCACATCGTCGCGATGTCGGGTTGTCTGCTGCAGCGATTCGTCAGCAATCATGGCGGCGCCCCCTTCCTGCGATGTCGGCAACGTCAATACGAGAATCCCACGTCTATTTTCAGGGTGAAGGTCGTCTGGCCGTCGTCGAACGGCTGCGACACCCAGGCCTCCACGGACAGATGCTCCGTGAGGTCCCAGATGAAGCCTGCGCTTCCCATCCACTGCTCCTGGTCCTGAATCTGCGTGATGTCGAAACGCGGCGTGAAGCGCGTGTCGCCGAGCTCGAACGTCCGGTCGGCGCCGAAGAAGGCCGCCTGGTTGTCCGTGGCCAAGGCGTAGCCCGCGTGGAGGCGCAGCAGCTCCAGGTCCTGCGAGAGCACGACGTAGGGGCTGTGCTGTCCCGCGTCCTCGCGGTCAGCGTCGGTGAAGGCGATGTTGGCGACGCCGAAGGCGATCGCGGGGCCGGGCTCGGGCAGGTCCGCCGCGATCTTGAACTGCCCGACGGTCGGCCCTGCGCCCTCGTCGCCGAGCCTGCCGTCGACGCCGAACTCGAAGCGCAGCGGCGCCAGCCCCAGCTGCGACAGGTCGAGCCCGGACTTGAAGGCGCCGAACGCGTCGTGCCCCGCGTCGAAGTCCGTCGTGTAGTAGAACTGGATGACGACCTGGCGGTGTCCGGGCGTGTCGGCTGTGGGGATGTTGTTCAGGCCCGTGGGGGAGGCCTGCGCAGCGGCGGCTGCGAACAGCCACACTGCAGCGGCCGTCAGCGTCGGGACACCGGGCGTCAGCGTAGTGCGCCGTTGCTGGTTCATGACAGCCCCCCGTTTGCGCTGTGCTTGTCCGTCTGATGCACGGTGGGGCGGACGGCCCAGCCTCGCCTTGCTTCGAAGGCGCACAGGTCCGCGATGGTCGTGCGGGTGAGAAAGTCGATCTCCCGCTGCCGATGCTCCTTCCAGAAGGCGTGGCAGGGGCAGGCCCGCGCGTCGGAGCACTCCTCCACGCCGAGCATGCACTTGGGCGTGAGCAGGGGGTCGTCCAGGCTCTGGGCCACGTCGAGCAGCGTGCACCGGGCGGGCTCGACCGCCAGCGACACCCCGCCTCCCACCCCTCGCTTGGTGTTGACCAGGCCGCGCTTGCTGAGCTGGTGGATGATTTTCCCCAGATATGCCTGGGGAACGCCCGTCGCCTCGGCGATCTCCTTGACCTGACTGGGGCCGTCCTTGCGGCTGGCCAGCCAGGCCAGTGCGGTGAGGGCGTAGCCGGTCATGGGGCTGAGCATGTGGGCGGCCTCCTGATGACCAAGCGATTATATGATCGGCTGGTCAGCAAGTCAACTTTGCAAATGTGTGGTGGGCGGGGCCGCTTGTGTTTGCATTGTGTCAGGTGTTGGTGCTTCCGGAGGGGCTCTTCTCGGGCTCCTCATCCCCGTACAGCCCCTGCATGGGAAGCGATCGCCTCTGAGGGTGACAGGTTCGTCTGCGTCGCGCATCCCTGTTGTGAAGAGACACGCGAGGGGGGACCTGCTGATCGCGGTCCCTCCTCCAGAGACTGCAGGAGCCCCAGACCATGCGCGTCCTTTTCATGCTGATCGTGGCGATGGCGGCGTCGTTCTCGTCCGCTGGTGCAGGGCCCGTCCCTCGAGGGAGGGACGCAGCGTCGCAATCCGGGCCCGACGACCTGTCGCTGGCGGATCTTCAGCAGGTGGAGGCGGCCCTTCGATCTCAGGTGGAGCGCCTGCGCGCCGCCACAGTCTCGATTCGCTCGGGCGTTGGCTCAGGAAGCGGCGCGATCATCCGACCCGACGGCCTCGTGCTCACAGCGGCGCACGTCGTGGGCAGGACGGGGGAGTGGGTGATGGTCGCACTCGACGATGGCCGATCGCTGCCCGCTCGCGCCTTGGGGTGCGACCACGACAACGACATCGCGCTGGTGAAGATCCTGGCTGAAGGCCCCTTTCCCGCGGTCGAGCTGGGACAGGCGCCTCCTGCAGCAGGCGATTGGGCGTTGGCGCTGGGGCATCCGGGAGGACGACGGGCAGGACGCAAGGCTGTCCTCCGCGCAGGACGGCTGGTGGAGGATCGCTCGGAAGAGCAGGGTGTTCCCAGCCTGGTCTCCGACGCCCCGCTGCTCAACGGCGATTCGGGCGGGCCGCTCTTCGACATGAAGGGTCGGCTGGTGGGCGTGCACAAGGCCATCAATCCCCTGCTGAACGAGAACGCCTTGCACACATCGGTGCGCACGGTGCGCAAGCGGCTGCACGACCTGCTGGCGAGAGAGGAGTTCGGCCAGCCGCTGTTTCTCAGGGCCCAGCGCGCCGAGGCAGCGACGGTGAAGGAGCTGGAGAACGTCTTCCAGGAGGCGACGCGCAGCCCTGCAGCGGCTGCTGCGCGGAACGCCGCGGACAGCGATCCGGCGCAGTCAGGCAGCGGGAAAGCGTCCGCGAGCAGCTCGTCGCCCGCCAAACAGATCGTCAAGGTGCTGCGGATCAAGCCAGGGGAAGCACAGAATATCGAGGAGTTTGCCCAGGAGCTGCGGAAACAGCTTCAGAAGCAGTCAGACGCTGTCGTCGAGCACGCGGAGATCGCTGTCCTGCAGACGGAGCCGCTTCGAAGCGCCCCTCCGGTGCGCCGCGCTGTTGCGCCTGTCGTGTCGCAGGCGCGCAGGAGCGTCGTGCGACTGCTGCGCGACGGCGCGCCTGCCGCCTTGGGTGTGGTCGTCCGGGCGGACGGCCTTGTGGTTTCCAAAGCCAGCGAGCTGCGACACGGCCGCCTCCAGGCCCTCGTGGATCACGCGACGGTCGACGCCTCGCTGCTCGCTGTCGACGACGCGAACGATCTGGCCCTGCTGCGGATCGACGCTGATGGCTTGACGCCCCTGCGCTGGGCTTCGGAGCAGACAGCCGCCCCCGGATCCTTCGTCGTCTCGCCGTTGGAGACGGACGAGGAGGATGTGGCGGTGGGCGTCGTCGGACACGAGCCCTTTGCTCTGCGCCCCTTGCGCGAGGAGGTCGATCCGCTGTCGCTGGTGGGCGCGTCGCTCGAGCGGGCCCTGGGAGAGGCGCACATCGCCAGTGTGCGCGAGGGCGGGCCTGCTGCGGAGGCTGGGCTCGAGCCTGGCGAGGCGGTGATCGCCCTCGACAGCGAGCCGGTGGCCAACGGCGCCCACCTTCGTTGGCTGCTGCAGCGACACGCCTCGGGAGATCGGGTCGTCCTGACCACCCTGACAAGCCAGGGGCGCCTGCGCACCGTCCCTCTCACACTGCACAACCCCGACGACGGCGCAGCGGACGCCTCCAGCGAGCGCGACCGCATTGTGCGTTTCGTCTCGAAAGTCGCGGGGTCGGTCAGCAGTCGGCGTGACGGTTTTCCCCGTGTGTTTCTGCACGACGCTGTGTTGGAGGCCACGGACGTGGGCGGGCCCGTGGTGGACTTGGCGGGCCGCGTCGTGGGGCTCAACATCGCCCGGGTCGACCGCGCCTCGACAGCGGCGATTCCCGCAGCGTGGGCGCAGGCAGCCATTGACGCCCTGGTCCGTCAGATGCAGCAGGCTGACTGATCGCAGCAGCGGGGGGACAGAAGAAGGAGTCGTGGCTATACTTGCACAATGGCGTCATTGTGCAAGAGATCGGCCCTCACGCCGAGCCAGGCGAACCAGCAGCGGACGAAGCTGGACGAGCTGCTCGATCCTGCCCTGTTCAAGGCCTTGGGGGAGCCCAGACGAGCCCAGCTCCTGTCCTGCCTGCTCAAATGCAGCAGGCCCTGCTCGGTGAGCGAGTTGGCAGCGTGTTGTTCGGTCGACTTTTCCACGGTCGCTCGCCATCTGTCGACGCTGGCCAGAGCGGGACTGGCCTCAGCGGTCAAGAAGGGGCGCGTGGTCTGGTACGAGGTCGACGGCGCGTCGTTGGCTTCGCGGCTTCGCGCCTTGGCTGACGCGGTGGAGGAGCTGACCCCTCGGGGGGACGCTCTGCGTCGATGCGGCGGGGAGCGTGCCGACGCCTGGGCTGACCACGTTGACCCTCCCCCAGCCAGTGGTGCAGGAGAGCCCTCGCCATGACGTGTGACGAATCGACGTGCGCCGCTGCGCAGAACGCTGCGCCCTCCGCAGGAGCTGGACGCCTGAGCCTGCTGGATCGGTATCTGACGATATGGATCTTTCTGGCGATGGCGGCTGGGGTGCTGACGGGAAGACTTGCGCCGGGAATCTCCAAGGCGCTGGACCATCTGTCAATAGGCACGACGAACATCCCCATCGCCATCGGGCTCATCCTGATGATGTACCCGCCGCTGGCGAAGGTGCGCTACGAGAAGCTGCCTGAAATCTTCCGCGACTGGAAGGTGCTCACACTGTCGCTGGTGCAGAACTGGATTGTGGGGCCTGTGCTGATGTTCTCGCTGGCGGTGCTGTTCCTCCAGGACAAGCCTGAGTACATGATCGGCCTGATTCTGGTGGGGCTGGCCCGCTGCATCGCCATGGTGCTCGTCTGGAACGATCTTGCGCAGGGAAGCAGCGAGTACGCTGCGGGGCTGGTCGCGTTCAACAGCGTGTTTCAGATACTCTTTTACGGAGTCTACGCGTGGGTGTTCGTCACGTGGCTGCCTCCGCTGCTGGGGCTCGAAGGCGCGGTGGTCGACGTGTCAGCCAGCGACGTCTTCCGCAGCGTGATGATCTACCTGGGCATTCCCTTTCTGGGCGGCATGACCACGCGATATGTTCTGCGCTCGCTCAAGGGCGACGCGTGGTACACCCGGCGCTTCGTCCCCGCGATCTCCCCCATGGCGCTGGTCGCGCTGCTCTTCACCATTGTGGTGATGTTCAGCCTCAAGGGCGATTCGATCGTGGCGCTGCCGCTGGACATTCTTCGCATCGCCTTGCCGTTGACGGTGTATTTCATCGCGATGTTCCTGGTCAGCTTCCTGATGGCCAGGAAGGTGGGCGCCGACTACGAGCGGTCAGCGACTCTCGCCTTCACCGCAGCGGGCAACAACTTCGAGCTGGCGATCGCGGTGGCCATTGCGGTCTTCGGCATCGGTTCGGGCGTGGCGTTTGCGACGGTGGTCGGGCCGCTGGTCGAAGTGCCTGTGCTGATCGCCCTGGTGAACGTGGCGCTTCGCTTCAAGCGCGCGATGCGCAGCGGGCAGGAGGCGCGTTGAAAGCCACCTCGGGGACTCGAACCCCGGACCTGAGCTTTACGAAAGCTCCGCTCTGCCAACTGAGCTAAGGTGGCGGCAGGACGATTGCGTCGCTGCGTCTTCGCGTTATCTCGCCTGACGGCGCCCCCGCTGAGGGACGGTCGCAAGGCGAAGGCGGGAAGTATCCCCAGCTTGGCGGCCTCTGTCCAGCGGAGCGGGCGAAATCGGCGCGAACCGCTTTCAGCGGCGGTGTCGCTTCTACGATTGCTCTGGAGCATGACGGCTTCTCAGACGAGCGACTGGGGGGCGCGGGCTCCCGCAGTCCGCGCAGCGGCCAAGCGGTGTCGGCGGAGGCTGTTGCTGCAGGACGCACAGCGGCTCTCGGCGCGGTTCGTGAGCGTGGGAGGGGCGGCGGGGCTGGCGCTGCTGTTGTGGCACAGACTGGTCTGGCCTGTAGGGGACGTGCCTGCGCTGGCGCTGTTGGCGGCGCCTGTCCTGCTGGCTGCGGCCTTGGCGGTGGGGCGCGCGCTGGCGAGGGCCCCATCGAAGGTGGATGCGCTGCGCGTTCTGGACGAGCGGCTGGGGCTGGAGGATCAGCTGACCTCGGGCGCCCTGTTGGCTGCTGAAGAGGACGCTTTCGCCAAGCTGACCACGGCGCGAGCGGAGCGTCTGGCCCGCGGCGCTGTGGTGAAGCGGGCGGCGCCGATGCGCCTGGACGCGTGGTGGACCCTCGCCCTTGGCGCAGCGGCGGCGGGGGGGGCAGCGCTGCTCTGGACGCCCGATCTGGCGGCGCAGGCGCGACTGGCCCGTCAGACGCAGCAGCAGGCGTTGGAGCAGAAGAGGGAGGAGACGCTCCGTCGCCTCCGCCGGATGCGGGAGCTGGTGGAGGCGCCTGCTCCTGCGGAGACGCAAACGGAGGAGCAGCCTGCGCTGACGGCGGAAGGGGTCGACACGCTCCAAGCCATCGAGGAGGCGCTGGAGCGGGGGGAGTTGTCCCCTGACCGCGCTGCCCTCACCGCGGCGCGGACGGCGCAGCGGTTGACGCAGGAGCAGGAGCGTCGCGCCAGGGAGGGGGAGCTGATGCGACGCGCCTTGGCTGAGCGGTTCGCAGGCCTGTCGCCGCTGCGGGAATCGTCCGGGGAGGCGTCGTCGCAGGAAGCGCAGCGGGCGTTGGCGGCGCTGCGCCGAGCCCTGGCGCAGGGCGACGCGCGGGAGGCGGCGCAGGCGTGGGAGCGGTTCAGCGACACGCTTGCGCGGTCCCGGGGAGCTTCGGAAGACGAGCGCGCGGCCCTTGCGCGGGATCTCGCCTCGTTGCGCAACGAGCTGGAGGAGTTGCGCAGGCGCGACGCTGCGGATCCCTCCGACGATGCAGCTGCGCCGTTGACCGATGCGGGAGTGTCGCCTGAGAAGGCTCAGCAGCTGCTCGAGGAGCATTCCGATCCCGAATCGCTGCGCAAGGCGCTGGAGCAGGAAGGGTTCGATCCGCTCGCAGCGGAGCGTCTGGCGGAGGAAGCGCTGGAACAGCAGCAGCGCGCCGCGGCGCAACGGCAGGCGGAGGAGGCGGTTCGCGCGCTGCAACACGGTGTGGAAGAAGCAGAGCGGAAAGCACGCTCCCCTGAGGACAACGACAGCGCGGAGCGGTCGCCCGCAGAGGCGAGGCGTCGCCCGGAACACTCCGCACAACAACAGAAGGTTGGGGAAGACACAACGCGCAGCGAGCAGCCGTCTGGTGCGCCGGAGCAGACTCCGCAGGGCCAGCGCACCGGCTCGCAGCGATCGGAGGCGCAGGAGCGGTCTGCGCGCAGGTCGGTTGACCAATCCAGCGAGGAAGGGCCTCGGCGCGAGCGATCGGACAGCGACAAGGGCGCCGCAGAGAGGCAGGATCAGCCGCCGACCGCGTCGGGTGCAGATTCCTCGTCGAAAGAAGGGGAAAAGAGCGGTGGTCGCCGAGGAGCCGACTCTTCCTCGCCAGAAGGGGCGCCCAATGCAGCGGAGAGGAATGGGGGCGACGAGGGAGGGCGAAGCCGCGACAAGGGCGCTGCAGAGCGACCCGCCTCGGGAGCGGCGCCGACGCCAGGGCCTGCAGCGGAGGAGCGACGCGGCATGGAGCCGTCGAGCAGCGGCGAGGGGGCGCCCTCTCCGTCCGCGCCGCCTGCAGGAGCGATGGAGCAGGCTCGCAAGACGCTGGAGCGGTTGGCGCAGGAGGCGCAGCGCAGCGAAGAGGCGCGCAAACGGTTGCGCAGGCTTCAGGAGCAGGCCAGGAAGCTCTTGGAAGGGCTGGACGAGTCGCAGCGCGACCAGCTGCGGAAGCTGGCGGAGGGGATGCAGCGGGGGGCGTCTGGGGGAGCTGCTCCGCGTGAGGGCGACAGAACCAGCCCACAGGCTGCGTCCCCCTCGTTGCGTCAGGAGCTGGTCGATCTTCGCCAAGGGCGTGCGTCGGGAGATGGGGCGCGGGCGCCACTGCCCAAGGAGCAGGGCGGAGCCTCCCGTCCGGGGCCGTCGCCGTCCCTGACGAAGGCGGCGCCGTTGGAGCAGGCCCTCCAGCGGGTCAGGCGGGCGCTGGAGGACCGTGCGGTTCCGCTGCGCAGGCGGGAGACGGTCAAGCGGTACTTTGACAGGCTGCGCGCCATGGCGGCGGAGCGAGGTCGCCAAGCGCCCGACGCGCCCGATGCTGCGCCCCAGGGCAGAGCGGACGGCGACGCTCGCAGCGGGGGACGATGAGCCTGCGGTTCACAGATCCCGGCTTTCTCGCGGCGCTGGCGTTGGCGCCTGCAGCGGTGTGGGCCAGCCTGACCCTGCTGCAGGCCATGGCGCCTGTGCGACGGGTGTGTGTGGCGCTGACGCAGACGGCTTGGATTGCATTGCTCAGCCTGACGTTGGCGGGGGCTTCGACGGTGCGCCAGAGCGACCGCTTGGCGGTGATCGCGCTGGTGGACGTCTCGGCGTCGGTGCGCGAGTTGGCTGCCGCCGCCATGGGAGCTTCGCCCCTGGAGCGTGCCAAGCAGTGGCTGTTGGAGGCGGCTGCGGAGGCTGGGCCGGAGGATCTGTTGGGCGTCGTGGCCTTCGACGGCGCTGCGGTGGCCACGCTCGCTCCAAGGCGGGCGTCTTCGATCGTGGCGGAGGACCTGGCTTTCGACGTGCGTCTGCGTGAAGGGACGAACATCGCAGCGGCGATTCGCCTGGCTCGGGCTCTTGCGCCCGTGGACGCGGCGCTGCGGCTGGTGTTGATCAGCGACGGGGTGGAAACCGAAGGCGACGCGCTGCGGGCGGCGCAGGAGCAGGCGGGGACGCCCCTCGACGTGGCGCCGATCGTGTACAGACTGGCGAAGGAGGCGATGGTCGAGTTTGTCGAGGCGCCTGCCCGGGCCCGACCCGGCGCTCCCGTTCCTGTGCGGGTGGGGCTGCGCGCCAACAGCGAGGTCAGCGGCTGGCTGCGTCTGTTCGTGGACGAGAAGCCTGTGAATCTGGATCCGGAAACCCCCAGCTTCGCTAGGAGGGTGACGTTCGGGCCGGGGCTGCGCGTCGAGCGAGCGGAGGTCGAGCTCAGCGAAGACCCGGCGCACCGCCTCGTCGCGCTGTTCGAGCCTGACGAGGGCCTCGACACGTCTCCTGCCAACAATCGGGCGGAGACGGTGACGCTGACGCCGGGCAAGGGGCGGGCGCTGATCGTCGACGGCTTCGCAGGGCCTGGGGGGCAGCCCAGCGCCGAGGCGAAGGCGCTGGCGGCGCTGCTGCGGAAGGGGGGGCTCGATTCCCGCATCCTGCCTCCAGCGGGCGCGCCCAGCGGGGTGCTGCGGCTGCAGAGTTACGACCTGATCGCGCTGTTGAACGTTGCAGCGGACGAGCTGCCTTCGCGGTGGCACAGGCAGCTGGCGCAGGCGGTGGAGGACATGGGGGTGGGGCTGCTTGCGCTGGGAGGCCCCAAGTCGCTGGGCGCGGGAGCGTGGAAGGGGTCGGCCCTGGAGCCGCTGCTCCCTGTCAAGCTCGACGTCCCCGACGAGGTGGTGGCGCCAGCGGCGGCGATCGGTTTTCTCATCGACGCTTCGGGGTCGATGGCCTCGAGCGTGCTGGGAAGCTCGCGCACGCAGCAGGAGATCGCCAACGAATCGGTGGCGGCGGCGATAGGGGCCTTGTCTCCCGATGACATTGTAGGGGTGTGGACGTTCGACATGGCGGTGCACGAGGTGGTTCCCCCTGGGCCGTTGAAGGATCCGCAGAAGGCGGCGCAGCGGGCCAGGTCCATCGCGCCCGGGGGCGGGACGAATCTGTATCCGGCGCTGCGCGAAGCCGGCAGGGCCGTCGCGGCGCAGCAGGCGGAGACGAAGCACCTGATCGTGCTTTCGGACGGCCAGAGTGTGGGGTCAGCGGCGGACGGGGTGAAGATCGCCCGCGAACTGCGTCGTCAGGGGGTGAGCGTCACGGCGATCGCGTTGGGGGATCAGGCGGACGTCAGGACCTTGCGGAGCATCGCTGACGCGGGAGGGGGACAGTTCTATGAAGTGGTGGATCCACTGACGCTGCCTCGGATATTCGTTCGGGAGATACGCATCGTCCGCACGCCTCTGGTCAAGACGGGCAGGATTCCTGTGCACATGGCGTCCTCGACGGGCTCGCCGCTCGCCGCTGTGCTGCTCGAGGCGGGATCGCCTCCACCGCTGGCGGGACTGACGCTCAGCAGCAAGCGGGCGGCTTCTGAGGCGATCGTTCTCGTGCAGACGCAGGAGGACGGCTTCCCGGTCCTGGCGCACTGGAGCGCCGGGCTGGGGAGGACGGCGGTCTTCGCCTCGACCCCGGGCGCCTGGGCGGGACAGTGGAGGAGCTGGCCTGGGTGGGAGCCGCTGTGGACGCAGCTTGCGCAGCTGATCGCCAGGCCCGCGGGAGGGGTGGAAGGGGCTGAGCTGTCGTTGCGTTTCGAGAGCGACCAGGCCCTGCTCACGCTGCTCGTGCAGGACGCGGACGGACGGCCTGTGGACGGCTTGGTCGTCGACGGCGCCGTGCTCACGGACGACAACCAGCGGATCCCCGTGGCGTTGCGACAGACCGGACCAGGGCGCTACGAAGGCGCTGCAGCGGCGCCTGGGGAGGGCGTCGTGGTCGCGGCGATCACACCCAAGCGGGCAGGCAGGACGATGGGGGCGGTCGTCGCTGCAGCGGCGAGACCCTTGGGACGGGAGCGCCGGGCTCTGCAGTCGAACCTGGCGAGGCTGGAGGAGCTGGCTCGGGTCACGGGCGGAAGGAGACTGTCGCTGAACGACCCTGCCTCTGCCCAGGGGGTGTTTGCGCGAGAGGCAGCGGCGCAGGCGACGGCGCGCAGTCCGTTGTGGCCGACGTTGTTGCCGTGGGCGCTGGTTGCGCTGCTGCTGGACGTGGCCAACAGGCGCATCGCGTGGGATCGTTTTCTGCCCAGTGGGGAAGAGCTCAAGAAGCGCTCTCGTCGGGAGCTCGCAGCCCGGTCGAGCCAGGCTGCTGCCACCACGGGCAGGTTGTCGGCGATGTGGAGACGCTCCCGCCGGCCCAGGGCGCAGACGCCTCGGGAGTTGCGGCAAGCGCTGGGGGCCGCTGCAGCGAAGCGGACTGCAGGGGCGGAAACGGAGCAGCGCCAGGAGGAGAAGGCCCA
>CAYPBL010000008.1:0-19317 GCA_964408965.1 uncultured Phycisphaeraceae bacterium | reverse complement strand
GAAGGCCCAGGAGCGGGCCTTGGCGGACGTGCTCCAGGAGCACGCGCAGCGTAAACGCCAACGACGCCGGGCGCAGGAAGAGGGCACAAAGGGAGGCGAGGAGGAGTCGGCAAGCGTTCGCTGAAGCATCCGAGAGGGGGGCGATCGCGGGGCCTGCCAAGGGCGAGGCGCAGCGGTAGACTCCCTCGGGCAGCGTCGCTGCAGCGGCGGGCGCAGCGTGGGCGCCCTGCTGGGCGCGGACAGGGTCCTGTAAGGCCTGTGAGGGAATAGGCCGCCCGCTGATCCGGTTTGGACAGGCGGGCGAGGCGAAAGGCCCATTGTGGATCGGGCTCAGTTCGAACGTCTCGCTCTGGAGCACCTGGACGCGGTGCACCGCATGGCGCTGCGGCTGGCCCGCAGGCCTGAGGACGCTGCGGACCTGGTGCAGGAGACCTATCTACGGGCCCTGCGCGCCTCGAAGAACTTCGAGGAGCGGGGCGGAGGCGTTCGGTCGTGGCTCTTCACCATCCTGCACAACGTGTTCTACACGCAGGCGAAGCGGCGGTCGCTGGCGCCGACGCTGGTGGGGGAGTTCTTCGCCGAGCGCGACACGGGGCCTCAGCCAGGCGAGTCCAGCCCTGCATGGGACTTGAAGAGCTTCGATTGGGAACAGGTGGACGAGAGGCTCAAAGCCGCGGTCGAGAGCTTGGACGAGGAGCATCAGCTCATGCTTCTGCTCTGGGGCGTGGAGGGACTGAAGTATCGGGAGATCGCGCAGATTCTGGGCATTCCCATCGGGACGGTGATGAGTCGGCTGCACCGGGCCCGCAAGCACGTCGTCGAGGCGCTGGGACAGGAGACGATCGCCGATCTGGGGACGCCGACGCGGGAGGCCAGCCATGACTGATTCTGCTCATCAGGGTCAGCGTGGGGGGGGCCAGCCAGGCAGCGGCGCAGAGGGTGATCGCATCGACGTCGCTTCCCTCACGTGGGAGCAGAAGGTCAGACTCGTGGCTGACGGCGAGGCGCCGGAGGAAATCGTCCGCGAGCTCGAGAACGACGAGCGGGCGCAGCGGGCTGTCGCGTTCGAACGGACGTTGCGCAGGAAGGTCGCTGAGGCGATGCGGGCAGAGGCGGCGCCGAGCCAGCTGCGGCGGCGCGTGGAAGCGCTCTTCGCGGAGCGGCGCAGCGACGACGAGGGAGACGCTGCGACGGTTGGCCCTGCAGCGACGCGGTCGCGGGCGTTCTGGTCCCGCCGTTCGGTTGTGGGATGGACTGCGGTGGCCGCTGTGGCGGCGCTGACAGCGACGTTGAGTGTGATCTTCGTTCGCAGAGCCGCCAGGCCGACGCTCCCTGCGCAGGTGGTGGCGTTTCTGGAGCAGGAGCACAACCGCTGCGTCGATCTGGGCGACTACTTCGAACAGAAGATGGTCGCTCGTGACGAGGAGGAGGCAGCGGCGCTCTTGCAGAAGGTGCTGGCGTCGCAGCGGGGCCCTGCGGTGGATCTTCGCGGAGCGGGGTTTCTGCTGCTGGGCGCTGGTCCCTGTCATGTGCCTGGGGAGGGGCCGTCGGCGCATCTGCTCTACGGACCAGCCAAGTCGACCGTTGCGGCAAGGCCTTTGAGCGTCTTTGTGCAGCGGCTGCCTTCCTCGAGCGCCGCAGCGACGTTGCTCAGGCCAGGCGTCTGCTACGAAACACTCTGCGGCGAGAACCAGCGGGACGTGGTCGCTGCGTGGCGGGTGGGGGAGGTGATGGTGTACGTCTACTGCCCCGACGGCGCCTCGCGTCTGCCAGCGAAGGCGCTGCGGGCCTTGGGCGCTCCATCGCAGCGGGTGGCGCTGGGAGCGTGAGCCTGGCTGCGATCGCGCCGCAGCTCACGCGGTCACGTCGAGGTTTGTGCCTGTTTCGTGCAGCCCTGGAGAGGCAGCGACGGCGCCGCGACGAGAGTCGGGCGAGCGTTGCGGGTCCGTTTGCGCAATGAGATCGACCAGGGCCCGCCCCTGCGAGCGCTGGGCGTCCAAGGTGGTTCGGAGCGCCTGCAGGGAGGCTTGCGCTGCTGTTCCTGCCGCGGCGCTGACGGAGTCGACGGTGGCCATGGGTGGATCATCGGCAGGCGAAGGGCGGGGCGGCCAGCGATAACGCGGATCGGGCGGGGGCGGGTCAGGCAGCGGACGTCCGTCGAGCTTGGATCGCCTGCACCGCGTTCGCCACAGCTCGGTCGAGGTCGTCGTTGACGATCATCACGTCGTAGACGCCTGCGCTTCGGGCGAAGGCGATCTCTCGCTGGGCTTCGCGGAAACGTCGCTGGATGACCGCTTCGGGATCGCGTCCCCTTCGCCGCAGGCGCTCGAGCAGCGTCTGTTCGTCGGGCGGGAGGATGAAGATCGCCAAGGCTTGGGGCGCCTGTTGCTTGATCTGCTGGGCGCCCTGCACGTCGATGTCCAGCAGGACCACGCGTCCCTGCTCGAGTCGGGGCGTCACTTCGCGCTTGAGCGTGCCATAGCGGTGTCCTGCGTAGCGGGCGTGCTCGAGGAAGGCGCCTTCCTGCACCAGCTGTTCGAACTCGTTCTCACGGAGGAAGTGGTAGTCCACGCCGTCGCGCTCTCCCGGGGCCTTGGGGCGGGTGGTGGCGCTGACCGCGAAGACCGCGTCGGGAATCGCCTCCTGCACGCGTTTGGTGATGGTGGTTTTGCCCACGCCCGAGGGGCCCGAAATGACGACGAGCAAGCCGCGGTTCGGGGCAGCGTGTCGCTCGGGTGGCTGGGTGGTCGTGGGCATGGCTCGAGCAGGGGGCGATGCGTGGGGCCGACGGTGGGGACAATGTAGCCGCTGACGGCGCCGTGAGGCTGCGACACAGCCGCCGTCCAGGCGTCGTTACGTCGTGCACAGCGTCGTCGGAGGACGCCGAGTCATATGATGCCCGGAAGGGGCGTCGACTGCGCAGCCGACGAGGGGGCCCTGCGGAAGGGACGGTAAAGGGCTGACTGTTCGCATGTCGGGCTTCCGAACGATCCAGGACCTCTTCGACCGTCTCGGGGCGTACCCGTTGTGGCAGGTGGCCATCGAGTTGGTGGTCATCTGGGTGTTCGTGTACATGGTCTGGCGGTTCGTGCAGGGGACGCGCGCCGCGCGGGCCCTGACAGGCATCGTGGTGCTGGTCCTGCTGACGGTGCTGTTGCGGCTGTTCACGCCTGTGCAGTCCTTCGAGCGGTTGGCCTACCTGTACGACAGGCTGCTGGGATTCGTGGCGCTGGCCCTGATCATCGTCTTTCAGCCCGAGCTGCGGCGGGCGCTGATCAGGCTGGGGGAGGCGCCCTTCTTCTTCGGCTCCAGCAGGAGCGTGGCCAGCGTGGTCGAGCCGCTGGTCGCGGCTTCGACCTTTCTGAGCAAGAACAAGTTCGGCGCCATCATGGCGATCGAGCGGCAGGTGGGGCTGCGCGAGACAGCGGAGACGGGCAAAATCCTCAACGCTGAGCTCTCCGCGGAGCTGCTCGAGTCGATCTTCTGGCCGAGCAATCCGCTGCACGACATGGGGGTGATCATCCGGGGCGATCGGATCGTCGCTGCGGGGGCCCAGTTTCCACTGGCTGAGCCTCACGAGGTCAGCGATCCGACGCTGGGGACCAGGCATCGGGCAGCCATCGGCCTGACGCGCTCGACCGACGCGCTGGTCATCGTCGTCAGCGAGGAGACGGGCGCCATCAGCCTGGCTGAGCGGGGCAAGCTGCAGCGATGGCTGACGCCCGAGGCCTTGCGGGCGGAGCTGACCAGCAGACTCAGTCCTTCCCGAATCGCAGTCCAGGCAGCGGAAGAGCAGGCCCGCGAGACGGGCGCTCTGTCCGATGAAGGAATCGACGAGCGGGCTCCCACTGCAGCCACGAGCGCGTCTGCCTCAGCACAAGCTGCGGACGACGACAACGAGGAGCAGGCAGCGTGAGCGACGGGGCGGGATTCGGCGCAGCGACGCTGTGGACCCAGGTTCGCGCGTATCTGGGCGTGACGTTGGCGACAGTGGTCATCTGGCTCTTCGCTGAGGTCCAAGGGCTCGACGAGGAGCAGGTGGAGACGGAGATTCGCCTGGTCTCCACGCCTGGGAGCGCCCTGCGGCTGCGGGCTGTCGATCCCGACGCGTGGACAGGGGTGGTCAAGTTGCAGTTGCGGGGGTCCCGCGGCGCCTTGTCGCTGGTCAAACGGCGTCTGGCTGCGGGAGTGGAGCTCTCGCCCGACCACCCTGCTGTTCCCACCACGCCCGGGGTCCATGTGTTGGACGTGGCCAAGGACCTGGCGCGCGATCCAGCCATTGCCCAGGCGGGAGTGCAGATCGTGGCTGCGGAGCCGCCGAGGCTGTCGCTGCGCGTGGTGCGGTTGGTGCGGCGCGAGGTGGATGTGGCGCTGCAGCTGCCGCCCGACGTGCGCATCGTCGGCGAGCCCACGGTCTCCCCCACCCGAGCGCTGCTGACGGCGCCAGCCTCGATGCTGGCGCAGATGGAGGCTGAGAACCAGCCGCTGCGCGTGCTGGCGGCGCCGACCAAGGCAGCGTTGGAGGACCTTCCTGCAGGGAGGCCTCAGACGATCACGGTCAGGTTGCGACCGCCGCCAGCCCTGCAGCAGGACCCGGACGTAGCCATCGAACCCGCTGCTGCTGCGTTGACGTTGACCATGCAAAGCAGGCTGGAGACGGTGAAGGTGGCCCCTGCGCCGATCTGGGTTGCGCTGCCTCCCACCGAGGTGGGTCGGTGGAAGGCGCCTCTGCTCGAGGGCGAGCCCTTCCTCGACGAAGTGATCGTGCGGGGCGACGAGTCCTGGATCCAGCGGATCAGACAGCGCGAGGTGGGAGTGGTGGCGGTGGCGGCGCTGTCGAGCGACGATCTGGAGCGCCGCGTCAGCGAGAAGGCGATTCGCTTCGCTCTCCTGGTGGACGGGGAGTTGACGCCGCCTCCTCCCACGCTGGTGTTCGAGGCGCCTGTGCAGCGGGTGAAGCTGCGGATCGAGCCTCGACCTGCAGGAGAGCCAGGCGGTCCGCCCGCGGCGCCGAACCAGGCGCACCAGCCGACGCCGCAGGCCGCGGCGCTGTGAACGAGGTCCCGGACGCAGGCTCGTCGCTGCCAGCGCCTTCGACAGCGTCAGCGCTGGACCGCTGATCGCCACAGCGTTTCGTGGGTGTTGCGCCAGCGGCGCAGTCGCTGTTGCGCCTCACGCTGCGAAACGGGCTGCAGCGGACCGTGTGCAAGAGCCTGCTGCAGAGCCCCCGCGAGAATCAGCGGCGACTCGCTCGAGGCGACGACGCAGCTGGGCGCCGCTGCGCCCCAGGCGGCAGAGGCGACGACGGGGATTCCTGCGTCCAGCGCCGCCTGCGCCGACGCTGCGTCCTGTCCCGCATGCAGCGCCGCGTCGCACGAGGCGAGCCACGCGCCCGAATCGTCAGCGACGGTCAACAGCGCCGCGTCGCCTCCCAACTCGCTGAGCAGCCTTGCGCCCGCGGCGACATTCCTGGCTTCCGCAGGCGCGACGCCCGCTGTCCTGACGCCCAGCAGCGCCAGTGCGCCGATCACCGCAGCGAATCGCAGGGCGTCCTGCGCCGCAGCGGGCTCGCCCGCCAGGCCCACCACAGCGATGCGCTCGCTGGACGCGCCCCACTGGCTTCGGAGCCGCTGCATCGCCTCGGGGCTGAGCGGCTCGAGCAGCGCAGGAGGCTGGGCGCAGCGGAGGCCAGTGAGCGGCCAGTGTGGCGTGATGCTCTCCCCCGCCGCCACCGCGCCTCCCGTCGCCCAGCGAGCGAGCGCTTGGGCGCGTCTTTCCGAGGAGGGGGCTGCCCACAGCGTTGCGGTGCGCGCGACGCTGGAAAAAGCGCTGGCCAACAGGCCGCAGCAGGAGCCCTCCCACCAGAGATGCACCACGTCAGGCGCCGCGAGGCGTCTGAGGCGCAGCGCGTCCACGCGCGCGCGGAGCGGCCGGGGGCGCAGCGGCGCGTCCACCCGCATTCTTGCGCGCGTCGCCTGCACCGTCGGCGCCGCGACCAGATGCCTCGCGGTGGCGTCTCCTTCCTGCTCGCACAGCTGCAGGAGCGCCTTGGCTGCTCGCCACACCGTCCACGGCGCGTGCGCGTCGAGCACGTGCAGGACCGTCAGCGACGAAGAACGCGACGAGGATCGACGCTGTGCCGTCTTCGCAGCTGTCAGGGACAATCAAGGCCTTCCGTTGATCTCCGCCAACTGTTTCTGCACGCGGAGGATTTCGCTGCGGATGGCTTCGAGACTGTCGCGGGCCGCTTTCCGGGCCTCTTCAGGCATGTTGGGGTTGGTCGCCAGCTTGCGGTGCTGCGCTTCGGTGAGGCGGAGCAGTTGCAGCTTGCGGAAGAGCTCCGCTCGCAGCTGCGCCTCCTGCTGGTTCAGGCGCTGTCGCTGTCCGTTGAAAGCAGCGTTGGTCTGCGTGGCGATCTGCAGCGCCCGCGAGGAGCCGCCCATCACAGCCCAGCTGTTGGCGGGATCGGTCAGCGGCGCCCCTCCCGCCACCACGCCGCTTCGCGAACGCAGCAGGGCGATGAACTGGTCGCCTGCGCCGAGCGACGCGTCTTCGCCAGCTTCGGAAAGCGTCTGCGGGACGATGGCGTCCTCCTCCACCAGCCCCAGTCTGGCAGCCCGGATGCGCCAGGCGCTGTGCAGGTCCTCCAACGGGGGCGTGGTCTGCGGATTGGCCAGGCGATCGAAGCGTCCCAGCGGGACCTCCAGCTGCAGCTCGCGACCACGCCGTTGCACCACCAGCGGGATCGTTTCGCCTGGATTGTGCGACAGAATATGGTGACGGACGATCGCGGAGGACTCCGGGTCCATCGGGTCCACCCGCACGCCGTCGATGCCCAGAATCACATCGCCAGGGAGCAGCAGCTGCGCCGCGGGAAATCCGGGGACGGTTCGCTGAATCGTCAATGGGGAGAGCCCGGGCTGCCCGCCAGCGAACTGAATGCCCATTCCACCGCGAGGCGCCCGGGCGAAGGCCCGTTCCAACGCCTCCATCAGGCGGATCTTTTGCTCAGGGGTGAGCGTCCGGAGGTTGATCTGGCCGCGCTGCAGCGTCCGCTCCAGCGCCTCGGCGTGCTGGGCCAGCGCCTCGGAGGCAGCTTCACGCACAGCGAAATCATCGCTGCGCAGCTGCTCGACGAGGGCAAGGACCTCACGGGCGTCCAGTCGCTGCTGCTCCCGCTGCGGGGGCGGCTCCGCCAGCTGCAGTTGCGCCTGCGCAGCAGGGCCCACCAGCGCACCCCACGCGACGACGCCCGCCAGCGCGGCGCCTGCGCCTATCCCACAGCGTCGATCACCTCGTGGGCGTTGTCGTGCAACCATTGGACCTTCCGCTCGATCATGCGGATGAAGGCGCCGCCTTCGAGCCTGGCGAAACTGCCCGTCGCCGCCACCGGCGCCGCTGCCTCGACGATCAGCGCCTCGATCATCAGCCATGGGAGCGCCGCAGTCTCTGCCTGGCTGATGGCGCCGGGAGCTGGTCCATCATACCCGCTCAGGAAGGCGCGGAGGCGGGACAGGTCCAGCTCCGCAGGCCAGTGGGCCAGCGCATCCCCTCCACGCGTCAGACTCAGCTGCAACGCGCCGTTGGCCAGGTCCATAACGCGGGGCTCGATCCGGACGGAGTCGTAGTCCAGCGCCGCAGCGACCTCGCCTCTTGGGGTGAAGAGCAGATTGCCGCCGTGGAAGTCGCCGTGGACGACCTGACGGGGCCACTGGCTCACCCCTGCTGCTTCCGCCTCCTTCGCCGCCTCTGCGTAGGTCGTGGCCAGCCAGGCTGCGGCGCGGTCGAGCTCAGCCCGCTCCGACAGTCCCAGGCGCCACGCTTTGCTCACCTGCGCAGGGGCCACCGCCAACTGTGCGGGCAGGTCCTCCCGATCGTGGAAGCCTCGCAGCAGATCGGAGGGCGCCTCCTGTGTGGGAAAGTCGCTCAGCGCAGCGTGCAGCTGGGCCAGGCAGGCCCCTGCGGCGCGCGCCTGAGCCTCGGAGCCGTCGAAGGGCGAGCCCGGGACGAAGACGAAGACCTCGTACAGGGCGCCCTGCCGCTCCAGCACGCTGGCGTTGGAGACCTGCGTGCCCACCAGCCGAGGCAGCGGAAAGCCCCGCTCAGCCAGCTGCAACTGCACACGGTGGGCGAAGAGGATGCGCTCCAGCGAGGAAGCGCCTTCCCGCCGACGTTTGAGCAGGAAGCGACCTTTCTCCGCTCGGATCAGCGCCTTGGGCGAAGCGGGCGAGCCCCGCGGAAAGGGGTGGATCGCCTCGATCACCCCCAGGTCGTAATGCGAGAGGACCGCCGCCAGCTCGTAGGCGTCGAACCCTGCGCAGGACGCCTCGGCCTGCGGACTTGCGGGCGGAGGGTCGTCGGATCGAGGCGAGGGCATGGTCACGCTCGCGGGCTATTCGACATTCTGCGCCTGCTCCTTGATGCGGTCGATCGCCCCCTTGATGAGCACGATCTCCCGCGAGACCTCCGCGTCGTTGCTCTTGCCAGCGATGGTGTTGGCCTCGCGGAGCATTTCCTGAGCGAGGAAATCGAGCGTGCGGCCGACGGGCTCGCCGTTGTCGCGGTCCATCAGGGCGCGGAACTGCTCCAGGTGTCCCGCGAGCCTGGCCACTTCCTCCGCGATGTCGCACTTCTCCGCGTGCATCGCCACTTCCCGAACGATGTCGACTCCCTCCGCAACGACCCCCGCTTCATGGAGCAGACGTTCGATGCGTTCGCGCAGGCGCTTCTCGTAGGCCTCGACGATGGCGGGGGCGCGGCTGCGCACCTGCGCCAGGGACGTCTCGATGACCGCCAGATGCGTCTGCAGCTCCGCCTGCAGCGCTTCCCCCTCGCGGGCGCGCATCGCCTCGAGGCTCGTGCAGGCCTGCTCCACCAGCGGAAAGAGCGCCTCGCGGGCCTGTTCGAGCCGTTCGTGGTCGTCAGCTGCAGGCTGCAGGGCGCCGGGCAGCGCCAGCATCGCTGCAGCGTCGAACTGGACCTCGCCCAGCGACGCCAGCGCCTGCGCCTGCTCGATGTAGCGCCGCAGCGCCGCTTCGTTGACCAGCCACGCTGCGCTTGCGGAGGTGTCCGAGGCCTTGACGCTGAGCGTGACGAAGCCTCGCTTCAGCCGTCGGCGCAGCAGCGCTTCGAGCTCCGCCTCCAAGGCCTGGATCGCCTCGGGGAGCTTGACGACAGCCTTGAAATACCTGCTGTTGAGCGAGCGGATCTCGACGAAGTAGCGCAGCGGACCATCGCCTCCCGAGGCGTCGCCGAAACCCGTCATCGAGCGGATCACCGCGCAGGTCCCCCCAGCGGGCGCCGTCGCCGCTGGCTTGGCGCAGCGAGCGTGTGCGTTGGCCCCACCGCGGCGCTCATGACGCAGGCGGTTTCTCGTCTGCAGCGCCTTCGCCTGCAGGGGGTTTTTCCTCGCTGGCAGGCGGGGAGGGCGACGCGCCCTGCTGCTGCGGCTTCGTGGCGGGCTGCTTCGACGGACCCGACGCAGGCGGCGTCTTCTCCGCAGCGGGGGGTGGGGATGCGTCGCCTGCAGCGGGAGGGGAGGCTTCACCGCTGGCGGGGGGCTGCTGCTGGTCTGCACCAGGCTGCGTCTCCTCCGGCAGCTGGAAGGGCTCGATTTCAGCCTGGCCAGGCGCCTGCTCCTCCGACCCCGTCTTCTGCGCTTCCTTCTCCTTGTCGGGCTGCTGCGTCTGATCGTCCAGGCCCACCGCGGTCGGGACCGTTGGCGGAGGAGGCGAGACCCGCCAGTTCAGCGCCACCGCCGAGGCCAGGAAGAGCACGAAGACCGCGATGGTGAAGATCGTCAGCACATCGCCTGTCTTTGCGCCAAAGGCCGTCTGGCTGGAGCCAGCGGCGGAGCCGAAAGCGCCGCTCAGGCCGCCGCCCTGCGGCCGCTGGATGAGCACCGTCAGGATCAGCACCAGACAGACGAACAGGAAGGCCACCACCATCAGGCCCGTCACGACAGCGGGCCAGTTGACGCCCAAGGTCAGCGCGAGTCCGACATTCCCCATGCTCATGACGCAGTCTCCCGAACCTGCTGCACCGCAGCCTGTCTGATGGCCAGGAAGTCCTCCGCGACCAGCGAGGCTCCGCCGACCAGTGCGCCGTCCACGTCCTCCTGGGCCAGCAGCGCCGCAGCGTTGCCGGGCTTGACCGAGCCGCCGTAGATCACGCGGATCCGCTGGGCGGCCTGTTGGCCAAGCAGCTCGCAGAGGATAGCGCGCACATGGGCGTGGGCGCGCTGGGCGTCCTCGGGGGAGGCGGTTCTGCCCGTTCCGATGGCCCAGACGGGCTCGTACGCCACCACCAGCCGCTCCGCCGCCGCTGCAGCCGCGACGCCTGCAAGGGCCGCCCGCAGCTGCTGTTCGTTGACCGCGTCGGTCAGACCCTGCTCGCGCTGCTCGAGCGTCTCGCCGACGCAGAGCACGCAGAGGAGCCCGCCGTCGAGGACGGCGCGGGTCTTCCTGGCGACCAGCTCGTCGGACTCGCCCAGGATGTGCCTGCGTTCGGAGTGCCCGGTGAGGACGGCCCGGACGCCCAGGTCCGCGAGCATGGGCACGCTGACCTCCCCCGTGAAGGCGCCCTGCGGCTGGTGGAAGGCGTCCTGGGCGCCGAGCAGCGGGGGCGCCGGCGCGTGGGCCAGGAGCGTCGCGACAGGGTCGAGGTGCACGAAGGCAGGGAAGATCGCCGTCTCCACGTCCGCCTCGACGTCCCGTGCGCAGCCAGCGGCGACGTCGCGGGCAAGGGCCGTCGCCGAGGCCCTGTCGCCGTGCATTTTCCAGTTGCCCCCGATAAACATCGGCCTCGTGTTCATGGATCGCTGCCCTTTCCTGCTGGGCTTTCCAGCTCTTCGCGGGGAAGACGGCAGTGTACCGGGGCGTCACTGGAGGCGATTGAGCCAGGCGTGAAGCTGCGCCGCCTGCGCCGTCCGTTCCGCCTGTGCGGGTTCGTCGCGCTTTTTCGGTCGTTTTTGCAGGATGTAGGCAGCTGGAAACGCCGCTTGTGGTGAACCGTCGCGTCCGAGTCGTCGATCACCTATGCCGCCGGGCGTCGTCGGACGCGTGGGTCCGCGCGACACAGCAGGCTCGGCTGCAGTGTGAGGCACTACTGAGGAGCGCACGATGTCCGAGAAGCATCTTCTCCGATCCGCAGGTCTGGCTCGTCGTCCGGTGTTCGTGACGGCCCTGGTGGCGTCGCTGGCGTCGACGACGGTGGCGGGCTGCGCCTCGTCGTGGGAGTCGTCCAGCAGCCAGTTCCGGGGGGCGTTCAATCCGGGGTCGCTCGCCGCTGCTGCAGGGCAGGCGACGGCGCAGATCGACCCGAACGACGCGGCGCCGAAGTACGACCCCAGCTGGTTCGAGGCCAAGGCCCGCGAGGTGGCGCTGCCGCAGACGTGGCTGAGCGAGGCGCGGATGGCGCTGGCGGACATCGAGGCCCGCCGCGCCGCTGCCCAGGCCGCTGCGGTCGAGCGTGACGCCCGCATGTCGAAGCAGCTGGCGTTCGCCGACGCGGAGCTGACCAGCGCGTACAAGAAGGAGGAGGCGGAGCTGGCCGACGCGGAGAAGCTCCGCGACGTCTTCGACGCCAGACTCAACCAGATGAGCATGTTCGCCGAGGCCCAGCAGGAGGCGATCGAGAGCCAGGCCTCGCGCGACGACGCCTTCGTCGAGGCGACCGCGCAGGAGCGGCAGGCCAAGTTCGAGGAGATGCGATCCCAGGCGGAGAAGGAGTTCCAGCAGGCGCTGGCCAAGCTGGACCAGATGCGCGCCCAGCGCGAGGCGGTGGCCAACAAGGGCGCCGCGGACATCGACCAGATGGTCAAGATCGCCGACATGACCGAGGCCCGCGCCAAGAGCAAGGTGCAGGCGCTGCGCACCGCCGCCGCCTCGCTGGAGGAGCAGACCGAGGCCCGCGTCAAGCAGCTGGATCAGCAGATTCAGACGCGCACGCAGCAGATCGCTGCGACCAGCGCCGAGCTGCGCACCAAGGCCCAGTCCATCCGCGAGGAGGCCCAGGCGAAGGTGAACGAGCTGCTGGCGCAGGCCCAGGCCCTGGAGGACAAGGACGCGCAGTCCGCCTACGAGCTGGCCGTCAAGGCTGCGGAGCTCGAGTTCGCCAAGGCCAAGGCTGAGGTCGAGGCCCTGCAGCAGAAGGCCAACGCCATGGTCGACGAGACCCAGGCGGAGGTCGAGCGCCGTCGGGCTGAGGCGGAGCGCTTCCTGCGCGTCGCCGAGGCCGACTTCAACAAGCAGCGCAGCGCCATCGAGCGCACGCGCTCCGCGGGCCTCTCGGAGGCGCAGGTGCTCCGCGCCAAGGCCGACAGGCTCGAGCAGAACGCCCGGGCCGAGTTCGTCAAGGCCCAGGCCAAGGCCTTCGCCGACGCCGCCCGCGAAGAGGCCCAGCACCTCAAGGACCTGTCCAAGAAGCAGTACGAGCAGCTCAAGGCCCAGGCCCTGGCCGAGGCGGCCAAGATCCGCAGCGAGACCCTGCGCACGCTCGCGCAGCAGGCCGCTGCGGGCAGCGTCGAGATGCCTGGCAAGACCGACCCGAAGGACCCAGCCGCCACGCCCAAGGATCCCGCTCCTGCGCAGGCGACGGTTCCGCCGATTCCCCCCGTCGTCGAGCCCGAGTTCGTCGCAGCGTACAAGTCAGCCTTGGCCAAGGCTGTGCAGATCCGCAGCGAAGCCGACGCGCTGGAGCGGACGGTGCTGGCCAACTACGAGCAGCGCTCCAGCGAGCTGAACAGCTGGTGGGAGCAGCAGCAGGCCAAGTACGACCAGGCGCTGGCGGAGGTCGACTCCTTCGAGCAGGACCAGCAGGCGCGGATCGAAGACTTCCGCGCCCAGGCGGAGAGCCGCCTGCAGCAGGCCCAGGCGCAGTTCGAGCGCGACAAGGCGGAAGCCGAGGCCACGCGCAAGCAGACCGCAGCGAACATCGTCAAGCTGCGGGCCCAGGCGCAGTCGGTCCGCGAGCGCTCCGAGGCGACGGTGACGCAGCTGCTGGCCAAGGCTGAAGCCAACGACAAGGGAGGCGCCGCTGAGGTCCGCGCCCTGGAGGCGCAGCGCGACGCCGCCAAGCAGCGGGGGCAGGCGCAGGTCAACAAGCTGCGGGCCGAGGCTGACTCGCTCGAGGCCACCCAGGCAGCGTTGGTGGCGCAGATGCGGCAGGAGATCGCCTCAGCCCAGCAGATCCTGGCTGCGGAGCTGAACCGTCTCGACCAGGCCGCTGCCTCCTTCGAGCAGGTGGCGCGGGCCACGTACGAGGAGGCGACCACCGTCGCAGACACCTTCGCCGCCAAGACGCAGATCGAGATCGAGAAGCAGCGGGCGTACAACGAAGCCAACCATCGCATCGCCCAGGCCGACGTCGAGCATCTGCGCAACGTGGTCAGCGCCCAGGAGCTGGTCGCCCAGGCGCAGGTGGAGCGCCGCATCGCCGCCGCCGCTGCGGAGCGGGGCGTCTTCGAGGCGCAGGACCTGGCGGCGCGGGCCCAGATCCAGGCCCAGAGCGACGCCTTCGACGCCGCCATCCGCTCCGAGCTGGCCAAGGCAGGCGCCGCGGAGGACGTGGTCAAGGCCCGCTTCGATTCGCGCATCGCTGCGACGCAGGCCGACCGCAACAGCGTCTACGCCCAGCGCTACCTGAGCGAGCGCGAGCAGCTGGCCCGGGCGCAGAAGGCCCAGGCCGCCAGCCAGGCCTTCACCGAGTTGGCCGACGCCGCCGTCAAGAACCTGCAGCACCGCACGTTCATGTTCGAGCGGGCAGCCAGGCAGAACTGGGACGCGCGACTGGCCATGCCCGCGGGCTTCGTCGAGCCGGGCAGCGCCGCCAACGACGGCTTCATCCCGGGCGCCGACAGCGGTCATCTGCCCCGTTTCCTGGTCGACGTTCCCGACAGCGACGACTCCCGCTTCGAGTCCTTCGATCTCGACAACAACTGACGGGCCGTTGAGGACCGTCGCCGCCCACGCCCGCGGCGGTCCTCACAGACGCTGCGGCGCAGGAAGCGCCAACACAGGCTCGCACTGACGCGACATCGCGGAGCGGACGCCCACGCGTCCGCTCCGTTTTTTTCTCCAGTTGCTCCGCGCAGGGCTTCACGCTGCGCCGCTGTGGGCAGGCGTCGTCGCAGGCTCGACGACGACCACCGGCTGGGGGCGGGCGGAGGGAGTCGCCTGCGTCGCCCGCTCGCCTGGGGTCGAAGCAGCCTCGTCGGCGCCCGAGGCAGCGAAGCCGCCGTCCTCGTCGATTTCGTCCAGCTGGACCTCGACCTTGCGCGATACGCCCCGCTCAGGCATGGTCACGCCGTAGAGCACATCCGCCGCCTGCATCGTCCGTTTGTTGTGGGTGATGACGATCAGTTGACTCGTTTCGGTGAGTCTGCGAAGCGTGCGCACGTACCGTTCGACGTTTGCGTCGTCCAACGCCGCGTCCACTTCGTCGAGGATGCAGAAGGGGGAGGGTCTGCTTTCGAAGATGGACAGCAGCAGCGCCACGCTGGTCATGGTCTTCTCGCCGCCGGAGAGCTGGTTGATGGTGCGGGGCCTCTTGCCGGGAGGCTTGGCGATGATCTCCACCCCCGACTCGAGCCAGTCGATCTCCCCCGTCTCCGCCGTCGGCAGGAGGCGCAGCTCGGCGCTGCCTCCGCCGAAGAGCGTGCGGAACATGCCCTTCTCGCCGCCAAAGCGCTGCTGAATGGCTTCGAACGTCGCGCGGAAGCGCTCCTCGCTGACCACGCTGAGCCTGGCGATGAGGGTCTCCAGCCGCTGACGGGCTTCGTCGAGGTCCGCCACCTGGGCCTCGAGGTCGAGGTTGCGCGACTCGAGCGCCTCAGCCTCCGCAATGGCCTCGAGGTTGACGTTCCCCAGCTTCTTTAGCGCCTTCTTGAGCTCGTCGATCGCTCGCTGCGCCTGGTCGTGGTCGACGGGCGCAACGCCGCTGGCCAGCAGCTGCTCGTATTCCTCCGCCAGCGACTCCAGGTCCAGGCCCATCTCCTCGAGCGTCTGCTCTTCGAGCGTTTCGCGCTTGATCTCCACCTCGCGTCGGCTGAGTTCGAGGCTGTTCCAGTCGCGTTCGAGGTGTCGTTGCCGGTTGCGCGCCGTCTCGAGGGCCTCGCCCGACCGCTCGACCGCCTCCTGGGCGCGCTGCAGCGCGGCGCGTCCCTCCTCCATGCTCCGCAGCAGCTGGCGATGCTGTGCTTCGAGCTGCTCCGCCCGCTGCGTCTCCTCCTGGGCCTGGGCCTGTTCTCGCCGAGCCTGCTCCTCCTCGCGCCGCCCTCTGTCCGCGCGCTCCTCCAGGGAGGCTTCGACCGAGGCGACAGCGTCGTCGAGCTCCTGCAGTCGCCGCTGCGCCGCCGTCACAGCCTCCGCTGTGGTGTGGGCCTCAGCCCGAGCGCGGGCGGCCTGCTCCACCGCCTCGTCTCGCTGGCGTTCCTGGTGCGCCGTCGCGCGGGAAAGGTCCTGCAGCTCGCGGCGCTGCTCTTCAGCGAGCCTGCGAAGCGAGGCGAGGACCTCGTGTCTGTCGTCGCGCGCCTGCAGGTCGGCCTGGAGGCGTCGCTCGAGCGTCTGCAACGACTGCTGCGCCCTGGCGACATCCTTGTGCAGCCTGTCGACGTCCGCAGCGGCGCGGTCCCTGGCTGCCTGCGCCTGAGCCAAGCGGCGCTCAGCCTGGAAGAGTCTGTGCGAAGCCGCTGCCCGCCGACGGTGGGCCTGCGCCGCCTGTTCGTCGAGATCGCGCAGTTTCGCCTGGGTCTGGGTGATCCGCAGGGCCAGATCGCGAAGCTGGCTGTCGAGCTCCGCCAGCGCCGCTTTGCGGGAAAGCAGGCCGAGATGCTCGCCTTGTTGGTTTCTGCTGCCCGCCAGCCGCACGCCTCCCTGCGTGTCCACCACGTCGCCCGCAGGGGTGACGAAGCGGAGCGGCTTGGACGACTGCGCCTTGGCCGCCGCCGCCAAGAGCGTCGCAGCCTCCAGGGTGGGAGCCAGTCTCGCATCCGCCAGGAGCTGACGAACCAGGCTGTGCGCCCGCGGATCGCTGGTTCGCGCAAGCGACGCCAGCGGAGGCGCCGTCCGCTCCAGCGCGTGGTCGGCTGCACAGGGCAGGCTCTCCGCTGGCGCGTCGTCGCTTCGGGAGGGCAGCGGCAGCAGCAGGCAGGGGTGCTCCAAGGCGGGCTCCAGCGCCTTGGCAGCTTCTTCAAGGCGATCCTCGTCGACCAGCAGGGCGCTGAGCGCCTCACCCAGAGCTGTCTCGACCGCCACGGCGCAGGCAGCGTCCGTCTCGACGACGTCAGCGAGCAGACCTCGCACAGCGGCCAGCGGAGTGTGCTGTCCCTGGGCGTTGGCCTCTGCGCACAGCTGCAGCGCCGCCTTGGCTCCTGCAGCGACGCCCTCTCTGGACCGTTGCAGCTCGTGGAGGGTTTGGCGTCGGCTCGCCACGGCTGCCCGCTCGTTCTCCAGCTGCGCCAGCTCGTCGGCTCGCGTTCGCTGGGTGCGGGAGAGTGTCTGGAGCGCCTCCTCCGCCGCCGCCAGCTCGCGCTGACTGTGGGCGACGTCGCCTTCGCGCTGCTGCAGCGTCTGGAGGGCGCCCTGGAGGGCGCCGCGGGCCTGCTCCTGCGCCTCCCTCGACTCAGCGAGCCTTCGCTGCGCCGACGCCTGCTGCTCCTGCAGTTGCGCGACGCGCTCCTCCAGCGCGTGCAGGCTGCGGTCCTCTTCGCTCACGCGTCGCGACAGGTCGTCGATCTGATGCTGCTTGGCGCGAAGGGCCTCCTTCGCGCTCGCCAGCTGTTCCTCCAGGCGTGTCTTGCGTCGAAGGCATTCCTCCGCGTCGCGTTGCGCCGCTTCGTGCCTGGTCTTGGCCTGCGCGAGCGTCTGAGCGGCCTCGAGGCGCTCCGCAGTGAGCGACGCGACCTGTTCTCGAAGCCGCTTGGCCGCCTGTTGCTCCTCCGCTGCGCGCTGGCGCGCCTGCTGGGCGGCGCGCTGGCGCATGGCGCTGCGCTGCTGCGCCTGCTCGATCTCGTGCTGACAGCGCAAGCTTTGCGCATGCAGCTGGCGGTCGCGCTCCTGCGCCTGCTGCAAGGTCAGCAGCGCTTCCTGGCGCTGCTGCTCCATGGCGCGCAGCGTCTGGAAGGCGTCGTCTCGCTCCCGCTCCAGCTGAGCCATGCGGCTGGTCAGTCCCACCAGCTGCTCGCAGAGCAGACGGCGTTTGTCCAGCGCCAGCGCTGTGCGCCATGCGTTCAGCTCATTCGTCAGCGATTGGTGTCTGCGGGCCTTTTCCGCCTGGGAGCGGACGATGCGCAATCTCCGCTCGGTGGAGGCGAGCTTCTCCCGCACCACCGCGAGGTTCGTCTCACAGCGTTCCAGCTTGCGCCGGGCTTCGAGTCTACGGGCCTTGAAGCGGGCCACGCCCGCTGCCTCCTCGAAGATCGTCCGTCGATCGAGAGGCGAGGCCAGGAGCATGGCGTCGACTTTGCCCTGCTCGATGATCGAGTAGGCGTCCGCCCCGACGCCTGTGTCCAGGAAGAGCTCGCGCACATCGCGCAGCCGCACGCGTCTGCCGTTGATGAGGTACAGGCTTTGGCCGTCGCGGTGGAGCCTGCGCTCCACGTCCACGGTCTCCGCGTCGATGGGCAGGGCCCGGGTTCTGCGGGCCGGGTCGCGGACGAGCGGCGAGCGTTCGTCCAGGTCGTCGGGCAGGGCTTCCGCAACCTCTCCGTTGTCGCAGCGGCGCGCCTGCTGATCGCGCTGCGACGCGCTCAGGAGGGGGTTTTCGAAGGTGAGCGTGACGCTGGCCAAACCGCTGGGGCCTCGCGCAGCTGAGCCCGCGAAGAGCACGTCCTGCATCTCGCTGGAGCGCAGGCTCTTGGCGGATCGCTCCCCCAGCACCCAGCGGACCGCGTCGACGATGTTGCTCTTGCCGCAACCGTTGGGCCCGACCACCGCGGTGATGGGCCTGTCGAAGCGCAGCTCCGTGCGGTCTGCGAAGGACTTGAAGCCCACGAGCGTGAGTTTGACAAGACGCAATCGAGACACGCTGTCGCCTTCCTGGCCTGTGCGCCCCTGCGACGCTGCTGCGGCGCAGCACGCGCATCGGCGCTGTGGATGATCCTTGGCGCTCGCCCTCCGTGGCGTCGCCTGCGTCGCCTCTGCGACGCGGGAACGACGTCGCAAAACGGGCGCCGAGCCATCGTCGGCTGCCCGCTGGGGGCGCGTTGAAAAAGCCGCGTCGGACTCAGCCGCCCTCGGGTCGAGCTGCAGGCGGCTGCGTCGCGGGAGACTGATCCTCCGTCTGGCGCTCGTTGCCTTCAGGCCTGGCTGGGGGCGAGGCCCCTTCGGAGGCCCGGAGGATCTCCGCCGCCAGCTTGTCCTGCTCCGCGACGAAGGCGCCGTCGTAGCCGCCCTCCCGCCAGATCGCATGCAGCGCCCCGACGACCATGGAGTACGACAGCCCCAGTCCAGGTTCGGGAGACTCGGGTGTGGGTGTGTGGGCCAGGAAGTACGCCAACTCGTCCAGCTGCGGGCTCACGGTCGTCGTCGTGGTTCTGCCCGTCGCTGCGTCGCGGTAGAAGAGCCGCACCGCGTCGTCCGGGGAGTCCGCGGTGAGCATCAGCCGATCGTTCCACGCAGCGATGAAGAGGGGCCTTTTCAGCGCAGGCTCGTTGCCGAACACGACCACCCGCGGCGTCCCCTGCTGTGTGATGTAGATCATCGTCTCCTTGGCGGGGACGACGTCCAGGCGAAACGTGTTCTCCACGGGCGTCGAATGTATCCGCACATCGCCTCGCGCCAGCAGCGCCTCGTACGCGGTGACGCGCACGTCGAGGGCCTCGTCGTCGAGCAGGTCCAGCAGCGCCTGGTTGATCTGCGGGTCGGGATCGAGCTTCCCCAGCAGCTCGATGGCCCGCAGCCTGAGGGAATCGGGCCCCCGCTGCGCGATGTCCAGCAAGGCGGGCCCCGCCAACGGATCGCCCATGGCGGCGCCGATCTCCAACGCCGCAAAGCGAGGCGCAGCCTCCGCATAGTCGTAGAGCGTGCGCACCTGAGGCAGAGCCGCCTCCCCCAGCGCACGCAGTCGCCACGCCAGCTCCTGTGTCAGTTCAGGCTGCTCGCGCAGCGCCCGCACATACCGCACCGCCCACTCCTGCGCAGCGCCAGGGGTGACGCGCGTGTGCAGCAGCAGCTGGGCGAACTCCACGGGGTCGCCCTGATGGCGGCGGGGGATGTTGATCTCGATGCGCTCTTCGTTGCGCGGTATCGCTGTGGGTTTGCGGTCGCCCGGGCCGCGCGGGAAGCGCGAGTTGATGGCGCTGGCGATGGCCCGGGCGCG
>CAYPBL010000007.1:32578-73922 GCA_964408965.1 uncultured Phycisphaeraceae bacterium | reverse complement strand
GCGCCGTAGAAGAGCGACGCGACGATCATGAGCAGAAAGAGCCCGCCAAAGCCAGCGACGAAGACCCGCGCCCTTCGCTGCGGTCCGAGCGCCTCACGGGCGCGCAGCAGCGTCAGGTCCAGCTGCGGACAGAGCAGAAACCCCAGCGCCAGCGCCGCTCCTGCCACGGGAAGCGCCGCCAACGGCTCCTCGCCGTGCAGCGCAGCGGGCTGATACTGCCTCCACTGGCTCGTCAGCCCCGCCAGCGCAAGCGCCGCGATCGACGCCGCGTAAACCGCCGCCGCGGTCCGCAGAAGCGTCCGCTCGCCGCGTCCAGCCAGCCCCGCAGCCGCCGCCCAGCACAGCGCCGCAAGCAGCCCCCCCGCAGCGAGCCCCTCACCACTGCCGCCTAGCTGACCACCGACAGCGACAGCCCCGATCCACGCCAGGAACATGGTGTGAAAGGCGATGGTCGTCAGTGAAAAGGCGCGGGCCCATCCTGCGTAGACGCGCTGCTGCGCAGCGCCAGCCACGTGCCCCCGCAACGCCCCGACCGCCGTCGCCCCCGTGACATTGCACAGCGCAAAAACGCCCCATCCAGGCAGGCCAAAATCCCTGACCAGCAGCGCAGGCAGGTACATCCCGATGCACCACAGCCAGGAGGAGGCGAGAAAGAACGCCCACAGCGACGGACGCTGTGCAGCGATTCCGCCAGACGCCTCCGGACTCATGACGAGCTGTGCAGCCGACGCGCCCTCACCCTGCTGCGACGCTTGGACTTGCGGGCTCTGCGCTCCTGCCTGTCTTCGATGGGCGCGACGTGGAAGGTGGCGAAGCAGCGACCGACGCGTTTCTCCTTGCCGGGCCTTCCCAGCTGCTGCTTCACGTCGATGCGCACGTCGATGTTGAAGGATCCGCCCTGCGCAAGCAACGGCGCGATCTCCTGCGCAGGCGTCACCTCGTACACCGCCGGCCCCAGACACGGCCGAAGGAACGTGTAGCTGAGCTTCTTGCAGACCACACGTCTGCGTCCGTCGCACACGCCGAAGACATACGTGCCGCCAGCGATTTCGCTGTTGGCCAGCAGCGCCGCCCCCGCCATGGCGTTGTACCAGTTGCGGTTGAATCTGCGGAAGGGCAGCACCGCGGTGAACGTCCGCTCGCTGAGCCGCTTGACCCGAATGCCCGACCGAAAGGCGTAGGGGAGCCACACCAGCGAGCAGACCCTTCGCCAGAAGTTGTTCCGGTTGCTCAGCCTGGCGAAGAAGACCTCGAGCCTGTGGCCGAGCCGTTCGCGCCGCCTGGCCTGCTGCTGACCGGGCCAGACGATGGGGCCGCTTCGCATCGCCGTCGCGGCGCCGTTTGCTGCGCCATCGTGGTCGCAAGCCCTCGTCGCGACGCCGTTGTCGCCCAGCGCCCGCTGCCTCGCTGTGTCGCTGGTGGGCGTGTGGACGACTGTCGCCTGCTCCGGCGGAGCAGCCAGCGTCTCCGCAGCGGGGCTGGTCTCAGCTGCGATGGCTTCAACACTGCTCACGATCCGCTCCGCATCATCGGCTGCTTGCCCTCAGGGCGATGAGCCCACGCTCCGCAGCTGACCACTGCAGGCCGCTCAGGCGCTGGCAGCAGGTCGCAGAGTGTAGACCCCCCGCCGCTGCGGATGCGGCTCGACCTCCACCAGCGCCGGGCCGGGCTCGTGGTCCAGCGCGAGCAGCCACCCCTTCTCGTGCGCCTCCCTGAGCAGGGCCTGCTTGCGCAGCATGTTCTCGTAGGGGAGCATGTCGTAGGCCATGCCGTGCGTCGGCGCCGCGTGGTGGACCGTGGGCAGCAGATCCGCGGCGAAGACCACCGTCCTGCCGCTCTCTTCGTCCGGAAAGGCCACAGCCTGCTGCCCCCAGGTGTGGCCGGGGATGGGAAAGACCCGCAGCCCCGAGCCCGGGACCAGCTCCTGCTCCCCCTCCACCAGCTCCATCTGCCCAGCCACCGGGTCCAGGTGGCTGTGCAGGTACGTCTTGTGCATGGTGGACCTTCCCGCCAGGGCGTCCTCCCACTCCCGCCGCTGCGAGACGATGCGGGCGTTGGGGAAGGCGCTCACAGGGGGGCTCTCCAGATCGCCCGTGCGCGACAGCTTCGTCAGCCCCCCCGCGTGGTCGAAGTGCAGATGGCTGACCACGACCATGTCGATCGCCCCCGGCTCGCAGCCGACCTCGCGCAGGGCGTCGAGGACGCTGCGGTCCTCCAAGGCGTAGATGTCGCGCTCCTTGGGACTGAGCTTCTCGCCGATGCCCGCCTCGATGAGGATCCGCCTGCCGTGGCCCTCGAGCAGCAGGCAGTTGGTGTTGAGCGGGATGCGGTTGCGTTCGTCGGGTTCGACGAGCCTGGACCACAGCGGTTTGGGCACGATGCCGAACATCGCGCCGCCGTCGAGCATGAACCGTCCAGCCCGAAGCAGCTGAAAGCGAAAGGCCATCCCGTCACACTCCCGCCTTCCCCCGTCCTGCCGTCGGTTCAGATGACGTTTTCGCCTTCGTTCTCGCCTTCTCCAGCGATGGAGTTGCGCATCCTGGTGTCCGCGACGACGTTCTTCATGCGGTAGTAGTCCATGATGCCCAGATTGCCGCTGCGGAAAGCGTCAGCGATAGCCTTGGGGACCTCAGCCTCAGCCAGGACGACCAGGGCGCGGTTCTTCTCGACCTCAGCCCGGTTCTCCTGCTCCTGGGCCACGGCCATGGCCCTGCGTTTCTCGGCCTCAGCCTGGAAGCGGCGCTTGTCCGCCTCCGCCTGATCCGCCTGGAGCTTGGCGCCGATGTTCTCGCCCACGTCCACGTCAGCGATGTCGATGGAGAGGATCTCGAAGGCTGTTCCCGCGTCCAGCCCTCGGTTGAGCACCGCCTTGGAGATGCGGTCGGGATTCTCCAGCACCTCCTTGTGGGTCTCGGAGGAGCCGATCGTGGAGACGATGCCCTCGCCGACGCGGGCGATGATGGTCTCCTCGGTGGCCCCGCCGACGAGTCTGGCGATGTTGGCCCGCACCGTCACCCGCGCCCGGGCCTTGAGCTGAATGCCGTCCTTGGCGATGGCGTCGATGGTGGTCTTGCCCGAGGTCGGGTTGGGACAGTCGATCACCTTGGGATTCACGCTCGTCTGCACCGCGTCGAGGATGTCGCGCCCCGCCAGGTCGATGGCGCAGGCCGTCGTCCAGTCCAGGTCGATGCGGGCCCTGTCCGCGGCGATCAGGGCGTTGACCACCGCAGGCACCCTGCCGCCAGCGAGGTAGTGCGCCTCCATGTCGTTGGTCGAGATGTGCAGTCCCGCCTTGACCGCCTTGATCCTGCTGATGACGATCACCTGCGGATTGACCTTGCGCAGGCGCATGCCGATGAGGTCGAAGAAGCTGACCCGGGCACCCGAAAGCAGCGCCTGCAGCCACAGGTTGAAGAACTGGGCGAAGACGGCGAAGACGACCAGGGCAACCAGCGCCCCCAGGACGATCAGACCGATCAGCAGTGGATTCATAGCTCTCTGTCCGCTCCTTTGCGCCCGTGGGCGCAGCAGCCCGCTCTGCGTGCGGAGGGGAGCCTAGCCCCTTTCCCGCCTTGGCGCCCGCTGCCCAACCGCCATCAGGGGCGACCGTCAGGCGCCGCCACGCGCCGCACCTTCAACGACGCTCCTTCGACGCCGACGACCCGCACGCGCTGGCCCGCGTCGATGAAGCCCCCCTGCGCGAGCCCCTCGTGCCTCTCCCCCTCGACGCGCACCGCCCCGACGGGGTGCAGATCCGTCAGCGCTTCGCCTTCCTTGCCGATGAGGGCTTCGCGCCGGGCCCGCTCCTCCCGACGGCGCTGCTCGCTCTGCTGCAGCGGCCCCTCCGACTCCTCGTCGCCGCCGAGGATCAGCCGCCTGCCCACTGGGGTGTCGGGCCAGACCTTGAGGAAGAACGCGACCACGACAGGCGTGAGCACCACCACGCCCAGCGTGCTCGAGAGCCCCCACATGGTGTCGACCCGCCAGAAGCAGACGAGCGAGGCCACCACCGCCACCCCCGCCACCAGGCCGATGACGCCGCCCGAGGGAATGAACAGCTCGAGCACGAGCAGCGCCGCAGCGACGCCCAGGAGAGCGAAACCCCACACGAGCAGCGGCTCGCTCATCACGCAGACTCACCCGTTTCAGCACGGTGATCGCCTTCGACAGGCTCGACGACGACCCGGAAGCGCGACGCCTCGACCACGCGCACGCGGGCGCCCTCCTCGACGAAGCCCATCTCGCTGACCACGTCCACCAGCTCGCCGTTGATCTCCGCCCTTCCCGCAGGTCGAAGATCCGCGACGACAACCCCTACATCGCCGGGCGCGGGGCCCGCCGTCGCTCGACTCCCTCCCATCGCTTCGAGCATGCCGGGACTGCGCTCCTCCTGCCGCGGCACACTCGTGGCCAGCACCAGTCTGCGGAAGACGGGCAGCGTCCCCAGCCGCTTGCTCAAAAAGTACATCCCAACCGAGGCGGTGAGCAACGCCAACAGCAGTGTGGACAGGCCGTAGAGCAGGTCCTGACTCTCAGCGGGGGAGTCAGGGAAGAGCGCCCCCTCCCCTGCAATGAGGCCTATGAGCCCTCCCAGGATGAGCACAGCCCCGCCCAGCCCTGCCACGCCGAAGCCTGGAATGACCAGCACCTCCGCCAGCACCAGCCCCACACCCACGAGGACCGCAGCGACGCTCCACCAGCTGGCTGCGCCCAGGAGCAGCGGCGGCGCCGCCAGCCCCACCAGCGCCCCCACCGCCACAGCGCCCGCCAACCCGATCCCGGGCGCCGCCATCTCCATGTACAGGCCCAGCAGAAAAACGATCACCAGCACCGCCTTGACAGGAAGCGAACTGAGCAAACGCACCAGCGACTCGCTCCAGGTGCGCTCGAGCCTGCGCAGATGCACAGCCCCGAAGTGCGCCCGCAGCTGCTCGTCGTCGCGCACCACCGCCGAGGCCAGGCCCAGCCTGAGCATGTCCTGCGTCCCCAGCACGAGCAGCGTCGACCCGTCGCTCACGTGCTCCAGCACGCGGTAATGGACAGGGTCCTCCTTCGTCCAGACAGGCCTTCCGCTGGGCGGCGCAAGCTTGAGATGCTCATCGATCGCCTCCTTGGCCTGCTTGTCCAGAGCTGGACCAGAGGCCGGGAACGCCCCTCCCTGCGTCGACGCCCCTGGCCGACCAGCGGTCGACGAAGACGCGGAGGCTGCAGAGGGATCGGCAAACGACGCAGGAACCTCGGGCGGATCCCGACCAAAGAGCGCCCGGTACTCCGCTCGGTCCAGCGTCCACCGCGCGCCTGTCCGCACATCCTCGACCAGCCACAGATCCACACCCGTCATGAGAAAGCCCTGCACGAGCTTCTCGTCGTAGCCGTTGCGCCGGGCGGAGTCGATCACGTCGCCCAGCAAGGGAGCGAACATCTTGGCCCAGAGCTCCGGATCCTTCGTGGCGAGCTTGCGGAGCGATCCTGCCACGGGGGAAATCGGCGCCGCGTCCCCCAACGACGCTGCAGGCGCAGCCACGATCTCCCGACACGCCAGCGCGATGATCGCCCCCCCCGAGTACGCCTTCGGGTGCACCCAGGCGACGGTGTTGGCGATGGTCGAGTTCTTGATCCTGCTGGTGATCTCGAGCACCGCCCCCACTTCCCCCCCCGGCGTGTCGAGCTCGAAAACGACCGCGTCAGCGCCAGCCTTCTCCGCCCGCGTCAGCCTGCGGTCCACGCTCGTCGCGGTGACCGCGTCGATGGGCCCGCGGATGGTGATGATCGCAACGTTGTCCGCCTGCCTGGCTGCGGGAACCACTGCGACGCTGTCGGCAGCAGGCGTGGAGGCAGTGTCCTCCCCTTCGCCTCCTGTCCGCTCCGCAGACGCAGCCCCGGAGGCGGGTTCGATCAGCGCAGCGGGAGCGCCCCACAACGGCGGCGTCGCTGTCAGCGTCCCCAGGGCGCACAGCGCCGCCCCTGCCAGAGCTCTCAGCTGGTTCGCCCGATCAGATCTCATCAGGAGCTTCGTCAATGCGCACAAGTATAGATCGGCCAGCCGCGACAGCCCCTCTGCCCCAATGCGCCCCCGCTTGCCTCGACGCAAAGGCGCAGGTCGTGCGCGGCGCCCGTCGCATCCTGCGCGAAGGTCCGCAAAAAGTATCGTCTCGCGCCCCTCCTCGCCGATGCTCGTTCTTCCGTCGCCAGGTCCGCTCGACGCGTCGAGGGACAGGGTCCAGCTGGCGACGCGCAACCGGAGGCTCTGGCGCCCTCGCCTGTGGTGCGAAGCGGCGTGATTCTTGTGGTGTTCTGTCCGTGCCGCCAGACGAGGAAGCACAACCCGCTCCTGAAGACGAGGCTCCCGAGACCTCGCCGCAGGAGGAAACGCCTGCCGACAAGGCTGCGACGGAGCCCGACGCCGCTGCTGCAGCCCCAGCCGAGGCGAGCAGCGAAGACGCCGCTGCGCCCGACGCCGCCGACGCGGCGGACAGCGACGACGCTCCCCCCGCCACCGAGGCTGAACGCCTCGCGCAGGAAGCCCTCAAAGCGGCGCAGCAGGCTGTGGCCGACCTGGCCTCGGGCGACACCCCGGGCGACGACAGCGCCGCCCAGCCCGCCGCCCAGCCTCTGTCGCTCAACGCGCTCGAGGACGGTCCTGCCCAGGGAGCTCCTCCTCCCGACGGCATCGACCTCCTTTCCGACGTCAACCTCGACGTGCGGATCGAGCTGGGCAGGACGACCATGTTCGTCGAAGACGTCCTCAAACTCAGCGAAGGAGCTGTCGTCGAACTCGACAAGCTTGCAGGCGACCCCGTGGACGTCTACGTCAACGATCGCCATGTCGCCCGGGGCGAGGTGCTGATCCTCAACGACAACTTCTGCGTCCGCGTCAGCGAAATCATCTCCGCCTCGGAGGCCGACCAGGAATGATCGGTCGCTGGCTCGAAAGGGCCAGACGGACCGCTTGAAACTGCTCGTCAACAACCAGCGCGCAGGACGCGCCTGGTGTCATGCGTACGACCACGCCAGGAGGGCGAGGTGTCGAGGGCGCACGCGCGGAGCGATCCACGCCACACTGCAACGCGGCACATCCGCTGCGCGCGCAGCGCGTTCTTCGCCCTGATCACGCCGCTGCTGACGGTGTTAGCAGGAACAGCCGTCTCGCCGAGCGCCGCGGGACAGTCTGCGGACTTCGGCCCGCCTGATGCAGCGGTTTCGCTCCACGCCCCCGCCCCCTTCCCGCAGTCTCCAGCTTCCCACGCACCGACCTCGCCCCCTGCGTCCGCCTCTGCCTCGTCCTCTGCTTCGACGACGCCTCATTCGACCGAATCGCTGCCGCTCGGCTCGATCTCCGCTGCAGCCCGCGCGCAGGTGGGACGAAACGATTCGCCTGCTCGACCCGCACGGGGCCTGCCGCTGCTCAATCTGCAGACGTTGGCCGCCCTTGCGCTGGTGGTCGCCTTGGCGGTCGGCGTCAAGATCGCCCTGACACGGTCGCTCCGCCGGGCGGGCGCCCTGGCTGCGCATCTGGGCCCAGCGGGCCGCGCCCCCTCGGGCGTGCTCACGGTGCTGGGGCGCTATCCCGTCGGCCGCAGGCAGTCGCTGGTGCTGCTCAAGGTCGATCAGCGGGCGCTGCTGCTTGCGCACACCGAGCAGGGCTTCACCACGCTGACCGAGTTCACCGACCCTGAGGAGGTGGCCTCGCTGCTCGTGGCCACGCGCGACGAGGAGGGCGCCTCCCTCTCCAGCAGATTCAACCAGATGCTGCACGAACTGGAGCGCGACCCGAGCGTCTCCGACGCCCCGCTGCGCGAGACGCCCCTGGCCAGCCGCAACGCCGTCGAACCGACCTCCGCCGACCAAGCCATCGACCGCGACCCAGCCACATCGCTGCAGCAGCGTCTGCAGAACGTGCGAGGGCGAACAGCGTGAAGGCGGTCTCGCTCCATCGCGTCCTGCCCTTGCTGGCAGCTCTGCTCTTCGCCTGCGCAGCCGTCGGTCAGCCCGCCTTCGGCCCGCCTGTCGCGCCCACCTCTCTGCTGCCCGACGCTGCAGCACAGCAGGCTGTGCAGGAGGTGGACGCGCTTGCGCAGCAGACCGCTTCGCCCAATCCCGTCTCGCTGCTGCAGAGCGCCTCGGAGAGCCTTCCCGGGCAGGAGGAGGGCCTCAGCGGGGCGCTGAACATTCTCATTCTGCTGACGGTCCTGGCCCTTGCGCCGTCGATCGTCCTGATGACGACCTGCTTCGTGCGGATCATCATCGTCTTCGGCCTGCTCAAGCAGGCGCTGGGCGCCCAGAACCTGCCGCCGTCGCAGGTGCTGCTGTCGCTGGCGCTGTTCATGACCTTCGTGGTCATGGCGCCGACGTACCAGCGGGTCTACGACGAGGCGGTGGCGCCGTACCAGCGGGGCGAGATCAAGAGCCAGCTGGAGATGTGGGAGCGGGCCAAGGTCCCCATCCGCGACTTCATGTTCCGCCAGATCGAGGCCACGGGCAACTGGTCCAGCCTCTACCTCTTCCTCAACTACAAGGGCGTCGACACCAGCGAGCCCGACACACTCACCCGCGGCGACGTGGACACCATGACCCTCGCTGCAGCGTACATGCTCAGCGAGCTGAAGACCGCCTTCGTGATGGGCTTTCGCGTCTACCTGCCCTTCCTGATCATCGACATGATCATCGCCAGCCTGCTCATCTCGATGAGCATGATGATGCTGCCGCCGGTGCTGGTGAGCATGCCCTTCAAGATTCTGCTCTTCGTGCTCGTGGACGGCTGGACGCTGGTGGTGGGCTCGCTGATGACCAGCGTCGCCCAGCCCCAGACGGTTCAGGCCGCCGCAGCGGCGCTGGGAGGCGGTTGACGCTGGCCATGTTGTGCACAGGAGCTGACCACGCATGATTCCCACCGACGAAGCCCTGCTCGACATCGTCCGCCAGACCCTGCACCTGGCGCTGCTGATCGCCGCCCCGATCCTGGGCGCGGGGGTGGCCATAGGCCTGATCATCAGCGTCCTGCAGTCGGTGACGTCGATCCAGGAGCAGGCCCTGACCTTCGTCCCCAAGATCTTCGGCATGATTCTCGTCGCTGCAGCCCTGATGTCGTGGATCGTCGCCCGGATCACCGAGTTCGCCGTCGTCATGTTCTCGCTCAGGTAACCGCGTCCATGCCTTCGCTCTTCGTCGAGCCCATCCTGCCCCACGTCGTCCCCTTCGCAGCGGTCCTTGCGCGAGTGCTGGGGATGTTCCTCTTTGCGCCGGGGCTGGGAGGCGCCGCGGCGCCTGCGCGGGCGCGGGCGCTGGTCATCCTGGCGACGACCGCAGCGATCTACCCCCTCATCGCCGACAAACAGGCGCCCGCCATGGCGCAGTTGGACCTGCTTGCGCTGGCGCCCCTGCTTGCGGGCGAACTGCTCGTGGGGCTGGCGATAGGCGTCCTTGCGTCGCTCCCCGTCATCAGCGTGCAGGCGGCAGGGGTGATCATTTCCCACAAGATGGGTCTGCGTCTGGGCGACGCCTTCAACCCCGCCATTCAGCTGGGTAGCGACGGCATAGGGCAGCTGCTCTTTTACCTGGCCATCGTGGCCTTTCTCACCATGGGAGGAGCCGAGGCCCTGGCCCTCTCTGTGGCCCATTCCTTCGACCGTGTCCCCATAGGCGGCGCCAGCCTGACGCTCGCGCCGTTGGCGCTGACGGTGTCGCTGGCGTCGAGCGGCCTGGAGCTGGCGCTGCGCGTGGCGGCGCCGGTCATCACCATCCTGTTCCTCGAGATGATCGCTTCGGGCATGATCATGAAGACCATGCCTCAACTGAATATTCTCACCTTTGGCTTCGCCATCAAGATCCTGGTGGGGCTGCTTGCGCTGGCGGGCTCGGTGGCAGCGGTGCAGGCCGCCATCCAAGCGGACGTCGGCGCCGCGATCGACGCCATGACCGCGTGGGCAAGTCAGCCCCCCGCTTCCTAACAGCTCGGGCAGGAGGCCTTTCGTGCCAGAGGACATGGGCGAAAAAACCGAAGACCCCACACCCAAGAGGCTTTCCGAGGCCCGCAGCGAAGGCCGCGTCGCCAAGAGCGCCGATCTGACCGCAGCGGTCCTGCTCAGCATCGCTGTGCTGCTGCTGACCCTCTACAGCAAGACGTTGTTCTTCACCACGCAGGCGATCCTGCGCGAGGCCCTGTCCAGCTCGCTCGCCAGCGACTCCACCGTGGAGGGCGTGCTCGACTTCGCCGCTTTCGCCTTCATCAGAGCGGGCGCGCTGGTGGCTCCTGCGTTGCTCATCGTCGCCGCCGCCGCCCTGGTCGTGCAATACCTGCAGGTGGGCTGGCTGCTCACGCTCAAACCCCTCAAGCCCAAGATCAGTCAGCTCAACGTCGTCAACGGCTTGCAGAAGCTCTTCAACAAGCGCAACGCGGTCAAGCTCGTGGTGAATCTGGCGAAGCTCGCCGTCGTCGGCACGCTCGCCTGGGTCGTGGCCTCGGGCGCCTGGCCTCGCGTCGTGGCGCTTCCCACGCTCCACACAAAGGCTGCGCTCGTGGAAGCTGTGCGCATCCTGTTGCGACTGGCGATCTGGCTGCTCGTGGCCATGCTCGTCATAGGCGTGATCGACTTCATCTACCAGAAGTGGCAACACAAGCAGGATCTCAAAATGACCAAGCAGGAGGTCAAGGACGAGCGCAAGGCCAGCGAAGGCGACACCGAAACCAAGCGCCGCAGACTCTCCATGGCCCGCGAGCTGCTGCTGCAACGTCTGCAGGTGGACGTGCCGCGCGCCGACGTCGTGGTCGCCAACCCGACGCACTTCGCCGTGGCGCTGCGCTACGACGCGCAGACGATGCGCGCTCCCCGTGTCGTCGCCAAGGGCGCCGACCACGTCGCCATCCGCATCCGCCTCATCGCCGCCGCCCACAATGTCCCCATCGTGGAAAGACCGCCCCTGGCCCGAGCCCTCTACTACGCCGTCGAGCCTGGTCAGGAGGTCCCCGTCGAGCACTACGAAGCCGTGGCTGAGGTGCTGGCGTACGTCTACCGCCTGGAAGGACGGGCTGCGTCATGACGCCCGCGCCCGCTGAGGAGCCCCGCTGACCGTGGCCGTCGCCTCGCTGGACAAACCGCTGCCCCTCTGGGCGAGCCTCGTGCACCGACACCGTGGGCTCATCGTCCCCATCGCGATGATGTCGCTGCTCGTGGTGGTGATGGTGCCGCTGCCTCCAGCGTTGATGGACATCCTCATCGCCGCCAACCTCTCCGTCTCCGTCATCATGCTGCTGACGACGGTGTACCTCGTCGAGCCGCTGGACTTCTCCGTCTTCCCCTCGCTGCTCCTGGGCACGACGCTGATGCGGCTGGTTCTGAACATCGCCACCACCAGGCTCATCCTCAGCGCCGACGCCAACACGCCTCAAGAGGCTGTCGGCGTGGCGGGCAAGGTGATCAGCGCCTTCGGCTCCTTTGTCGCAGGCGATTCGCTCGTCGTCGGCCTGATCATCTTCATCATCCTGGTGGTGGTGCAGTTCGTAGTCGTCACCAAGGGCGCCACGCGCATCAGCGAAGTAGCGGCGCGCTTCACGCTCGACGCGCTGCCCGGCAAGCAGATGGCCATCGACGCGGACCTCAACGCTGGACTCATCACCGAAGAGGAAGCCAAGGCCCAGCGGCAGCGCATCCGCGACGAAGCAGACTTCTTCGGCGCCATGGACGGCGCCGCCAAGTTCGTGCGCGGAGACGCCGTCGCGGGCATCATCATCACCGTCGTCAACATCGTGGGAGGCTTTGCGGTGGGCGCCTTGGAGAAAGGCTGGGGAATCGCAGAAAGCGCCGACGTCTTCACCCGCCTGACCATCGGCGACGGTCTGGTCTCGCAGATTCCCTCCTTCCTCATCGCCATCTCCTCGGGTCTGGTCGTCACCCGCGCAGGCGCCAAGGCGTCGCTGGGCGAGGAACTCACCAGCCAGCTCACCTCCAAACCCATTGCGCTCGCCCTGGGAGGGGCCTTCATGGGCGTGCTGGCGCTGTCGCCGCTTCCGACCGTTCCGCTGCTGGCCGCGGGCGGCGCCTTGGGAACGCTGGCCTACCTCATCACCCGCCAGAGCCGGGCAGGGGTCGCTGCGGAACGGGCCCAGGAAGCTGCGCAGCGCGCCGAAGGAGCCCCCGAGCCGCCCCCTGTCGAGAAACTCATGAAGCTCGACGCTCTGGAGCTGGAGGTGGGCTACGGCCTGGTCCGCCTGGTCGATCGCAAACAGGGAGGCGACCTGCTCGACCGCATCAGCGCCGCGCGCAGACAGCTGGCCGTCGAATGGGGCTTCGTCATGCCCCCCGTGCGCATCCGCGACAACATGACCCTCGACCCCAACGCCTACCGCGTGCGCATCCGAGGAGCTGTTGTCGCGGAGGGCTCGCTTGCGCCGGGCAAGTTGCTGGCGATGGACTCGGGCATCGCCACAGGCCCCATCGACGGCGTCCCCACGCGGGAACCCGCCTTCGGACTGTCCGCCTGGTGGATCGAGCCAGGCCTCAAGAGCCGAGCCGAAGCCCTCAACTACACCGTCGTCGACGCTGCCAGCGTTCTGGTCACGCACCTGACCGAGGTCGTCAAGAAACACGCCGCTGAGCTGCTCTCCCGCGAGGAAGTCAACAACCTCATCGAGCAGCTCAAGGAGAAAGCCCCCCGTCTCGTCGAGGAGGCCATCCCCGCCATCGTCAAACCAGGCGAGCTGCAGAAGGTGCTGCAGACGCTGCTGGCTGAGCGTGTGCCCATCCGCGACTTGGAGACGATCGTCGAGACGCTCTCGGACTGGGCGCCCAAGACGCGCGATCTGGACGTGCTGACCGAATACGTCCGCCACGCCCTGCGTCGCGTCATCTGCGAGCAGCTCAGCGTCCCGATCGATCCGTCCGAGCGGCGCGACCCGAACGTCGCCCGCAGACTCGTCTGCGTCACGCTCGACCCAGCCTTCGAGGACGAGATCAACGGCTACATCGACCGCTCCAGCGGCGCCACCACGTTGACCATGCCCGCCAGCGTGGCCAACCGTTTCGCCCGGCGCATCGTCGAGGCGCTGCAGCCTGTGATAGCAGCGGGACATCAGCCCGTCGTCGTGGCCTCTCCACAAGTCCGCGCCGTGGTCAGACAAATCCTCGAGCCCCACTTGCCAAACGCTGCCGTTCTCGGGTACAACGAGATCGTGCCGGGTGTGGAAGTCGAGTCGCTAGGCTTGGTGACCAGCCCCAGCCAGGAGGAACGTTCCGCGCCCGCTGCATAGTCGCAGGACGCGTCACCCAGCAGCGGCGCACCCAGCAGGACGCTGACGGCGCCTCGCGCCGACGCAAGCCAGGAGGGCTGCGTGAACCTCAAGACCTACCACGCGGATTCCATCGCCAAGGCCCTCAGCCAGATCAAGCGCGAGCTGGGCCCCAACGCTGTCATTCTGCACACGCGCACCTACAAGAAAGGCGGGTTGTTCGGCATCGGCGCCCGGACTCGCGTCGAGATCACCGCCGCCGACGGCGCGCATGCGCCGCCCCGCCGCAGGCGCCGCAGCCCTTCATCTCTGGCCCTGCAGGCGCAGCGGGCCTACGGCGCCAGCCCGCGCCCCTCAACCCAGCCACGCGGCGTCGCTGTCGCAACGCTCGTGGAGGACGCCGCTGCGCTGAGCCCCTCCGACGCAGCGCCATCCCCGGCGCAGCCGCAGACATCCGCCGCGACGGACGACAGCCTCGCCGCTGAGACTCGTGAGGCCCCAACCGACGCCGACGCCCGCATACTCGCCCGATCCGTGGTGCGCGAGGCCAACGCCGACGCCGCTCGCGGCGCCCTCGAGCCCGACCTCGTGCTTCGCGAGCTGGCGACCGTGAAGCGGCTCGTCGCTGGCGTGCTCCGCTCGAACAGGCAGGGACTCAGCGGCCCCGCCCCCGCCGACGCCCTCGTCGAGCGCTATGCCCAACTGCTCGAGCAGGAAGTCGCTGCGGAGATCGCCGACGAGGTGATCGCCGTCGTGCGCGAGGACCTGACGCGGGCGGAGCTGGCAGACGAAGCCCTCGTGCTCCAGCAAATCCGCAAGCAGCTGGCCGCCTTCATCCCCACTGCAAACGACAGCTTCGCCAACGAGCCTCCCACGGACGGTCGGCCGAGAACCATCGCGCTGGTGGGCCCCACAGGCGTGGGCAAGACCACAACCGTCGCCAAACTCGCCTCGATCTACAAGCTCAAGCACGGCCGACGCGTCGGCCTGGTCACCAGCGACACCTACCGCATCGCTGCGGTGGACCAGCTGCGCACCTACGCCAACATCATCGGCCTGCCGTTGAAAGTCGCCCTCACACCACGGGAGATGGCCAGCAGCTGCGCTTCCTTGGCCTCGTGCGATGTGATCCTGATCGACACCGCAGGACGATCGCCTCGCGACGAGGACCGGCTGCGCGAACTGCGCGACTTCGTCCGCGCCGCCAACCCGCACGAGACGCACCTGGTGCTCTCAGGCGCCGCCAGCGAGCAGGCGATGCTCGAGGCCGCCCAGCGCTTCGCCGTCGCCTCGCCTGACAGGCTCATCTTCACCAAGCTCGACGAGATGGTGCAGTACGGCGCCCTCGTCAACGCCGCTGCGCGCATAGGCAAGCAGCTGAGCTACATCACCACGGGGCAGGAAGTCCCCGACCATCTCGAGCCAGGCTCCGGTGATCGCCTGGCGTCGCTCGTCCTGGGCGGAGCGTGTGTGCGGTGAAGGAGGGCCCCCCTTCCAGGACGCACGAACGCGACCAGGCTGCACGCCTGCGCGCCTTGGTGGCGCAGGCGGACCGCGAGGCCTCCCCCGCTCCACCTCCAGTCGACGAGCCGGAGCGGCGCGCACGGCCGCCGCAGCGCCGCTCCGTTCCGCTCAGCGCTCTTGGGCGCAGCGATCGCCCCGCAGCGCCAACCAGGCTGGCTTCGCCGCCACGCGTGCGCGCTCCTCTCCGCGAAGGATGGGCCGACCCCGCTGCGGCGCTTCGCAGCGCCAACGGCGCCGCAAGCCTGCACAACGCTTTCCAGCGTCCGCATCCCACCTTGCTGGCTGTCGCTTCCGGCAAAGGCGGTGTGGGCAAGACGAGCCTGTGCGTCAACCTTGCCATTGCGCTGACGCGAAGGGGCGTCCGCACCGTTCTGCTCGACGGCGATGTGGGACTGGCCAACGCCGACGTGCTCAGCGGCGCCGCTGTGCAGCGCACTCTTACCCATGCGATTCTGGGGGAGTGCCGCCTGCGCGAGGCGCTGACTCCTGCGCCAGGGGGCTTTCTGCTCGCTGCGGGCTGCGGACCGACGCCCCGCGCTGTCCGCGCCCCAGCCCTGCAGGCGCTGCTGCTGCAGGCGCGACAGTTGGGAGACTGCGCCGACGCAGTGTTGATCGACTGCGGCGCAGGCGTGGGCGAGGCCGTCCTGACCCTGCTCAGCGGCGCCGACTGGCGCGTTCTCCTGGCCACACCCGAACCAGCGTCGATCGCCGACGCCTACGCCGTCTTCAAGCAGCTGCGTTCGCACGCGGACCCGGCGCTGACGAAACGCACGCTCCTGCTCATCAATCAGGCCCAGGACGCCAACGACGCTGCCCAGGCCTCCCGCAGGCTCACCGCTGCAGCGAAGCGGTTTCTCGATGTCGCTCCCGCGTACCTCGGCTGGCTCCCAGCCGACCCTCGTGTCGGCGACGCCGCCCGCAAGCGCACACCGGTCCTGCTGCGAAGCCGCCGCGCCCCCTTCTCCAGAGCGACAGGCACGCTGGCCCGCCGCCTGATCCGCGACCGGATCGTCCGACCTGCGCCGCAGCGGCGATGCGGACGTGTGAATCTGCGCTGGCTGCGCCGCTTGGGCGGGTCGCCACGCGCAAAATCTGCACGGGGCATCCCCCCTCGGGCGGTTTTGCTGAAGCCTCCCGCCTGATGACCGAGAGCCCCCATATGACGAGGGAGCCTCCGGAGCGGAGGGTGTGAGGGACGCATGACGGCGCCTTCTCTGACCAAAACGGTCGGCGTGGTCAGCGGCTTGGCCGCGTTCGCTGTGGCCCTGATCACGGGGCTGGCGGTGGACAACCCCTCCGACGTGATTCTCTCCCGAGCGCTGGGCTCCCTCTTTGTTTGCTATCTGATAGGCATAGGCGTGGGCGCCGCCCTGGACCGTCTGGCACACGAAGCGCTGCAATCGCATCAGCAAGCCAATCCCGCGCCCAACGCCGCCCCCTCTGCGCCCGAGGAAACGAAGCAGGAGAACGTCGGCGATTCATCCACAGCGCGATCCAACGCTGCGTGAAATCGTTGCAGGACTTGAACGTGCACGCTCACCTGATATATTGGCCGCGTCGCCAAGTCGCCTACGGAGAGGCGCACGGGTGAAACGCGTCGCGCAGCGGCGCGCACGACCGTCGGTCAAGGAGCTGGACCATGTCCACACGGACCATGCCCAGAGCGCAGGCAGCCAAGGCGCGCAAGAGCGCCGCAGCGTCCGCCTCCCCTGTCAAGACGCTGAGCAAGGACGAGCTGGACAAACTGCCCATTCATGATGTCTGGGTGGCCTACAAGCAGCATGGCGGCCGGGAGCTGCGCAACTACCTCATGGAAAAATACCTGCCTCTGGTGCGATACATCGCAGACCGCATCTACGCCAGGCTGCCTGACGAAGTGGACGTGGAGGACCTCTACTCCGCAGGCGCCTTCGGCCTGATGGACGCCATCGACAGTTTCAAGCTGGAAAAGGCGGTCAAGTTCGAGACGTTCTGCGCCCCGCGCATCCGAGGCGCCATCCTCGACGAGCTGCGCTCCATGGACTGGGTGCCCAGACTCGTGCGCAGCAGAAGCGCCAAGGTCGCCGCTGCCCGCAACAGCCTGCTCATGGAGCTGGGAAGAGAACCCACCGAGGAGGAGATCGCCCAGCGCCTGGGCGTCGAGGAGGAGGAGTTCAGCAAGCTCAAGCGCGACAGCAGGGCTGTGGGCGTCGTCAGCCTCGAGCGCAAATGGCGCCAGAGCGAAGGCGGACGCGAACTGCGCGAAATCGACGTCATCGAGGACGAAACGCAGGCCAACCCCGTCTCCAGCGCCCAGCACAAGGACATCAAGGCCCTGCTCACCAAGGGGCTCTCACGGGCAGAACGCCTCATCGTGCTCCTCTACTACTACGAAGAAATGACGATGAAGGAGATTGGAGCCACGCTCGATCTCTCGGAGTCGCGCGTCAGCCAGATGCACAGTTCGATCATCGCCAGACTCAAGGCGCACATGCTGCACCGCGAAGGTGAACTGACGCCTGAGGAATGACCGGCGCGATGGCGCCCGTTTTGCTGCTGCTTCGTCGGTGTTCATCCAAGGCGTAGTCAACGCGGACGCTGCTCCGGCGCTGGAGGCGACGTTGCAGTTCGCCGCCCGCAGGCAAACCCTGCTGGCCCACGACATCGCCAACATCAGCACACCCAACTTCCGTCCCCTGGACGTCTCGCCTGCGGAGTTCCAGCAGGCGCTCGGCGAGGCGATCGACCGCAGACGGGCACACTTCGGCGGCGACCGCGGCCCGCTGCCGCTCAGCGACACCCGCCATATCCACGTCGATCCCCGAGGCAGACTCACCCTGCGCCCGCACGAACAGGCAGGCAACATCCTTTTTCACGATCGCAACAACCGCGATCTGGAGCGGCTCATGCAGAGCCTCGTGGAGAACACCAGCGTCTTCCGCACAGCAGCGGAGCTGCTGCGCACCCATTACGCCTCGATTGAAAGAGCCATCCGCGAGACGACGTGACCCTCCATCGAAGAGCGGCCCGGGATTTGCGGCTGCCTGCGTCTCTGGACCATGTATGGCGCCTTGGACATCTCGACCAGCGGGCTGATCGCGCAGCGGACCAGGCTCACCGTCGCCGCCGCCAACATCGCCAACGCTGACACGCTGGTGGACAGCGAAGGAAGGCCCAACCCCTACCGCCGCCGCTTTGCGCTGCTGGCGCCTGGTCCCGCGGGGGCGACGCCCTCCGCGATCCGCGCAGGACGCGCGCTGGGCGTGCACGTGCAGGAAATCGCCGTCGACCAGAGCCCCTTCAAGCTCGTCTACGACCCAGGGCACCCATTGGCGGCCAAGGAGGACGACCCCGCCCGCGGACTCAGAAAAGGCTACGTCCGCACCCCCAACGTCGACCGGACCATCGAGCAGATCAACGTCACCGAGGCGCTGCGGGCCTACGAGGCCAACATCGCCGCTGCCGAGGCGACCAAGACCATGATGGCCTCCGCTCTGCAGCTGTTGGCCTAGTCTTCACACGCATCCACGCCCCTGGCCGATACGGGGCGCGACCGCGGATCCTCAGGAGCGACACGCACACATGGCTGATCCTGTTGGACTCATCTCCGGCGCAGGCGGCCTGAGCCCTGTCAACCCCGCCAAGCCTGCCCAGCTGAACAGGCAGGAGGAGCCCGCCCAATCCTTCAAGGACCTGCTCCTGCAGAACCTGCAGGAGGTCAACCGCCTGCAACAGGACGCTGCGCGGGCGACGGAGGACTTGGCTGCCGGCCGTCGAAACGACATCGAGAACGTCCTCACGGCCACCCGCAAAGCCGAGCTGGCCTTCCAGATGCTCCAACAGGTGCGCAACCGAGTCCTCGACGCATACAACGAGCTGAAGGACATCCCCGTGTGACCCTGCTTTCCAACGAGCAGCCTTGACCCGTCTTTTGGGAAACAGCGCAAAGACTGCGCTCTTCAGCCTCGCACGGCGCAAGAACCGGACCGGACGTCGCTCAAGCGCCCCCCCTCGCTGATCCGATCAACAGCAGGCGGCGGCTGTCGCGCAGCGACGCCCTGCGCGCGGAGCGCGCGGGGTCGCCCCGCCCCAGGAGGCGCAGCGGATGAAACGCCTGGAGCAGGCGCTGAAGCGGATCCAGGAACAGCTGAAAGGACTCAGCGCCTCGCAGAAACTGCTCATCGCTTCGCTGAGCGTGATTCTGCTCATGACGCTCTTCCTCGTCTCGCAGTACGCGGGAAGCAAGACGATGGTCCCGCTCCTCCCGGGAGCGCCGCCTGAACAGCAACAGAGCGCCCAGGAGTTCCTGCAGGTCAGCAATATCGCCCACCGCATGCGCAACGGCGAGGTGTACGTTCCTCCCGAGCGCAAGCACAGCGTGCTGGCCATGCTCAGCGAACGCGGGGCGCTGCCCGACGACACCACCGTCCTCTTCAACAACCTCATCGAGAAGCAGTCGTGGACGATGCCCGAATCGCAGCGGAGGCAGCTCCACACCATCGCGCTGCAGAACGAGCTTGCGCGGGTGATCTCCAACTTCCGCAATGTCCGCAGCGCAATGGTCGTGATCGACGCGCCGGAGCGGCCGGGGCTGGGGGCCGCCGCCAGACTCCCCACCGCCAGCGCCACCGTCTTCACCGAAGACGGCTCGCCGCTGTCGCAGTCGACCGTGGACGCCATCGCGCACCTGATCGCAGGAGCCAAGGCGGGGCTCGACCCGTCGCGTGTGCGGGTCATCGACGGCTCGACCAATCAGCAGCGCCGCGCCCGCAGCGAAGAGGACGCTGTCAGCGGCGCGTACATCGAGTACGCCGCCCGCATCGAGAAGCGATACCGCGACAAGCTCCTCGACATGCTCAGCTACATCGAAGGCGTCGTCGTCGCCGTCACCGCCCACGTCGACGTCAAGCGGAGCACCACCAACACCAGCAAAGTCCTGGCGGCTGGCGAAGGCACACAGGTGCTTCCCGAACGGGAGTCGGAGCAGGAGCGCACCGAGAACGGCGCCTCGCGGGGCGCCGAGCCTGGCGTGCGGTCCAACACGGGGCTGGACATCGCCTCGGGACAGACCACAGGCGAACGACTTCACGAAACCGTCTCCGAGACGACCAATCGCATCCTGCCGGGCACGCAGGTGGAGCATGTCGTGGATCCGGGGGGCGCCCCTACCCGGGTCAACGCCACGATCAACGTCCCCCGCTCCTACTTCGTTCGACTGTGGCGACAGGGACCGGGCAAGGACGCAGCCTCCGACGAAGAGCCCGATGAGGCGGCTCTGGAGCCGATCGTCACGCAGGAAATCGCCCGCATCAAGGCGTCGGTCGAACCCATCGTCGCTGCAGCGACGGGAGACGACGCTTCGAGCGAAGTGGTGGTCTCCATGGCGCCCGATCCTCCCTACCTTCTGACAGGCGTCAAGGGATCGCCAGGCACGCCAGCGGGAAGCGTTGGAGGGGGCGTCGGCGGCCTGCTTGCGGGGGGCTGGCTCAAGACCACAGGTCTGGGAGCGCTGGCGCTGGTCTCCGTCGGGCTGATGGCTCTGAGCCTGCGCAAAGCCACGCAGAAGATCGAGCTGCCGACCCCTGAAGACCTCGTGGGGCTGCCTCCCGCGCTGCGGACGGAGGCCCAGCTGGTGGGGGAAGTCGACGAAACCGACGAAGCCCTGGCGGGCCTCGAACTCAGCGACGAAGACGTCGAAACCCGCAAGAAGCTCGAGCAGGTGCAGGAACTGGTGAACGAGTCGCCCCAGGAAGCCGCCACACTCCTGCGCGCATGGATGCATCCTGACTGATCGCCGACACGACGCCTCGGTGGAATGGAGCTATGGCGCACAAACCTGGAACACAGCTTCCCGAGAGTCCGGACCAGCTGGAGGGGCCTACCAAGACCGCCATCCTGCTGCTCTCGCTGGACGTCGCCTCAGCCGCCAAGGTGCTTCGTTTCATGAGCGAAGAGGACGTGGAGCTCGTCACGCGCGAGTTGGCGAGCGTGGGGCGCGTTCCTCCCGAACTGCAGGCCCAGGTGGTCGAAGAGTTCTACGGGCTGTCGTTGGCGCAGCAGTACGCCGCGGAGGGCGGTCTGGAGCAGGCCAAGGCCCTGCTCCGCACAGCGCTCGACCCCAAGACCGCGGATCGCGTCCTCTCCCAAATCTCCACCCAGGTGAAACGCACCCCCTTCTCGTTCCTGCAAAAAGCCGAGAGCGAAAACCTGCTGGCCTTCATTCAGGATGAGCATCCTCAGACCATCGCGTTGATCCTCTGCCACCTGACCCACCACAAGGCTGCGGAGATCCTCTCGGGACTGCCGCTGGAGAAGCAGCTGGAGGTCATCAAGCGCATCGCCACGATGGAGCAGACGAATCCCGACGTCATCAAGGAAGTGGAGCAGGGGCTCGAGTCGCGACTGGCCAACATGCTTGCGCAGTCGATGGAGAAAACAGGCGGCATCGACGCCGTCGCGGAAATACTCAACCTCGCCGACCGCGCCACGGAGAAACAGCTCATGGAGGCTCTGGAGGCGGAGGACCCCGACCTTGTCGAGCAGATACGCAGACTGATGTTCGTCTTCGAGGATGTGCTGCTGGTCAACGACAAAGGCATCCAAGCTGTGCTCAAGGAAATCGACAACGACGAGCTGGCCCTTGCGCTCAAGACCGCCTCGGACGAGCTCAAGGAGAAGATCTTCTCGAACATGTCGGAGCGCGCCGCCACGCTCATCAAGGAGGACATGGAGTTCATGGGGCCGGTGCGCATCAGCGACGTCGAAGCTGCGCAGCAGAAGATCGTCGACGTCGTCCGCAGACTGGAGGAGGCAGGCGAGCTGATGATCGCCGGCCGTGGCGGAGAAAGCGAGATGATCGTCTGACGCCCACGAAGCAACCGAAGCGCCCATGCCCGTCATCAAACCCTCCACCCCGACGCACGCCGCCGCCCACGCCATCGCCATCGCGCTGGACGATCTGCGCGCCGACGCTGCGCACATCATCGAGGAAGCCCGACGCCAGGCCCGCAGCATCGTCGAGGAGGCCAAGGCGGAACGACGCAGACTGCTCGACGGGGCCCGGGAGGAGGGCTTCGCCCAAGGGCAACAGCAGGGCTACCAGCAGGGACTGGCCGCTGGTCGCGAAGCGGGCCACGCAGAGGCGCTTGCGGAACAGCGCGAGCGCATCCAGTCGTTGCTCGAGCTGTGGTCCGCAGCGCTCGACGAGTTTCTCGAGGCGCGCAGCGCGCTCCTTCGTCAGGCCCGGGCTGATCTGCTGCGACTGGCTGTCGCTGTAGCCGCCAAGGTCGTCAAGAACGCCGTGGCCATCGACTCGAGCGCTGTGGCGCAAGCGCAGCTGGAGGCGGCGCTGGAGCTGGCCCTGGAGCCGACGACCCTGCGCATCCGGACCCATCCCGCCGACGCCCACACACTGGCGTCGCTCGCTCCGCAGTTGGCCCGTCGCTTCCTGGACTCTCCTGACATCGCGATCGAAGAAGACGACACCCTTTCGCCGGGCGACTGCGTCGTGCGCACCGACCGAGGCGAGATCGACGAGCGCCTGCACGAGCAGATCGCGCGCATCGCCCAGGCGATGCTGCCAGGCAGAGCCATCGAGCCGCCCTCCAGCCTCTCCCCTGACAACGACCACAAGACGACCCCATCCCCCCCCTCTCCAAACGAACCATCGTCTGCCTCCCCTCCCAGCGAGCCTGAGCAGCCATGACCGCGACGTCGGGGTTCGCCAGAGAGATCGCCATGACCGAACGGGTCGAGGCAGCCAGCCTCGTTGGCCAGGTGGTCAGCGTGCAGGGCCTGGCGCTGCGTGTTGCGGACCTCCCAGCTCCGGTGGGCTCGCTGGTGCACACCTGCCACAGCGTCCGCCGCCTCGGTGAAGTCGTGGGATTCCAGGGCTCCGAAACAATCGTCATGCTGCTGGACGCCCCTGCGGGCGTCAGGCCCGGCGACCGCGTCGCGACGCTTCCCTGGGGAGGGCTTGCGCCTGTGGGCAAAGCGGCGCTGGGCAGAGTGCTCAACGGGCTGGCTGAGCCCATCGACGAGAAAGGCCCTGTCGATCCGGAGGACTACGCGCCGCTGAGGCCCGCCCCCGCTCCGCCCACACAGCGGCGCCGCATTGTCGAGCCGCTGCCGACGGGAGTGCGCGTCCTGGACCTCTTCACCACTGCAGGCAAGGGACAGCGACTGGGGGTGTTCGCAGGGCCAGGCGTGGGCAAATCCACCCTGCTGGGCTCCATCGCGCGCAACACCACAGCGGACGTCAATGTCATCGCGCTGATCGGCGAGCGAGGCCGGGAGGTTCGAGATTTCCTGGAAGCATCACTGGGCGAAACAGGTCTGGCCCGCTCCGTCGTCGTCGTCGCCACGAGCGACGAATCGCCGTTGCTGCGTCTCCGCGCAGCGTTGTACGCCTGCGCTTGCGCGGAGTTTTTCCGCGACGAGGGCGCGGACGTCATGCTCATGATGGATTCGATCACACGCCTTGCCCAGGCGCAACGACAGGTGGGCCTGACAGCGGGCGAACCTCCCGCGACCAAGGGCTATCCCCCCAGCGTCTTCTCCATGCTGCCTGAAGTGCTGGAGCGTGCAGGCGCCCTGGAGGGGAAAGGCTCCATCACTGGGTTCTACACCGTGCTCGTCGAAGGAGACGACATGACCGAACCCATCGCCGACGCTGCGCGAGGCGTCCTGGACGGGCACATCGTGCTTTCCCGGGATCTTGCCCGAAAAGGCCGGTACCCAGCGGTGGACACGCTCGACTCCATCAGTCGCGTAGCGGACGACGTGTGCAACGAACAACAGCGCCAGACCCGCCGCACGCTGCTCAAGCTCCTCGCTGCGCAGCGGGAGGTCGAAGAGCTCGTGCAGATAGGCGCCTACGCCCGAGGCAGCAATCCGACCGCCGACGTCGCGATGGAGTTGGCTGCGGACCTGGACGCGCTGCTCCTGCAGGAGCCCGCGGAGCAGGCGATATACGACCAGAGCTGGGCCGTGGCGCACGCTGTCGCTGCGCGAGCTGGTGAACTGCTCAACCAACGTCGAACCGTCGGCGCCGCTCCGCACAGGAGCTGACGCGACCGCCTGACGCGCCTGCTGGAGAACACTGTCGACCGTGGCCACATTCCGCTTCAAACTCGAGCGCGTGCTGGAACAACGTCGTCTGCGCGAACAGGAAACCATGCGCGCGCTGGCGGAGCTGGAGCGCGACCGACTGGCGATCGAACACGAGCTGGCGACCAGGCAACGGCAAATCGCACAGGCCAAAGACGATCTGCGAGAGGCGCTTGCCCGCGATGAGGCGCCGATCGATCTGACAGGCGTGCGACTGCAGAAAACCGCCTCGCTGCATCTGTTGCGCCGGGCGCACGATGCGGCGCTGCGGCTGGCGGGAGTGATGCGAAAACTCGAACAGGCGCGCAAGGTCTACCTCGAAGCTCGCGCCGCCCGTCAGGCGGTCGAACTGCTCAAGGAACGCGCCCGCGCCCGTTGGCTCGCTGCTGAACGCAAAGCTGATCAAAACGCCATGGACGAGATCGCCTCCGTGCGTTTCGTTCGCGACCGCTTGGGGAGCTAACCCATGATTCGCTCGCTCTGGACCATTCTCACGACGGTGGCGCTGGTGAACGCGCTGGCACTGGGAGGATTCGTGGGTTGGCTGATCTCCTCCCACAGGCTCAATACGGAACGACTGGAGCGCGTCCGCGCCATGTTGGCGGAAACCATCGAAGAAGAACAGGCCAGGCTCGCCAAGGAAGAGCAGGAAAGACAGGCTGCTCAGTTGGCGGCGAAGCAGGCGGAAGAACAACGCAAATCCCCCGTGGCCGCTGTCGGCAGGCTGCAGCTGGCTGCGGAAGTCAGCGAGCTCGTCCAGGAGAACCTCGAGCGGGCCCGCAAGGAGCAGGAAGCGCTCAAGCGAGCCCTGGCCATCGAGCGGACCGCGCTGGAAAACGAACGCGCAAAGTTCCTGGCGGAAAAAAACGCCTTCGAAGCCATGCGTCAACAGATCAAGGCTGCGGAAAGCGACGCCCAGTTCAAGAAGACGATCAGGCTCTACGAATCCATCAAGCCTGCTCAGGCCAAGGACATGCTGCTGGCGCTGCTCAACCAGGGCAACACGACGCAGGTGGTGGCGTATCTCAACGCCATGTCCCCCCGGGCCGCCGCCAACATCCTCAAGCAGCTGAAGGACGATCCCGCCCTGGCAGCGGATTTGCTGGAACGTCTGCGGAGCTTCGGCCTCGATCCGAAGCTCGCGGACGGTCCGTGAATGCCCACAACGCTCGCCACAAGCCCCGTGACAGCCACCTTCTCGCCTGCAGGCGCCTCTGCGCGCCTGGCTGATCGACGATCTGCAGCGTCGCCCTCAAGCTTCGCCGCCGCCCTCCGCAGCGCAGAGCCTGCGCCGCAGCGGAGCGCCGCTGACGAGCCCAGAGCGCAGTCTGTGCGCTCGGACGACCCTGCCCCCAGCGAAGCCCTCCCCGCCCCACGCGACGCTGACGACTCGCAACAGCAGCAGGGCACTCAGACCGACGAGACGCAGCGCACGCGCTCCCCCGCTGACGACCGCGCTGCTGCAGAACACAAGGACAACGTGGCCCCGGACGCGGACTCCTCCGAGGCGGGACAGCCGCACAGCCGTCCCGATCCTCCGGACGACACGAAGGAGCTGCGCGAGCATCCGCCTGTCGCGCAGGGAGAGCGCCCGACCGCTGCAACGACTGCACCGCTGGCGGATCCCCCTCCCAGCGCCGCGGCGCACACCTCCACCCCTGCGCCTCGCGCAGAATACGGTCAACGCGCAGGGGCCACAGCGACCGCTCCCCCTGCGCAGACCTCGACGCCACAACAGGGTGAAGCGACCTCGGACGGCTCCTCCGCGTCGTCGCGCCCGGACGCTCCCCCGCAGCAGGGACAGCTGGAGCAGGCCGCACCATCCGCAGCGCGCGCAGCTGCGTCGCAGCAGACGCATGGCAGCGAAGCCCGCGCGCAGTCTCCCGCCGACACAACCGAGCCAGCGGCGAGCAACGGCTCCGCCCTCCGCGCTGTCGACTCGACGTCCACAGCTGCGCCAGCACCCCCCGACGCTGCCGCCCTCGCTGCGGACGGTCCTGCGGAGGAGCAGCGCCGCGCATCCTCCACCACGCCTTCCTCCTCCCAGCCTCATGCGCTGACGGAGGCGATGCAGGCAGCGTCCGTCGCCCATGACGCGCCGCGCAGAGCGTCAGCGGACGACGCAGCGGAGGAAGACGCCTCCTCCACACGCTCCTCAGCCACACGCGTCGAGTCACCCCCCCTGCAGCGCCTCGCGCCGTCTGCTGAAGCGCCCACGCACGCGCCGGCTGCATCCCCTGCAGCGTCGCCGACGCTCGCGTTGAAGCTGACGCAGGTCCAGGCCTCTGCGTACCCGCAGCCGGGGGCGCCCTCTTCTTCGCAGCCCGACGCAGCAGCTTCCGCTCTGCTGCACCGCGGACTGCAGGCGGCGTTGTCGCAGCGAGGGGGAGCGCTGACGCTGCGACTCAACCCGCCTTCGCTGGGATCGGTGAAGATAGACATGTCGCTGCAACAGGGCGCCGTGTCTGTTTCGCTGCAGGCCAGCACTCCGCAGGCCCAGCAGTTGCTCGAGCAGCACGCGCAGCAGCTGAGGCTTGCGCTGGAGTCGCGAGGACTGGAAGTGCACCGCCTGGAAACCCGCTTGGCTCCTCCAACGCCTTCGTCCAGACACGACGCTGAACAACACCAGCAACAGCACCAATCGCCTGCAGACGACCCCTCCTCGCAGGAACACCGCGATCGCTCGCTGCAGGACGAACCCGAACGACGGGAACACGACAACCACAGCGTCTTTCGGTTCTCACGGACGCCCCTGAACGAGGAGGCGAGCGACCCCTTCCTCGACAGGCCCTTCAGCGAACGCCTGCAGCTGTCGCTCTCCACCGTCGCGTAAGCCCCGCCAGGAGATCACGCCATGAGCGCCATCAGCGGTTTTTCCTCCGCGACGCCTCCAACGACGAAAAACGGCTTCGACGCCGTCACCAGCGAAGACTTCGTGCGGATCATGTTCAGCGAGCTGACCAACCAGGATCCGCTGGCGCCCAACGACACCAAGGCGCTGCTCGAGCAGATCGGGCTCATCCGCTCGATCGAGTCGGACATCGACCTGAGCAAGCGGCTGGAGCAGATCGCCAGCCGCAGTGAACTTGCCAGCGCAGGCGCCTTGCTGGGCTCCTTCGTGGTGGGCGTCACAGCTGAGGGCGAATCCGCTGAGGGCGTCGTCGGCTCGATCAGCGTCACCGATGAAGGCCCCATTCTCAATCTACTCAACGCGAAGCGGATCCCCTTCGCCAACGTGCAGGAGTTCATCGACCCGCGTCTGCTGACCAGCGACTCGTCACAATCGTCGCCCCCGCCCAGCGTGTGAGCCCGCAGCGCTGCCTCGCCGTCGCTGCACCACGCTCGCTCCACGCAGGGGGAGCGGGGAGGGACGCAGCGAGACCCGGAATCTGGACAAATCGGGCAAAATTTTCCTGCTGGAGGGGAATATGCTGGATTGCCGTCCGCCGTCCGCCGAAGGTATACTTCGATCGCTGACGAACAGCGGCTGACGCCGCACAGGGGGCGGCGGCAGCGGCGCTGGACCAGCCAGCCGTGCGTCCACCGACTGCAGCGGGCCCAACGCCTCGACTCCTCCCCGAGCCAGGAGGCGGCCAGCCATGTCCGCATCCACCATTGAAGCGCACGCGTCGGCCGCTGCGCCTGTGGCGGTCGACCCGTCCGCGCAGCAGCACGACCAGACGGAAGCGCTGGTTCGCTCGCTGCAGCGCTTCCTCGACGGCGCAGGCCGATCGCTGCTTCGACCGGGCGCCCGCACTGCGACGCTGGGAACGGGCGCGGATCGCGCCGCGCAGCTGCTCCAAGCCCGAGGCTTCGACGCCGTCGCCCAGGATGAGGCGGCCTGCGGCGCATTGGGCCCGCGCTTCGACTGCGTCGCAGTCTTGGGGACAGCAGCGGTCCAGGACGCCTTCACGCTCGTCAAGAAGCATGGCCTGGTCGTCGTGCTGGGAGCCACGGCCGAAAACGCGCCAGCGTCTGTGGAGGGAGCGCCGCCTCCGCTGCGCTGCCCCCGCTCCGGGGCGCTGTGCTACAGCGGCCAGCCGCGCAGCCGCACGCCGGTGTGATCACCGCTGCTCCGCTCGATCAAGCCTCCCTAGCATCAGCAGGACGGCGCGGGCGAACCTGTCGCCTCTGGTCTTCGAACAGTGGCGCAGAGCCGGGCACAGCCGCCTTCGGAGCGATCACACATGCGCAACAACAGACGATCCATGGGCGCCTTCACGCTCGTTGAACTGCTGGTGGTCATCTCGGTGATCGCCCTGCTCATCGGCCTGTTGCTGCCCGCCTTGGCTGGGGCCGGCCGCGCAGCCAAGGGCGCCAAGACCCAGGCCATCATGCGCGACGTCATGGCCGCCGTCGACACCTTCCAGGTGGACAACAACCGCGCGCCCGGCCCCTTCAGCCAGAAGGACATGGGCGCCAAGGAGAACGCCGACCAGGTGGGCTTCACGCAGATGGAGAACGCCCTGCTCGACCTGGCTGGGGGCGTCGTCGAGCGGACAGGCTCCAACGACCCAGCCCCGGACAACTTCTTCCGCGACGTCGGCCCCTTCACCGACGACGCGAAGAACCTGCGGGTGGACCTCTCGCTCGTCGGCGCAGCCAGCGAAGGGGCCTATCTGTCGCTTGACGCCGACACCCTTCGCCGCGCCGAGGGCCAGGCAGCTGGCGCCGGGACCTACACCGTCGCTGAAGGCGGCTCGGAGGCCCTCGCTGCAGACATGCTCGACGTCATGGACGCCTTCGACACGCCGTTGCTGCTCTGGACCGCCAACAAGGGCACGCAGCGCAGGATCGACGAGGTGCAGGACTTCGCCCGCGAGGCCTCGGACGACGGCCCGTCGCTCTTCTACTGGAGCGCCAACGCAGGCTACCTGGCCTCGCCTTCCCTCAACGGCTCGGGCGTGTCGCAGGCCAGCGAATCCGCCATCGGGGCCGACGTTCCCAAGAAGCTGCGTGAGGGCAACCTGACGGCTCTGCTGGGAAGCCCCGCCTTTCCCAACATCGCCAAGCCGCATCTTCCCAGGCAGCCCCGGGGCAGGATCGTGCTCGTCTCGGCCGGCAAGAACCTGATCTATGCGGAGGCGCCTGGCGATCCGGACACGAAGCGTCTGGGCTACGGCCCGCAGCGTCACTCGCCTGAGGACCCTGGACAGGTAGGCAAGCCCATCGACAGCCTCGACGACTTCCTGCTCTCGACGGGCGGCTGACCGCGCCGTTCCCAGCGGCCCTCGTCGTCCCGTCCGCCGCTGCAGCGGCCCAGCTTGGCAACCTGCACAACGACGAGCCGGTAGGCTGACTGCGGAGAAGCTGCGCCGCAGCTTCGTCATGGCGCGCGCCGGGCCCGCAGCTCGGCCAACACGGAGAAGACAGAGCCCATGATCGCTTGCACTGCTGCTGAAGCGTCGGGCCGAGCGAGGCAGGCTGCGTTCCGCTGGTCGAGCCTCGCGGCGCTGAGCCTGACGCTCGCTGTTGCCGCCCCGCCCCTGCTGGCGCAGGAGGCGCCGCCCAACGGTCCGCGAGAGGTGGACGTCCGCTGGCACGCCCTCGTGCACGCCACGGTCATCCCCGCCCCGGGCGAGAAGATCGAAGACGCCACCGTCGTGCTGCGCGACGGCGTGATCGTCTCGGTCAAACCGGGCGCCGCTCCTCCCAAGGGAGCCCGCGTCTGGGATTACTCAGGCCTGACGATCTATGCTGGGCTCATCGACGCCCACGTTCCCGTCGAGGCGCCCGAGCCCGACCCCGCCTCGCCGGGCACACACTGGCACAAACGGGTCAAGGCCCAGCGCAGCGCGGTCGACGGCGACGGCGCCAGCGAGTCGCTCCGCGCGTCCCTCCGCAAGCTGGGCTTCACCGCGGCGCTGCTTGCGCCCAAGGACGGCGTCTTCCGGGGCTTCGCTGACCTGGTCGCGCTGGGCTCGCCCAAACCCGCCCTCACAGGGGGCGGCGGTGGAGGCTTCGGCTTCTTCCAGCAGCAGGGGCAGCAGCGCCGAGAGCGCGCAAGCGACCCAGAGGGACAACGCGTGTTGGCGCCCCATGTCTTTCAGGAGGTCGCCTTCGAGACGGGCGGCTTTGGCGGCGGCGCCCCCCCCACCTCCCACATGGGGGCCATCGCCCTGATCCGCCAAACGCTCCTCGACGCCGACTGGCGGGCCCAGAGCAAAGCCGTTTACGAGCGGGCGCCGGAGCGCTTCGAGCCGCTCAAGCCCAACGACGCGCTGGACGCCCTTGGCCCCAACGGCTCCAACAGCCAGCCGTTGCTCTTCAATGTGGACAACGAGCTGGAGGCCCTGTGGTCAGCCAAGATCGCCCGCGAGTTCGGCAGGCCCGCAGCGCTCGTCGGCAGCGGCAGGGAATACCGCAGGCTCAAGCCCATCGTCGAGGACGGCCTGCCCGTCATTCTCCCCCTCAACTTTCCCGACGAACCCACGGTGGACACCTACGCTGACCAGGAAGCCGTCACGCTGCGCGAGCTGATGGACTGGGAGCAGGCGCCGACCAACGCCCGCAGGCTCATCCAGGCCGGCGCCACCGTCGCCCTGACCACCGACAAGCTCAAGCAGCGCTCCAGCTTCTACGCCAACCTCCGCAAAGCCATCGAGCAGGGCCTGACCAAGGATCAGGCCCTGGCGGCGTTGACCACGACGCCTGCGTCCATCCTGGGCGTCGCTGACCGTCTGGGCAAAGTCGAGCCTGGCTACATCGCCAACCTCGTCGTGGTCGACGGCGACCTCTTCGACAAGGAGGGCACGATCCGCGACGTCTGGGTCGAGGGCGACCGTTACGAGATCAACCCCGCGCCCGGGCCGGACTACACCGGCCTCTGGGCGGCGACCTTCGGGGAGGAGGAGCCCGAAGAGGGAACCCTCACCATCCGCAAGGGCAACGCCATCGAGATCGAAATCCCCGCCTTCGAAGCCAAGGAAAAGGCCAAGGGCGTCAAGACCGTCGAGAATCGCCTCTCCTTCCTCGTTCCCGGCGAGAAGTTCCAGACCGAGGGCGTCTTCTCCCTCTCCGCCGTCGTCGAGGGCGACGAGATGTACGGAACGGTCGTGTATCCCGACGGCTCGACCATGCCCTGGAAGGCGCACCGCACAGGCGACGTCCCGAAGAAGAACGACAACGCCGACAAAGCGGACGGCGAGGATCAGGAGAACGCCACGGACGAGGCGGAGAAGACCGACAAGACCGTGAGCGACGTTCCCGAGGAGCTTCCCGTTCCCTTCGGCGCTTTCGGCCTGCTCGAGCCTCCTGCAGCGGAGGACTTCGCCATCGTCCACGCGACAGTCTGGACCGCGGGCCCTGCGGGGATCATCGACGACGGGGCGGTGGTCGTCCGCGACGGCAGGATCGCCTACGTCGGCCCGACCCAGGGCGCCCGCATCCCCCAGGGGATCCGCGTCATCGACGGTTCGGGCAAGCACGTCACGCCCGGGCTGATCGACGCCCACAGCCACAGCGGCATCGACACGGGCCTTGGCGGCGTCAACGAGGTGGGCGAGACGGTCACCGCGGAGGTCCGCGTGCAGGACGTCATCAACCCGGACGACATCGCGCTGTACCGCGAGCTGGCGGGCGGCCTGACGGGCGCCAACCAGCTGCACGGCTCAGCGAACCCGATCGGCGGGCAGAACAGCGTGATCAAGCTGCGCTGGGGCGTGGAGCGGCCCGACGACATGCGCCTCGAAGGCGCCCCTCCGGGCATCAAGTTCGCCCTGGGCGAGAACCCCAAGCGCGTCGGCAACGGCAGGTATCCCGACACGCGCATGGGCGTGGAGGCCATCATCCGCGACCGCTTCACCGCAGCCCGCGACTACATGGACGAGTGGGACCGCTACAACTCCCTGAGCGAGCGCGAGCGCAGGCTGACCATGCCGCCCCGGCGCGATCTGGAGCTGGAGGCGCTGGCGGAAGTGCTGCGGGGCGAGCGCCTCGTCCACAGCCACTCCTACAGGCAGGACGAGATTCTCATGCTCACGCGCGTCGCCCGCGACTTCGGTTTCAAGATAGGCACCTTCCAACACGTGCTCGAGGGCTACAAGGTCGCTGAAGCCATCCGCGACTATGCCCGCGGCGCCTCCACCTTCTCCGACTGGTGGGCGTACAAGTTCGAGGTCTACGACGCGATCCCCTACAACGGCGCCATCATGACCGAGGTGGGCGTGCCGGTCACCTTCAACAGCGACTCCTCAGAGCTTGCCCGCAGGCTCAACACCGAAGCCGCCAAGGCTGTCAAGTACGGCGGCGTTCCCCCTGAGGAAGCCATCAAGTTCGTGACCTACAACGCTGCGTATCAGCTGGGGATCGAAGACCGCACAGGCTCGCTCGAGCGGGGCAAGGACGCGGATCTGGTCCTCTGGTCGGGCGACCCCTTCTCCTACTTCAGCAAAGCCGAGCGCGTCTTCATCGACGGCGCCGAGTATTTCTCCCTCGAGAAGGACAAGCAGCTGCGCGAGCGCGTCCGCAGCGAACGCCAGCGGATCATCCAGAAGATTCTCAGGAAGAAGGCCAAGGGCGGCGGCTCCAGTCACGGCGCCGACCGTCAGGAGATGATGGAGCGCATGCGCGAGATGATGCGCCGCCGGGGACGCCCGGGCGCAGAGGACGCTGTTCGCGCCGCCGCTGCGCTCGAAGCGGCAGGCGCCGCGCACGCCTGCGACGCGCAGGAGATCCTGCTCCGCGCCATGCACACGAATGAAGGAGGCGACCAGTGACCGCCCTGACCAAGACCACACTCTCGACGCTCGCTGCGGCGACGGCTCTTGGCGCCGTCGCCCAGGCCGCCCGCAGCCAGGACCTCATCCACAAGGCCCCGCCGCAGACCCGGCCCGTGGTCATCGAGAACGCCACGATCCACACCGTCTCGCACGGCGTGATCGAGAACGGCTCGCTGTGGTTCGAAGGCGGCGTCATCCGCGGCATAGCCCGCGAAGGCGAGTCGCTCGACGCCACGTTCTCCGCGCCTCCCGTCCGGATCAATGCAGCGGGGCTGCACGTCTACCCGGGCCTCGTCAGCGGCCTGACGTCGCTTGGCCTGACGGAGATCGGCGCCGTCGACATGACCAACGACACCAACGAGCAGGGCGACTTCACGCCTGAGGTCCGGGCGGTGGCGGCGATCAACCCCGACTCGACGCACTTTCCCGTGGCCCGCGCAAACGGCGTGCTCGTCGCGGGCGTGGCGCCGAGCGGCGGAACCGTCGCTGGCCGCGCCGGCGTCATCCGTCTGGACGGCTGGACGTGGGAGGACATGACCATCACAGACAACGCGGGCCTGGTGATGAGCTGGCCTCGCGTCAGACCTTTCCGCTCGCCCTTCCTGCCTCCTTCGATGACCGAAGAAGCACAGCGCAAGCGCGCCAAGAAGGCGCTGGCTTCGATCGACGCCTTCTTCGACAAGGCTGAGGCGTACTTTCGCGCCAAGGAGGCCGACCCCTCCATCCCCACGGACATCAGACTGGAGGCGCTGCGCGACGCGATCGAAGGCCGCACGCCCGTCTTCATCAACGCCAACGATATGGAGCAGATCCAGTCCGCCGTCTCTTGGGCCGTCAAGCGAGGGCTGAAGCCTGTGATCGTCGGCGGTCGCGACGCGCCCAAGTGTGTGGACATCCTCAAGAAGCACGACGTTCCCGTGCTGCTCTCGGGCGCCCACCGCACGCCCAGCCGTCGCGACGCGCCCTACGACGAGGCCTACACCTCCGCCACGGCGCTGGAGGACGCGGGAATCCGCTGGGCTGTCGTCTCCGGCGGCGGATCCTCCAACGAGCGCAACCTCCCCTACCAGGCAGCAGCCTTCGTGGCCTACGGGCTGTCGCCCGAGGCAGCCCTGCGGGCCATCACGCTCTCGACCGCCCAGATTCTGGGTGTGGATCAGGCGTACGGCTCGATCGAAGAAGGCAAGAGCGCCACGCTCTTCATCGCTGACGGCGACATTCTCGACGTTCGCACGCACGTGCTCGACGCTTTCATCGACGGCCGCCGCATCGACCTGCGCAACAAACAGACGATGCTCCGCGACAAGTACCTCGACAAGTACCGTCAACTGGGGCTGATCCCGACCAACGGCGACGAGTCCAACGACCATCGCCGTTGAGCCTTACGTCGCACGCTTGAACGACAGGTCATGAGAAAAGGCCTGGACGAGCAGCTCGTCCAGGCCTTGTTCGTTGCGCGCAAGGGAGTTCTTCAGCGCCTTGTCACGGCGATGTCGCTGCTGTCTCAGCAGCGGCGACCGAGGCAGCGTCGATGCGCAGCGCCCAGGTGAGGAAGGCCCAGCGGTCAGCCTCCTGTTCGATGCGCTTGCTCGTGGGGGTTCCAGCGCCATGGCCTGCGCGGGTCTCGACGCGGATGAGGATGGGGTTGTCGCACCCCTGCGCCGCCTGCAGGCGGGCGGCGAACTTGAAGGAGTGCGCAGGCACCACACGGTCGTCGTGGTCCGCTGTGGTGATGAGCGTGGGCGGATAGCACACGCCGTCCCTGATGTTGTGGTAGGGCGAGTAGGCGTAGAGCGCCTTGAACTCGTCGGGGTTCTCAGGCGAGCCGTAGTCGCTCTCCCACGCCCAGCCGATGGTGAACTTGTTGAAACGGAGCATGTCCATCACACCCACCGCGGGAAGACAGGCGCCGAAGAGGTCCGGCCGCTGCGTCATCACCGCCCCGACGAGCAGACCGCCGTTGCTGCCGCCGGCGATGGCCAGCTTGGGCGTCGAGGTGTAGCGGTTGTCGATAAGCCACTGGGCGGCGGCGATGAAGTCGTCGAAGACGTTCTGCTTGTTGAGCTTCATGCCCTGCTGGTGCCACTGCTCGCCGTACTCGCCTCCGCCGCGCAGGTTGGCCACCGCGTAGACGCCGCCCATCTCCATCCACACCAGGTTCGAGACGCTGAAGCGGGGCGTGAGCGGAATGTTGAAGCCGCCGTAGCCGTAGAGCAGCGTGGGGTTGTTCCCGTCGCGCCGCAGCCCCTTCTTGTGCGTGATGAACATGGGCACGCGCGTGCCGTCCTTGCTGGTGTAGAAGACCTGCCTGGTGACGTAGTCGTTCGGGTCGAAGGCGACGTCGGCCCTGCGGAAGACCTCGCTCGCTCCCTTGGCGAAGTCGTAGCGGTAGATGGTCGGGGGCGTGGTGTAGGAGGAGAAGCTGTAGAAGGTCTCCTGGTCCTGCTTCTTGCCGCCAAAGCCGCCCGCTGAGCCGATGCTGGGCAGCTCGATCTCGCCCAGGTCGCGCCCGTCGAAGCTGAACATGCGCACGCGGGTGTGGGCGTCGTGCAGGTACGTCGCGACGAAGCGCCCCCCCACGGCGCTGACGCCGCGCAGCGTGTCGACGGTTTCGGGAATGATCTCCAGCCAGTGGTCGCGCGACGGCTGTCTGGTGTCGACGGCGATCACCCTGCCCCGCGGCGCGTCCAGGTCCGTGCGGAACCAGAAGACGGGGCCGTCGTTGTCGATGAACGAGTACGACGCGTCGAAGTCGTTGAGCAGCTCGACGATCTCGCCGCTGCCCGAGCGCAGGTCGCGGTAGAAGACGCGGTTGCGGCGGTCGGTCCCCTGCGAGACGTTGATGATGAGGTAGGCGCCATCGTCGGTGACGAAGGCGCCGAAGCCCCACTCCGGATGGTCGGGCCGTTCGTAGACGAGCTGGTCCTGCTCCTGGGGCGTTCCCAGGGCGTGGAAGTAGACCTTCTGGTTGCGGTTGACGTTGGCCAGGGCGTTGCCTTCGCTGGGCGCGTCGTACCTGCTGTAGTAGAAGCCCGAGTTGTCGGGCGCCCACGAGGCGCCGGAGAACTTCGACCACTGGATCACGTCGGGCAGGTCCTCTCCCGTGTCGATGTCGCGCACGCGCCAGGTGCGCCAGTCGGAGCCGCCGTCGGAGGTGGCGTAGGCGATGTAGCGACCATCGTGGCTGATCGAGTAGCCGCCGAGCGAGACTGTCCCGTCGTCGGAGAAGGTGTTGGGGTCGAGCAGCACACGGGGCTCTGCGTCGAGCGAGTCAGCCACGTAGAGCACGCTCTGGTTCTGCAGGCCGTCGTTGCGGGTGTAGAAGTAGCGGCCGCCCTCCTTGAAGGGTGTGCCGAAGCGCTCGTAGTTCCACAGCTCGGTCAGCCGCGACTCGATGGGGCCGCGGGCAGCTATTGAGCGCAGAAACGGAAAGGTGATCGCGTTCTCCGCCTCGATCCAAGCCTTGAGCTCGGGCGAGTCCAGGTCCTCCATCCAGCGGTAGGGGTCCGCGACCTTGACGCCGTGGTAGTCGTCGACGTGGTCGACGACGCGGGCCTTGGGGTACTGCAGCGGCAGCTGCAGGCCCGAAGGCTGCGGAGCCGCTGCGCTGCGCGTCGACGCTTCGGGCGACGTTGCGCAGGCGCCCAGCGCCACGGGGGAAGCTGCGACAGCCATGGCGCCCACGCGACGCCAGGACTTCCAACGGGTCGAGATGCTCGCGCGCATGCGGTTGCTCCTTGTGTTGCTGTATTCGACTCAGCCGCCGCGACGGCGTCCGCCTCGCCGCGGGCCAGCCAGCAGTGTACTTCTTCCCTTGTGGGCTCCTCGCCGCGAAGCGCCAACAACGGGGGAGGAAGCAGCGTCAACCGCCCAGCGTCTTCTTGCGGCGAAGCACGTGGTGGTAGTGCTGGGCGAAGCGGTGGGCCTCGTCGCGGATCGCCTGACACAGGCGCAGCGCCGCGTTGGTGCGGGCCAGCCGAATCGGCGCCGAGCGCCGCTGCACGTAGAGCAGCTCCTCCTTCTTGGCCAAGGCGATCACCATCGGCGGCTGCTGGGCAAGCGACGCGAAGGCCTCCAGCGCCGCGTGCAGCTGCCCCAGACCGCCGTCGATGAGGATCACGTCGGGGTAGAGCTCCTCGCCCTTTCCCGCTTCGCGGTAGCGTCTGCTGACGGTTTCGCGGATCGCAGCGTAGTCGTCGTTGTGCGCGTGGCGGATGCGGTAGCGGCGGTACTGGCTCTTGAGGGGTCTGCCGTCGACGAAGCAGACCTTGGCGCCGACGGTCTCGCCCCCCTGCAGGTGGGCAATGTCGATGGCCTCGACGCAGCGGATAGGCGCCTCCACCTCCAGCACCTTCTGCAGGGCCCTGAGGCCCTTTTCCGGCTCGAGGATCGCGCCTTCGATCTCGGGCTGCCAGCGGTCCCGTCTGCTGGCCCGCTCGTCGAGTTTCTCCAGCGCCCGGATCTGGTCGCGCAGCGCCGCAGCCTGCTCGAAGTCCAGCCTCTCTGCGCAGGTGCGCATCTCCTCGCGCATGCTCCTGAGCGTCGCTGACCGCCTGCTCGTCAGAAACCGCAGAAACCGCTGCACGTCTGCGCGGTACGCCTCGCGATCGATCCGGTCGGCGCACGGGGCTGAGCACTTGCCGATCGAGTGCAGCAGGCAGGGCCGGAAGCGTCTGTTGCGCGGATCGCCGGGCAGAATGCGCAGCGAGCACGTGCGGAAGCGAAAGACGCTCTGCAGCAGGTCCACCGCCTCGCGCAGCGCCCCGGGCGAGGTGAAGGGGCCGAAGACCTGCGCCCCCCTGCAGCGCGGGTCCGTCAGCTCGCGGGTCACGAAGACGGCGGGGAAATCCTCCCGCGTCGTCACGACCAGGTAGGGAAACGTCTTGTCGTCGGTCAGCAGGGAGTTGAAGCGGGGCCTGGCGTCCTTGATGAGCCGGGCCTCGGCCAGCAGCGCCTCCCACTCCGACTCGCACTCGACGACGTCGAAGTCCTCCACGAGCTCGAGCATGCCCTGCTTCTTCGGGCCAAGGTCCGCTGAGGGCAGGAAGTAGGACGAGACGCGGTCGCGCAGCCTGGCGGCCTTGCCCACATAGAGCACGCTGCCCCTGGCGTCCTTGAAGAGGTAGACGCCCGGGGCGCGGGGCAGCTCCTTGGCCCTGCGCAGCAGAGCCTCGATGCGGTTGTTCACGCTCGAGCGCGGGGCGCGCTCCGCAGCGGCTGGCGCCTTTCTGTTCGGGGGCTGCGACACCTCGTGCGATGGTATGGGCGCCCCGCTGCGCCGGCCGTCCGTCAGAGGCTGTGGGCAGGCGGAGGCGTGTCCTCGTCGACGACCTGCCGGCTGACGGCCTCGTCGGGGTCGTCGCAGGTGAAGAGCCAGAGCTCGTCGTCGACGCGGGCCTGCAGACGGACGGGCCTTCCCCAGAGTCTGCGCAGGGCCTTGAGCGTCTCCATGGCGCTGGCGACGTCGAGGTCGGCGCCGATCCAGCGCTGCGCCAGGTACAGCTCGCCGCGGTTGAGGTAGTTCGCGTCGACCACGTAGATGTAGGGCTGTCCCGAGTTAGCCAGCCTGGCCAGCAGCGTCTGCTTGATCTGGCCAAAGTCGCTGTCGATCCTGTGGAGCTTTCCTGTGCGCGGGTCGCGCCGCCAGCGGAACATGCGGCGGCTGTCGACGAACTCCTCGGTGAGAAACTCGTCGAGGAACTGCACGTCGTTGTAGATGCGGCGGACCTCGAAGATCTTCTCCCTGCCCTTGAGGGACTTGTCGTCATAGCGCTCGCGGGCGCCGACGCTGTCGAGCCGCTCCCACTGCGGGCCGTGCTGACCTCTGTCCCAGCGGCGCTCGATGTCCTTGAAGAGCTCGACGCCGAGCTTGTAGGGGTTGAAGGCGCCGACCGGCATGTGCACCACGCCCGAGTGCTGGTCGGCGTAGTCAACGATCTCCGCAGGCTCGAGCAGGGATTCGGTCATGAGCTTGCTGTGCCAGTACGTGGCCCAGCCCTCGTTCATGATCTTCGTCATCGCCTGCGGCGCGAAGTAGTACGCCTCCTCGCGGACGATGGCCAGAATGTCCCGCTGCCACGACTCCAGCGGCGCGTGCTCGAGCAGAAAGAGCAGCGCATCGCGCGTCGGCGCAGCGGGAGTCCTCGACCTCGCCGGCGCAGGCTCGGCGCCATCGTCCGAGCGCGAGTCGTCGTCCGGGCGGGGATTGGCCAGACGATCGAGCCCGGGCGACAGAGCGCGTCGTTTGGCGGAGCTTCTGCTCTGGTTGCGTTGATCCCGCTGCTCGTCGTCGTCCTGCTCGTCCGCGCCCTTTCGCTTCATGAACATCGAGTGCGGGTCGATCAGCGTCTCGACGCTCAGGCACAGGTCCAGAAACCGCTCCACCCGCTCCTGGCCTTCGCGCTCGATGTGCCTGCGGACGCGCGTGGCGTGGTTGGCCATGTCGTCGACCATCTTGCGGTTGGTCTTCGAGAACCAGAGGTTGTTCTTGAAGAAGTCCGCGTGGGCGAAGACGTGGGCCATGACCAGCTTCTGGTCGAGCAGCGAGTTGGACTCCTGCAGGTAGGCGTAGCAGGGGTCGTTGTTGACGACCAGCTCGTAGATGCGCCCAAGGCCGTAGGCGTCGCGCTTGCGGAGCTTCTCGTACTCCATCCCCCAGCGCCAGTGCGGATAGCGGACGGGAAATCCGCCGTAGGCGGCGATCTGGTTCATGGTCTCGAAGTCGACGACCTCGAAGACCACGTCGAAGAAGTCCAGCCCCGCTTCGCGAGCTGTGGCGCGGATGGTCTTGAGGTGTTCGCGGAGCTGCCTGGGCAGGTCCGTCGTGGCCCGGTGGACGAGCATGGTGAACTCTATCGGCTGCGTGGGGCTGACGATCAATCCAGGGCGACGCCGCTGTCCCCCCGAGCGGCCGTCGTCGTCAGCCGCACCCGCTGCAGGGGGCCCCTGGAGGCGGAGATGATCTCCTGCTCGCCTCCTGCCCGCAGCCAGCGGTCCAGCTCGTATCTGCTGGCGGCGTCGCGCGGCGCGATCGTCAGCGTGCCGCTGCGCAGCGAGACTGCAGCGACCCGCTCCGCCAGCCCGCGCGGACAGCGCTGCAGGAACGCCTCCACCGCCCAGGCTGCGCGAGAGCGCTGCCGCTGCAGCCGCCGCTTGTACGCCTGAAAAAGCGCCGATGCCGCCACGGCGTCAGCCTCGCGTGCGCCTTTGCGCAGACGGAGGCGTTCCAAGGGGTCGTCGGGCAGCGTCGCCAAGCCGTTCAGCCGCCTGTCCATGGCCACGGCAGTGTATCAGCAGCAGGCGTCCGTCCTTCTGCGGCGACTCATCGCAGCGAGGCCGCCAAAGGTCATCAGCGCCATGGTGGGCCCCGGGGCGGGCACTTCGACGCTGAGCTCGAAGGAATACACCGTGCTGGCTTCGCCGCCCTGTCCCTGGCCTGGCGTTCCCACATTGACTCCCAGTGACGGCGCCGAGGGGCTCTGCGACCATGTCACCGTCGTGCCTATGCCCAGCGACGTGTTCTGCTGCGCCGTCGCGGCGACGACAGCCAGCTTGCCCCGCTCGTTGATGAGCACAGGCGTCTGGGGCGTGGGGTCCACGAACTCCCACACCTGTCCGCCCACGATGGGGAACTGAAAGCCGAATCCGCCCAGCTGGTTGTTCGCCTCGTCGAAGAAGACGAAGAAGGCGACCATCCCCGCCACCGTCACGCCTCCTTCGAACCGCAGCGTTCGCAGCGGCAGTCCTGTCGGGGCCGGCGCGTCGACGCCCTGGTAGTCGTCGATGAGGAAGTTGCCGTTCTGGGCGAAAAACCCTCCGCCGACCGCGCCAGTGACCGAGGAGTAGATCGTCCTTTCGCCGCCCATGTCCAACGGCGCCGCAACATCATCGGTGACCTCCAGCGACGACCACCGAACCTGGATGTCGTCCACGGTGTAGACGGGCAGCGAGGAGGTGTCGACCGCGAGCGGGACAGGCCCGTTTTCCCTCTGCCCGTGCGCCGCTTCGACACCAAGCCCCATCACGGCGACAAGCGCCGTCCACGAACACGCACACATTCTGCGCATGGCGCATCCTCCGTCGCCCCTCCTGGACCAACTCTGCGCAGAAAACTCGCACCGTTCGCGATGACTCCTGCGCCTGTGCACGTGCACCCTACCACACGATTCGCCTGCAGGCAAACGGTTTGCGCCATCCTCGCCTCTGTTCCGACCAGCCACCATCGGAATCCACCGGTCGCTGCCTGCGGGCTACAGTGGCCCATGCGAAGCGGACGCGTTTCTCCAGCTGCGAAGCTCCTCTGCGCAGCCTTGGCGTGCAGCGTCGCGCAGGCGAAGGCTGCGCCCGACGCTCTGACTGCGCAGCTGCGCAGCTGGATCGAGCATCTGCCGCCCCGTCGCTCGCCCCTGGCCGACGATGCCGGCCGCGCAGGCCTCGAGGCGACCGAAGCCTGGCTCGTCGACACCCTCACGCAGATGGGCTACACGCCCCGGACGATGCCCCTCGACTGGACGCCCGACCGTCTGCCCCGCGTTCCCCAGGGCATGCGGCTGCAGATCCGTCCCGCTGAAGATGGGCGATTCACTGCGGAGACGCTCGCCAATCCGCAGCCCCTCACATGGCGCAACGTCATCGTGGAAATACCCGGCACGACCAGGCCCGAGGAGATTGTCGTCGTCGGGGCGCACTTCGACAGCGTTCCGACGACGCCCGGCGCCGACGACAACGGCTCCGGGACCGCGGCGCTGCTGGCCATCGCGCAGCAGCTCAAGGGCAGGCGTTTCGACCGCAC